>CAYPCQ010000059.1:0-54501 GCA_964409245.1 uncultured Verrucomicrobiota bacterium
TCACATCCACCGTGTAAGCGCCGGCCTGGGCCGTGGCCACGTTGTTCAGCGTCAGACTGGACGCGGTGGCGCCCGCAATCGGCGAACCGTTGAATTTCCATTGGTAAGTGAACGGGGCGGTCCCGGTGACCACCACCGTGAAGGTCACGCTGGCCCCCGGATTGACGGTCTGGCTGGCCGGTTGCTGGGTGATGGTGACGGCCGTGTTCAGGCTCAAGGTCACAGCGGAGCTGGTTACCGTGCCCACCACGTTGCCGACTTCCACGGTGTAAGCGCCGGCCTGGGCCGTGGCCACGTTGTTCAGCGTCAGGCTGGCCGCCGTGGCGCCCCCGATGGGCGAACCGTTGAATTTCCATTGGTAGGTGAGTGGCCCGGTCCCGCTGGCCGCCACATTAAAGGTTACGCTGGCCCCCGGATTGACGGTCTGGCTGGCCGGCTGCTGGGTGATGGTGACCGGCGTGTTCAGGCTCAAAGTCGCGGCGGAACTGGCCACCGTGCCCACCACGTTGCCCACCTCCACCGTGTAGGCTCCCGCCTGAGCCGTGGCCACATTGTTCAGCGTCAAGCTGGCCGCCGTGGCACCCGCCAGTGGCGAACCGTTGAACTTCCATTGGTAGGTGAGCGGATCGGTCCCGCTGGCCACCACCGTGAAGGTCACGCTGGCCCCGGAATTGACGGTCTGGCTGGCCGGCTGCTGGGTGATGGTGACCGGCGTATTGACACTTAAATTGGCCGCCGCGCTCGCGATTGTGCCCACCACGTTGCCCACCTCCGCCGTGTAGGCGCCGGCCTGGGCCGCCGTCACGCTGTTCAGCGTCAGGCTGGCCGCCGTGGCGCCCGCCAGTGGCGAACCGTTGAACTTCCATTGGTAGGTGAGCGGCCCGGTCCCGGTGGCCGTCACATTAAAGGTCACGCTCGCCCCGGGATTGACGGTCTGGCTGGCCGGCTGCTGGGTGATGGCCACCGGGGTGTTGACACTCAAGATGGCGGCTGCGCTGGCCACGGTTCCCGCCGTGCTGATCACATCCACCGCATAAGCCCCGGCACTGGCGGCGGACACATTATTCAAGGTCAGGCTGGGGGAGGCCGCACCGGGGATCGGCACCCCGTTAAACCGCCACTGGTAGCCCAGCAGGCTGTTGCCAGTGGCCGCGACGGAAAAGGTCACGCTCGCCCCGGGATTCACCGCCTGGCTGGCCGGCTGCTGGGTGATGGCCGCCGCCGTGCTCAAGCTCAAAACCGCCGCCGCACTGGTGGTGGACCCCACAACGTTGCCCACCACCACGGAGTAACTCCCCAAGCTGGCGGAGGCCACGTTATTGATCGTCAGGCTGGCCGCATTGGCGCCCGGGATGGCCACGCCATTGAACCACCATTGATAGGTGAAGGGCGTGGTCCCGGCGGCCACGACCACGAAGGTCACGCCAGAACCCGGATTCACCGCCTGGCTGGCCGGCTGCTGGGTGATGGCCGGCACCGTGTTGACGCCCAAAGTGGCGGTGGCGCTGACCACGGTTCCCAGCACGTTGCTGGCTTCCACCGCGTATTCCCCCGCCTGGGCGGCCGTGATGCTGTTCACCGTCAGGCTGGCCGCATTGGCGCCGGCCACCGGCACGCCGTTGAAACGCCATTGGCAAGCAATGGGCACGGTTCCGGTGACCGTCACGGAGAAAGTCAGGCTGGCCCCCGGATTCACCATCTGGCTGACCGGCTGGCGGGTGATCACGACGGGCCGGTTGACACTCAGGATCGCCGCCAGGCTGGTCACAGTCCCCACCGCATTAGCCACCTCCACGGTGTAGCTGCCGTCCTGGGCGGTGGTCACATTCGCCAGATCCAGGCGGTCTGAATTGGCGCCGGGGATGGGTGCGCCATTGATCCGCCACTGGTAAACGAGCGGGGGAGTGCCGATGGCGGCCACGGCAAAGCTCACATTGGCCCCGGGATTGACCACCTGGCTGGCCGGGTGCTGGGTGATCAGCGTGGGGGTGACGGGCGTTCCTTCCAGGCTCCAGAATCCGGGCGCCACGGAAAAAGCGCCCCCACCCATGGCCTCGGTCTGCATCTGCCCCACGGTGTCCGTTACCGAATAGCGACCGCCGGAGCTGGAGCCGCCGCCCGCGGCGGCGACATCCCAATCCACACCGGGCGCCCCGGCCAGAGTTCGCAGTGAAAAAAGCAGGGGGAAGGCCAGGCAGGCCGCCAAGCGGCGGCAGGCGGTAGGGATGTTCATGGTTTTTCCGGGCTAAGCTGGGCCGCCAGGGGGGCGTTGGTTGGAGTGGACGAGGCGGCTTCCACCGCCTTTTCAGGCCAGAATTTCTGCTCCACAACCTGCCCCAGGTGCATCCGCGCCTGGGCCTTCAACTGGCCGCTCGGGTAAAAGGCGCGGGAGAGGCCGTGGGGCTGGCCGTCCTTCATCGAGATTTCCTCCGCGAGGGCGCCACCCGGGTGCCAGCGGCGGAAAGTGCCTTGGATTTTCCCCTCCACAATGTCGGCCTCCGACTGTTTGGCGCCATTCTCGTGCCATTTGGTCCGGCGCCCGTGGGAGACGCCAGCCAGGAAGCATTCCTGGATCTGCTGCTGCCCGTTGGTGTGCCAGCCCATGGTGAACCCCTCCAGCAGGCCGTTGGAGACCGCCGAGCGGCATTTCAGCCGCCCGTTTTCGTAGCTCTCCACCATCCAACCGGTGTAGGAGGCACCTGCCCCCGGCCGGTAGTAGCGCCCGCTGACCTGCGTGAGCTGCGACCGGGGCAGCTCAGGCAAACTGGCCGCCGAGGCCGGGCGCCGGTGGAGCAGAAGCGCCACCGCCGCCACGCAAGCCAAGGCACCAAGGCCAATGATCCAAAGGCGGGGCCGCAGGCTGGGGTTCATAGGAGCGCAAGCCGCCGCCTTATTGGGCCATGAGCTTGAAAAAAGCCCGTTCCGAAACCGGCTGGCCATCGGGGGAGACGACTTCCGCGCGCACGACGCGGACATCGACGGCGGTATAAGTGCGCAGCACGGAGTTGTCCGCGCCGCCATCCACCACGCGGAAGTCCACGGGGGTCCAATTCAGCATGTCGTTGCTCGTCAGGATGCCATAGGAACGCCCCCGGATGGCCATGAAATCCATTTGGGGCCGGCCCTGGTTCATGCCGGCCATGGTCAATGGCAAACCATCGAGCGGATCGAAGGCGTAAGTGCCGGCCAGGTACTCCTGCAGGTTGGTCAGGCCGTCACCATCGGAGTCAGCGCCCGGCTTGATGTCCGCCAGGGTCAGCTTCCCACCCATCCGGTCGATCAAGGCCCGTTCCCAGGCGTCGGGCAAGCCGTCGCCATCGGAGTCCTCGCCGAGGGTCAGATCCAGGTGGGTGGTCTTGGCGGGGGCGCCCAGGCTGGCAAACGCCCCGTGCAGCTCCATGGGCAGGAAGGTGGTCTGCCCGATTTTGACCTTGATGGTAAAGGAGACCAGAGGCCGCAAGGCGGTGGGCTTGTAATTGTCGCTCGTCAAGCCCGCATCCATCGGCACGCGCAGCCGATAATTCATGCCCGGCGCCAGCCCGGGAACGACGGTGGTTTTAACCTGGACGCCCGTGGCGGTCTCCAGGATGACCACGGCATTGGTGACTACGATGGGATCCCCCATCTCATCGCGCACCACACCGTAGATGGTGTGGTTGGGGGCGGGCGGGAAGGCGCAGGCCACCAGCGGCGCCAGGAGCGCCAGGGCGGCCGCGGCCGAATAACGTGTCACAAGGGACCGGGCGGACCGTAAAGGTTGCATGTTCATAGCAAGTTCGGAGATGGTTCTGTTAATTGCCCGAGTAGGAATAGGTGACGAAATGCAGCTTCAAGTCCTTGACGGTCTGGATGAAACGATCCAAGCCCTCGTTGGGATCATTGAGCAGCGTCTTGCCCGGGATGATCAGCTTCCACTGGCTGTTCCAGACGGAGCGGCCCACCAGGCGGTTGTTGGTGAATTGGGTTCGCCGCAGCGTGCCGGCATCGCCGTAGAGATCCCGGCTGAAGAAGTCGGTCGCGGAGACCGGGCGGAAGGCCTGGTGCTTGCGGATGCTGAACAGGTCTTCCGTGAGGGAATCGCTGGACTGCCACAGCTTCTTGGTGGAGAAGTCGGAGGCGCCGATGTTGAACGGCATCGGGATGGCCAGATCATCGACGTTCCAAGTCCGGATGGTGCTGGCATCGCCCAACGGCGGGCTGCGCATGGAATCCACGCCCACCGGGATGAGATAGACATAAGGAGTGGCGGAGAGCGCCAGGGGATCCAGGAACCAGCTGCCGGGATCCGACGGGGAAGTCCCGCCCGCAGTGCTGGTGCTGGAGGGATCCGCCATGCCCCGGTAACCTTCCATGGCGATGCCGACGCCGAAGATCTTGGTGGCGAAGGAGCTGGGCGTGAAGGCAGCGTCACCGGCGGCCAGCTCGCGGCCGAACAGGTTGTAACCCTCGGCGATCGTGGTGCGGAAGGTGAGGATGATGCCAGGTACCGGCAGGCCGGTCCCGTCGCTGATCTGCATGCAGTAGCGGGCCACATCGGGATCCGCCAGCAGGTTGCTCACCCGCGAGGCCTGCAGCACATCCTTCCAGTTGGAATCGCCATCCGTGGAGGGCAGGATGCGCAGGTTCTCGGTGCGCAGGGAGACGGTGGTGCCATAGGCGTCCGGATTGTTGAAGCCCAGGCGGCCGCGCAGGACATCCCAATCAGCCCTCATTTCAGCCAGGGTGCTGGAGAGGCCGGGATCACCGGTATCGCTGCCGGCGTATTGGGGTTCGCCATTGCGGACCACCCCCAGAGCCCGGGCCTGGATGATGCGGGCGACAAAGGCGCGGCCGGCCGTGGTGTTGAGCAGCCCGGTCTCATAATCGTAGGCATTGGCGGCCAGAAGGGCGTACCGGGCAGCCAGGTCAAACAGCGTCTTGTAGCGCTCCAGCTTCTCGTTGCGGAAGAGCCGGAAGGCGGCGTCCCGGGTGCGGAAACCCTGGATGACCGCCGCCGCATGCTGGCGGTAAACTTCGCGTTCGGCCTGGATGCGATCCCCTTCCGCCACCAGGCTGCGGTACTTGCGCTTGGCATCGTCATAGGCGCGCAGCTGCAAGTTGATGGCCACCATGTGGTCGTTCAGATCGTTGATGGTTTTGCCCAGCTCAGCCACCGTGCCCCGCAGCTCCTTCTCCCACTCCAGCGGCGCTTTAAGGCCGAACTCCAGCCAGCGATTCTCAGTTTCAATCGAGAAGTTGAGGCTGGTGACAAGGATGAATTTGGCGAGCTTGAGCTTGTCCAGCACTTCCGTGACCGTCATGCCCGCCATCTGCAGGGCAGCTTTGGCTGGCGCCGTCATGTCGCCGCCCGCCGCCAGTCCGGCGATGAACGACGCGGGCAAGGCGGCCACGGTATTGGTCAGCGCCCCGGCAATCGTGTTCTTAGTGCTGTTTTCTATCTGGTCATACAGTTCAAAGCCATAAGCAACGGTGGCCATGAGCTGGTCTGCGGCCAGTTTGCCCGCCTCAATGGCCACCAGATCGTTGTGGGTGTCCATGTCGGCTTCAAAGAGCTTCAAGGCCTTATCGAAGTCCTGCTTGTCGCCTTGGGCATCATCAAAAGCCTTGCTCAATTTGGCATGGGCCGTGATCAGCTCGGAAATCGCCTGCTGGATTTTGCCCGGCGAATAGCGGGAACCCGCCCAGGATGACGGTTTGTCGTAGAAACCGTGCGGCCCCAGCTCATACTCGATATAATCCCGTTTGGCCGTATAGCTGCCATCGGTGTTCTGGACCACAAAGTCGAGATCCTTGTAATTATCCTGATACCACTTTTCCGGCAAGGTCTGGATATCCACCTTGAAGGAAGTGGGCTGGTTCAGATCATCGCCCTTCCAATTCACCTCCGGCAGATCCGCGTAGGAGTAGTGGATGAGGTCCGGGCCGGTGTAGCCCTGCTTCCAGGTCTTGCCGGCGCCGATGTCGTCGGGATAAGGGGTGCCGTACAGTTCGATCAGCGAATTGTTGTAGGCCTGTTCCTGGCTGGCGATCTGGGCCTGCTGTTCGGCGAGGGAATCCTGCTCGGAGCGCATCAGGCGGGTCACATCCTTGGCGTCGTCGAAGGAGGCCACCGCGTTGTTCAGGGCGGTCTTGGCCCGCTGGTAGATCTGCTCAAAGTGGGTGCCGTTGTCAGTGCCCACCACCGTGGCCGGGTTGATGTCAAAGGCCAGGCCTCCCTCCGGGATGCCCAAGGGGCTGAGGCCACCCTCGGCATTGTCGAGCGCCGTCTGCAGCCCTTCGGCGGTAACGGCCATCTCCACCAGTTCGGGGACGGTGGTGCGGTCAATTTTCTGGATGCCCTCGTGGAGCGGATTGGGGTCCACATCGGGCAGGATGGCGTTGCCGACCACCCAGTTGAGGAACGTGCCCTGCATGGAACGGCTGGCCCAATGGTCCGGCCCCCAATAACGCGTGACCGAATTGGTGACCGAACCCGGCGCCAGGTATTGGTGCTGGTTGTTGGCCCGGGAGGTACCCAAGTGCGCCCAGCCGGCGGTGTGCACTTGCTGGTAATCCTGCCGCCAGGTGAGGTCAAAAACCTGCCGGCCCGCCCGCGCCAAGGCGGCGGCGGCACCCGCAAATTTCCGCTCATCCTGGTAATCGACCGAGACGGGCTGGCCCAGCACGTTCACGGCCTCGATCCGGGGCACCCAGTCGAAGCAGGAATTGATCATCAGCGAGTAATAGCCTTTGAGGGCCGTGAGATAATGGCCATAAGCATCACCATGGCCTTGAGGGAACATGTGCGCGGCATCCTCGGCGTTGACCACTCCATCGGCCGTCAGGTCCGGATTCTCCTGGATGTTATAGTTCAGGGCGTAGATCACTTCGCCGGCGGCGATGCCGCGGGTATAATTCCAGACCAGCCGGTTGTAAACCGGGGACACCCGCACGCCCGGCATGAGGAAGTCGTCACGCCCGCGCAGCAGCGCCAGTTCCTCCTCCAGCAGCGAGCCGACCTGGCCTTTGAAGGCGAAGAGGGCGGTGGCGATGTCGCCGTAGGTCTTGTCCTTGGTCCCAATGCCGATCGTCGGGTTGGCGGCGTCGGCCCAGGCTTCGCCACCCACCATCATATAAAGGTCGTTGAGGTAGCCGGCGGCCAGCAGCAGCGCGTCGTTGGCCGGCCCGTAGTTGTAGCCGGACTCGATGCTGAGCATGCGCCCGCGGCGCAGCACCGTCTCATAGATTTCGATGAGGCCGAAGTTGTTCATGCTGGCCGCATTCAGGGCCACATCCCCCTCCCAGCGTTTGCCGGCCTGGGTGAGCATGCTGACGTCGGTGTTGACCTGGTTGTTGAAGAGATCGGTCACCCGCTGGGTGAACGGGTTGATCCCGGCCAGCACTCGCTTGATCCAGCCCTCAGCCAGCTTTGGTTCCGTCCAGTCCGACCATTGGCCGAGGAGCGGATGGGCCGGATCGGTGGCGCGGTAGCGCATGACCACGTAATTGTCGCCCAAGGCTTGAATCCCGGCGCCGCCGATCGTGCGGCGCGGCAGGTCCGAGCCGGAGGCGAGCGAGAGATAGCGTGACATGGTGGCATCGGACACCGGGGGCAACCCATCAACCGGCGCCGCAATCCGCCATTCGTACTCGAATTCACTGTAGCGGCCGGCCACATCGGCGGTGTGCTGGAAGGTGACCAACTCGCTCAACGGGTTGGAGGCGGCCAGCACCTTGACCTCACCCACATACAATCCCGTCCCCCCCACCTTGAAGATGTGCATGGCCACCGGATCGCCCGGTTTGGTGAAGGCCGTGCCGCTGCCTTCGATCAGGGTCACATAGCCACCGCCCGGGCCAACGGCGCTGAGGGCGTAGCTGTCCACAGCGGTATTGGCGCTCTTGACCTCCGCCAAAGCCTGCACGCTCACCGATTCATCCAAGTCTGGATTCGGGATGTAGGACCCGGGCACATTCGGATTCTCGTAAAAAGTCTCAAGATCCGTCGCCAGCTTGTCCACCAGGGTGTCCCATTTGCCCTTATCCGTGTCCCCGGCCGGGCAGAGACCTTTGGCCAGGGCCAGGTCGGATCCGCGCAGCACATTGAGCATCACGTAGCTTTCGCCCAAGATCTCGGCCACGTATTCCCCGCACAGCACCAGGGAACCTTTGGCACCCCGGTTGGGATCAAAGAACAGCCGCGTGGCGAGATGGGGCGGCAGGTTCGGAAAATAATACTTGCCCTGGTAATAATCGGACAGCACACCGCCCGGCAGCACCTTCAATCCCTGGGCATCGAGGTCGGAATATTTCTCGCGGGTGGCGTCATGCAGGACGACACTGGGATCGGCCGCCACCAGGTTGGTGGCCAGCGATTGCTGATAGAGGATTTCGGCCGTCAGCATGTCCCGCACGCCTGGCAGGTTGAATTTCGAGGCCGCCAGAGTGCCGCCGAATGGGAGCTGGGGCACGGCTTTGGACCCATCCGCCGGATCCCGCTCCGGCCAGACCGGGCGGTAAACGATATCCAGCGCATCCGTGTCGCGGTTGGCGCCATCGCCGATGAAGGCCCCGTTGGCGGGGTTGATCGGCCGCAAATACGGCACGATGCTGCCCGTCGCGGGTGGGCTGCCCATCCCCGGCCAGTCGAAGCTGGCCTCAGTCTTATAATAATAGCGCAGCGTGAAACTGTTGGAGGAGTTGGGGGACACCGCCAGGAACGGCGGACGATCGCTGAAAACCACGAGGGATTTGGTGTAGCTGTTGGTGCAGGGGAGCGCCAACGGGGCTTGGGCCACCATGGAGCCGGACGCCACCACGGCCAACCGCAGGGTGTTGGTCACCTTGGTGTGGTCGTAGAGATCCTCAACCACCAACTGCAGCACGTTGGTCTGCACATTGTTGACCGCCGGCGTGCCGGAAAGGGTCAGTCCCTTGACCGCCAGCCACTCGATCACCGGGGTGACCGTCACCGTCAGGTATTCGTCCTGCCGCGAGGCGTGGACCGTGTAGCTGAAAGGTGTTTTGGCCACCGCCGTCGCGTTGGGCAGGGCGGTAAAGGCCTTGGTGGCGGGCACATAAGCGCCTACCTGCAGGGCTGGCAGGCCGGCGTGCGGCCCCCGGTAAACCCAGAAGTCATTGTGGCGGTCACGCCAGGTGAACCGCTGGTAATGGCTGTAGAGGGTATTGTTCTTGTAAGTGTTGGACCAGCCCACCGGCAAATCGCCGCTGGCCTGGAGCGGCTCGGTGTTGTAGTTCACCGCGTTATCCCCGGTGCCGAGCACCGGCTTGGCCAGCAGCGGCAAAGGCATGGGCGGCTGGAGGATCTGCCCGGCCGGCGCGATGTAGTCGAAGACATAGCCGGCGGATGGTTTTTCGCGCAGCACCTTGAAGACGGAGATGGCGGGCCGCCCATCGGCGGCGTTGTAATCCACCAGTACAAACGGGTGAGAGGAGTAATTCGCGGAATTGGTCAGGTTCAGATCGTCGCGGGTGGCATAGGCAATGCCGCCGGCCATGATGGCGTGCTCCTCGTTGGGGTTGTAGCCGGGCAGGGAGGGGTTGCCCTGGCGGTAGATCGTGCCCAGCGCCTCAAAGGTGTCCAAGGTGCCGCTGCCGAGCTTGCTGGCCAGGACAATCTCGCGCGGGTTGGATGGCCAGGCAATGGTGTAGCGGCCCAGCACCGAGGGCCAGTAGATGGGGGTGAAGCCGAGGCGCTGGTTGCCCGCATTAGGGCCGGCGCCGGCGTTATTGGTGCGGAACCACCAAACTTCCAGGAAGTTGGCCCCCGGCACGGCGTTTACGGGGATGATCGCCCCCCTGTTCGCCGCCTCAAAGCCGGCGGCCAGCGGATCCTGGTAGGCGCCCGGGTCGAACAAGGTGCCGATGGCCGGGTTGATGTGCCCGGCCAGATAGCCATCCTGGCCGAGTTCGCCAGCCGGCGCCGCGATGCGCTCGCCGACATAGACGGTCTGCAGGGCCAGGCGGGGTGTGGTGGAATCAATCACCCACATATCAGGAGAAGGCGCCGGACCGAATTCCGGCGCGTCCGGCTCCGCCACGAAGGTGGGGGCCGTCCCCGGATTCACCACCACGGCGGGGGCAGTCCCCGGGTAGGCGGCGTAAGTCGGCTGCGTTCCTGGATTGGAGAGACCGACCGCATCATTGACGACGATGCTCAGATCATCGATCCATTGGGCGGTGTAATAGGCGCCGGTGGTGGCGCCGAGGATGAAAAGCCCGGAGCGCGGAGTGTAACCGGTGTAGATGTTATTAAGCACCGGATAATTTTTGTACCAAACAGTCAGCCTCCCATACCGGTCGAGGATGATTTTCACCGGTGAGAAGGTGCCGTCGGTCAGGATGGTCATGGGCGCGCCCGTCGCCGGATTCCGGGGGATGGCAAAAAGTGTGTCCGAGTTATAATTGAGTCCAGACAAAGACACGCCCGCGATCGTGGTCCCATTGTATTTGACGGTGATGCCGGGGGCTTGGTCAGTCACCCCGTTGTCATAGGTGTCGAAGCAGATGGAAAGGCCGCTGGCGATGCCTTCCTGGGCGTTGCCGAGCGGCAAGTAGGGCGAGGGCCCAAAGTTGAAGCTGAAGCCATCCGCCGGTTTGCCCGCGGTTCCATCCCACAACCGGACGTTGAAGGAGGCCGTCAGGTTGGTCAGGTTGCCGTAATTGACAAACCCGGTCAGCGCGAAGGAGCCGGACTGGCCGGACAAAGCCTCGGTCAGGTGGAGGGCGCCGCCGGTGATGCTGGCATTCCCATACAACGACATGGGGCTGGGCACGGTGTAGGCGGTGTTGAAGTTGTTGGAGAAGCGGCAATTGACAGGATTGCCAACTCCATTGATGTAGCGGACGTAGGCATCATAGGCGGCCTGCCAGTTGGTGTAGGCGTAATATTTCGCCAACTGGTTGGTGTAGGTATAATTCAGGTTGAGGTAATTGGTGTAGGCAGCGTATTGTTTTTCGTATTTGTCGCTGGCGGCCACATAATTTGTGTAGGCCTTGTATTTCGGCAGGTAATCGGCGTTGGCCGCCGCCACGCGGTTGGAGTAATTGGCATACAATTGCGGATAGTGGACATAGTTGCCGATGGCCGTCAGGTTCGTGGCCACCGAGTTGGCGTAGTTGGTCGTGCGCAGGGTGCTGTCCAGCCAGGAGAAAACGCGCTCGAAAGCCACCTGCTCCCCGGAGGTGAAGCGGAGCAGGGTGCGGTGCGCCGGAATCGTGGCATCCAGGAAGGTGTAGAAATTGAATTCCGCCGTGAGCTTGGCGCGCGGGGTGCCTTCGGCATCCTGGAACTCAATATAGGGGGCATTGCCCGTGTCCAGCTTCACCGCGGTCTTACTGGCTTCGGCCTCGGTGGCCACCGCCGGGCGGATATAATGGCTGTATTTGTCCAGGGTGTCGGGCCAGACCTGGGTGTAGCGCGCAAAGGCCTTGGGCCATTTGATGCCGGCCACCCCCTGCTCCAGCCAGTGCACCAGCACATCATTGGGCCTGGTGGTCTCCCGGGCGGCGTAGAGGTTCAGGCGCCCCGAGGGCAACTGCGTGTGGCGGTAGAGATAGATGGCATCGAGCACGGTCACCGGGTCCGCAAAAAGTTCGTCCGCCGATTCGGGATCCGGGGCGGGCAGTCGCTCGCCCAGCTCCACCCTGATGTCCGTGGCCGTGGGCTGCTTGGAGACGTCCACGATCTCATACCCCAGGTGCTGCCGGGACTGGCCGTCCGGGCTGGCGTCGCCCAGGATTTCCACAAAGGCCCGGCCCTCCTTGTTGTAGGCGTAGATGAAGCCCTGCGCCTGGTCAAACCACAGCGTGCGCAGCTCACCCAGGGGCGCGTTGGTGCTGCCTTCGGTGGGGCTGGTGTAACCCGGCCCGCGGTACTCCTCCGCCACCGTCCGGGGGAATTCGTTGTTGTAGGCGATGCTGACGCCCCCGACACGGCCCTTCGGCACGGCCACCGGCAGGCCGGTGGTCTGGTATTCGCGCTGCGTCCAATACATCTTCAGCGGCGGCTTGGAGGCGCTGCCGGAGACAATGTAGCTCATGGTGCGCAGCAGGTAGAGGTTGGCCCCGTTGGTCTCGAAATTCGCGTCACCGAGCTGGTTCACATAATCGGCAGGGACGTTTTCCCCGGTGAAAGGCGCCAGGCGGCGCCAGGTCACCTTCAACGGGCCGGACTGGATGGCGAACACCTTCTTCGCATGAGGGCTGTAGTAATACCCGGTGTTCAGATGGTCATTGGTGGAGAATGGCTCCGGCTGCCAGTAGGTTTCCTTCACCACCGCCAGCGGCGTATTGTTCTCATCGACGGCAGGCACCTCCACCACGCTGCCGAAGGTCAGGTCGATCTTGCGGGCCAGGTACGGCGACCCGACCTGAACGCGGCGCAAGATCACGATCGCGGTCTTGTTGGAATAGGCGCGGGGCAGCTGCATCGCCTCCGCCACGCTGGTGGAAAAGCTGGTGGCGCCTTTGAGCAGCGCATTGGTGCTGGCCTGCACCCAGTTGGTGCGCCCCGCCCCGGCCCCGAAGCTGACCAGGCCGGCGAACTGGCTGCCGGTCGCCGGATTATAGCTGGTCGACTCGTTCACGCCGGTTGGCTGACGCCCATTGGAGCCGGCGGGGGTGTTGACCGTGGAGGAGATCGGCACCCCGGCCGCTGACTGGTAATTCAGCAGCGTTTTTGGCTGCCAGAATTCACACGGCACCATGTATTCCGCCCCGAAGCCAGGGCAGCTAAAAAGGGCGATCACCACCAAGGCCAACGGCCAGGCCCGCTTACCGCGCCTTCGGGGAACGGCGCCGGAATGCGGCGCAATCCCCGGGGGTTTAAAGGCTGTTCTCATGTAGTTCCTTTGGATTTCAATTGGCTGGCGTTACACTCACAACAAAGTCCGCCGCGCCTATTGCACGCGCATGATGAAGGCCAGGGCGTAATAAGGGGGCAGGATGGAGAATGCAGTTGAGGTTAAGGTGCTCGACATGTCATCAGTCGTCCCAGTCCGGTAACTCCACCAATTATTGTCATAATCGGTGTCTCCGCTTCCAATTTTTTTCCCGGTCTCACCGGCCATGCTGTCACTCTGGGAGTAAGCCTCGGCATGGTAAACGTCCCGGTAGGAATGCGAATGGGCGGGCAGGTTGGCTTTAGACAAAGTGACGGTCTTGCCGCCGCCCGTGGTTCCCGTGGAGTAGCTGCTTCCCGATCCCATGATGAACCGGTCCCGCAAGTCGGGCGTCTGCACCCCGTTGACGCTCCCACCATTGCACAAGGCCCAGCCGGCAGGCACGCTGGAACCCGACCACATGATGATGCCACCCTTGGGGATCGTGCCGGGGCCGGCAAACTCGCCCGAGGCGGTGATGGTGGTGCCGTTGACCGCGGTGCCGGTGACGGTGGTGGCGCTGAGGGTGGCGGCGGAAACCGGGCCGCTAAAAGTGACCGTGCCGCTGACGCTCAAGGCCGTGGCGCTGATGGTGCCGTTCACATCCAAGGCGGTGCCGGGGGAGGCCTTGTTGATGCCCACGTTGGTGGAGGTGATGCTGACCACCTGGCCGCCGGCGCCATTGGCCAGGAATTTGGCATTGATGGCCGTCCGGGCCAGCATCGCGTAGGGGGAGGCCAGCAGGCGCAGGCGCGGCAGAATGGTGGAATCCACCCCGCCGGGTCCGATGCCCTTGACCGTCATCTCGATGTAGCGGTCCGAGGCATCCACCGCATTGGTGAACACCGTGGAGAGGGCCGGGTGCGCCTCCGTGAGGTAGGGGCCACCCTCGCCCAGCACCACGCTGAAGGAGCCTTGGTCCACCGTCACGGTCTGCAGCTCGGACCAGAGCCGGTAGCTGGCGCCGGTGGCGGTCTCATGGCTGTAGATGCGGAAAATGATGTCGAAATTCTTGGGGGCGGAGATCCCCAGGGCGGTGCCGCCCGAATCCACCAAATAACCCTGGTAGGTCATCCGGTCAGGGGGATTGCCATCAGTGGCGCGCAGGGCGGTTTCACACGCGGCCAGGGTGAGCAGGCTGAAAACGGCGATCCGCAGCGGGGCCGCAAAAATATGGTTCATTTTCATAATCTTTATTTGGTGAGTATTAATTTCGGTATTGGTTAAATCGGTATTGGATTATCCAGGGGTGATTCAGGAGCGCTTCAGGGCGCCGTCAGCGTGGCCACTGAAGAAATACGGTTGAGGCTGAAGAACCCGCGCAGCTCAAAAGTGCGGGTGTCATTGGCGCCACCGGCCCGGGCCAGTCCGATGACTTTGACGGTCTCCGAATAGTTGCCGCTGAAGGTCTGGCCCCCGGCGGCAAAGGTGGCCACGCCGGTGGCGGGCGGGACCACCTCCAGGGTGATCCGCCGCTCCACGGTGTAGGATTCGGCGCCCTGGGCGAGCTGGTTTTTGAACGTGGTGTCCAGGTTGTCGTGGTCCGGGTGGTAGGTGTGCAGGAACGGGTTCGAGGCCTGGTCGTTGAAAGGCAGGGTCACCGTGGCGGTCAGGTTCGTGGACCGCCCCAGAATCCCGCTGAAGGCCCAGCACTGGTTCGTCTCCGTCCACGGCAGGTGCGCCGCGCTGATGCGGCGGGCCAGGTTGAGGAAGGCCTTGCCCAGGGAGGATTCCCGGCGCGCGACGACGGTGTTGGTCCACGGATCCAGGCCGATGAACGCGCGCTGGAGCAGCACCGCGCTGCCGCCGCCCGCTTCCGGATTGTGCACGATCAGGCGCAAGGGGAAGGAACGGGAGACCGCGCCGAGGTTGGTGTTGACGCTTTTCACCAGGTATTGCCCGTTGGTGTCCATGACGGTGGATTGATCGCCATTTTTAACGTAGTTTTTGAGGTAGCTCCCCACCTGGGTGACCGAGGCTGACCCGACCCACAAGCCGGCGCTGGAGGCCGCCCTGGCGTTGACGGGCAGATCCACCTGAGCCTGGCCGAAGGAGTCCGACAGCCGCAGCACCCCGGCGAACAGATCCCCCACGCTGCCCTGCATGGCCACGCGGTCCAGCCCCAGCACCACCTCCACCTCCGAGCCGGATTGCCCCTGGGGATTGAGCTTCCAGGAATAGGATCCCCCGGTGGGCAGGTTGGTATAGCCGTAGGTGAGATCGGTGGTGTTCAGCGCGCCGCGGACCACCAGCGGCGGCGTGCCCACGATATTCGACTGGCCGGTGGGCGGCGCCTCCGAGGCCAGCAGACTCACGGTGACGGTCAGGTTGCTGGCGGTGAGGTTGCGCAGGCGGAAGCTCACGGCGTTGAGGATGTCCCCGTAGGAGACGCCATGGGTGCCGGTCATGGCCAGCTCGAACGGGGCGAAATACCGGTTGTAAACGGTGCCGGAGCGGATCCAGTAGGCCTGGCCGCGGCTGACCTTGGTGGTCCGCAAGGCGTAAAGCCGGGAGGGGTTGCCGGTGCCCAGCTCGCCGCCGACATACTGGTAAATTTCGGCGTTCTGGCGCAAATCGGGCGCCTGGGCCATGAAGCTCTCAAAGGTCGGCGGGTTGGCGGAGACGGTGGGGAAGCCGAGGAAATTGAGGCCGGTGGTGGTCCACGTGTAGCTGGGCTGCAGCGGCTTGCCCTTGACGTTCCAGGTGTAGGAGGCCACATTGGTGCCCACCCGCACGAGGTAGGCCGCATTGCCCACCAGCCGGTTCAGCAGCTGGCTCTCGGTCGAATTGCGGTTCCAGGCCATCCACTGCGCGCCTTCCACGGGCTGCTGGGGTGACTGGACAAACTGGAGCGTCGAGGAGGGGGGCGCCCACAGCCAGACCTCCAGGATCGGATTGGTGGCATCCGCGCCGACCAGCTTCTGCAGCGAGTCGTGGGACGGATCCACATGGAGGTAAACGGCATTCCAGCCGGACTTGAGGCTGATGGATTGGGTGACCCACTGGGCGGAGGCCGCCAGGGGCAGGGCACACAGCACTGCGGCAAGCCGCAGCAGGGTTGGGAAACGGGATTGGTTCATAACTTGCGATAGAAATACCAGGCAGGTTGAGGTGAGAGCCGCTGCAGGGAAGCCACGGTTGAGGAACCGGAATTCCCCCCAAATAAAAGGATTTCAGTGCCGGACCAGGCGGCGCCCAGCAGGCTGCGGGCCAGCGGCCCCCCCACATTGCTCAAGGGGCGCCACTGCTGCGTGCCGGGATCGTAGCCCGCACTGGTGGACAAGGCGCCGGAGACATTGGCGCCACCGGCGATCAGCATCTCCGTGCCGGTCCAGACCACGGAGTGGTCGAAGCGCGGCGCCGGGGCGTTGGTGATGGAGACGCCCTTCCACTCGTTGCAGGCGGGGCAGAGGGTTCCGCCATCGCTGAGGGGCGTGCCGCCGGACTGCCCGCCCCAGATGATCATGCGGTCCCCCGCCCAGACGGCGGTGTGGCCGATGCGCGCGGAGGGGGCATTGGACAAGGAGGTGGCCAGCCACTGCACCGGCAGGCCGTTGGTGAAGAGCAGCTCCCCGCCCGTATCCAGCTCCCCGCTCTCCCCGGTGCCGCCCCACACGATCATGCGGTCCCCCGTCCAGACGGCCGTGGCGTCCATGCGCGCCTCCGGCGCGCCGGGGACATTCAAGGCGCTCCATTGGTTCACGGCCGGGTCATAGAGCGCCCCATCGGCGAGCAGGCCGGAAAGATTGATGCCGCCCCAGACCACCATTTTGGAACCGGTCCACACCGCCACGTGGCTCATGCGGGCGGCAGGCGCGCCGCTGGCGGGCAACGCCAGCCAGGTTTGCGAGCCGGGATTGAAGCGGGCCCCCGTGCCCAGATAGCCGGTGGCGCCTTTGCCGCCCCAGACAATCATCTGCGCATCCGCCCACACCGCCACATGCCCCAGGCGGGCCGTGGGCGCCCCGACGCTCGAAAGCGTGCTCCAGACGTCCATGGCCGGGTCATACATGGCGCCGGAGGACATATAAGCGGCGCCCCCCGCCGTGCCGCCCCACACAATCATCGCCTGGCCGCTCCAGACCGTGGTCTGGCCGGAGCGCGCGGTGGGCGCATTGACGGTGGCGCCATTCACCCAGGAAGGCACGGCCGTGCTCATGAACTGCCGGTAGCCGCCAGCCACCAGCGCGGCATCCGGGGAGAACAAGCTGACCAGGACCGCCCCCGACGGAGCAGCGTAATACGGAGGCGCGGTGGGCAGGTTGGTCAGGCCGGAGCCATCCCCCACGAACCGGCCGGTGACGGTCCCCGCCACAAAGGAGGAATCGCACGGATCGCGCCGCACAATGGCCCCCAGGACGTTGGTGGGGGTGGCAAAATTGGCCGCGGTGGCGCCGCTGGCCACGGCGGAGGCGGGCAATCCGGCTACGGTACTGACCACAGTGGCGCCCTGCCCGCCGGTCACATCCCCCACCAGCGGCCCGGTCAGATTGGCCGCGCTGGGGGCGATGCCCACCAGGGCGGGGGCGGTGAGATTCGTCAAGGCAGCGCCATCGCCGGTAAATTTCCCGGCCACCTGGTTGGCGGCGTTGGTCAGCGCCACCGGGCTGGAAAAACGGTTGATCCCGGTAAAGGTCTGGTCCCGCTCCAGCAGCGCCACGTTGGCGGGCGGCAGCGGCACCTGCGCGGGGGAAAGCACCCCCACGATGTTCGAGGCGGCCACGGTGCGGGCCTCGCCGGCGGTGGTGGCATAGATCGCGTAGGGCGCCGGGGATAACGGGCGCCGGGGGCTCAAAGTGGTGAAGCCGCTCTCCCCGTTGGTGCGCACCGCCATCTCGAGCCAATAGGGGGTGCCATCGAAGCAGCTATCCCCGAAATTAAGCGTCACCGAGAAAAGGCCGCTGCTCACGGGCACACTGGCGTGGGTTTCCGGCCCCCGCGCCGGGCTGCCCCCGGTGGTGGCGCCGTAGAGCCAGAAGGTCAGGTCGTAGATGCCGGTGGCGGGCTTGTCCCCGTCGTTCAGCCGCCCCTGGTAGGTGAAGGCGGTGACCTGCGCCTGCGCGCTGGCCGCCAGCAGCAGCAACGCCGCCCCGAGCCAGGCTCCGGCGCGGCTGGCACCCCGGAACACCCAACCGGGACAGGAACTCCCGCCCCGCCACCATTCCTGGCCGGCCAGGAATGCTCCGCTGCCGGCTCCCGGGGAACCGTTTCTCTGCGCTGGCATTGATTTATTTGTCATCAGACTTCGTCCTTCCAATATATCGGCATGATTAGGAAAAAAATAAGGGGATAACAAACCAAATGGGACCAAATGGGACGAAACGGCCAAAATCAGTGACGAACGAGCCAAACACAGCCCCGGCAAACTTGAAAACGGGCTGTTTTGAACTCAAAAACGGGCTGTTTGAACTTAAAACGGGCTTGGCCAAAAAAAACGCAAAAAATGTTCATAAGTTCCTTTCAAGCAACATGTTGCAACGTGGATATGCCGTGCTTTTCAGCCCGCAATATAGGTCATAAGTCTTTGAATATGAACGAGATACAAAAATTCAGAAATTTGACATGATGAAATCAAAAAAACGCCTTAACATGCACATTTTCAGCAACTTATGAAATAATTGCCGGGCCAAGTCAGGGAAAAAAAGGCCGCTATTTATGCCCCAGCGCCTGCTGCAGCCGCCGCGCCGCACTACGCCCCAAAACCAAACCGGGGATTGGGGAGTCGAAGTGGATGATGACACAGCGGGAGTTGAACTCGGTCTTGCTGATGCGCTGCAAGTTGAGGATGTGGGTGCGATCGGCGGGCAGGAAACCGTCGGCCGGCAGCCGCGTTTTCCAGTTCTCCAAGGTCTGCCGCACCAGCAAATTCCGCCCGTCGGCGGTCATTACACGGGTGTAGTTACCCTTGGAGAAAATGTATAGAACCTGGTCGAGCCGGACAAAGCAACCGGACAGGCCGGCCTGGATCAGCAGGGTGTCATCGGCCAGCAAGGGCGGCAGCGGGGCGGGCGGCGTGGGGTCCACCTCGGGCTGCCGGATCTGCCGCACGAGGCGCCGGATGGCCATTTCGAAGCGGGCCGGCTCGATCGGCTTCAGCAGGTAATCGAGGGCGTTGACCTCAAAGGCGCGCAAGGCGTAGCGGTCATAGGCGGTGATGAACACGACGGCGGGCGGGTCCGGCATCAATTCCTGGAGCAGCTGGAATCCGTCCCCCCCGGGCATTTGGATGTCCAGGAAGATCACCTCCGGGTGGTGGTGGCAAACGGCTTGATAGGCTTGCCCGATATCGGCCGCCTCCGCGACGATGGTGAAATCGGGATGGGCGGCCAGGAGGCCTTTGAGCAGGCTGCGCGCGAGGCGCTCGTCGTCAACCAGGAGGCAGCGGATCGGTTCCATGCTCAGCCCTTGGTTTGCAGCCGGGGCCGGCCTGGCTCCGGGAAGTCCGGCAGGCCCGGGGGGCGGGACGGAAAGGGCAAACGGATGCGGGCGGCCACCCAGCCGCCTTCCTCGGTGAGGGTAAAGCACTCGCGGCGGTGGCAGACCAGCTCCAGGCGCTCGCGCAAGTTGCGGAGGCCGATCCCCGCCTTCCGCAGCCCGGAATTCTGGCTGCCGGCCAGGCTCCCGGTATTGGCCACTTCCAAGTGAAGGGCCCCGGCTTCCCGCCACGCGCGGATGCGGATGTGCAGCACAAAGGGGGCGGGGCGCATCCCGTGCTTGACCGCGTTTTCCACCAGCGGCAGCAGGCTGCGCTCGGGAATCTGGCAATGCCGCACCGCGTCCGGGATGTCCAGGCTCACCTCCAGCAGATCCTCAAACCGCACCTTCTCAATGCCGAGGTAGGCCTGCAGGATTTCCACCTCTTCGGACAAGGGGACGGTGGCATCCGAGGATTCGTGCAGGGAAGCCCGCAGGAACCGGGCGAAGCGGAATAAAAAACTGGCGCCGCGCGCGGGATCCTCCTGGACCAGGCCGATGGCGCTGTTCAGGGAATTGAAGAGGAAATGCGGGTTCAATTGGTAACGCAGCAAGCGGAGCCGCCCTTCCGCCTGGGAACGCTCCAGTTTCTGCGTCCGCACCTGCCCTTGCAGGAGCAGGTGGAGCTGGTCCATGCAGGCCCCAAGGAACAGGATGGAGGTGGCCGTAAAAAAACACATCAGCCCGATGGCGGGAGGCAGCCAGACGGGCAGCCAGCCGTGCCATTGGAGCTGGAGGACCAGGAGGATCAGGCCATCCAGCAGCCAAGCCGCCAGGACCAGGCGCGTGCCGGGCTGCTTCCGGAAGAAAAACTGCCATCCGGTGACCGCCAGGCAGCCCAGCACCGCCCCCAGGGTGCAGACGGTCACCAGGTGGTTGCCCGCCCGATAGGGCAGGAACAGCAGCCCCACCGCCAGCAGGAGCAGGCCCGGCAAGGCGAGATCCAAACCGCGCCCAACCCGGGTGCCCCGCAGCGAGTCGCGGAAAAAATCGCGCGTGAACAGCACCACGCCCAGCGCCAGCACCACGCCGAGGCTGAGGACCGGCTGGCGGACCAGCCTGGTGGCCAGCGGCAGGCCGAGCCAGGTCCAATACCCGGACAGGATGGCAAAATAGAGGGACAGGGCCAGCGTGCACAGGGCATTCACGAAAAAGAGCCGGCGGCGCAGCAAAATCCCGAGCAGAAGGCTCAGGCAAAGGATCGTGGCCGCGAGCCCGCCAAAAGCGAAACCAGCCGCCTCCCCCCGCACCAGCGCGCCGGCAAAGGATTCATAACCGGCATAGACCGCCAGGGGGAACATGATCGAGGCTTCCGTTTCCGCCCGCAGGTAAACTGCGGCCTCTTCGCCCGGTCGCAGATCAACCGCAAAGGCGGGCAGCCGGGTGGCCAGCCGCAGCGCGCCCCGGGGGCGGAGGTTGCCGGCCGCCTCGGTCTCCGCCACTTTCCCCTCCCGGACCGCAAACCAATCGAGCTTCCCAAAGCGGGTGGCGCGCAGCTCCACGATGGCCCGCAGCGCCCCGGAGGCGCCGTTCCGGAGCCGGAGGCGCAGCCAGAAGACATCGCTCGAAAAGCCGAACAAAGGCGCGGCGGTCCGATTGGGCAAAAAACGCTCACTGGCGGGCGCCGCCAATATATCCTGGATCGCCAGCTTCCCCGAGGGATCCCGGAAAATGGAGAATTCCCCAGGGAGGACCAGGGGCGCCGGCCGGCCGGACAATACGATCACCGGGGGTTCCGCCGCCACCCCCAGCACCGCGCCGGCCTGGCAGGCGGCGCACAGCAAAAGCACCCCATACCAGGCGGACCATCCTATTTCCCTCGCAAATCCTCGGCTCATCAATTCCGTTCACGCTCCCAATTAATAACACCCACCCTGGCCGCCCGGGAATAGCTGCCCGCAGACGGCCTTTTATCCGGGCCGATGATTTCCTGAGATCAGGCTGGTTTCAAGCTTTTAGATCTATATTAGCAGGGTGAGTTTGCGGTTGATTTTGCGCCCATTCTCCTTTTTGATGGCAGGCACATGGCCACACTGGTTTTTGATATCGAGACCTCGGCGCTTCCCCAGGCCGCCTTTGACGAGGCGCAGCTGGAATATTTGTTCCGCGATGCCGCCAAAGTGCCGGATGCGGCCGGGCGGGAAACCCGGCGCGCGGAAATCGCGCAGCAGTTCAACCTCTGGCCGCTGACGGCCCAGGTGGTCTGCATCGCCATGGTGAATGCGGATTCCAGCCGGGGCAAAGTCCTGTTCGTGGCGGAGGATAGCGAGCCGCCCCAGGGGCCGGCCGGGCCGGTGGAGTTCATGCCGTGCCTCGACGAAGTGGAGCTGCTGACCGCTTTTTGGGAAGCCGCCCACCGCTTCGATGCCATCGTCACCTTCAACGGGCGCGGCTTCGATGTGCCCTTCCTATACCTGCGCTCGGCCCTGCTCAAGGTGCCCATCAGCCGGAAGGACTGGCTGGGCTACCGGTTCCAGACGGAGCCGCATTGCGACCTGGCGGAGCAGCTGACCTTTTACGGCGTGAGCGGCCGCGAAGGCGCCGCCCGGCGGTTCAACCTGGATTTTTACTGCAAAGCCTTCGGCATCGATTCCCCCAAGAGCCACGGGGTCACGGGCCTGGATGTCAACGACCTGGTGCGCCAGGGCCGCAGCCAGGAAATCGCCGATTACTGCCTGCGGGATGTCCAGGCCACCGTGCAGCTCTACCGCCTGTGGAAGGAACGCCTGGCCGGGATCAAGTGAAACAGTCTCTTTTTGCGCCGGCCGCCGGCTTCTGCTAGAAACACCCTATGAATTGGTTTTATCGCCACTTGGTCCGCCCGGTGCTGTTCGCCCAGGATCCGGAGGATATCCACCGCTTCACGGTGGAGATGCTCAGCTGGGCGGGCCGGAATGGGTTTGCCAGCGACGCGGCCGCCACCTTCCTGCAGGCGCCCGAGCTGCCGGTGGAGGCCTTCGGCCTGCATTTCCCCAACCCCATCGGCCTGGCCGCCGGCATGGACAAGGACGGCGAGGCGGCGCCCGCCTGGGAGGCGCTGGGCTTCGGCCACTGCGAACTGGGGGCCGTGACGTGGCAGCCCCAGCCCGGCAACCCGGCGCCCCGGCTCTTCCGCATCGTCCCGGAGGGAGGCATCATCAACCGCATGGGCTTCAACAACGCCGGCGCCGCCGCGCTGGCGGAGCGGCTGGCCCGCTGGCGGGAGCTTGGCCGCTGGCCCCGGCACCCGGTGGGCATCAACCTGGGCAAATCCAAGATCACCCCGCTGGACCAGGCGGCCGCGGATTACGCCAATTCCCTGCGGGTGCTGTGGCCCCACGGCGATTTCTTCGTGGTGAACGTGAGTTCGCCCAACACGCCTGACTTGCGGAAATTGCAGGATAAAGCCGCCCTGGAGGAAATCCTCTGCGCCCTGCAGGAGGTGAACCGCGCGCAGGCCGCCCCCGCCAAGCCCATCCTGGTGAAGGTGGCCCCGGATCTCCCCTGGCCGATGCTGGACGAAATCCTGGAGCTGGCCCTCGCGCGGAAAGTGGCCGGGCTGGTGGCCACCAACACCACCGTGGCCCGCCCCCACACCAGCGACCCGGAACTGCAGAAGGTGTATGCGGAGACCGGCGGCCTCAGCGGCGCCCCCCTGCGCCAGCGCAGCACGGAGGTGATCCGCCACCTTTACCGCCAGGGCCGCGGCCGGATGCCCATCATGGGCGTAGGCGGCATTTTTACGGCGGCGGATGCCTGGGAAAAAATCACCGCCGGCGCGTGCGTCCTGCAGATCTACACCAGCCTGGTATTTGAAGGCCCGGGCGTCCTCCGGCAAATCGTGGAAGGGCTCCTGGCGCTCCTGGGCCGGCACGGCTTCCGCACTTTGCAGGAAGCGGTAGGCTCAGCCAGCGCCGAACCCGCGGCCAAAATCCTTTCGGCGGCCCCGGCCCACTGAGCCAGCCCGGGCGGACCAAGCCGGTGGAAAATCGCCCTGATTTTGCCGGGAACAGGGCGCATTTATCAAAGTGGCTGCCGCTGTGAAGCAGGGAATGCCTGCCAAAGGGTCAAAAAAGGAATAACCCACGGATACACGGATCACACTGAAAAAGGAAAATTTAGACAACCAACGCTTTTGGCCAGCGGGTGACCCACCGCCAGCCGCCAGCCACCGGCCATAAATCCAAAGCGGCGCAGCCGCGCCGCACTCCAAAAGCTCGCGCACCTTCCGTGGCCCGCAGAGCATCCGGCGCGTTGCGGTCCCCGCCAGGTTTTGAGGGCGCCAGCGGAACCTATAGCCCCACGACGTGCAGCGTCCGCTTTTCCCGGACCACGGTCTCCCAATTCAACCGCTCCTCCCAAGGCGCGGTGGACTGGAGATCGAACAGCAGCAGCCATCCTTCAGCGGCCCCCAGGGAATCCAGGTAGCGCTCCAATTGGGCCAGGCCTTCGGCGCGTGTTTTAGGGCCTCGCACCAGTTTCAGCTCCACGGGATACCGGCGCCCGGCGTATTCCACACACACATCCACCCGGCGCGTCCCGGTGGCGAACTCCCGGGAGACCTTGGCCCCGCCATTCACCACCCGCTGCAGGAAGGCCAGCAGGATCAAATGCGGCGCCGCCTCCTTGTACTGGAGCCGGTCCCGCCAAAAACCGCTATGGTCCCGCCAAAACTCCTGGAAATTCCGCAGCAAGCCTTCCAGGTCCAGGCGCGTCCCATCCATCCAGCGGTGGACCAGTTCCGCCGGCAAACGCTCCTGCAGAGCGGAATTCAGCGTCCGCGCGATGACTTCATTATAGATCGGGTTGGCGATGCGCAGCACGCCGCCATCATTGCGGATGAGGCCCAGATCGCGCACGAACTGGTAATCATTGGCTGCCGGATCGAGGTCATCCCCTTCCCCGAGCAGGATCGGCTCGATGATCCGCTGCACCCGCTCTTCCTGCAGCCGTTCGAGCAGGCTGTCGATGTGGGTATCCCGCCGCAGGATGATCCGCTGGACCGATTCCTCCGCCAAAGCGGCGGTGAGCGGCAGCTGGAAATTCTTTTGGCATAATTTCTCCACCATTTCCGCGGCGATCGCATTGACCAGCCAGGGCTGGCCCTGGGTCAGCTCCCAAACCGTGGCTGATAAGGCGGGCGGAAACACCTGCCCGGTATCGCTGGCATGCTGTTGATAGAGCGCCGTGATTTCATCCCGGGAAAAGTATTTCAGCGCGAGCGCCTCCTTGGCGATGTTGAAGGGGCTGGCGGAGCCAAGGGTCTGGCCATCGGGCCGCACCTGCGCCTGGAAATCCCGGATGTTCCGCATGCCCACCAGGGCCAGGGAGTGGATGAATGGCGCCCGTATCCGGTTCACATAGCCATCCCGCAATTGGCGCAAAAAGGAAATCAGCGTCCCGCCGCCCAGGCAATCGGCTTCGTCAAAAAAAACCACCACCGGGCGGCTGGCATTGGCGGCCAGATCCGTAAGCAAGCTGCGCAAGGCGGTGTTTTCCCCGCTTTCCCGGAGGTAATTCGGCAGGGCGTGGCGCAGGGCAGGCTGATATTTCAGGGCCAGGTCGAGGCAGTTCAGGATCGCCGGAATCCCGCGGCCGGCGTCATGGATCCCTTGCACGCTTTCCAAAGAGCAATACAGGGCATGATATTGGCCGGCGGCGTTCAGCCGCTGCTCCAGGGTGTTGAGCAGGGTGGTTTTGCCGCTCTGGCGCGGGGCATGGATGACAAAAAAAAATTCCCCGTCGATCAAATCCATCAAGCCCGGGCATCTCGCTTCCGGCTCCAGCATGTAATGCCTGGCCGGGATGCACGGTCCGGTTGTATTGAAGCGGCGCGCCATATCTCCAAGCTACGCCGCGCCCCGCCGGAGCGAAAGGCCAAATTATGGGAGCCGGCAGAAAAATCCAGGATCAGTGAAAATAATCCTATTCAGACGCCACCGTAAGGGTTTATTATCCCGGACAACAACAACACCATATGGACCAGCATCTCAACCGCCAGAATTCGTGCCTTCACAACGCCGGCCATGGCCCGGGCGCCACCGGCTGCCACTCCCACCATGCCTGCGGTTTCAGCCGCCGTCATTTCATGGGGATATTGGGCGGGGCCGCCGCCTGGGGTGGCCTGGCCTGCCTGGCGCCGGGCCAGGCCCTGGCGGAGGCCGTGGCCATTCCGGGCTCCCCCCTGCCGCCCGGCCAGCCGCTCCGGGTCCAGCCGGTGCTCACCTATCACCTGGACCAGCCCCGCGAGCGCACCAGCTGGCGGTCCTATGGCGGGCTGCGCACCCAGGAGGATGTCGAGCGGGAAGTCCGCCGCCTGGACGGGGAAATCAAGGAGCTGGCCGCCCAAGCCGGTTTCCCCCTGGAGTTCCTGCCCCTGGCCCGGGTGAACAAAACGGAGGATGCCAAAACCGCCTCCCAGGCGGAGGCCGACGCCTTCCTGGTATTTGGCGCCAGCGGCTCCCAGCAGTGGCTGGAGATGCTCGCCGCCACCAGGAAGCCGAACATCCTCTTCGTGCGCCACCAATCCGGGCCGGTGTACCTCTGGTATGAGATCGCCCATTGGCGCCTGCTGCGCAAAAGCGAGGACACCAAGGCCGAGCCGAACCTGGACTTTGAGGACGTGGTGGTGGACGATTTCGAGGACGTCCGGTGGCGCCTGCGCGGGCTGTATGGGCTGAAGAATGCGCGGGGCACGGTGATGCTGGCGATCGGCGGCCTGGTGGCCTACAGCAAGCCCGGCCAGGAGCTGGGGCCCGGCCACGCGCAAAACGCCTGGGGCTGCCGCATCCAGAAAGTGGATTACGAAACGCTGAAGGACCGCCTGCAAAAAGCCCGCGCGGATGCGCGCGTGCAGCAGGCAGCCGAAACGGCCACCGACGAACTCCTGCGGCAGCCCAACGTGGCCCTGCAGACCGGGCGCAAGTTCGTGGTGAACACCTTCCTCACCTTGCGG
Source organism: uncultured Verrucomicrobiota bacterium (assembly GCA_964409245.1). Taxonomy (GTDB): domain Bacteria; phylum Verrucomicrobiota; class Verrucomicrobiia; order Limisphaerales; family UBA1319; genus CAIMWS01. Next base: position 26,290 of record CAYPCQ010000059.1, read on the forward strand.
GTCATCAAGGATCTGATGGCCGAACACCAGGCGTCCAACGTGGGGGTGGCGGATTGCATGGGCGGATTGATCCCCATCTTCGACACCCCGCCGTGCCTGGCCTTGAGCGTGCTCAACGACGAAGGGTTCACCGCCTTTTGCCACACCGACCTCACCCACACCATGCCGGGCGTGCTGCTGCGCTGGATCTCCAACAAACCCTCCTTCGTCTGCAACTCCCATTTCCCGCACCATGGCCTCATCACCCTGGCCCATTGCGCCGCGCCGCGCAAAATGAACGGCCGCGACTTCGAGCCCACCACCTTGATGACCCACTACGAATCGGATTACGGCGCCGCCACCAAGGTGCATTATCCCAAAGGCCAGGTCATCACCTGCCTGGTGCCCAACCTGCGCTGCACCAAGTGGTTCGCCTTCCGGGGCAAAATCATCAACTCCCCGTCCATGGACATGTGCCGCTCCCAGATGGATGTGCAGATCGACGGGGATTGGCGCGCCCTGGCCCGGGAGATGGAAGGCTTCCACGCCATCGTCTGCTACGGCGATTACCTGCGCGAAACCGGCTACGCGGTGAAAAAATCCGGCGCGGTGGAGTGGCGCAATTACAGCGAATTGAGCTGAAGCAAAAAGGCCGGTCGCGAGACCGGCCTTTCCTGGATTGCACAATCGTTCGCCGCCGTTTACGGCTGCAAAGTCTCCGGCAGGAATTCCGCGCCGGTGATTTTGAAGGTGTAAGCGTATTGGCACGGAACCTGGTCCACATTCAACACCGGCACATGGATGACCAGGTTGCGGTCCTTGACCTCGTATTTGAGCCGGCCTTCCAGGCCGAGCAGGGTCACCGCGCAGCTATCCGGCACCTTGACATCGCGCAGCACCAGCTTTTTGCCCGGCCAGCCGGTGGTGATGGCATAGAGGTTGCCGCCTTTCCTGGTGAAGAAGGCCTGCTTGACGGCCTGGCTGCCGCGCGGATGCTGGCCGATCTGCTCCAGGAGATCGTATTTCTCCTGGTATTCGCCATAGCCTTGCTTGGGCCGCACGCCGGAGGTCCACTGGCAGGCCCGGCCGGAATAACGGCTGCCGTAGATGGCCTCGCCGTTGACTTTCAGCCAGGCGCCGATCTCCAGCAAACGCTGCTGCATGATCACCGGGATGCGCCCATCCCCGGTCGGGCCGATGTCCAGCAGCAGGTTGCCGCCGCGGCTGACCAGGTCGCACAGCATGAGGACCATTTCCCGGCCGGATTTGTATTCGTCGATGTTCTCGGCGCGATTGAAACCGTAGGAATAACCCATGCCGCGGTTCTCCTCCCAGGCGTGCGCATCGTCCTTGAGGCCGGCGCCATATTCAGTGGTGTAGTAACCGCCGTGCTTGTGGCGGGTTTCCTTGCCCCAGCGGTCGTTGACAATCACCTCGTTTTTGCAGGGCGATTCATTATATAGCCAGGCCAGCAATTCCTCGCTCTTCCAGTCGGCGGACGGCAGATCCCATTCGCCATCGCTGAAAATGATCGAGGGCGAATAGCGCGCGACCACATCCTTGAACTGGGGGAACAGGTGCTCGGCCACATACCGTTTCTTGTCGGTGAGCCAGAGCGGGTTGAACCACTCGTAAAGCGAGTAGTAAAAGCCCATTTTCATCCCCTTCTTGCGCACGGCCTTCGACAGGTCGCCCAGCAGGTCGCGGTGAGGCCCTGTTTCCTGGCTGTTCCAGGGGCGCCCCCAGGTTTTGGAGGCCTCGCCGCTGGGCCAGATGCAAAAGCCATCGTGGTGCTTGGAGGTGGGCACGATGTATTTGGCGCCGGAACGGAAAAAGATATCCGCCCATTCGTCCGGGTTGAACAGCTCGGCGCGGAATTGGGAGGCGAAGTCCGCATACTCGAATTTTTCGCCGTAGTTTTTCTTGTGGAACTGCCACCAGGCGTTGTCGGCCTTCTGGTCGGACATGTTGTTCCAATACCATTCCGAATAGGATTTGGCCACGCCCCAGGAGGGGACGGCGTAAACCCCCCAATGGATGAAAATGCCGAACTTGGCATCCTGGTACCATTCGGGAGTGGGCCGCTTATCCAGCGATTCCCACTTGGCTTCGTATTGGGCTTGCAGGCTGTTCGCCAGCAGCCAGCCGGCGCCGAGGAGCGTTAATGCGAGGTTTTGTTTCATAATATTCCAGAGGTCAAGGGTGGCAGGGGGGGTTAGGCCAGGGTTTCCAGGCGGATCAGCACCGGCACGGCCTTGTTGACCGGCAGCTCGTTGATGCGCGCCAGGGCCTGGCGCACGGCTGAATTGGGCGCCTCGTGGGTCATCAGGATCAGCGGCACCACGTCCCCTTCGTGGCCTTCGGGCTGGATCATCGAGGAGATGCCGATATTCCCTTCGCCAAAGATGGCCGCGATTTTCGCCAGCACGCCCGGGCGGTCCACCACCCCCAGCCGCACGTAATACCGGCTGGCGGTGTCGTCGATCGACAGCACCGAACCCTCCAGCTCATGGGGCACAAAAGGCGGCACCCGCCGTTTCGTCCCGAACTTCAGGTCCAGGGCGGCATCGGCGAAGTCGCTCAACACCGCGCTGGCGGTGGCATCCTGGCCGGCGCCCCGGCCGTAGAACAGGGTGTCGCCCACCACGTCGCCCCGCACAAAAACCGCGTTGAACACCTGGTTCACATTCGCCAGCACGTGGGTGGAGGGGATCAAAGCGGGATAGACCGACACCTGGACCTTGGACCCGTTCCCGCCGCCCGTCCCGCTGGGGAATTTCTTGATGATCCCGAGCAGCTTGATGGTGAAGCCCAGCTGGCTGGCGAACTGGATGTCCGTGCGCGAAAGCGAGCGGATGCCCTCCACGTGGATGTGGTCCGGATGGACCCAGAAACCGTGCGCCAGCGAGGCGAGGATGCCGATCTTGTGGGCGGAATCGTGGCCATCGACATCCAGGGACGGCTCCGCCTCGGCGTAGCCCAGCCGCTGGGCATCCTGGAGCACCTCCGCAAAATCCGCCCCCTCCAGCTTCATGCGGGTGAGGATGTAGTTGCAGGTGCCGTTGACGATGCCGTAAAGCTGGGTGATCCGGTTGCCCACGAACCCTTCGCGCAGAACCTTGATGATCGGGATGCCCCCCGCCACGCTGGCCTCGTAATACAGGTTCACGCCCTGCTGCTGGGCGGCTTCGAACAGCTCCTCGCCGTGGGCCGACAGCAGCGCCTTGTTGGCGGTGACGACCGGTTTGCCGAGCTTCAGCGCGGCGAGCACCATGGTGCGGGCCACGGTGGTGCCGCCCGCCAGCTCCGCCACCACGTGCACCTGCGGATCCTCCACCACGCTCCTCCAGTCGGTGGTCATGCAGGCTTCGGGAATGGGGTATGGCCGCGGCTCGTCAAAGGCTTTGACCGCCACTTTTACCAGGTTCAACTTGACGCCCAGGCGCGAAGCCATGAGCTCACTGTTCATCTGCAGCGCGCGATACACGCCGCTGCCCACAGTGCCACCCCCGATCAGCCCGATATTTACCTGTTGCATAGTGGGGAAAAGATTGCCGGGATTCGAGCCGGGAAACAATTCCTTTTTGCGGCCGGACGGCGGCGGTGTTTTTTGCCCACCCCGGCCCGGAATGGAAACGGCCGGCGGCGGCTAATGGCGGTCTGGAATCCACCGCCAGGCATTGGCGGGCAGTTCGAATGACTGGCCATCCAATTGCACCCTGGCCGGTTCGTCCCGGAAATTATAGAGGCAGCGGGCGCCCTCAAACAGGCAAAGGCCCACTCCCGCCGGGGCGCTCAATTGCGTGCCCAGCGGCTTCAGCAGCGGCCCGCGCAAGGCATCCGCCGCCGCGCGGGGCAGATCCGCCAGGCCCAGCGGCCTGGGGCACAGCAGCCATTCCCCGGCGGCGCGGAAATCCGCCTCCGAAAAAGTGCGGGTGTTGAGGACCAGGATGCGCCCGCCCTCCGCCTCGTGTTCGCTCAGCAGCGGAACCGCCCGGCCGCCGCAGGTGGCCTGCAGCAGGACGCGGGCTCCGTCTGCCGCCACTGAGGCGTCGCAATCCAGCGGGGTGGCCAGCGCCAGATTGGTGGCGCCGGCGAAAAGCTGGGTGGTGGTGGCGGGGAGGCAGTTCGTGCCCACCGCCACCCCCGCCAGCCGGGCGGCGGGCGGGCCGATCCGCCGGATCAAGGCGGGCGTGAAAACCAGCGTGGCTCCCTGCGCCAGGCTGCGCCGGGCCTTTTCCAAAAGCCGGGCATCCGCCGCGGCCTGGGCGGGCAGGATGATTGCCTGCGCCCCCGCGGGATACTGGGATTCCGGCGCCAGCGGCAGGCCGATCATCCCCAGGTGGTCCGCCAGGTAAAGGTTGTCCTCAGCCTCGCTGTTGGGCGGTTTGTAAAAGGCCATCCCCCGGCGCGGTTGCCGGGCCACGCTGGCCGCCAGCTCCAACAGCCCGGGCAGACGGCGGGCCAGCAAGGCATCCAGCGGATTGGGCTGCGCCAGGTCGCCCAGGTGGAACAGCGTCAGCTCCCGGGCGCCCGCCAGGACGCTCTGGGCCGCCTGGTCGAGGAAATTCTGCGGCGTGCATTCGATGTGGTCGAACCAGGCGCCGCGGATTTTCTTCCCGGCGATCGAGGCGATCCAGCGGAAATTCATATAGCCCTCAGTGGGCGGCACAAAGCCCATGCGCCGGGTCTGGGGATTGCGCACCTCGGCGCCCACCCATACCTGGTCAAAGAAGGGCGCCATGCGGGCCGGATCATACCCGAACAGGTGGAACCGGTCATACCATTGCGGGAACTTGATGATCAGGCGCGCTCCCGGCCGGGCCCGCCGGGCCGGCCCGATCACGAGCGGCTGGATCAGGGAAACCATCAGATCCCGCCGGTAATCCGGCCACGAACGGCCGCCACGGACCCGGTCGGATTCGGCCGAAACATCCCCCGTGCAGAAAAAATCGTCCACGATGAGCTCCCCGAAAACCGGGGCATTTTCCGCGAAAAACGCGGCCACATCCTCGCGGGTCTTCCGGCTCTCCCAGTTCAGCCAGCCCAGGCCGCCCTCCTGGCGCGTCCCGAAGGCCGCTCCCGGCACCGTGGCGATGCCGCCGGTGGCCTGGATCCCCTGGCGGGCCAGGAAATCCCGGACTTCGGCCAGCACCTGGGGCGGGGCATATTCATCCCCGCGCCGCCCCTCCAAAAACACCCGGGTGATCCGCAGCTCCTGCAATTGGCGCAAGGTGGTTTCGCGCACCCCGGCCGGCGCCAGGAATTGCAGCACATCGGAGGCGGTGGCATAAGCGCTGATTTGGAGCGGTTCGGCCGCCGCCGCCGCCGGGCCGGCCAGAAAGCTGAGGGCCAGGCAGAGGAGCCAGCGGCAGCCACGGCCACATGGTTTTGAGGCTTGGCTTAATCCCTCCAGGTTGTTGACCGGGGAAAAGTGTGGAAAAGCCTTTCTCCGAGGCAGGCTCGAACCGGGTTCGGTTGGATGGTATTGCATAACTCGCATCGTCATTGGATTGCCGTGAACAGAATGTATATCCGCCGCTCGCCGATATTCCAAATGAATTTGGCTTAACTGGCGTGGTTGGATCCGCTATAATCCCGCTGGTTTGAGCACAATCACCTTCAATTGGACCCGGTTATGAAAATAAAAGCGCTCTTCACGATGTTGCTGCTGGCCGGCTCACTGGCCGCCCGCGCGGCCCAGGCCACGATCCTCCTCAACAATTACGACTCCGGCCAGCCGGCCTGGTATGGCTGGGGCGATTGGCGCCCCCCGGGCACCCCGGAGCTGCAACTGGCTCCGCGGGAGGGTTTCTGGGTGGAACTGCTGGCCAACGGCCAGCCCATCTCCGCCACGGACACCAAGGCCACGAAGTTCAACTTGTCCGAGCCAGGATTCTTCGACGCCGGGGTGGGTGTCATCCCCGGGGTGGCGCCCGGCGGCATGGCGGATTTCACCCTGCGGATTTGGAAGGATGCGCCAGCCTACGAACAAGCGTGCTCCTGCAGCATCGGCTCCATCCAATGGCGCCAGGCCACCGGCTCCTGGAACGACACCGCCGCGCCTCCCCTGCCCCCCACCGGCCCCATCCTGGCGATCCCTGGCCAGTGGGGCGTCATTTGGATTCCCGAACCCTCCACCGCCCTGCTTCTGGCGGTGGGCGGTGGGCTGTGGCGGCTGGGCCACCGCCGGATCACGGGCCGGAAATCCTGAGCCAGGCGGTCAGGCCAGCACCTCAAAGGCGAAGCCCTTGAGGTATTCAGATTCGGGGATCGCCGGCACCACGGGATGATCGGACGATGGCTGGTAAGCCGCCACCCTCCGCAATACCCGCCGGGCGTCGAAAGCGGCTTCCAGGATCACTTCCTGGAACATCCCGGCATCCACATGGTGCGAGCAGCAAAAAGTGGCCACCGTGCCGCCGGGCCGGACCAGCTTGAAGGCCCGCAGGTGGATTTCCTTGTACCCGCGCATGGCTTCCGGAATCGAAGACCGGTTCCGCGTAAAGGAGGGCGGGTCCAATATCACCAGGTCGAACTTGGGGATCAGTTTCTCATTGGGCCGGGTGGTGGTGTGGGCCTTGAGCCAGTCGAACACATTGGCGGCCTCAAAGGTGCAGCCGCCGGACAAGTTGTTGGCTTCAGCGTTTTGCCGGGCGGCATCCAGGGCTTCCTGGCTTTGGTCCAGCGCGTGGATGGAGGCCGCCCCGGCCCGGGCGGCGTGCAGGGCGAAACCCCCTTGGAAACAGAAACAATCCAGCACCCGGGCGCCTTTGGCCAGCTCGGCAACGCGCCGGTAATTGACCTGCTGGTCGAGGTAGAAGCCGGTTTTATGGCCTTCCGTAAGGTTCACGAGAAATTTCAGGTCATTGATCCGGATCCACGAACGCAGGCTGGCGGAAACCGCGCCCCCCTCCGGGTAACCCCCGGAAACCGGCGGCTGGCCCTCCCCCAGGGAACCCGCCAAAATCCCCTGCACCTCCGGCAGGCCCTCAAAGGACCGGCTGCTCATGTCGTTGCGCTCCAGGATGGCCCGCGGCTGGAAGATCTTCTCCAGCACCCTGGTGAGGACGGCCTTATGCAGATCCATCCCCAACGAAGAAGTCTGGATCACCAGCACCTCCTCATATTTATCCACGATGAGGCCGCTCAGGAAATCCCCTTCCGCATTGACCACCCGGAAGGAGGTGGCGCCCGGCAGATATTTCTGCCGCCAGGCCAAAGCGGCCCGGATGCGCTCCTCGAAAAACGCCTCATCCACCTCCACCCGGTCCCGCGCCAATACGCGGACCTGGATCTTGGACTTTGAATTAAAAAAACCCACGCCCAACAGGCGTTGACGGTGATCCTTGATTTGCACCAGGCCACCGTCTTGGGCGGGCTGGGTCAGGCGCAGGATCGAACCTTGATATATCCAGGGATGGCCCCCGGCCACCCGGTCGGCCTCACCGGGCTTCAAAATGACTGTCGATAGTTTATCCATGTTTCCAAGCCTCATCCTAAAGGAGGTCTGCGGGAAAAGAAACACGAATCATGGCGGCCGCCGAAAGCAGGCCCTGCCCGCCCGCCGCGCAGCTTGCGCAAAACACTGGGGCGCAACCGCTTTCCATCCCGCTGGTGGCGCCTGGGCGCAGGCGGCAGGGAGGGGCCGCCGCGCGGGTCCGGCGCGGGGGAATGTGCCCGGGCCGGAATAATTGCATTTTTCCCTTAAGCCAGTGGCGCAAAGTGCCGATGACCTGTTCAGCATGCATGGCCAGGCGGTTTGTCCGGCAATGGAGCCGGCCTGATTGCCTGGTGTGTCCAGGACTATGACAACGACGACTGAAACACCTACCACCGGGGCTTCCACTCTGGGAACCGCCGGCAAATATCTTACGTTCAAGCTCGGGCCTGAATCCTACGGCATCAAGGTGGTGCAAGTGCGGGAAATCATCCGCTTGACCTCCATCACCGCCGTGCCGCAGATGCCCGGTTATATCAAAGGGGTGATCAATCTCCGGGGCCGGATCATCCCCGTGGTGGACCTGCGGCTGAAGCTGGGCCTGATGGCGGCGGAGGACACCGAGCACACCTGCATCATCGTGGTCCAGGTGGCGTGCCAGGCGGGCAGCAAATCCATGGGGCTGATCGTGGATGCGGTGGAAGAAGTGGTCAATATCGCCACGGCGGACATTGAGGAAACGCCGGATTTCGGCGGCGCTGTGGCCACCGAATGCCTCCTGGGCATGGCGAAGATCAAGGGTGTGGTCAAGACCTTGCTGGATATCGACCGCCTCCTGGTGGGCGAAGGGACGCGGGCAGCGGCCACCTTTTAAGGCGGATCCCGGCCTCGGGGCGGGAACACCTTGGCAGAAAATGAGCTGAATATGAAAAATTGGACGATCGGGAAACGGATCATCGCCGGCTTTTCGGCGGTGACGCTGGTGGCGGCCCTGCTGGGCATCACCGGCTACGTCATGTTTGTGAAGGTGTCCGGAGAGGTGGGCACCTTGAGCCAGCATGCCTTGCCCGCGGTGCAGCATAGCACCGGGGTGGAACGGGCGGCCTTCGAATGCATCCTGCAGGAAAAGAACTACGTGCTGGAGAAAAAGGACGAAATCCATAAAAAGGCCAAAGCCAAGGTCACCGAACTGATGGCCAACCTGGACAAGGTGGACCAGGTGGCCAGCCAGTTCAACGATGCCAACCTGGCCAGGAAATCCAAGGACGTGCGCCAGATCACCACCCAGTGGGCCGAACTTTACGAAAAAGGGGTTTCCTCCATTGGGACCAACCAGGCACAGGAGATGGTCATGGACACGAAAGGCGGGCTCGTGGAAAAAGAGGCCAGCGACTACATGACCGCCAAGCAGGCGGAATACCTGGAAGCCAAGAATGAACTGGCAATTGTGAACCGGATCAACGCCCTGGCCCTCGAGACGCGGATGAAGGAGAAAGCCTACATGCTCAACAAGGAGGCGAAGAACTTCGCGGTGATCACCACGAACATCGCCCAGCTGCTGAAATGCTACGATGATTTGGAAAAACTCAAGCCGGACGCCGCCGAGCAGAAGCAGATCGCCGACGCCCGCAAAGCCACCCAGGATTATTACACCGCCGCCAAGGCTTGGATGGACAGCGAGAAGAAAGCCACCGCCGACGCTGGTGTGCTGGTGGAAAAAGGCACCTTGGTTGGCAACGAGGCGGATTCGTATATGACCGCCAAACAGGCGGAATACCTGGAAGCCAAAACCGCGCTCCAACTGGTGAACGACATCAATTGCCTGATCTCAGACATCCAGGTCAACGAGCGTTCCTACATGCTTTACAAGGAAGCGAAATATTACGATTTCATCGAAAAGAACCTGCCGCAGCTGCTCCAGTGGTATGGCGAACTGGATAAGCTGCGCCCGGACTCCAGCGAGCAGAAACTGATCACCGACGCCCGCAAGGCAACCCAGGAATATGGGACGGCCGCCAAGGCGTGGGTGGCGGAGCAGAAGAAGGATGCTGCGAGCACCAATCTGGCGCAGCTGGCCAAACAGCTCGACCAGTGCGGTCTGGTCGCCAACAAGTGCGCGGCGGATTACCTGGCCGCCAAGAAGGTCATGGTGGACAAGATCGCCCAGGCGGTGTTCATCGTGGCGGACATTTCCCGCACCGCCGTGGATACGCGGCGCCTGGCCAACCGCTACATGCTTTACCAGGAGGCGAAAGATTGGGAATCCCTCACCAACAACCTGGCCCGGCTGAATAAAGCCTACAGCGGCCTGCGCCAGGTTTCGCTGACGAAGGACGATACCGACCGCATCGCCAAGGCGGAAAAAGCCACCGCGGAATACAGCGCGGCAGCCAAAAGCTGGGTTGATAACGACAACCTGATGAAGGCCGGGGGCAAAGTGATGGATGCCGGCGGCGAGACCGTGGGGGCAGCGGCCGCCGGTTATCAGGCGGCCAAAATGGCCACCGTCGATAAAGTGGCGGATGCGGTCTTCATCGTGGCTGGCATCGCCGAGGAAGCCCTGGTCACGCGGATGAATGAAAAAGAATACGTGTATAACCAGGATGCCTCCCACTGGAAAGCGCTCAACGAGCATATCACCAAACTGAACCAGCTTTACGACGATTTGCGGAAAGTCTCGCCCGCGGCGGACGATCAGCAGCGGATCGAGCGGGCCGACAAAGCCACGCAGGAATACCTGGTGGCCGCCAAAGCCTGGGTGGCCAACGACAACAAGCTGCGCCAGGAGATCCTGCCGCAGATGGGGACAATCGGGGATACCGTCCTGGCCACGGCGCAAGCCGCGGAGAACGATGCCTGGAAAGCCTCGGGCGACAGCAGCGCGAGCGTCAACGGCATCGTGAGCACCTCCAAGCTGATCATCTCCGTGGCCTTGCTGGCCGGCATTGCCATCGGAATCTTCGCCTCCATCTTCATCACCCGGTCCATCACCAAACCGGTGAAGGCGGTGGCGGACGCCATCCTGAGCGGATCGGAGCAGACCTCCGCGGCGGCTTCCCAGGTATCCGCCTCCAGCCAGTCGCTGGCGGAAGGCGCCAGCGAGCAGGCGGCTTCCCTGGAGGAAACCAGCTCGTCGCTGGAGGAAATGGCCAGCATCACCAGGAAAAACACCGAGACCGCGGAGAAAGTGAAGGCACTGGCCACCCAGGCACGGCAGGCGGGAGACACCGGCGCCCAGGACATGGCGGCCATGACCACCGCGATGGATGCCATCAAGACCTCCAGTTCGGACATCGCCAAAATCATCAAGACCATCGACGAGATCGCGTTCCAGACCAATATCCTCGCGTTGAACGCGGCCGTGGAGGCGGCCCGGGCGGGTGAGGCGGGGATGGGCTTCGCCGTGGTGGCGGACGAAGTGCGCAGCCTGGCGCAACGGTGCGCCCAGGCCGCCAAGGAGACGGCCGTGAAGATCGAGGACGCGGTGCAGAAGAGCGCCGCCGGGGTGGAGATCAGCGGCAAGGTGGCCCGCAGCCTGGACGAGATCGTGGCCAAGGCCCGGCAGGTGGATGAACTGGCCGCGGAGGTGGCGACGGCCTCGCGGGAACAGAGCCAGGGGATCGAACAGGTGAATACGGCGGTGTCGCAGATGGACAAGGTGACCCAGTCCAACGCGGCGAACGCCGAGGAAAGCGCCAGCGCGGCCGAGGAGCTCAACGCCCAGGCCGATGCGCTCAAGGACGCCGTGACCGAGCTGCAGATGCTCGTGGATGGGGCCCAAAGCAGCACCCGCGCGCTGCCCGGGAGGCGGATGGCGAAATTGACGGCCGGCCCCGCTCCGCAAACCCACCAACCGGCCCTGCGCACCGTGCGGCCGCAGGCCTTGCCGGCGCCAAGAAGAGGCGGCAAAGGCAATGCCTCAGACGCGAACTTCAAGGACTTTTAGGAAACCGGCGGCAAACTGCTCAACCCGCGGGAACCGGTGGTTTCCGCGGGTTTTTCTTTGCCAAAGAACCCACTAACCGCCGGCTCGATCCGGCTTTTGCGGAGCGGCCTGCGCGGCCAGCTTGAAGCTGACCTGCGCCCGGGCGCCACCCTGGTTTGACAAGGCCAGCCGCCCCTGGGGCAGGCTGCGGAGGGTGCCGCGAATGAGCCGCAGCCCCGTGCCTTCCCGCTCCTCTGCCAGCACGTCGTCCGGCCATCCAGGGCCATTATCCAGGAAATCGATCTCGATCAGTTTCAGGCCGGATTCCGGCGGAGCCACCACCACCCCCACCTGCAGGATTCCCCGGGGCCAGCCGGCCAGCGCATGTTTCTGGCTGTTGGTGGCCAGCTCGTTGAGGATGAGCGCCAGCGCGGCCGCCTGGCGCGGAATAATTTCCTCCCGGATGCCCTCCGGCGGATTGAATTCCAGCCGCAGCTCCACCGGCTCCTGGCGGGACGAGCTGGAGATGGCCCCCGCCAGGATCTGCCGGGCGAGATCACCCAGGGGCAGCGGCTGCCAATGCGCTCGGGTGAGCAGGTCATGGACCGCCATCATCCCCTCGATGCGGCTGCGCAGGCTGGCCAGGGCCTGGGCTGGATCAGGCGTCCGCCCCCCGGCCTTGGCCTGGCCCATCTGCATGAGCCCCAGAATGTTCAGGAGGTTGTTTTTAACGCGGTGGTTGACCTCGTCCAGGAGGCTGGCCCGGATCTGCGCGTCCTGCCGGGTCTGCTCGAATAAATCCAGGCGCTCCTGCTCCAGCCGCTTGCGTTCGGTGGTGTCCCGGGCCACCGCCGAAGCGCCCACCACCTTCCCCTCCGCATTTCGGACCGGCGAAATCGTGAGGGACACATGAATGATCTGGCCGTCCTTCCGCCGCCGGACCGTCTCAAAAGTTTCCACCGCCAGTCCTTGCTCAATCTGCGCCAGCAAGCCTACCACCTCCCGCTCCCGGCCGGGTGGCGCCAGGAAGCCCACCGGGCGGCCGATCGCCTCCTCGCTGGTGTAGCCATAGATGCGTTGCGCACTCTGGTTCCAGCTGGTGATGACCCCCCCGAGCGTCTTGCCAATGATGGCGTCCTGGGAGGACTCGACAATGGCGGCCAGTTGGGCCGCCTCCAGGAGCTTGAGGTGGCTATCCACCTCATTCTTGAGCACCAGGGCGGCGTAATGGAAAAAGGCCCGCAATTGGGTCCGCAATTCCGAGGCCGCCATGAGCATGCCTTCCATTTTAATGACCCCCACCAGGCGGCTGCCCACCGCCAGGGGCATCGCCCAGTAAGAGGCGCTGGTGAAGGCGGGCAGGAGCATCCGGGTATGCGCAAAGTCCAGCACTTCCTCCACCAATTCGCGGCGCTCCCAGGCCGCCCGCGCCAGTGGATCCTCCACCGTTTCCAAAACTTTCCGCACCCCGTAAACATCGGTGTAATGAACCTGGCCGCCCACCTGGCAATAGAGGATCACGTTCGTCCCGCCCAAGTGGTCGAGGATCAGCCGGACGATGGCTGCGGCCGCAGGCCCCAAACCGGGAACCTCGCTGAGCTGGTTCATCAGGTTATTGACCAACTGGAGGTGCGATTTTTCCCGGGCCAGCCGGCGGGCCCGCGCCTCCAATTGAGCCGCTTTTTCGGGCCCGCTGCCCGGGGCCTCCGGCGAAACGGATTCACTCACGGCCGCCCTCCCGTGCGCCGCTCCCCCTCATGCCCCATTCCCCCCCTGGCGGCCAAACTCGAAGGCCGCCTCCAGCATCGCCCGAATGCTCGTCTCCGGAATCATCATGGGCATGACACCGGTTCCGAACAAAAACCGGCCGCCCGGCATGCCCGCGTCCAGGATGCGCTTCACCTCCTGGCGGATTTCCTGCCGGGTCCAGCTTATCAGCCGGATGTCATTGATGACGCCGCAGGTCAGCCCCCGGCCGCCGATCAGGCGCTTGCCCACCGCCAGGTCATCCAGGGGGCTCAGGTAGCAGGCGCCGATCCCAGTGCGCTCGATCACCGCGGGCAGTACGCTATTGAGCCGGGCCATGCCGCAATAATACACCATCCCCCCCGCGCCCACCGCCTGGATATCCTTTTCGATCCAGGGCAGCGATTGCTGGAGGAAGTATTTCATCGGCACGGTGTCCGCCGAGCCAAAAGGATTGGAGTATATCAGCACATCCGCGCCGCCTTGCCGGTAGGCGGCCACTTCCTTGACGAAAAACTCGTGGCATTTGCGCAGCAGCTCTGCGCGGGGTCCCGGCGGCCCGGCAAACAGCAATTCCATCCATTTTTCCATGCCCATGAGCAAAGCCGGCAGGGTCATCGTGGAGGTGATGTAGGCACAGATGGGGTTTTTCCCGCCCACCTCGTTCTTCAAGATCTGCAGGCATTTCCCGACCTCGGTGAAAGCCGGGTGGCCGGCGATATCCGCGGGCACCTCCAGCCGGGCGATGTCATCCCAGCTATGGATCACAAAATCCTCCACGTTGGGGGGGCCCTCGGCCGCGTACAGGATCCGCTGGCAGCCCAGCAATTCCGCCTCTTTGCCCACATAGAAGAGGCTCCAGACATTGTCGTGCCCGAATTTCCTGAGCATCCGCAGCTGGCCCTCAGCCACGGACTCGCCCCGCGCGTAGTATTCCCGCAGGCTCACCCCCAGTTCGGCGGCCCCCTGGTCGAGCAAGTTGCAAAAAACGGGGATGCGATCCGCCGCCTCCCCCCGGATGGCGGCCGTGAGCCGGTCCATGCCCGTGATCATTTCTTCACCTCCTGGAGCAGTTCCGCCATCGCTTTGCCGGCGGAAATGGCGTCGGGGGCCCACGCGTCGGCCCCCACGATGCGATACAAGCCGTCGTGGAAACGGAAAGGCGCGCCACCCACCATGATTTTGATGCGGTCTTCCAATCCCCGCTCGTGGAGCAGGCGCCGCACCTTGCGGCAGCCCAGCTCACCGGTGGCCGTATGCAGCATGAGCGCGGAAATGGCGATCACCCGCGCATCGTGGGCCAGGGCCTCCTCCACAAACCGCTCCGCCGCCACGTTCACCCCCAGGTCCGTCACGTCCACCATCCGCGCCCGCAGGCAGCCGATGACCATCCGTTTCCCCAGGGTGTGCATATCCCCATACGCGGTCCCGATCACCACCCGCCCGGCGGCTTCCGGAGCCTGGCGAAACTTGGGGATCATTTCAGCCGTCACCGCATCCGAGATTTGGGCGGTCATGAAATGCTGGGCGAGGTTTACCGCAAATTGGTCGCTGAGGGCGTTGACCATCGCATCCATGGCGGGCAGCACCACTTGGAACACGAGATCCTCCGGGCTGATCCCCTGGCGCTCCGCATCGCGCACAATCTGGAGTGCCCGCTCCCGATCCGTGTCGAAAACGGCTTCGTTATAATCAGCTATGATCCTGGCCAGCACAGTGGATCCTCCGGTGTGAGATCAGATCATCTCTACCTGAAAATGCTCCCCGGTAAATTTGGTTTGCATGACGCTACTTATACCTTTCCACTGCGGCCCAGTCAAACCGATTCATGCCGGCGGCTAAGCGGCCTGGGAAAGCCACGGCCTGCTAAACGGCTGCGTCCCGGGCGGGCAGGTAAATGCGGAACGTGCTGCCCCGGCCCAGGTGGCTTTCCACCTCGATCCAGCCCAGGTGCTGTTCCACAATGCCCCGCACCGTGGCCAGCCCGAGGCCGGTCCCCTGCCCTACATCCTTGGTGGTGAAAAACGGCTCGAACAGCCGGGCCAGCGTTGGCTGGTCCATGCCGCGGCCGGTGTCGGACACGGTCAGGCACACGTAGCGGCCGGGGTGGGCATGGTCATGCCGGCTGGCTTTTTTGCTGCTCACCTCCGCCAGGGTCAGATCCAGCCGCAGCACGCCGCCCTGGGGCATCGCATCGCGCGCATTGAGGCAAAGATTCAGCACGGCCTGCTCCATGAGGACCTTGTCCGCGTGGATCCGCGGCAGATGCCCGGCGCTGGAAAACTCCACCGTGATGCCGGCGCCCAGGAATCCCCCCATGACCAGGCATTGATGGGACACCACGGCCGCCAGGTCCAGCGGCTGAATCTGCAGCATCGATTTCCGGCTGAAGGCCAGCAATTGCTTGATGAGTTCAGCGGCCCGCCGGCAGGTGGCCTCATTTTCACGCAGCAATTGGCGGACCTCCACTTCCAGGCCATGCATGTTGGCCAGGTTCAGGTTCATCAGCATCCCGGCCAGGAGGTTGTTGAATTCATGGGCCATGCCGCCCGCCAGGTGGCCGATGCCCTCCATTTTTTGCGCCTCCCGCAGCTTCTCCTCCAGCAGTTTGCGTTCCGTGATATCCAGCTCCAGGCCGTCCCACCGGAATCCGCCATCGGCCAGGCGGGTGGGCGAGGAGCTCAGGTAAACCCACCGTATGGCTCCGGCCGCATTGCGGATGCGCATTTCCGTCGAGACCGGCTGCAAGGTGCGCATGGTTTCGGCCTCCCCAGCCGCCAAACGCGCCCGGTCCTCCTCCAGGACTTGGCCGTAAAGCGCCAGCGGATCCTGCAGCACCTGCTGCGGGGTGAGCCCATGGATATGCTCCACTCCGGCGCTGACATAGACGAACCGCCGGCGCCCATCCGGATCCCCCACCAACTGGTAGATCATCCCCAGCGGCAGGTTGTCGCCCAAGAGCCGCAGCTGCCGCTCGCTCTCTTCCAGGCGCCGCGATGCCCGCCGGAAATCGGTGATGTCCGCCATCACGCTGAGGTAAAACTGCTGTCCCTGGCTGCCGATGATTTCGCCGGAGAACAGGCCATCCCGGAGTGATCCATCCTGGCACCGGACCTGCAATTCAAAATCGGAAAGCCGCCCCTGGCTGCGCAGCCGGGCCACCGCCTCCGCCAGCCGCTCCGGGTTGGGGAACAGGTTCAGATCTGCGTCCGTTTTGCCGATGATGTCCGCGTGGCGGTAGCCCAGCCGCTTCTCGAAAGCATCGTTGATGTCCATGAAGCAGCCGCCAGGCAGGCTCGAAACCGCCATGGGTGCCGGGTTGTTCCGGAACAGCCGCTCAAACCGCTGCTTGGCCTCCTGCTCCGCGCTCAGGTCGGTGCTGAGGGTGAAGATGCAGCCGACGCCGTTCCACTTGCCAAAAAACAGCCTCGATTCCACCGGGATCAGCGCCCCCGTTTTGCTCATCAGCGGCAAAGGGCAGTGGGTGCGCTCGCCGCGGAGGATCGCCGCCAAAGCCGTTTCCGCCTCGGGCCGCACCTCCGGCGGATGCAGCTCCAGAAGGCGCCGGGCCGCGAGTTCCCCCTGCTCATAGCCCAATTTGTGCGCCATGGCCTGGTTGGCGCAGAGGATCTGCCCGCCGGGGCTGGCCACCGCCACCAGTTCATCAAGCGTGTCAAAAAAAGCGCGGAAATTGGCCTCGCTGTCCCGCAGCGCCTCCCCGGCCAGCCGTCGCTCCGTGATGTCCTTGGCAATCCAGATGATGCCTTCCTGGAGATCGCTGGCATTCAAGGCCCGGCCGATCAGCGTGCACCAGAGGCGGGCGCCATCCTTCCGCTTCATCTCCAATTCAGCGGTATAGACTTTGTCCTGGGCCAGCTGTTCCTCAGCTTCGCGGCGCACGCGTTCGCAGTCCTCCGGCCGGGCAAAAAACGCCGCCGTATCCATGCCCGCCGTTTCCCCGCGCTCGTAGCCGAAAACTTCATCGTGGGCGGGATTCATCCAGAGCACTTTGCCGCTCCTCACCATGGCGATCCCCAGCGGGATGGTGTCCAGGAACACGCGCCGCTGATTGCTCAGCATCCGCAGCCGTTGTTCCACCCGGAACCGCAGGAAGGCGGACTCCGCTTCCGTGACCAGGATGCGCATGACCCCCAAGTCCGCCTCGCCCGGCGGCTCCGGCCGGCGCGAGGCCACAAAGAGCAGGCTGAAGGGCTTCTGGCTCGACGTCAGGGCCAGGCAATGGATATGCCGGAGCCCATAGGTGGCGCCGATGTGCCGCTGCTCGGGAAACCGCTCCACGGCATTGAGGATTTCGCGTGGGTTTTCCAACGCCGCCTGGATGAGCCCCATGGACAACGGACGCCGCGACACCTCCTGCACCATGGCTGGCTCCAATCCAACCTGGTGCTGCAGCACCGCCTCCTGCCCCTCCACCAGGTAGGTCGCGCCGCAGTCCATTCCCCCCACAGCGACCGCCTGGGCCAGCAGGCAGGCCAGCGCTGAGTCCAGGTCAGGGCAGGCGTTGATGGCCACCAGGCCGTCGCGCAGCTGTTCGCTGGCCCGGATCGAGCTCGCCAGGGCCGCCTCGGCCTGTTTGCGCTCGGTGATGTCCCAGCCCACTACCACCATGCCGACCAGTTCGCCGCTATCGTTAACGCTCGGCGTGATGCGGGTGTCGTACCATCGGCCATTGTAAAAGGCGTCCTGGCGGAGCGGTTTGCCCTCCTCCAGCACGCGCTGAAAAACCGCCTGCTGCCGGGCCTGGGCCTCCTGGGGGACATGCAGCCAAACCAGCGTGCCCACCAACTTCCTGATCGGCTGGCCCAGACTGTCAGCCATGTTCTGGTTCAATTGCAGAATGATCCCCCCCCGATCCAGCAACAACACCAGGCTATGGGTGTTTTCCAGCAAAGCCCGGGTGATGGCTGCATCACTGTCGAAGCCCTTCATGGTTGGTGGAACCGGGCTGGTCATGGTGGATTTAATAAATCATGTTCAAGCGCACCAGTGTGGAATGGCTTCCGCCACCGCCCTCTGGCGGACCCACGTAATCATCTTCCCCACCCGGTTGCAAGCCAGAAACATGCAGTTGGGGGAACGCGGCGATTTTTGCCGGTGGGGGCGTAATCCGCGCGCAAATCCTGCGGGCAGTGAAATTCCAGGCCCCATTCAAGTGAGTTTAAGCCGCGCCAGAGTTCGGGCCGCGGACAAAACACCAACCCGCACCTGGTCGCGAACGCGCAACCAAGCCCGAGGCCTGAAGAACGGTCAACACCATGCGCGCGCGCCTTGGATTACGTGCCGAACGGCGCGCGCGCCATGCGCAAAAACAACCAGTTTTCCACACCCGGGCTGCTGGAATCGTCACGGCCCGGCTTGACACGCTTCGCAATTTTGCTAAATTGCTTCCATAGAAAACAAAATCAAATCAAGATCGGCCGGCTTCAAGGCGCCGGCCCAGGTATTCAAAGCCCTGGGGCATCCCGGCCGCCTGCTGATGGTGGACGAGCTATCCCGGGGCGAACGGTGCGTCTGCGAGCTGGCCGCGCTGGTGGGGTCGGAGATGCCGACCGTATCGCGCCACCTGGCGGTGTTAAAAAGCGCCGGCATCGTCAGTGACGAAAAACGGGGCGCACAGGTGTTCTATCGTCTGATGACACCCTGTGTGATGAATTTCTTCAAGTGCGTGGCTTCGGTGCGGGAAAAGTCGCCCAAGTAAGCCACGGGGAACAGGCTGGTGGAGCTGTTGAACGGATATTATCGAGTGAACTGAATGCCAAAACTGCTGAAATTCTGCGCGCCATGAACGACTCTTTTGAAACGAGCACCCCGGAGGCGGGCTGGGGCCGCGAGCTGAAAGTGCTGGCGGGCTTCACGGCCGTCTTCGCGGTCCTGTTTTTCCTGCCGGTCGGGATGCCTCGTTTTGACCACGCGGTGACGGAAGGGCTGGAGCTGACCCGGTGGTATGCCCGGGAGCACGTCTTGTTGTGCCTGGTGCCGGCCCTGTTCATCGCGGGCGGCATCAGCGTGTTCGTAAGCCAGGCCTCGGTGATGCGCTACCTGGGGCCGCAGGCGAACAAGGCCCTGGCCTACGGCGTGGCTTCCGTATCCGGCACGATCCTGGCCGTCTGCTCCTGCACGGTGCTGCCGTTGTTCGGGGGCATCTGGATGCGCGGGGCAGGGCTCGGGCCGGCCACGGCATTCCTCTATTCCGGGCCGGCCATCAATGTGCTGGCGATCGTGATGACGGCCCGGATTCTGGGCTTGGAGCTGGGCGTGGCGCGGGCCATTGGCGCGGTGGTTTTCAGCGTCATCGTGGGCCTGGCCATGCACTTTATCTTCCGCCAGGAGGAGGAGGCCAGGGCGCAAGCCGCCCTGGCGCTGCCCGCGGTGGAGGTCCAGCGTCCGCTTTGGCAAAATGTCGCGTTCTTCGCCACCATGGTAGGCGTGCTGGTATTTGCCAATTGGAGCAAGCCCGATGAATCGGCCGGCCTGTGGGCCGCCATTTATGCGTGGAAATGGCCCCTGGCGGCTGCGTTCGCTGCCGGATTGGGAGCATCGCTGGGCTGTTGGTTCGGCTATCGCTGGCGAGGGCTGGCGGCGGTCATGGCGCCCGTGGTCATCGTGGGCTTCCTCCTTCCCCAGCAGCCCTTGATCCCCTTCCTCCTGGGCTGCGCGGGTTTGACCATCCTCTGCGCCCGGACTCCCGGCGAAGGCCAGGAATGGCTGGCGGCAACCTGGACCCTGGGCAAACAAATTTTCCCCCTGCTCATCGGGGGCGTGTTCGTGTCGGGCCTGCTTCTGGGGCGGCCAGGGCATGAAGGGCTGATCCCCTCGGCCTGGATCAGCCAGTCGGTGGGGGGCAATTCGTTCCTGGCCAATTTCGCCTCTTCCGTGGTGGGCGCCTTCATGTATTTCGCCACGCTGACGGAGGTGCCCATTTTACAGGGCCTCCTCGGCTCCGGGATGGGCAAGGGCCCGGCCCTGGCGCTGCTGCTGGCGGGGCCGGCGCTTTCTTTGCCCAGCATGCTGGTGCTCCGCGGCATCATGGGCCTGAAAAAAACGGCGGTCTATGTGTCGCTGGTGATCGTCATGGCGACCCTTGCCGGCCTCCTTTACGGAGCCTTATTTTAACCAAAACCAAAGGAATAACCATGCAACTCCTCGTCATTGGCCCCGGCTGCACCAGGTGCAAAACACTGGCGCAACACACCGAACAGGCCGTCCAGGAACTCGGCCTCGACGCCGAAATCCACAAGGTGATCGACCTCAAGCAGATCATGGCCCTGGGGGTGATGATGACGCCCGCCCTGGCGGTAAACGGCACCATCAAAGTGACCGGCAAGGTGCCCAGCGTGGCCGAAATTAAAGCGCTGCTGCAATCCGCCGGAGATCCAAAAACCAAACCATGACCGGCGGAAAGGAAATCCTCACTTTTCCCTGCCCGGCCGAATTCGCCAAGGCCCGGACCTGCCTGGATCGCCTGGCACTGGATTATGCCATTATCTCCCCCAGGCCAGGTTTCAGCCGCGTGGGGGTGGATAGCCTGGTCATGGAGCCGGAAGTGCGCGTGAGTTTATTTCGGGAGGTCGGCGCCGGGGTCATCTGCTCCGGTTGGGTCGCTTACCAACCCACCAGGATCACCACCTCCGCTGCCCTGCCCGCAACCTTTCCGGAAGACATCGTCGGGGCCGTCTCGATTGTCGTGATGGCGCCTTGTATCGCTGATTCAGCTAAAATCCGCCTGATCGTGCATATTGCCGGAAACCTCAGCGGCGTATTTCCCTACTTGAATACGGAAATGCCCCAGGCCATGTACAGCAGGGAGACGGAAACTTTTACCTACATGGATGCGCACCGCTTGGTAACCCTTTATCCCCAGCGCATCACCCTCGCCAAGGCGGATGACCTCGTCGATGCCTGGCACTCCCTGGAAAAAATCCGCTGCCGGGCAAATGACACCTGGGGCCGGCGTCACTCCCTTGCACCGAGCTGGGAGATGCGCCAGAAACCGCCCGCCTTGGAAATCTACAAACGATTGCCGCGCACCAACTGCGGCGCTTGTGGTGAAAAAACGTGCCTGGCCTTTGCCTTGCGCTTGCACAACGGGGAAGTCAGCCCGTTGCTCTGCGCCCCGGTCTTTTCAGAGGAACACGGGCAGCTGAGAATCCCGTTCCTTGAAATATGTTCGAGTCTCGGCCTTTCGACGCTGCCGCCATTTCAAAAGGGTGAATGAAACGAGCGCTGATCCAGCCGGAACGATGCGATAACTGCCACCCATGTGCGGTGGAACAACAATGCCCGATGACTGCCGTTTTTCGGGAAAGCCCAAAAGAGCGTCCGTGGATCGATTTCTACCGCTGCTCCGGTTGTTTGAGATGCAAGGCAGTCTGCCCCAAGGGTGCGATCGAGGCGATTGCCCAGCCTTGTGGCAGCCAGGTGCGAATCGGCTGGTAAATACCATGGATGCGCAATCCCAAACGAAGATAATGACCATGACCGCCAGCGGTGCGGACACTGCTGGATCCAGTAACCGTAATAGTGCAACCTGAATCCCCTTAAACCATGAAAACAACCCAAAAAATCATAATCCTGGCCACGCTCGCCGTGGCTGTGGTCGGCGCCGTGGCCCTCAAGCAAGGCAAAGCCACCGCGGAAGCCAATCCCGCCGGGCCAGCCACCGTCAGCCCCCCTCCCGGCGCCGCCCCGGCGCAGGGCGCACCAGCCAGCCCCGCAAACCTGCCCAAGCTCATTGACCTGGGCGCGGACAAATGCATTCCCTGCAAGGCCATGGCGCCCATATTGGAGGAGCTGAAAAAGGAATATGCCGGACGGATGGAAGTCCAGTTCATAGATGTCTGGAAAAACCCGGATGCCGGCAAGGCCTATGGGATCGAGATGATCCCCACCCAGATCTTCTACGCCGCCAATGGCCAGGAACTCTTCCGGCACACGGGGTTTTTTGGCCGGGAGGATATCCTGGGCAAGTGGCAGGAGCTGGCCGTGAACCTGGGCGCCGGCCAGCCCGCAACCACCCTGATCCGCGAAGAACCCCTCAAGCCGGACACCCGTCCGCGCAGCCAGATCTGCTTCATGTGCGATGAGGATGTGAATCCCCGGACCAAAACCGTGGTGCAGGGCCGGAGCGAACAGCGCATCCTGTGCGGGCCGCATTGCTATTTCATCTACTTCTCCAGCCTGGTGGGCGCGGATCCCAAAGCGGAGGAGGCGAAGGTCCAGGTGACCGATTGGGCCAGCGGCAGCCTGGCGGCCGCCACCACCGCCCATTATCTCTACGGGATGGACCCCAAGGGACGCCCCACCATCAAAGCCTTTGCCGAAAAAGCAACCGGCGAAAAGGAACAACAGGCCAGCCCGGGCAATCTGCTCGGCTGGGGCATGCTGCGGTCAAAGGAGCTGGCCACTCGTTGTGCCTTTTGCGACCGCGCCGTGTACCCGGAGGACGCCTGCGGTGTGAAATTTGGGGCCACCCACGGCCACGGTTGCTGCACCCATTGCTCGCTGGGGGTCGCCGCGCGGCTCAAGCAGGATATTGAAGTCGAGGCCAGGGACGGCCTGACGGGAGAGCCAATCCAGGTGAAAACCCTGGCTGGGCAGATCGCCTCCCTGGAACCCGCCAGCGCGATTGCCTGGTTCGGCCAGAAAAAGGGGCCGGACGGCAAATGGGTGTCGGCGGGCTGTTTTAAACAAGGCTTTTTTACCAGCCAGGCCAGCCTTCAGAAATGGCTGGCAGCGCGGCCCGCCATGACCGGCCGCCAAATCACCATCGCCCAGGCGCTGGCCGACAAGATGAAGCTGTCCCCGGAACAAATCGCCAAAGCCTGCAAGCTGGGCGAGTGCAAATGAGCTGAACATGGAACAACTCTTCACCCACCTGAGCCACGCTGTGGAAGGCGCGCCGCTGTTGGCGCTGGCCGCCTCCGTCCTTTGGGGCATCCTGAGCATTATTCTCAGCCCCTGCCATTTGGCGAGCATTCCACTCATCGTGGGGTTCATTAGCAAACAAGGCCCGGTGACGGCCAGGCACGCGTTCTGGACTTCGACGCTCTTCGCCGTGGGCATCCTCGTCACCATTGCAGCCATCGGCGCCATCACGGCGGCGGCGGGCCGCATGCTGGGCGATGTGGGGCGCTGCGGGAATTACTTCGTCGCGCTCATCTTCTTTGCGGTGGGATTGCATTTGCTCGGGGTGATTCCCATGCCATGGTCCGGAACCGGCCCAGTGAATACGAAGCGCAAGGGATTCCTGGCGGCCTTGATTCTTGGGCTGGTGTTTGGCATTGCGCTGGGACCCTGCACCTTTGCTTACCTGGCCCCCATGCTGGGAGTGACCTTCAAGCTGGCGAAGACTGCGCCTCTTTACGGGGTGTCGCTGCTGCTGGCCTACGGCGTGGGTCATTGTTCGGTGATTGTCGCCGCTGGCACCTCGGCGGAACTGGTGCAACGCTTTCTGAATTGGAACGAACAATCCAAAGGCGTCGCCGTCCTTAAAAGCGTGTGCGGTGTGCTGGTGCTTCTGGGCGGTCTCTGGCTCATCTACTCCGCGCCTTGAGGCGCAACTCAGAAACCTGAACTCCATCTCCTTCACCCCATGAATGGTTCCCCCACACCTCTGGCCCCTATGCTGCGCAAATCCGCCCGGTGGGCCATCCTGGCCGCCGCCGCTGCTTTGGTTGCCTACCGCATGAAATTTGCGCCGGCCCCGGTGCTGGTCCACGAAGTCAAATCCGGCCCCATCCTCGCCGAAGTCATGGGCACCGGCACTTTGGAGGCGCGCGTCAAAACAACCATCAGCCCGCGCCTCCAGGAGCGGCTTGCCGAAGTGCTGGTGGACCAGAACGACCTGGTCAAAACCGGGCAATTGCTCGCGCGGTTGGACGACGGCGAATTAAGGATGCAGGTCGAAGTGGCGGAAGCCGCACTGGCGTCGGCGCGGGCCAGTTTGGAACGGGTCAAAACCGATGAAGCCCGCGCCCTGGCAGTGGACCGGCAGGCGCAGCTGAATCACCAGCGCGTGTCCGTTTTGCAGGCCACCAAGGTGTCGTCCCAGGATGAATTGGACAAATCGGTCGAGACCCTGCACGTGGCCGCCGCAGAGGTGAAACGTTCGCAGGCCGCCATTGCCGAAGCCGGGAGCCAGGTGGTGGCGGCGGAGAAGAACCTCGCTTATCAGAAGGAGCGCCTCACTTACACCCGGATCCTGAGCCCTTACGATGGGCTGGTGGTGCGGCGCGACCGCGACCCCGGCGGCGTGGTCGTTCCCGGAGGCTCCCTGCTGCAGCTGGTTTCCACCAACGAAATCTGGGTCTCGGCCTGGGTGGATGAAACCGCGATGGGCGGGCTGGCCGCCGGCCAGCAGGCCCGGGTGGTCTTCCGGTCTGAACCGGGCCGGGACTATCCTGGCGAGGTGGCCCGGCTGGGCCGCGAGACCGACCGCGAGACGCGCGAGTTCCTGGTGGATGTGCGGGTGAAGGCGCTCCCGAAAAACTGGACCTTGGGCCAGCGCGCCGAAGTGTTCATCGAGACGGCCCGCCAGCCGGCGGCGTTGGTGGTTCCCTCCCGGTTCATCCAGTGGCGCGGCAGCCGGGCCGGGGTCTTCGTCAACCACCACGGCCGGGCGCAGTGGCGCGCGGTCACGCTCGGAGTGCGCGGCCGCGACGCGGCGGAAGCCACCCAAGGCCTCTCGCCCGGCGAGCGGTTGCTGGCGCCGTGCGAAGCCCGGCAGTCACCGCTCACCGACGGGCTGCGCATTGACGTGCCATGAACCTCGCCGCCAAAGACATCCGCCACAACTTCGGACGGTTCGCGCTGACGACCATCGGCATTGGCCTGCTGCTGATGATTGTCATGGGCATGGGCGGCATTTATCGCGGCCTGATCCGCGAGGCCACGCTGCTGGTGGACAAAATCGGCGCCGACCTCTGGGTGGTGCAAGGCAGCACCCGTGGGCCCTTCGCGGAAATCTCCCGCGTGTCCGCCAATCTCGAGGACCGCGCCCGGGCGGTGCCGGGGGTGGCCGGCGCGCGGCGGTTTGTGTCCCACACGATCCAGCGCGAACATCGCGGCCGGCCGCTGCGCATCGTGGTTCAAGGGCTGGCGTGGCCGGAGGACCGCGGCGGGTGGATCCCCCTGGTGGGTGGACGCCCCCTGCGGCAGGCTCACTTCGAGATGATTGCCGACCGCTCGCTCAACCTGCCGCTCGGCGAGCGGCTCCAGCTCGGCAAGGACGTTTACGAAGTCGTCGGCCTGGCCAGCGGCATGGTGGGATCGGGCGGAGACGGTTTGTGCTTTTTTTCCGTCAGCGACGCCGAGGCCATTCAATTCGACCTGCCCGGCGAAGCGGTGCGTTTGGAGCGCCAGTCGCGGCGGGCGCGGGCCGCAGCCCGGGAAATTGGCCAGGTCCAGCCTCTCCTGTTGGAGCGCGCGGCCGGCCCCGCCAGCGGCATTCCCGCCCTGGCCTCGCCCCAGGTGAGCGCGGTGATGGTGGCGCTGCAGCCGGGCGCGGACCCGGAGCAGGTGGCGGCCACCTTCGCCACCTGGCCTGACATCACGGTTTATTCCACCCCGCAACAGGTGGACCTCTTGCTCGCCGGCATGGTGGACAAGGCCAGGCGGCAGCTCGGGCTGTTCCGGGTGCTGCTCATCATCATTTCCACCATCATCATGGCGCTCATCATCTACACGCTGACGCTGGATAAAATCCACGACATCGCCATGCTTAAACTCATGGGCGCGCGCAATGGGGTCATCGTGGGGCTGATCCTCCAGCAGGCGTTGCTCATCGGCGCGCTCGGCTACGGGCTGGCGTATTGGCTGGGCACGTTCGCCTTTCCGCGGTTCCCGCGCCTGGTGGTCATCGAGACGGCCGACCTGATTTCGCTCGCGGCCATCGTGCTCGGCATCTCGGTGCTGTCGAGCCTGCTGGGCATCTGGAAAGCCATGCGGGTGGAGCCCAACAAGGTGTTGTCCTAATGAAACCATCCCCCAATGGCGCCCCCGCCCTCGAAGCCTTCAACCTCACCAAGGTCTATGGCTCCGGCAACACCGAAGTCGTGGCCATGAAGGACGTGTCCCTGACGGTGGCCCGCGGTGAAGTAGTGGCGCTTCTGGGCCCCAGCGGGGCCGGGAAATCCACCCTGCTCACCGCCATCGGGCTCATTAATCCGCCCACCACCGGACGCATTGTCATCGGCGGCCAGGCGGTGATGGACGCCCACCGCGCCCTGGTGGACCTGCGCGCGTTCCGGCGGCAGCACCTGGGTTTCGTCTTCCAGAAGGCGAATCTGATACCGTTCCTCAACGCCGTGGAAAACGTCCAGATCGCGATGGAAATCAATGATGTATCGCCGCCCGCGGCCCGGTCTCGCGCGCTGGAACTGCTCGATTACCTGGGTGTGGCCGGCCGCTCCAGCAACCTCCCGGACGCCCTCTCCGGCGGGCAGCAGCAGCGCGTGGCCGTGGCCCGCGCGCTCGCCAACCAGCCCAGCCTCATTCTCGCCGACGAGCCGACCGCCGCGCTCGACAGCCAGCGCGGGCGGCAGGTGATGGAGCTGTTCCGCAAAGTCGCCCACGAACGCGGCGCCGCCGTGATTGTGGTAACCCACGATCACCGGGCGCTGGACATTTTCGACCGCACCTATGAAATGGAGGACGGCCAATTGAAATCCACATGAATACAGAACCTCAATGCAGTTGCCAGGCCGCTCCGAAATTGATTTTCCCGTGCTCCGGCGCCTCCGACGTGGGTGGCCTCTCCGACCGCGCCACCCGGCAGATGACGCTCGATGGATCCGGAAGGATGTATTGCCTGGCCGGCATTGGCGGACGCGTTCAGGGCATCCTGGACACGGCCCAAAGCGCCGCCCAAGTCCTGGTCATCGACGGCTGCCCGGAGGAATGCGCGCGCAAAACCATGGAGCTGGCCGGGTTCAGCGGATTCCAACACCTGAAACTGGCTGAGATGGGATTTGCCAAAGGCCAGACCCCGGCCACCGCCGCCCGCATCCGGGAGGTGGCAGACCAGGGCGCTCAATGGCTGGCATGATGAATTTTGCGGTGCTCGCCCTAAAGACGAATCCCGTGAAACGTGAAACAAACACCTGGAAACAAATGACCGACAGGCATTCTTATGAAGCAAAACCTCACTCGTAGAAGTTTCATCACCACCGCAGGTGCTGCCGCCCTGGCCTCCACCGTCGTTGACGGTGCCGCTGAGGCGCCCGGCGGCACAGCCATCAAAATCATCGGCATCTCCTGCAGCCCCCGCCAAGGCCAGACCACTGCCTCGGCCGTGCAGACCGCCTTGGATGCCGCAAAAACTGTGAACCCGCGCATTCAGACCGAGTTGATTGATCTCGGTGGCCTGAACATCGCCCCCTGGTCGCCCAAACCGCCCGCGGACGATATGGCCGGCATATTGCCCAAACTGAAAGACCCGGCCTTGGGCGGCCTCATCATCGGCTCTCCCTGCTATTTCCGCAGCCTGAGCGGGCTGGCCAAGTGTTTCCTGGAGCGCCTGGCGCCGTTGCGCGAGCCCAGGATGGTCCTGGCGGACAAACCGTTTGGGGTCGTGACCGTGGGGGCGTTCCGCAACGGCGGGCAAGAAATGGCTATTGAGCAGATTCAGGCGATTCTCCTCTGCTACGGCATGATCCCCGTGGGCGGCAAGGCGCCCGCTTTTCAAGGCGCCACGCTGTGGAATTCCGGCGGTGACTCCCTGGCCCAGGATGCGCTGGGATTGGACACAGCGAAGAAACTTGGGATCCATGTGGCGGAGGTGGCCATCCTGCTGGCCGCCAAATCCCTTTGAGCTGGGGCCATCCCGGCCAGGCTGGGATTATCACCAGGCAGCTTCCGCGGCACGGATCGGATCGGAGATCGCCGCGAAACAGTTGCGGTTTGTGGCGGTGAATTATGGCCCGCCGGAGCTGCCCATGTGCTTCAGGAGCATAAGCTGCCCTGCCCGTCCTTGGCGCACCAACATGGCAAAGACCAGCAGTGGAAGCAGCTCAGCGAGGCTTGGGAACAGGTGGAGATTCCTTTAGGGTGAACTTTTGCACTTTTTAGGGTTTTAGAAAATCAACATTAGGCACATTTAGCG
>CAYPCQ010000060.1:0-52388 GCA_964409245.1 uncultured Verrucomicrobiota bacterium
AAAACCCGTATTTATGCGAAGTCCGACTATTCAGAATGCGAAGGTAGGGCTAGATTGGCGCCAGCCTGGAATTTCGCCGTGCCCGAGGCGTTGCAGGCATACTGGCCATTGCCGCGCGCGCTGTCGTCCTTGCGCACGATTTGCGGGCAGCGCAGCTTGCGCATCGTCGCGAAGTTGTGTGCCCACCCACCACCTTGAACACCAATGTATGGGATCAGAGTTTCCTTCCAGTCATTCATCATCAAAAAACCATAGGCATCGCTATAGCCCAGTTGGCGCCAATCAGAGGCGGTGGGATAGAGATTGGACTCATCCAGATACATGCGCAGGCTCAAGCCGATGTCGCGGAGATTGCCACGGCATTCAGTGGTGAGCGCCGCGGCTTTACCGCGCGCGAGAGCCGGCAGCAACAAGCTCGCGAGGATGGCGAGGATGGCAATGACAACCAAGAGTTCAATCAGAGTGAAAGCGCAACGAGCTCTGACAAGTTGGAGTGTCATAGCTTGCGCAATCGAAAAAACATCGTCCCGCTCCCCGTCTTGACGATGACGACGTTTTGATCACCGTCGAGGATTGTGGCAGTGGGGACGGTAGTCCAAGCGGGCACAGGAAGCGCACCAGTGGTTTCAAGGACAAATCCGCTAAATGAGGCTGGCCAGTTAAGCCGGAGCCCTTCGACTTGCCTCCTTATGCTCAACTGCGGACGCACTATGTCCGGATCCAGGATGTGGGATGCAAAGATACCGAGGAAGCCATCCCACCCCTGGCCGATCACGGTCGTGCCGCCAAACTCCACAGTTCCCCTCATGCCTCCACTGATGAAAACGCCTCCCTGGGGGGCCGTGGCGATCGAGGACATCCGCGTGTCCGAGACGCGTTCAGGGTGCAGGCCTTTTATTAAAGGATCCAGCCCAATCGTCTGAAGCACCCAACTTGCATCGCCGGAAGCAGAGTATTTGACAAGGAAGAGTTCATATTGAGAAGCCACATTGGTGACGGACTTGCTCTCGAAAAAAATATCGCCAGGAAGGTTGGGATAGTCAGGCGGTGGACTGGTAACGCCGAAATAACCGCCCGCAAAGCAGTTTCCTTGAGTGTCCACAGCGATACCGGTGTAGCTGGCCGAGTCCGAGTTCACCTGCGGCTGCCGGCTCCAGAGGAGGCTGCCGTTCGGACTGTACTTGTCCAGCACCAGCATGCTCGCGGCACTCCGGGAGGCCACGAAAGCATTGCCGTCATGATCGACTGCAAGTTGTCGTCCCCCGTAGGATCCCGAAGTGTTGCGTGCCCATAGCAAGTTTCCCAATGGGTCAAATTTAACCAGTAAGAGGTCCGTGAGCGCGCGCCCCCTCACCAAACGAAATAGTCCCGCCCGTCCAGGCCAGAAGCAGAGATCCTGAACGGTCCACCACGATTCCCCCTTCCCCAGGATACTCGCTCTGGGTTTCACCAACCCGCACCCACTGGACAGATCCTTCAGGAGCGTACTTCGCAACGAACACATTCTGCGCGTTGGCCGTGGCGGGAGCGGGCAGGAGTGTCGCGCCAATCCGCGCCGCGCCTTTGGTGTAGATGCCTGCCACGTAGTAACCGCCGTCCGTGCCGAGCGCCACGGCGTTTGCATCGACCACGGCACTGCCCCCATCCCGCCGCACCCACGCCAGGACGCCGCTCGATGAGATCTTCGCAAGATAGGCGGTGCCGCCACCTTCGGTGGCGATGCCGCGTGTCGTAAAGTAGTCGTCAGGTATCAACGGGGCGAAGGGGTGGCCTCGCAGGAGACTGCCCGCCACATAGACGCTGCCCGAGGTGTCGGTTACGATCTTATGGATATTCGGGAGGACTGCGAGACTCCACAGCACGTTGCCATTCGGATCGAGTTTGGCGACCACATTATCAAAGTAAGTTGTCGAGTTTTCTTGGCTGGTGGCTGTTTCGTCATAAACACGGTAGGCAATGATCAAGTTGCCCGCTGGATCGGAGGCCGCGTCCACGGATTGATGCGGCGCCGGAGCACTGGTCAGGAGGTTCGCCCACTCGAAAGTTGGCGATTGAGCGTGGACCACCGGGGCGGCAAGGGCCGCTACCAATGCAAGGAGCAGCAAGACTGCTTGGAAGTTGAATGTCATCATTGTCGCTGGTTGTGGAGCATTTGAAACTCACTCATTGCGATTTTATGGCACGGGCTGAGAGGGCACCAAGCGAAGCAGTCCCAGACACGTTGGGGATGTCCCGAGCCACAGTTCGCCAGCCGCGAACACGTGTCCAAAATCATCGGCCGCGATTCCGCGCCCTTTGGAATACGTGGAGTCGCCGAACGGTCGTTGACGCACGACCCAACTGTCCGCCCAGGATTGGGAGGAGTTATATCGCAGAACAGTCCAACGCGGCATCCCCGAGGCATTCTGCGTCATTCCTGACACCCAGAGGTTGTCGGCTCCATCAAACGCCACCGCGAACGCCCAACTGGCGAATCCCTCGGAAACGTCGAGTACGGTGGTCCAGCTATTGAGATCGCCACCCTGCGAGCTCATCCGAACTACCCAGCCCTTTGGGGTGTCCCAAGTGCCTCGAGCACCGGCCACATAGATATTGCCCTTACTGTCACACGCGGCATCAATTGCCGTTGCAGACGAGTTGCTGGAAGGCGACCATGAATCCACTGTTAGCCACGTCCCACTGGCGCCCTGGCTCAGGCTTCGCGCCACTGTCCACTGGTTGTTGATGATGCCCATGGCAAAGATGGCATTGGCGGTGTTGTTGCCATGTTCCAAGAAGAATCTGACCCCGTTGGCCATGGCGCCACCGGCGTCCTTCAGATCGTGAACGGTCGCCCACTCACTCCCAGTAGTCTTACGCCGGACAATCCAGTGAGTCCAACGCCCATCGGCGGCGTAGCCACAGGCACTGGTATTTCCACGGTTGTCGGCGGTGACTCCGGTCGCGCACGCGCTGGCACCCTTCTTCAGCGCAAAGGATGAGCCATCGTCGGACCATGTGTTTGGTTCGCCCCTCGCCTCACTTTTACGCACCTTCCAGACAATGGTGCGGTTTTCGGTGCCGTAACCGACGGCGTAGAGGGTTCCATAAGGCGTGCCATCCCAGGCGTTGTAGCCAAGTCGCCGAACGCTCTCGAGGCCATTATCCACCGGTTCCGCGGCAAATGAATCCGGTGCCAGCCGGTAGAGCGAGGCAGTTCCAGAACCGCGCGTGTGGCCGGCGAAGACGCCGGGATTGGCGGGAACGCTCGAGAACGGATCGATGAGCACATTGGCATATCCTCCGCTGTAAGGAGCGAAGTTATCACCAGGCAGGAGTGTGTCCCAAGTTTGAGCATCAGTGGCAGGTATTACGGCGGCGGCGAGGAGCGCGGTCGCAAAATTGAAGGAGAGTCGGGCTTTTATATTCATGGTTGTTGGTTGTTGTTTTTCAGGCTTTGCCCGTTACGCGCATCGGGCTACTGGCAATCCATCGCGGAGGCGCCGGTGGTTTTTACAAAAATCGCCAAATTATTTCACCATGCACGCCAACCGGCAGCCTGACGACAGCTTCTTCCGAACGGATTCTTCCGCGCCTATGGCAAGCGGATTTCTGAAGGACGCGCCAGCGTCCTGGCGCGCGCGATGGCGCGCTGCTTTGAGTTTGGACGCGGTTGCCAGCCGCGCATGCGGGGTGGGCCGGCGGCAGACCACAAGAGGGAATGTGCCACGGCGAAGGTTGGACTCCAAGGCTTACGGCGCCGCAAACAACTGCGGTCGGAGCGATCCAGTTCCGCCAATGCCGCCGGCTGCAGTTTCCGACGGCCCACTGGCGGATGGGTGGCTGATGCCAGGCTCGGTTCTCCGCGTGTCAGCGCGCACAGCCTCGTTAAAGGCACTACGCTGACCCTTCCGGGTTGGCTCCAGCCCCATCACCGTCATCACGTTCCTGCCCCCCTTGGCTCCACGATCATTACTCGCTTTCCAGCAGCTACGAGAGCTCTGACGCAGGCGAGGCCTTTCGCCTTCCACCGTCGTTCCCTGATTCATGCCACTTGACCTTCCGGCCATGCTGCCTCCAACCCCCTGTTGGCCGCCGCCGGTCCGATTTTGTTTCGGCTTTGTCAGGCGTTAGCAGGCTCGCCGAGGCAACCGGCCGAATTGGGTTCACCGGTCCTATTCAGGATCTTCATTACGGCCTGGTCGTTTGCTTCCGGCTGCTCCCCACCCGGGGATATCGCCCCGATGCAGTCACCTTCAGATAACGGAGCTGACCGACTGATCCGTAAAGGGACTTCCACCGTTCTGGTCTGGTGCAGTCTCAGGCGCAATATCGCCGATTTGCAGTCGGATCAGATTGCTGGTGGCAAACCGGCGTTACGTGGTTGGCATTTAGGGATTCCTCAACCGGAAATATTTCGAGCTGCCCCCAACCTCGACGGGGACGAAGTTTTGATCGTTGTTGAGCACGCTGGAAGGGGTGACGGCAGTCCAAGTGGGCGAGGAGATCGCATCAGCAGTTTCAAGGACAAAACCGCTGAACGATGCCGGCCACGACAACACCAGGCCGGAAGCGGTTCTTTCAATCTTCAACCCCACCGAAACGGGCACGGGATCGGTGATGCGGGCGATGAATAAATCGTTGTTCCCTCCAAACTGCACTGAGAGCGGGAAGCCACCAAACATGCCGGCGCCATCACAACTTTGAACGCCGTCCACCCGCACGCAACTCACGTACCCTGCGACGTATACATTACCGGCGTCGTCACAAAGCGTTTTTGGGGAAAGGTGATTCCCATTGCCAATGGTTATGAAGAGATTCGCACCGCCACTGGTGAGGCCGAATGCCCACTGGAATTTTCCATTCCTGTCGGCCTTGCAGACCACGAAGTCATCATAATTGTCACCGTCACCTTGAACCACATGTCCGTCCAGGTTAGCGGCCCCAGTGAGGGCGCCAGTGAATACCGGTTCATCCCGGTCATTCAGCGTGGCCACGCTGAGGCTCGCACCGGGAGTGGTTCTCTCCCAGGTGAGATTGCCCGCCGGATCGAGCTTGGACGATCCGGAATAGATACTGCCCTGCTGGTCCGCGGCAAGCCCTCCTATCAATGCAGCTTTCGCCCAAAGCAACTCACCAGCGGGATTGTATTTTGCGACGAATGAGTTGTAACCGGATGGATCGTCAATGGAGATTGCGGTTCCATCGAACCTCGCCAGCCCGTTGGTCATGGAGCCATTGATCACGATGTTTCCCTGGTGGTCCACAGCCACCCCTCCATACGGAACCGGCTTTGCCCAGAATACTTGCCCGGCGGGGCTGTATTTCGCGATGAAGGCGCCCATTTCGGAAGCGCCTGCATACGGTCCCGCTATGTTGATGATGATTCCGCCGAAGTTGGCGGTCCCGTTCCACATCTCGCCGGAGATCACAATGTTGCCATTGGCATCCAACGCAAGGTTC
Source organism: uncultured Verrucomicrobiota bacterium (assembly GCA_964409245.1). Classification (GTDB taxonomy): domain Bacteria; phylum Verrucomicrobiota; class Verrucomicrobiia; order Limisphaerales; family UBA1319; genus CAIMWS01. The sequence goes on from CAYPCQ010000060.1 coordinate 5,443, forward strand.
CAAGCGTACCCGCCCCCTCGCCTGGTAACACCGCCAAGCAGGGTCCACTTTCCCTCCGCCCGTTTTGCCCACAGCAATGTGCCGTCCGGGTCGTATTTGCAGAGCAGCGGTCCTCCGGCAGTGTTCGGGAAGGTCACGTTGCCGAAAATGCCAGGACCATGCGACCCTCCTGCGACGTAAGAATTACCCGCCGCATCCAAAAGAACCTTGAAGCCAACGTTAAGGGAGCTCTCTGAGTACGCGGAAGCGCCCGCAGCCCGTTCCCAAAGCAAGGTTCCGCTGGAAGAATACTTCGCAAAGTAGAAGCTCTGTCTGACTCCCATCCCAAGATCTTCCGGCCGCCAGACCCGGCCGGTCACATGGTAATTTCCCACCGAATCCAAAGCCACGCTTTCAATCAGTTCTCCCCGTGAAGACAGGCTGCCGATCTGCCCTCCAGTGGGATCGTATTTGTAGAGGACCGTTTGCACGGTCGCCCACGAGGAACCGTCGCCATCAAAGAATCCTGCCAGGTAGATTTCTCCCGAGCGGGAGAGGGTCATGTCTCGAATGGTGTCACCTTGGGCGCTGCCGCCAACTTTGGCCCATTCCACGATGGGCTGCGCGTGAGCCGAGGTGCTTTTGGTGAGGAGCGCCGCCGTGACGGCGCACAGCAGCAAGGGATACTTGAGTGAATAGGTTTGGATTAACATAGGTCTCGTGGGTTATTTATGAGGTGGCATCTTCAGTGGAAGGACTAATTAGTCAATGGCCCTCACAAACCACTTCTGGGGACTGGTTGACGTTTCTCGATACATTCCGTTCACGTAAACCTTGCCCGAGTTGTCGGCGGTGATCGAGCCGGCAGTTGCACCAGAAAGGCAGTCCGGCGACACCTTGTAGTATTCGAATGGCCATGGAACTGCCGGGCTGTTCTGAATCCGAACCACCATGGCCGTGAGGCAATATAGGCCGGTGTTCGTTCGCTTGGTGGTACTCGGACGTATTTCAAGCACGTCGCCAGACACCCACACATTGTTCTTCGCGTCGATCGTCATATCCAGAGGGGTAGGACTAGAGCCGTATTGCCAAGGCCCGAAGATCGTGTTCCAAGTGTCGCCTCCATCGGCGCTCATCCGGACAACCCACGGGGACGAGTCACTCTCATTGCCGCCGCCGCTGTCCCCCATCACGAAAACTCGGCCCAACCCATCCACGGCCACTTTTCGGGCACGGGAATTGCCATTGCTGGGCAACCAGGTATCGACCGTCTGCCAGGTTACACCGCCGTCACGGCTGCGAGTCACAGTCCAAACCTGAGCGCTTTGTTTCCTACCGGAAGGAACCCGACCGACCACGAACAGTCCTCCGTTCAGCCCCGGCAATTCAGCGACCCCTAACGCCTGGCACATGGACTCACCAGAGAGGATGTTCGACACCTTCAATGACTTAAAAACGTCCACGGTGTCCCAGGTCTCACCGCGATCGGCACTGGTCTCCACGATCCAGTGGGAGTAACCGCCAGAGTCAAACGCCACCCCACAGACGATGAGCTTGCCGGCCGAGTCAACGGTTATCCCGCGCACCTGGGCGGTGGCGCCGCCCAGGGAGAAGGTGCGGATCGCGGACCAAATCGCGCCGCCATCGGAACTGCGTTTTACCGCCCAGGCGGCGGTTGAACTATGTGCCACATGGATCGAATTGTCCCCGGCCAAATAGAGGGTTCCGTCAGCATCAGCCGCCTGGGAGAAGACAGAACGGGGGAGGGTGTTCAAAGGGACGAGGGCACCGGGGTTTGAGCCCTCGGGTTGCACGAGCCGGTGCAGATTCCAGTTCACGTCCGAGGCATGTCCACTGACAATCAGGCTTGGAAAATCGGCGGTGGCTGACGCCGGATCGATCATCATGGCCCGAGTGGAACTGCCGCCGGCAATTAGGACGTCAGTTAAGGCACTATCGAGTTCAAGGATGGTTTCCCAGGTTTGGGCGTGGGTGGTGAGGCTTGCGGCGGCAAAGACGCCGATGGCAAGCGGGAGGCGGAGTCGGGCTTTTATATTCATGGTTGCTGGTTGTTGTTTTTCGGGCTTTGCCCGTTATGCGTATCGGGCCACTGACAATCCATCGCGGAGGCGCCGGTGGTTTTTACAAAAATCGCCAAATTATTTCACCATGCACGCCAACCGGCAGCCTGACGACAGCTTCTTCCGAACGGATTCTTCCGCGCCTATGGCAAGCGGATTTCTGAAGGACGCGCCAGCGTCCTGGCGCGCGCGATGGCGCGCTGCTTTGAGTTTGGACGCGGTTGCCAGCCGCGCATGCGGGGTGGGCCGGCGGCAGGCCACAAGAGGGAATGTGCCACGGCGGAGGTTGGACTCCAGGGCCTACGGCGCCGCAAACAACTGCGGTGCGCGGGTGCGCACGGAGCGATCCAGTTCCGCCAATGCCTCCGGCTTTAGTACCAGCATCACGCCACCGGAATTAAGATAGCGGCCGGAAAGCAGTTTCGCGTAGCCGGCTAATAAGTCCGGCGGAAGGGAGGTCTCCTTCAGATCCCAGGCGCGGAGTTGGTCAGGATAGCTGGCCGTGATGACGCGGTTGTTGCGGGTCATGAGTGCAAAGGCCACGTCGCCGGAGTGCTTGAGGGCCGAGGTAACGGCTTCGCCGGTCGCGGCATCCCAAATCCGCACCGTTTTGTCGTCGCTGCGCGTGACAATGAAACGCCCATCCGGACTCCAGCGCGCGATACGGACGATGCCACCAGGTGTCCGGAGTGGGCCGAGCACTTGTGCCCCGGCCTTCGCGTCCCAGACCAGAACCTCATCGTTAGGCCCGGTGGTGAGCAGGCGACGGCCCTCCGGGTCCCATCCTACCCAAAGCAGATTGGAGGAATGCCTGATCGTGGAGGAAACCACCCGGGCCGTGCGCACCTCGACGACCGTGACCGGGCCGAGGCTGTCCATGTAGGCAACCTGGCTGCCGTCCTGAGAGAAAGCGGAGCCACTGATCGTGGAGGGCAGTTCGAGGACAGGGCCGATGAATTCTCCGGTCTCCAGGTCCAAGGACCGCACCAACCGCGGGAGCGGCACGCCAAGCTCTGCCACTCCAGCCCAGATCGCAGTTCTGCAATCTGGACCGATGGCCACAATCTCGCCGGTTCTGGTCAGGTGTCTTGGGGGGCGGCGGTCACGTTCTGCCGCCCCATCCGGATCGGGATTCACGATGTCACCATCGCCTGCCCTTGGAATCACAACCGTCCGCTCCAAACCGCCGTCGCTTGTCCGCCAGAAACGAACGACGCGATCACGGCACAGAGTCACCAGGTAACGGTCATCGGGAGTAAAATTACAGCCCATGACTGCGTCCGGGTGCTCGAGGCTGAACTGCAGGATCTTTCCGCCATCCTCACGCCGGAGAATCAGCGCGGCGGAATCATTGGTGCCGGCGTCATAGCGAAAGCTCCACATGCCTGCCCGGTGGGCGGATGCCAGTTTGAGAATCTCCGTCCCCGTTGCCGGTGGCGTGAATCGATGGAGCTCTTGAAGCTGATCACCGATGATCTGCACAGTGCCATCCTGGAGGAGAACCTCGGTTAAAGCGGACGGCCAACCCATCCGCCAGCCGAAGACTTCCGCGCTCAACTTTCGAAGCGGCGACGGCAATATCTGGCGCGCGGAGTCCGACGGAGTGGCCCGCAAATCCCATAGGCGCGCATTGCCGTCATTGCTCGCCGTAAGAAGCTGGTGGTCGTCCAGGCTGAACTGGATATTCAAGACGCCCCAATGGCCGTGCCGGAACAGTTCCGACACCGGTTTGCCGGTCCACGCATCAAAAACCCGGGCCGTATAATCGCCGCCCCCCAAGGCCAGCCGGCGGCCGTCCTTGCTGAAGTCCCAGCTATGGAGAGCGTCCATATCCAGCCGGGCAGCAGGTTTGGTTGTTGATTCAAAATTGTAGGCTTGAATGCCCTCGCCGCCCTTAACGCCCTGGACGAAGAAACGCCCCTGCAGCGCCGGAGCCACAAACATGGCGGGCCACCCTCCCGTCGGGATGGGATCGCCGAGGCGCCGGCAGTTCGGCACATCCCACGCCTGAACCTCACTTTCAGCGTCCTCGCCGGGACCGTTCGCTCCAGGTTTGGCGAAGGATCCGGTGATCAGACGCTGCCCATCGTCTGTCAGAAGAACGCGGAGGACCGGCCAGCGATGTTCGAGTGGAGGGCCTGCCGGTTCTCCCGTGGGCAGACGCCAAAGGCGGACAGTCCGGTCCAGGCTGGCGGAGGCCAGCAGGCTCCCATTCGCGCTGAACGACAGGAATGGCACTTCATCCGTGTGCCCTCGGATCTCGGTTACCTGGCGTCCGTCTCGCAAATCGAACACCCGAATCACATTGCCTTTCTGCGAAACGGCGAGCCAGCGATCATCGGGACTGAAGTGGGAGCAGCTCAGGTTCGCCGCCATTCCGGCCCATGTTTCATCGTCCGGGAAGAGTTTTCGCCCCGATTTGGCATCCAGCACCGCCATGCAAGCTCGTGCTGGAAGCCACCCGTTAAACATCCCTTGTTGCGGGGAAGAGCAGGCAAACACCCGCTTTCCGTCCCGGCTGAAGCGGACGAAATTAACCTCGGCCATCATTCGCTTCGGTCCCCACACCAGCGCCCCGTCCACCACGTTCCAGACTTGCAGGCTGCCGTCCTGGGTTCCCGTGACGACGAATTGGCCATCGGGGCTGAAGGCGCTGCAGTTCAGCGTGGATTCATGAGGCAGCACACGCAGCACGCGCGGGGTCTGATCGAGGGCTTGCTGGATGCGGATGCGGTGGATGACTTCCTCAGCCGGTTTGTTCGTGACTAACGGCAGCGCATCGGCGAACCAGAGCAGCGCGGCGGACGGGTCGCCTTGGTCAAGCAGCCTGATGCCGTTGGCCACATCGAAGCGAACGATGCGTTCGCGATTCTCCTCTACAATCCTTGCCAGATTATCGGCCAGCTTGGTCTTTTCGGTGGCGAGCGCGGCTTTTTCCATTGCCAGCCGGGTCATTTTTCCGGTCTGCCGATGCTGCCAGAACCATGCTGCGACTGCCACCAGCGCGGCGACGGCGACGACGGCTCCGACGCGCTGGGCAACCAGGAACCGGCGTTCGAACTTATGGCGGCGTTGGACCGATCCACCGCTATGCAGAAGGGCCAGGTCGGCGTGCATTTCCTCCGCTGAAGCGTAGCGCGCCTTCGGATCGGGCGCACAGGCGCGCAGCAACACTGCGTTCAGCTCCATCAAGGCCACCGACTCCTGATCCGTGCCGATCTGGCTGAATGGCTCGGGGAATTCGTTGCGGTCTTTTCCCATCGCGGCTTCGTAGAGCACCTTGCCCAGCGCATAGATGTCGGCCTGGGGCGAGGTGGGGCCCTCGGGCGGGATGAACCCTTCCGTGCCTACAAACGTGTTCGCGCCTTCGGCCTCGGTGACCAAACCGATGTCCGCCAGCTTGGGCACACCGCCCACAAAGATGATGTTGGAGGGCTTGATGTCGCGGTGAATGAGGCCGTGCCGATGGAGATGGCCCAACGCGAAACTGAGCGTCAAGCCGAGTTCGAGGCACTGTGCCAGCGGCAGCCGGCCGTGGTGATGGAGGTTCCAGGACAGCGTGTGGGGAATGTAGGATTCAGGATCCAGGTTTCCTTCGGGCCTCGGTCCCTCACCCTCGGCCCCCGGTTTCCCCGCATCATCCGCCAGCTCCATCACGTAATAGAACCAGCCACCGCCCTCATCGCGGCCGGCCTGGAGGATGTCCACGAAACCTTCGTTGCTGCGCGAGAGCGGTTCAAAACGGCGGATGCCGGCGAACTCGCGCTCGTAGGGGCGTGCGTCCTTGAAGTTGTCACGGTAAACGATCTTGATGGCACGCCAGGTGCCCAGCGCGTTGCGGGCGAGCCAGACCTCCCCATACGCGCCCCGGCCAATGCGGCGGATGAGTTCGTGATCGGGAATGGGCGGCGGGCCGTCCCGCAGGTGGCACAACTGCGGCCCGGTCAGCCCCAGCTTGGCTTCGATCCTATCGCGCGGAGTGCTCATGGCAACGCTGTTTGACTCTGGAGGCTGCGCAAAAGCCGCCTCTGAACTGCCAAAGTCCCGAGCCGGGGCGCCACGCGGTATTTCTGAAAACTGCGGTGCGGGCACGCGCTGGCAGGCAGCCAGCTGCAGCACCAGGTTCGGAACTGTTGGAGGAAGGTTTTCTCCCACTTTGACATGAAGGCACACACCAGGCCGGGGCTATGGTTAATATCCGGGGGGCGTTCGGTTGAAACTTGAGCTTTACGCATAGGGTGCGGTGGTTTCGAGTTTGCGCACTTCATCTTTCACCAGCTTCGCGATGCGGTGATAGGTCACGTATACTTTAGGCAGACTGGCGCCTGTGAGCTTGGCGACCTCCCGCACGCCCAATCCCTTGACGGCCTGTAGGTGGAAGATCTGGTAATGCTCCGGATTCGCCCGGCGCCGGACGCGATCCAAGGCCACATCCATGAGGTTCTTTTGCCATTCCTCGTTCCAAATCCCTTCCAGCACATCCGCAGCGGGATCATGGAGGTTGAGCGCGGTGTCCGCAGTCGTGTCGGCGCGGGGCGCCGCCAGCGGCACATTCTGCGGCCGGCGGCGGCGGAACTGATCGGCGATGCGGCACCGGGTCACGTGCATGAGCCAGCCTTTGAAAGAACACACCGCTGGATCGTAACAAAAGCTCTCCATTTTGCGCGCCACGCCGATCACCGTCTCCTGGACGGCGTCCTCGGCCTCCTGGTCGCTGAGCCCGGCCCGGATGGCGGCGCCGTAGATGAGTTTCCAATAGGTGTCGAAAAACTCGCGCCAGCTTGGCTGATCGCCCAGATTGCGCAGCCGCTCGATCAGCGAACTCCGCGTGGGCAGCAGTTCACCATGCTGGTTGATAGACTCTGAATGCGCAGTCACCAAAGAACAATCGCACACCCGGGCGCGTTTTTACAAAAATCTCTCACTCTTTCGGCATGAGCTGTGAAAAAACGGTGGCGGAATCTCCCCTTCCCGCCGGAAATAGCAGGCAAGAAAGCAATTGGCTGGATGAAACGGGCAGGTAAACGATCCGGAAAGCAGTGCGCCTTTGCGAGATGGTGGAGCCGAGGGGAATCGAACCCCTGACCCCCACAATGCCATTGTGGTGCTCTACCAATTGAGCTACGACCCCATCCAAAAGCGATATAAATCTAGAAGTTTGCGGGCGATTGTCAAAACATTTTCAAATTTTTCTGGGCCGCCATTTTTGTTGGGGAACCGTCCCCCCCTTAAGCAACTCGCCTGGAGTGCCGGATCCCCTGCTCCATTTTCGCCACTTCTCCGATTGTGGGATTGATCCCGGCCTTGAATTGGGATTACTATGTTGGAGCGTTCCATGAACTCCAGAGATCTTAATAGATTGAATGAACACCAACCCAAACGGCATCCGGATCATTTTGCTCCTGGTTGCCTTGTCGTTAACCCTTTCCTCGCCCGCCGCAGTGGATTGGCGGACCTATGAATCCAAGGCGGCCGCCTGGTTTGAATCCGCTGAGGCAATTCAAATCTCAAATAATATTCTGTCCTGGCAGTCGGAAGCCGGAGGCTGGCCCAAGAATGTCTCGACGATGGATCAGCCTTTCAGCGGAAAGCGGGAGGATTTAAGAGGCACTTTTGACAATGGGGCCACCACGGGGGAACTCAAATTCCTGGCGCAGGCCATCGGAGCCTCCAAAGATGAACGTTTTCGCGTGGCTTTCCGAAAGGGGTTGGAACATATCCTCCAAGCTCAATATCCATCCGGCGGCTGGCCGCAGTTTCATCCGCCCGGAAACCAATACCATCGCCGAATCACCTTCAATGATGACGCCATGGTGCGCCTGATGGAATTCCTGAGGGAGGTTGTTCATTCGGAAAAATACCGGTTTTTATCGGCGGAGGTCCGCCGGCGGGCCGCCCAAGCTTTTGATAGAGGCCTCGAATGCATCCTCAAGTGCCAGGTCATGGTCAATGGCAAGCCAGCCGTCTGGTGCGCGCAGCACGACGAAGTGGATTACCAGCCGCGCCCAGGCCGCACCTATGAACTGGCCTCCTTGAGCGGCGCTGAAAGCGCGCGCATCCTTCGTTTTTTAATGAGCGTGGAACCTTCAAACCCGGACATCCGCCGGGCTGTCGAAGCCGGCGTGGCTTGGTTTCATTCGGCCAGGTTGACCGGTATCCGGCAAACGGTCGTTGCTGGCGATAAACGCTTTGTGTCCGATCCATCCGCTCCACCACTTTGGGCCAGGTTTTATGAAATTGAAAGCAACCGGCCCATTTTTTCCGGTCGTGATGGCGTAAAAAAATACACCCTGGCCGAAATTGAAGCAGAGCGGCGGAATGGCTACGCATGGTATGGTTCCTGGGGTGATCTCGTGTTGCAGGAATATGCCCGGTGGAGGGCAAGCTCCAAGGCTCAAACTGCTCCCGATGGAAAATAACTAATCCAGCGATCGCGAATCGAAACAACTGAAAAACCAATCATTCAGACACCGCCATTCAGCCTTTTCCACGCAACCCTCTTCATTCTAACCTTGGCTGCGGTCAAACATCCTCGCTCTGTTTCAGCGATGGATGCCAGGACTCAAGTTATTGCTGACCGAGTTCCCGGACCCACAAGGACGTTGTGTTTATTTCCGGCTTCCGGATTTGGGCGCCGCGGTGTCTGATGAATTAATCAAACCATCCAAACCGGCACCTTGATTTATCTTGGACAATTTATGTCCGCCGCTGTCCAAATACTGGACTTTTTTAGTCCATGCCCCAGTGGGGATTAGATTCCCCGCTTTTGACGAAAGCCACCCTTTCTATAACATTTTGCCGGCCAATTGATCGGCAATCCTCCTCCGGTTTCCCATTGCATCGAGATTTGCCCGGCAGGCTGTTTGTCAGGCACAGAATAGTCAAGACTTATTATATTTTCAAAAACAGTCCTAAAATACTGATGATCAATGACTTATAACTAAGCATATATTATATAAAAGGCAAGGCATTTCAGGAATACGCGTTTTATTGGCATTTTGAATTTGTTTCTCAGTAATTTTTCGCAACTTTCCACGCCATTTTTCCGCTTGACTCCTGTTTTGCCTTATACTATAACACTTCTTACTTTTAGATATATTATATCTTGAGTATTATGACTTCTTTTATATGTAACTATTCTGTAGTTGGAAAATGTGACAAATTAGTCCAATTATCTGTAAAGTATTGGGACATAATGACTTATAAAACTTAAAATTTGTAACAAATTTTATGTAATCAATAATACAATTCGTTTTAATATATTTTCAATAATAGTCATAAATAACTGATTATCAGGCACTTAACATTATAATAAATTAATATAATAAAATAACAGTCTCATAAAATAATGCTTTTATTAGTGTTTTTAATTTTTTTATTTGTAGTTCCATGGAATTACTAACACTATTTATTAATAGTATAAATTATTCAATAAATTAAATAATAAATAAATTGTTTAGGATGATGGCGTCAACTGTTTTGGCGCCATTATTATTTTCAACTAATAAGTTATTCAATTTTTTAACGTCAATTCTACTGATTTGCTTAATAGGATAGAACAAAATAGCTTTATTATAATAAATAATAAGCATTTTAATCAGTTGAAGTCATCCGGCATAATTTTAAACTCAAGTTTATGCTTACCTGGTGCGCAAAACATATGCCTGGTTGACACATTTTTCTACTTGTTTTTTAAATTTTAAATGTTATCTAGTTGGCACAAGTCCTGCTGTCATTTGTATATTTTTTAGTTAATTATACTATTATTTTTAATAACATTTTTTCGTCGCATACATTATATATTTTATTTATTATACTATTTCTTTATATAAATGTTTTTAATGTATATTTGTTTTACAACATTTAATTCTGGAATGTATATATACAATTGCTTTGTATAGATGTTTTTTGAAGACAGTGTTATGTGTGACATAACAGTTGGTCCATCTGTAACTCATTATGTCCCAATACTTTATCAATATTTGTTCACTTCTAAACAGCAAAAATAGTCAAAAAGTTACACGGGGACCACATTTCCTATCCGGTTTCCGGCAAAACACTCTATTCCTATTTAATCGCGTTTCAGCGAATAGGAGGCATAAAGTGACACGCCAATATTCCGGATGTCACCTATGCCTATCCAGACGCATTGGTTGAAGCATTAAAAACCAGCAGTTATTGAAGACTTGAAGTCATTATTTATATAATTAAATTAGTTATATCAATATTTGTATAAATAAATGTATATATACAATCTTTATACTGAGCAAGCTCTGCCTACCAGCAATATTTTCACTTGACAAAACATGAAGATATTCTCATCAGTTGGCACTATATAAGTTGTTCTCTATCAATAATTTAAAACAGTTGGCACAATATAAGTTGTTCTCTATCAATAATTTAAAACAGTTGGCACAATATATGCTTTTATTAAATAAGAAATTAAATATTATTTAGTTAAATAATAAGTGGTTGGCACGAATCATGCTTGGCCCAGTGTAGCAGTTCTTGTGCCACAAAAATCGATTTAAACATAGCGCCATTACGCCAGGATTGGTTATACGGCGTTTGAAATCGCCAACCACCATAATGGCAGGCAGGCAGCATCCGGATGTCACCTATGCCTATCCCAGCGCCAGGAAACAGGCTCCTGGTGACGTATTTCGCGCAAATGTTTTCAACTATAACACTATATTTTATATAGATATTATTTTTACAAATCATTAACATTTATAATAATATTTGTATTATTTAACTGGTTATTATTTGTAATACTACTTATATTATCATTTTTTGCTTCTAATCCAGTTAATACTTCAATTCTTTTCATTATCTGTAAATAATAACTTATTTGATTAGTTTGCAGCATTTTATCACATAACTTTTGATATATTGCTATGTGTTTTTCGCGTAGGTTAGGATATTGTGTTAATATATCATTTCTAATTTTTTTATAACATTTACAAGTATTAACATCGCCAGATTTCTTTGTATAGCCTAATGCTTGCCAATATTCACTTAATTGGCTGGATGTTTTGCCGGATATAATCAATTCAATACATTTATCCATGTTATGCTTCACTTCTATCCTGTTACTTATCGGTTTCATATATTTTAATTCATTTTAATTGTTCATTTAATAAATAGTTATGTTTGTATTGGTGATTGGTAAGAATGATAGGTTATAAATCTGAACTATAACTGTATTGCTTTATTATAATAAAAAAAGGCACCAAAACAGTTGGTGCCCTATTCAACTACGCAACCTAGCTAGGAAAAATTAAGGAAAAGTTAATCCGAAGAATTCCGGATGATTAAATTGGTGAGATTTTAAAGCATTAAGCATAATTTCTTCGTCACGTTTGAATGAGTTGATAATATTATCTATTTCATTTTGACTTATAGAATGTTTTTCCATTACTGGTTTTAAATCATTTAATACTAATGAAGATATGTTTAAGTCTTTTACTTTTTGATATAATTTATCTTGTAGTGGTTTCAATAATTCCATCCATTGTTTTCTTAATGATTCATTTTCTATTAGTAATAATTCCACCATTTCAGCCGCTGCTATTTCTATTTCTTCCTTTGATTTAAGATTAGAGATAGTTGTATTATCTTTTTGTCTATTCCATTCTAGATTTACATTTTCTTGAGAGAATGTTTCTTGTCTTTTATTATTTTCTTGAATTTTATTTTCAATATCATTAAATGATTGCTTATCTTGTTTTGATACGATATTAGTAGAAAACAATTTATCCGTCGAATTTTTCCAATATTTTAATATATTTCTTTCAGTGACAGGATAGGAAGGTTTAATATTTGTTTCTCTCCAGGAATCGATATGCCGTTGCCATTTTTGTTTTTGTGACAATTCCATCGCATTCAATTCACTGTCAGTAGTGACAAGTCTGATTAAATGAGTATGTTGACTTCGCCAATTTGCTTTTTCCGGTTTATACATTTCCACCATATTCATAAATTATTTTATTCCTTTCATTTCTTTTTTTATTTCTTTTTGATACCGCAAATAAAATTCACGTTGTTTTTCTCCAGATTTAATTTCTCCTAACAATTCAAGATATGTTGCTGGTAAAAATCGTCTGGTTGGTTTCACTCCGTTTATTAACTTAATCATAATCATTTATCCTTTATTTCAGTCATTTCATTTAATTGAAACCAGTAAGATACAATTTCCGGAATTACTGGTTTGATTATTCTGCCTTCCAGCATATTTTTTTCCATTTCTTCAATGGTTAGTTTTGGTGTTTTATTATATTTTTTAATTTTGTTCATATTATTTATTAACTACATATTGTGTTAATTATCTCGCTTTCTGTTTTTTTAACATCCGTAGTCATCCAAAGTCTATAAAGTGTTGGAAATGTCGTAATAAACCAATTATGATATTTTATAGCAATTAAATTACTGGAAATAAAAACCCATTCATTATTTATTTTAATATGATATTTTCCCATTGTATAATAATATATCTCATTTTTTAACGCTTCATTATTAGCTAATCCCAATCTCTTTGATATTGTTTTGTGAGGAGTATTCCACCATATATTATTATATAAATCTACTTCAGTTAATGCGTCGTATTTTAGTTTAATATTCATATTTCTCATCTTAATTAGTTATAAAGTCTTCAATTGTTTTTTGTTTTGCTGGGTTAATTTTTTTATGCTGTTTAAGTTTCCACTTTTTTACATACTTTGTCAAAAACATATATTTACCCAGTGATTTATGTAACTCCGCCTTAAATTTATAATAATCCTTCCATGACATTTTTTCAGTAAAACATTCATTTCTAAGCGACTTTAATTCATCTTCATTTTTCTTATAATTCTTAACAAATATTTTAAATGGTAAGGAATTAAACTTTTCATCATCCGAATAACTTTCAATATTATCCAGTGTTATATTGTTTTTAACATCTTTAATCTTTAATATAACAGTCACACCCCATAATTCATAAGACTGTTTAACCAATAACTCTTTTAATTTGTTGATATTGGCGAGGCATTCCTCTATTGGCTTTAGAGAATATATACCAAATCCATCATTTATATAACCTAATATCATATTATTTTCTTTTGCCAGTTTATAAACTTCTGGATTCTGGAATAAAACACTCTCATATTGTTTAGCTATCTCGCATCCAGTTTTAGTTATATTTGTTTCTAACCATTTATTATATAACAGAGGAAAGGATGATTTAAGCCAGTTATCAAATGATTTATATAATTTATCTGTGTGATTAAATATCCATTTATTATCATTATTTTTCTTCCAACCGCAACCATTTAAATAAGAATTAACTAATAACTTCATTTTATCTTTGTTATAAGTCGTTTGTTTCATCTGGATAGATATTGTCTCTCTACCGTCAATATCCGGATTAAACCATATAGAATTCCACCTTTTAACCTCATTTATTATATTTTCAAACGCTATATAATCATTGGAAGCGAGTATGCCTCCCCCGCTTATAGGAAGAGATGAATTGGTTGAAGTGTTAGTATTTTTATACTCAATATTTTTAACTAAAAGGTCCGCGCCAATTTTATTATTTAATTTATTTTCATCATTAGAAATCATTTTTACTACAGGCGAGGGGAGCCCGCAAAAAACAACTGGAGAGTCATCGTCATACAAAGACGATGACTCGACTCCATTTAAAATAATATTCTTAATTCTTAATGCGAAAAAAGAAGGCATACTGGCGCGGCAGTCTAAACAGGCAATATAAGGCAAACCACTAATTATAATTTGCTGTTTAATATAAGAAGGTAATGAAGTAAAAACATTCCAGACTCGGCCGTCAGATTTATTATATTTTAATTCTTTTTCAGTTAATATTTCAATGTTTTCTAAAATATAAATTATAGATAATTTTTCATCTTGATTTATTATATTTTCAATTAACAGTTTTTTGTCATTTATTTGTATGGATTTATTAAAAGAATAAGTTTCTTTTAGAAAAGAATTGTCATAAGTGTATTTTTTGATGGCATTACGTTTTTTAACATTAAAAACATTATTATAATATTCTTTAACATTAATTCCGCTTAATACGTCTTTGCCAAGTTTTAATACTCTATATGATTTACAGCATTTTTGACTGCCATTGGAATCATCCCAGATATATTCCGGATTATTATTTATTTTTTGCTGTTGAAACCAGCCTAAATTAAATAATATATTTTTAATAGTAATGTAACTAATACAACATTGCCTAAAAACATTCTTAAATTTATCTTTAGATATCTGGATATAAACATTATGTTTTTTAGTTAACCAGCATTTATAAACAGTTTCTTGTAATAAAATAAGTATTTTAGCAATAACTCGCTTGGCTTGTGTCGGATTTACATACTTACAAACCTCGTTTTCTAACTTTTTTAATTCATCGCTTACAATTTCTTTATTCATAAACATTATTCAATACTACATTTTTCTTGCCACGCTTTCAAGATATCGTTTTTAGCATCTATAACATCCTGCCGGATTTCTGGCGGAATAAATAAAAATATTCCGGTTTTACCGGCCGCTCTTTGCTTGGCAGTCCACTTCAGTTGAGACGCATATTTCACCTTGTAATTTAAATTATTATTTTTCATATATATATAAATAGTAAATAGTGTGCGTAAAAACTCATTTTTTGATTTATTTTATTTTGAATACAATCCAATGGTTTGTCAACAGTGTACAAAAGCGATAAATAATAATAATAGCAAAAGAGCTTTTGTCAACAGTGTACAAAAGCGATAAAAGCTATAAAAAAGAGTGTGGCGAATTAAAACCACACTCTCAATTTCTTTTATTTCACCTATGCAAACACCTATGCAAACACCTATGCAAACACCTATGCAAAACAGTTTTTTAAAAATGCCTACTTTTCACCTATGCAAACACCTATGCAAATTGTATTTATTATATTTTTAAAAATTTAACTTAAAACCTTTGCAAAATAAGGCGAAATAGAAAATGCGCCACCTATGCAAACACCTATGCAAAACGCGGCGCAAAATCTAATCATTCCTAACCTGTGAAGCAAACTAAAAAGCATTGTAAATGCATAGGTTGCTTACATAGGTTGATTATAATATTTCACTAGTAAAATAAATAAAAAATATAAAAACTTATCAATTCTTTTATTTCCTAAATATGATTGCTTCATGCCGCGTTTTTTCATCGCGGTTATTTAATTTATTTTATTTTGAATACAATCCAGCGCTTTTGTCAACAGTTGACAAAAGCTCTAATCCAATAAAAAAGAGTGTGGCTGATTAAACCACACTCTCTTCCGAATAAAGGAAACTGTAATTGACAATAATATATATTAAACTAATACTATCAAACGTCAATAATTATATTTTCCGGCAAAATATTAAAATATTTAATAGCATTTTCCTCAGTTTCCAGGCCTAAATAATGTTTTTGTAATATCTTTTTGCTATTGCCACACAAATACTCTAATTCGTTAAAATTCTTATGTTTTGCCAAGTGAAACGTGGCAAAAGTATGCCGCAAACCATCTTTAATATATAATATATTTTCATTTCTACTGATATTACAAATAATTTTATCAACATTTGTTTGTGTAGGAATTAAAGGCATATCCGGATATTTTGATTTAATATATTCTATCCATTTTATCAGATTATTCTCCATTTTAATCAGCCTACCAGTTCTAGTTTTTGAAGTATGTGATAATATTTCAATGTGATTATTTTTAATATTATCATATTTTAAATGACTGGTTTCACCCGGGCGACATCCGGCGAATAAACCTATAACAAAAAAACCAAGCATTTCCGGATATTTTTCAATTATAAACCGCAACAGTTTGCTTGTTTCCTCCAGTGAATAATGCTGTATATTTTTTCTAATTCTTTTAATTTCGATATTATTTAATACGTTTTTAGCTAAATATTCTTTTTTAACCAACCAGTTAAATAATACTTTGATTCTAACCAGATAACTGTTTTTAGAATTAGTTTCAACATTCAAATTATCTAAGATATTACTAATATCATCCGCCGTTATTTCTTTAATTTTCTTATCTTCAATTGAAGTCAATAATTTCAAAGCATTAACAGTTGCCGCCTTCGTTTTTAGCGCTAAATTAGATTTATTATTAAACTTTTCATCTAAAAATAATTTAATAACATCTTTAAGAATTGGCGAATTGCTTTTATCACTTTCTGTTTTTAACTGTTTTAACGCAATTGCAA
The DNA here is from genome assembly GCA_964409245.1 of uncultured Verrucomicrobiota bacterium. Classification (GTDB taxonomy): domain Bacteria; phylum Verrucomicrobiota; class Verrucomicrobiia; order Limisphaerales; family UBA1319; genus CAIMWS01. Next base: position 21,746 of record CAYPCQ010000060.1, read on the forward strand.
CTGCCTCCTGGATTGTAAGCTTATATGTATCATTTAATTCAAGCGCTTGAAGTTTTAATTTCTTATCGATGCTAATATATTCATAAGCATTATTTAACCTGGCACCATAATTGCTAATAAATGACTCCATTTCTTCGACTTTTTGAATAGCTTCATTTTTCGTCGTAAAAGTTAAGAATTGTTTGCCTTCCATCATCGCATCCCGGCAAAAGTCTAAGGAATGCCTTCTCGCATCTAAAATCCAGTTGCCGATTGGCGTTTGCCGGATTGGCAGTTTAAGTTTTGTCAGTTTCATCAGTGTATCCTTTCGATAGTTTAAATTATTACTGTAACATACTCTACAGCATAACTAGGAAACCGTCAAGTTTAAACAGTAACTTTTCTGTTGACCCAAAACTAAATACATTTAATAATATAAATGTAAAAGCTTGGACCACAAACACTTAGATAAAGTTCATACTAAAAAATGACTTGTCAGGCACACAACTTGCATGTAGATTAATGGCGAATGAACGGGAACCATTGTGGTCCTGGTTTTTCATAATTAGCGAAAGTGACCTCATGAAAGCAGCCATCATTATTGCGGCATCGCTGGCGGCGGCCATTTCAGCCGATGCCCAATATATCTGGTTTGATCAGAATACCGACACCATCCAAGTGCCCGGGCAGATTGAATTCGGCACCGCTTGCACCATGGAAGCCATTTTTTACCTGCCCAGCTCGCACCAACAGCCGGGCTTTTTGCTGGATGAGTGGGCAGCCAACGCCGAGGACAAATTCCTCTACGTGTCAGACAGCTTCGTTAGCGCCAACACCTCGTCCAATCAGGTGGGGCGGTTGTCCGCCGCCACCCCGCTGGCCCTGGATACCTGGCTGCACATTGCCTATGTCAGCGATGGCAGCGAGGAACGTCTTTACCTGGACGGGATTCTCGTCGATTCCCAGCCACGGACCCAGCCGATAAGCAATGGCGGCGGTCTCATGTATATTGGCAAGCCCGACCGCCGCGATTCATCAGTCAACGGCTTCGTCGGCTTCCTCGATGCTATTCGCCTTTCAAAAAACGCCCGGTATAGAGGCGACACTTTTACACCACCCAAGGGCGATTTTTCCAGCGATGCCAGCACGGTCCTGCTATACAATTTTTCCGATGCACCCGGCAGCCTGATGGTCAAGGACAGCAGCCCGCTGGGGCGGGATGGCCTTTTGGGAACTGGTTTTGCGGGCGCCACCTCCCCCAAGCTGGTATCGGCCATTCCCAATCAAGCGCCCATCGGTCTTCAAATACGCAATACCGCTGGCGCCTTGGTTCTGGAATTCAACGCCTTGTTTGGCATAAAATACCAGATCCAAGCATCCTTGGATCTCGCTTCCTGGGCCGATTACGGCACAGTGATTGTCGGTGCTGGCGCCACGATCCAGAAAACGCTTTCCCGCGATTCTGATGTCCGTAAATACTTTCGCGTGCTCATCAGCAAATAATCGGGTGGGCTGGGCTGGTAGCCTTTATTCCTAAAACCCGTTAAAGCGTTCTCATCAGGCTTGATCCCAAGGTGGCTTTCCGGCAGGGTAATCACCATGCCGCAATCGCAGTAAGGAAGGACCGTGGTCAGCGAACTGGCTGAGTATAAGCAGGTTCTGGCCACCGCTTGGCATTGGTGTACTCGGTCGTTCCGCCCTGACAAAGTGATCGGGCGATTTGCGGAAAAGCATCATGAGGACGAACCTTGAAGCGCTTATTGGGATACTGGTCATCGGCGCGGCTATCGGCAACAGTTCCGGCTTTGCCGCGGAAGAAAGATCAGGTTCCTTTCGAGCGTTAGTCCAGCAAGCCCGGCAGCTCGAACAAAACCAAGCTGCAGCGGACCGGAATCCGCTAGCCACAGCCAATATCCGCTGCGAAGAATGGCACGCCATCGGCCCTTTCAAAGACGCCGAATACGGAGTATTTGCCCGTGAGTTTGGAACTGAATTCCCAGTCGAGAAGGAAGTGCTGGCGCTGGGCAGCCAACCGGCAGCCCTGGGCAAAGTTTATGACTCAGTGCCAGTGCCTGGCGCTTTGGACCGCCAACGTCACTGGATTTCCCACCCGGATTGGCAAGACGGCTATTACAACCACCTTCCTTCCGGGCCACCACCAGCTCGCAATGAGATCCTTTACCTTTACCGCACCATCCGTTGCGACTCGGCGGTGGAGGCTACCAGCCATTTGGTGACGCTGGACGCGGCCAAAGCCTGGTTGAACGGCCAGTTGATATTGGATGCCCCTATCCGAGGCGGGGCGGGCCAGCGGTTCCTCCAGGCAAAATTCAAAATCCCCCTTCAAACTGGGGAAAACGGGCTGCTGATCAAAATCGCCAAGTGCTTCCAAAAAAATGGTTTCTCCTTCGCCATTGAGGGCCTTCACCCCATCCATCCCGCCCTGGCAGGCCAGCCTTCATTGCAAGATTCCGATACGAGGGCCAACTTGCCCGGTTTGAGCCTCTCCACAACTCAGCAAACCACTCCGCCTGCCTGGTATGCCAGGCGGGGTTCCTGGTGGGAAACGCTGCTGGCCTCACGCAAAGCTGCTTCCGAGGCCAGGCAACAGGGTATGCTGCCCTACAAAAGCCCGGTTTTGCGGCAAAAAGATGGCCCTCAACATATTCGCATTAATGTGTCGGGACTGAAGCAAATAGTCCTGGTTTGCACAACTGGCGGAGATAACTATGACTATGACGATTCCATCTGGGCCGATCCCAAGCTCGTGGCCAAGGATGGCACGGCCACCCGGCTGATGGATCTTCGTCCTGCTGAAACCAAGGTCGGTTACCTGGAGCTGTTCGCCAATCGGAACTATGCCGGCAAAAAGCTGAAGCTCGGAGAACGGGAATTCGACGGCGGCTTTTGGGCGCACGCCCCCAGCCGCCTGGTTTACAACCTGGATGGCAAATTGGAATGGTTCGACACCTGGTTTGGCCTGGACGCCTTGGCCGCCGTCTCCGGCACCTCTGAATTCATCATCGCCGCCGATGCCGAATCAGCAAGTAGGGCAGAAAATGAACCCGCTGGGGAAATCGGTCTCCAAGCGATGCTCCTGCGGGATTTCCCGAATCCCGAACTGCAAAAGGAAATCAGCCGCGAATTATCCGCCGGCATCTGGGATGGGATCAGTTCGGATGGCCAGCTTGGCCTGGTCCGGGAGCGCTATGGATCTGCAATCCTGCGCTCGCTTCGCCTCCCCGTTGATTCAGGAGTCTCCTTGCCCTCGGACCAGGCAGGCCTGCGGACCTTGTTTCAGCAGACCGCGCAATTCCGTGAATCCCTCGAAAAACTCCGCCGCTTCCGCTTCGCGGTGGAACCACTGCCGACGTATGAACCGCCCATCCTCGCCATGCAACATTCCTTGGATCAGCTGGAACCTTCGCCGGGAGGAGCGGCTTGCCTGGCCAGGCTGGCGCCCGTGCGCAACCAGGCCCAAGCCGCTTTAGCCAGCTATGCCGAGGGCCAGCCGGAAGCCAGCGAAGCGGTCATCCACGCCGCTAAAGCAGTGGATCAGTTCCGCGCGGATTCAATCCGGGCGGCAGGGAAGCTGGTATTCGTCCGCCACCCATCGTTTGGCCGGATCAACGCCGTCGATCCTTACGATACCCCCGGCGCCAGCCCGGCTGCCATCGCCATCCTCGACCCGGCAACTCCCGGCCTATTACCGCGCACGATTTACGAGGATCAGCAGGGCTCCGTGTGGCAGGCCAGCCTTTCCTTCGATGGCCAGACCCTGTTTTTTGCCGCCAAACGCCCCGGAGTGCCCGGCGGCTGGCACATTTACGAAATGGGTGTGGATGGGAAAAACCTGAAACAGATCACAGAGGGCCCCGGCAACGATATCGCGCCGGTGGAACTGCCCAGTGGCCAGATCCTGTTCATCTCCAACCGGGCGGGGAATATGAACGTCTGCCAGGCGAATCGCGCCGGGGCCATCTACGTTTGTGAACGCGATGGCACCCGCGTCCGCCGGGTGAGCGCCAATACGTTGTCAGATCACACCCCGGCTGTCATGGATGACGGCCGCATTATGTTTACCCGCTGGGATTACGGCGTGGATAAGGGCGTCTTCCAACGCCATGGGGTCTGGACCATGAACCCGGACGGAACCCGGCTGCAATTGTTCTTCGGCAACACGATTTTGGATCCCAATGCCTTTTGGCAATGCGTTCCGGTTCCGAGCCGGCCTGAGGTGATCTCCACTTTTGGCGGCCACCACGCCGGACCCTATGGCGTGGTGGGCCTGTTGTGGAACCGGCTTGGCAGCGAAGCCCCGCGTGGCGAAGGTTTCCGGTTCCTGACTCCGCAGCATCCCACTTATTTCGACGGAGCTTTTTGGAATGGGTACATGGATCCGTTCCCCCTCAACGAGCAGGAATTCCTCGTCAGCTACGGCGGCGAGAACGGCCGGCGGAATCGCCTCTGCCTGTTGGATAGCCGGGGCAACCAAACCACCATTTGGGAGGAATCCGGCAACTTGGGCTGTTATAATCCGCTGGCGCTGCGCGCCCGGAAACGCCCGCCAGTGATCCCCATGACCTCCGCCCCCCACGCGTTTGAGTATGCCGATCCGGTTGTATCCGGCATCCGTCCGGATGATGCGAGCCAGGGAACCTTTTTCCTCCATGATGTTTACGAGGGGCTCCAGGGGCATGTCCGCCGGGGCGAAATCAAAGCCCTGCAGATCATGGAACTGGTGCCCAAAACGCATCCGCACACCGGCGGTTACGCCTGGAACATTTCGCCCACCATCGGCCGGGGGACCTTTTATGTGCGCCGGTTGATCGGCCTCGTTCCGGTCGAGGCGGACGGCTCTGCCTATTTCAATGCGCCCGCCCTGCGCGATATCTCTTTCAATGCCCTGGATGCCGAAGGCCGCGTTCTGCAGAAGATGGGATCCTCCACCCAGATCATGCCAGGTGAACGCCAAAGCTGCATTGGCTGCCATGCTTATGAAAAACCTCCCTCAGCGCAGATCGCCCGCGTGCCGGAGGCCGCCCGGCGGGGGCCTTCCAGCCCCAACCGGCCTGACTGGGGCACCAGCGGCATTATCGATTACTGCCTGGTGGTTCAACCGGTTTGGGACCGGCATTGCGTGCGCTGCCACAGCGGCGCGCGGCCGGGAGGCGGCCTGGACCTTTCGGGAGACAAAACCCGCTATTTCAACCTGTCCTACGACATGCTCATTGATCGCGGCTTCGTCCACCACATTCCCCAAAACGGAGCCGACCAGGATCTGACCACCCCCAAAGGAAACGGCAGTTTGGCCAGCAGGCTGGTCCGCGAAAAGTATCTCGAACCGGTTCACCACGGAGTGGCGCTGGGGCCGGAGGAATTCCAGCGGATTTATACGTGGATCGACGCCAATGTGCCGTATTACCATACTTACCTTTATACCGATGGCGGGGTGAATGGCGCCCGCGACCGCTGGTATGCCAAACCTGGCTGGGCCAGCAATGACGGCCTGGACAAAACCTGGTTCCAGAAGGATTTCGCCCCGGTTTTCATGAAACGCTGTTTCGATTGCCACAAGCGGACCATTGAAATCTCCGATGCCTGGCTGGGCCGCACCTTTGTCACCGTCACCAGCAAGGTATGGAGCGATATCACGATCATGGATCAAGGCCTCCAAATCGAGGGTGCGGTCGCCACCTTCGGCCCTGAATGCCGCATCAACCTTTCCCATCCCGAATGGAGCCAGATGCTGACCGCTCCGCTGGCCAGCGAAGCCGGTGGGCTGGACCTCTGCCGAAGCCCATCCGGAACCCCGGTTTTCAAAAACACCACTGATCCGGATTATCAAACAATGCTCCAAGCCATCCAAGCCGGCCAGCGAATGCTGACCGCCAACCCGCGGGTGGACATGCTGCCCCGGCCGGACCCCCTACACCCGGAGGATTACGCCGCCAGCCTGCAGCGGCCGCGGATCCTCCCTTGAAGAAAAACCACCTTATGAATGCCCAACCAACAGCCCCATGGCGGATCACATATTCCGCTTTCCTCGGCGCCACCACCCTGCTCCTGGGCGGCCTGGCGGCCTGCGCGGCGGATGAAGCCGAGCCAGTCGGAAACGTCGCCTCCTGGATCCGGCAGGCCAGCGGGATCGAGTTGAAATGCGGTGGCCGCCAGGCGGTGCGGATCGACATCCTGACCCCCGGCCTGTTCCGCGTGCGGTTTGCGGTGGACGGCGAATTCGCAGAGGGGCCTTTGATCAAGGATTGGGGCCTGGTTCGCCCCAACGAAAGTTTTCCCCCGGCCCAGTTCCAGGTGAGCGAGGCGGCGAACCAGCTTCAGCTTTCCACCACCCAGTTGCGCCTGGAACTCGCCAAAACTCCCCTGCGGATCGCCGTGTTCGACCACCAGGGCCACCTGCTGGCGCGTGAGTCGGCCGCCCCGGGAATGAGCGCGGGAGCAGGCGCCCGGATGCAGATGGAACATTCCGCGAAGGAGCATTTTTTCGGCCTGGGGGAAGGCATCGGCGCCTTCAATCCAGCCGCCCCATTCCGTTATTTCCGATTCCCCGAATTCAAGAATGTTTCCATTCACGGCACCCAGTTGGACCAAAGCGTCATCTCCCTGGACCAGGCCGGCAAACGGATCTTTTTTTGCCTGGGGCCTAATTGGGCCGGCCAATGCATGACCCCGGCCGTGATCCCCTTTTTCATGAGCACCCGCGGCTACGGGATTTACCTGAACGAATTCCGGGACAGTGTTTTCGACCTGGGCTGCACCCGGTCCAACGCCTGGTCCATGGCCATCGGCGGCCCGCCCAACCAAATACCCAACGCCAACCGTCTGGATTACTACTTCATCGGGGGCCCTTCGTTCCAAAAAATCCTCGACACTTACACAGACCTGACGGGCCGCACTCCGCTCCTTCCCAAATGGAGCCTCGGCTATCTCCAGATCTGTAATTTCAACCAAAAACAGGCCGAAGTGTCCGCCATTGCCCGTGATTTCCGCCAGCGCGATTTCCCGTGCGACATGCTCCTGCTGGAACCGGGCTGGATGAAAACCCCCTATCGCATGGATGGCTGGAGTCCGGAACGTTTTCCCGATCCGGCGGCGCTCATCGCCGGCCTGCAAGGCCTCAATTTCCGGCTGGGCCTGTGGCAGTGCGGTCCCGCAGACTGGGTTTTCACCTCTTGGGACTTGCTCAAGCGTCATGCCAACCAATGGGGCGTGGATATCACCAATCCCGCCGAGGCCGGGAAATACCAGGGTTTCCACCAGCCTTATTACGAACAAGGCATCGCCTTCTTCAAACAGGATGGCTGTGGCCAAAGCGAATGGCAGCCGGATGAGTCATACCACAACGGCCTTTCGGGGAAGGAAATGCACAATATCATCCCGACCCTCTACTCCCGCCTCATGGCGGAAGCTTCCCGCCGGTTTACCGGCCGGCGCGGATTGAACTTCAACCCCATGGTGGGGCCTTCCCAACAGCGTTTCCCGGGCATTTGGCCCAGTGGCGACGGTGGCGGCGGCCATAATATGTTCGTTGGCGAGCTGAACCTCGGATTGTCCGGCCACTCTTACACGACCCATGATTTTACCGACCGTTCCCCCGCGGGCATCCACTGGTCCCTGCTCGGCCCCTGGTGCCCGGGAGCCTTGAGCGAAGTCCCGCGCGGCAGCCTTTGCCAATCCTATCTCAAGCTGCGTTGCCAATTGATCCCCTATCTCTACAATTCCCACCATCAGGCCCATGTCACTGGCCGTCCGTATTTCCGGGCCATGGTCCTGGAATACCAGGACGATCCCGCCACTTACGCGCTGGACCGCCAGTGCCTGCTCGGTGATTGGTTCCTGCTGGCCGCCTACACCAAGGATGTTTACCTGCCCGCTGGCCGTTGGATCGATTACTGGTCGGGCGAGGCCGTGGAAAGCCGTGGCCAATGGCGGCGGGATTGCCGCTGGCCGGATACGGCGGGTGGCCCCCTCTTTGTCAAAGGCGGCGCCATCATCCCCATGGGGCCGGTCACCGCGTTCATCGATCAGGAACCCTTGGACATTGTCCGTTTGGACATCTATCCCCATGGCGAATCCCAGTATGAGTTTTATGAGGATGACGGGATCACCTTCGACTATGAAAAAGGGGCCTCGGCCACCACTTTGTTCCGGTGCCGCCAAAGGCAGGAAGCCATCCAGATCACCCTCGGTGCCCGCCAGGGAAGCTACCGCGACATGCCCCAAAACCGCGGTTTTCTCCTCAGTGTCCACTGCCCAAGCGAACCCACCGCCGTCCAAATGGGGAAGGTTTTGGGCTCCGCGCCAACCCCGGAAACACTGCCCAGGCACCAGTCAAAAAAGGAACTGTTCGATAATCCCGCCAACCATGGGTGGTATTACGATGCCGTCACACGCGTGGTTTGGATCAAACCCGCTGCGGGCTGGCATTACACGGCTGACCTGCGGGGCCAGGGAGACCCTGAACAAGACACCGTTCGCTGGGTCAAATCCCAGCCTCAGCAAAACCAGCCCACCGATCTTTGGCTCAAATTCCGCTGAGCTTGTGGCCCGAGTTCAAAAAAGGATTCGGCCTCCTTATTCCAGGGATTGGCTGCTGAATTTCACGCTCTCGCTCAAGCCAAAACGCTCCGGGTGATACATTTCCTCGACTTTGGCGGCCGGCGCGGTGGCTTCACCCGCCGCTCGCACCCGGGCGAGGTAATGAATCGTGTAGCTGCCGGGGGGCAAATGGTTGCGGAAGTAAAGGATCCGATCATGGCGCAGCTCGCGGAAGTCGCTCATCCAATCCTGGGCCAGGTTGGAGGCTGCAGTCTGCTGGGTTTTGAATTCGGGATTGATCCCTTCCAGGTTCATCGGCCAGGGATCGTCAATCGCCAGGTAATGAGCCGTCTGGCGGACTTCCAGCTGCAAAGCCACTAAAATCCGGTCTCCCACGCGAACCTGTTTCAATTCCCGCACCCGGCCCTCATCATCGACCAGCGAATACCACCGCTGCAGGCTGAATCCACGATCCTGGCGGGGCTGCAGGCCGGCTTTGGGCCGCGCCTCCAGGGTGACCTGGCTGAAAACCAACCGCCGCCCGGGATTCATCAGCACCATGGGAGTGGTGGCTCGTTCAGGAGTGATCGGCAGGTTGATATCAAATACTTTCCGGTTTTCCTCCAGGGTGAAAGGAACCGCCTGGGCGCCCCAATTCAGCGAGCCGGCCACCTGGGGCAACTGGTTTTCGACCAGCGCCGCATATTGGCTTAGGGCCAGCATGGCCCAGGCATCACCCTGGGTGGTCGTCCAATGTCCCTCTTCCTGGGTTTTGAGCAATTCCGCCACGAGGGTATCCACTTGGACATGGGCTGGCTGGAATTTGCTCCAAGCCATCAACTGGATGGCGAGCTCGCGGGCCGGTATGCCGAAGCAGGCATCACCCTGCTTCGGCGTGAATCGATAAAGGGTTTTCGGATTGAGCAATTCACCAGCCTCTTCGGTGTTTTTTGCCCCCTCCAGGCAAGCCAGGGCCAGCAGCGCCCGATTCTCAAGGGATAGCAGATGCCGCTTTTCAAATAGCTGGCTGACACCAGCCGGCTCGGGATGCCGGGCGGCGGCCAGGGCATACACCGCCAGGCAACGATCAGACATCCCCGCGTTGTCCGGGGGCTGTGCCGCAGTCCGCAATTCCCGGCGGATATAGGCCAGCAATTGTTGCCGCTCATGCTGCGGGATGCCGAAGCCAGCTTGTTCCGCCAGGGCGATGGCCAGAGTGCCATACGCGCTGGCCCACAGCATCGGTTCCCGGCCTCCCGGCCAAAAGGCCAGGCCGCCCGACATCGTTTGCATGCTCAAAATCCGATCCAATCCCCGTTGGATAGCCCGCTGGCTTTCCTGAATTCTGGCGGCAGGGGTTCCGGAGCCATCCTTCAGGCGCAATATCTGGTAAAAGTCGCGCAAGGCCAGCCAAGGGAGCAGGGAGGAAACCGTCTGCTCCAGGCACCCATACGGATAATGCAGCAGCCGCGACACCGCCTCATCCACCTGCAGCAAACGCGTGTTGGCCAGGCGGATGGTGGCTTGGCCTTGACCCTCCAGCAGCTGCGGATTGGCGCTGGCCATCAGATTCGTGGTTTCCACCGTGCTGCGCCCCAGGTAAACTTCGTGCAACAGCGGGGCCGGGTAGCCGATGGGCAAAACCGTCTGCGCGGCATCGACAAAATCGACCGGATTCGCCTGGTTATTGGCCGCCGGCGCCTTGGTCATGCTTTCGTCCACGAATCTGGCCCGCCAAACCCATTGAGCGCTGCCGGCTGTCCGCATCAGAATGGGGAATTCAACGGCGGCCGAGGCATTGGCAGGCACTTTCACCCGGCAGGCCAGCACCCGGTTGTTCTGGTTGGTCGATATCACGATGGGATTGGCTGTCCCTTCCTTGCTACCCAACTCTGCCGGATTCAAGTTTGTTGCCCGCTCATCCAGTTCCAACGTTGCCTCCGCCAGGCGCGGCTCCGGGGTCCGGTTATGGACCACTCCACGCGCCAACAACCGGTCCCCTTCATTGGCGAAACGGGGCAAAGCAGGATCGATCATCACCGGCTTGTTCACGCGGAACTCGCTTTGGGAACTGCCGAATTGCCCTTGGGCCGTATGCACCACGGCCACCACCCGGTAGCGCGTGAGGCTGTCCGGAGCGGTGAATGGCATGGCAACTTTACCCTGTTCATCGGTGCGCAGCGCAGCCTGCCAAAAAGCGCAGCCGAGGAAATTTTTACGGACCAGGACCGATCCGCCACCCCCGCCGCCGGCATATCCTTTGTTGCTGAAACGCATCAACGCCGGATCTTCCGGCAAAATGTTGCGCAAGGTGGCGGAGGTCCAAACCCCCAAGGCTTGAAGGGCATAAAAGAAGCCGAAGGGATCCGGCACGGAAAAGCCCGTTAAACTGAGAATGCCCTCATCCACCGCGAATAAGGTCACTTCCGCGTCGCGCACCGGCTTGAGCGCGGCGTCAGTGACCTCCACGGTTGCGCGGCCGGTTTGGCCGGGGCGATAATCCGCCGCATCGGTTTGGACATCGAGATTCAATTTGGCCTGCTCGGGCGACACTTCCAGGCGGCAATACCCCAGGCGGTATTCGGGCATTTTCTCCTTGAGCTTTGATTCTGCCGCCCCGCGCAAGATCAGCACTGAAACATGGATATTGGGCGTATCGGCTTCACTGAGGGGAATTTGGATCGCCGGCGCGTTCCCGGTGAGGTTGGTGACAAATGAGCGCAAAACCTGTTCCCGCTCCAAGGTGACCAAGGCCTGGCCTGCCAGCGGTGTTTTCACCAGGATGGTGGCGGACTGGCCCGGAACATACCGCTCGCGATCCGGCGCCAATTCGATTTGCGCTTCATTGCGGTAATTCCAAGCCAGCGCACCGGATCCGCTCACCCGGGCCAGGATGGAGGTTTCCACCTTGCGGCCGCCGGCGTCCACAGCCGAGACTTGGATCACATACGAGCCAGGGGCCTCCGGTTTGAACTGGATTCCCGCCGCCGGTGCGGCCGCCGGAATTTGCCATTTCTTGTCGATCTTTTTTGGCGCCAAGGTGGCGCTTTCACCTTCCAGCACCGGTTCGATTTCCAGCTGGTTTTGGTAGGCCATAGTCCCGCCAGCTCCCTGGCGGCGGACGCTGCGCCAATTCAGCTTCCGGATGACCACGCGGGCCTTCACCGGCTCAACATAGGGAGTGCCATCCGGCCGGACTGCAATCACCTGGATGGGCGCCTTCTCACCGGCCTGCACCCCCCCCAGGTTCTGCTTGATGCCCAGGTAAAACTCCGAGACATGGCGCACAAAGTGGATCGATTCGGTGACGGTTTGCTGGTTCAGATCGGTCATTTCCAGGAATCCCATCACCGAACGTGGCTGGGGTGTCTTTTCATTGAACGAAACCTCCGGCTTAAGGCGGAGTTCTTCACCCTTGAAATCCACTTCACCATTGCTCGTGGTATAAGAATAACCCATGCCCAATTCCTGCATTTCAGGGGACGTCAGCTGGCCGCACCCGCAAAACTGGAAATCCTCGAAGCCGGCCGGGTAAAACGGCCCGTCGGACACGCTGAAATTCCAGCGCAGCTTCGCCCGGCTAAGTTTTTGTCCGAGGTAATAACGGGCGGAGACGGGTATTTCAACCGGTTCCGCAACTCCCAAAGCGGGTGGGACGGTGGCTTTCAGCTCAAAAGCGTTGGGTTGATACTCCTGAACAGAAACCTCGCAAATGGCATCCAAATGATTGGTGGTTAAACCAAACTGAACCCGGTATTCGCCGCGGGTGGCGGATGGCAGCGGCACCGATAAATCCCAGGCGCCCAGCGCGGAAATGGCCACATTGGTGCTGAAGAACAGCCGATCCCGGGCATCGAAACATTCCAATCGGCCCGTGCGGTGGTCGGGAATGGCCAGCCGCTGCTGATTCCAGCGCCGCAGCAGCCCCTTCAGATGCATCACCTCGCCTGGGCGATAAAGCGGACGGTCGCTGAACATGAAAACTTTGGCCGTAGGCGCTTCCTCCGGCTCGCTGACTATGGGGGTCCAATCCATGGTCAGGTCAAAACCGTGGAGTGGTAATTGATAACCAGACCGGTTATCCAAATGCACTGCGCGGGCATCTTCACCCAGGCGCGCCACCAGCCAGGAACCTCCATTCTTCCGTGGCAGCCGGGCGTTTCCCTCGGCATCGGTTCGGGCTTCAGCGACTGGCTCGTTTTCCTCGGTGAACAGTTTCACCTCGGCTCCCGCAACCGGCTGGCCGGTTTCATAGGAGAACAAGTGCGTCCAATATTCCCCTTTGGATGTTTTCCATACCACGCCCAAGTCCGTCAGTTGGATCAGCATTTGCGTGCCAAAGTTGGTTTGGGAAAGGGAATCGCTGGGATCGCTTTCCGCCGCCAGGAATACCGCCCCGAACTTCCGCTCCTTGAGAATTTCGTCCCAGGCGAGGGTGGTTTTACGCAGCACATCGGGTTGCGATTTGACTTCAAACCGCTGTTCAAAAACAGTTTTGCCGGCCACCACGTTATAATCGACCTCCCGATATGGATTCTCCCAATCTCCCCGCTGGCGGTTCCTGTAATAGGATTCATACCCTCTAAGCGCATGCACCAAGAGGCTGGGATCCAGCAGTTTGGCCCGCACCCGGAGGTTTTTCAGGTTAATGGACATCAGATCCACCTGGCGGCGCCCCAAGCTCAGTTGATCCACGGCAAAACCTGGAAAATACAGGCGGGGCGGCAGCGGTGAAAAAGCCACCACGCAATTAGTGCTTGGTGTGAATTGGAAATCTTCGGCGGCTGGGAAACCCGTTTTCACGGTGACTTGATATTCCTGGAACAGGCTGAAGCTGCCCGCCAGCTGCACTTCGTTATTAGAAACCTCCCATTTTAAATCCTCCGGATTGGGCGTCACACTAATCCATTTGGAAGCATTGGTGGCGTCAATTTCCGGCGCCAGTGGCTTGGAAAAACGCAATTGTATGCGTTTGCCCTGCTGAACACCGTTTTCTGCCTCCACACCGGACAGACGAAACGGCGTCACATCCCCCACCGGCACTTCGTCGTAATCCACCGTGCGGAGGCCATATTCCACCGAAGGCAAGCCCGCCCTGATTACCAGCCGCCAGCCTGATCCGATGGGCAGCGGTTTGGCGGGAGCCACCTGGATGCGATGGGTGGCAGGATCGGGCGTTCCGTCGTTGGCGGCCGTTTTCGGAGGCTCCACTGGCAGGCGCTGGGCCTGGATGCGCGCCGCTTCAAAGCGTTGCTGCCAGGTCAGGGCTGACCGCATCCCGCCGGAGTCGAAAAAAACCACTTCATCTTCCGCGGTCGAGGGCTTCACCGCCGCCTCCATTCGGCCTCCTTGCCGATTTTGGAACTCCAAATAGTGCCCGGCTTCCCCTGCCTGGAGCCTGGCATTGAATACCAGCTGGATTTCCGGCTGTGAGGGAGCGTTATTAGTGTTGAAGGCTCGCGGATGGTGGAATTGGACTTTAAATGGAGGCGCCTTGACCCGGCGCAACAAGCGCGCGCTGGCCGTTTGCCCGGCGGCATTCGTTAATCCATAACGCAAGGCCAGTTCGTAAGTTTGGCCCAAGCGCGGTGGCGCGGTGGGCGTATAAACACCGCTGCGCTGGCTGATCCAGGCAAATTGCCCTGGGAGGGCCGGCCTTATCACCAATGGCGAATCGGCTGCTGGCAATCCGGTTTGGCCTTCCGGGACCATGGCCTCATCGAACCGCAATTCAAAGGTGGTGGCCGGCTCCAGCCAATCCGAATCGAGCATCAGCCGGACATTTTGTTGCACGGCGGTTGGGCGGGAACACCCGCCAATCAGGAGTCCCAAGCCCCAGGTGAAAGCAATGAGCAGGCGGTTAAAATTGTGCATGGTGAATGGACGTTAAAATATACGCGGTCGTCGTGCTCCTTAAATTGGATATTTCCTCCCATCTGTCAAGCGACCAATTGGTTTCCAAGACGAAATATTTCACTTCTTCCATGGCCGCTTAAAAGTGTTGCCATGCGCCATCGGAGCAAGTTGATTATTGCCGGGGAAATTCTTTGCGGGCAGGATGCTCCAGTATGGTGCGAAACGAAGGCCAAAGGGATGTTCCATGACGTTTTCCACCCATGACCAACACGGATCAAGAATCGGTTATTAGCCATGCATAAACTGGTAATGAATCCCGCGCCCGGCGAACGGGTATTGCGGTTTGTCGGCGACCAAGTCCAGTTTTCATTGCGGCCGGAAGATGGAACTCCGCTGCCACCCGGATGGCGGGCCTTCCTGCGCACCAACCTGGGCCGGGCGGCCATGGTCCGCCAGGAAATCGTCCAAGCCTGCATGGGGCGCATCCCCCTGGCCGGAGCCTCCTGGCGGGATATTCCACTGACTCCCACTGACCATGGCTGGCAACTGGAAATGCCGTTGCATGAAGTGGGCTATTTCAAGGCCAAAGCCTACGCCGTGGATGAAAAAGGCTGGCAACACTGGCCCGATGGCCCCGATGCGGGCATTTGCATCCACCCCGATTATTATCGGACCGCCAATACGATCTATTGCGCCTTCACCCGGTTGTTTGGAGCCACCAAATCCGCCCGCCAGGCCCGGGATCCGGTGGCGGAAACCCGGCTCGCGGAATGGGACCAAAAAGGCTGCGCGGTGATCCCCCCTTCAGGCACCTTGCGCGACCTGGCCCGGCAGTTGCCGCACATCCTGGAAAAATTGGGCTGCCGGATTCTCCATCTGCTGCCGATCAATCCCACCCCAACCACCTACGCCCGGTTTGGCCGCTACGGCAGCCCGTATGCCGCAATGGATTTCACCGCCATCGATCCCGCCCTCGTCGAATTTGACCGCAAAACAACGGCGGTGGACCAGTTTTGCGAATTGACCTATGCGGTGCATGCCCGGGGTGGCCGGGTCTTTCTGGATCTGGCCATCAACCACACCGGCTGGGGTTCCACGCTCATCAACGAACACCCGGAATGGTTCCAGCGGGAATCCAACGGCACCTTCATCAGCCCGGGCGCCTGGGGCAATACCTGGGAGGATCTGGTGGAATTGGCCCACCGCACGCCTGACCTTTGGGATAACCTGGCCAAAGTTTTCCTGACCTGGTGCCATCGTGGGGTGGACGGTTTCCGCTGCGATGCCGGGTACAAGGTGCCAGTCGCCGCCTGGCAATATCTCATCGCCCGGGTGCGGCAGGAATTTCCGGATACCCTGTTCCTGCTGGAGGGCCTGGGCGGCTCCTGGGAAGCTACCGAAACCTTGCTCACCGAGGGCGGCATGCAATGGGCCTATTCCGAGCTGTTCCAGAATTATTCGGGCCGCGAAGTGGCCGCCTACCTGGATTACTCCCTGCAGCAAAGCCAGCGGTCGGGCATCTGGGTCCATTACAGCGAGACCCACGACAACCTGCGGCTGGCGGCCCAAGGCAAAGCCTGGTCGCTGCTGCGCAACCGCTTATGCGCGCTCACCAGTGTGTGCGGGGGCTTCGGCTTCACCAGCGGGGTGGAATGGCTGGCGGATGAAAAGATCAATGTCCATAACTGCACCGGCCTCGCTTGGGATAATCCTGAAAACCTGGTTCCGGAATTGAGGTCCATGATGCGGTTGCTGAACGATCATCCTTGTTTCTTCGATGGCGCGCTTTTGAACCGCCTCAGCCCGCCCGATTCCCCGGTTTACGCGCTCCAGCGCATTTCCAGCAATGGGGAGGATCAAGTGCTGGCGCTGATCAATACCGACCTCAAGCAAACCCAGACCGTGGAAATCGACAGCGGCATTTGGTTCGCCATGGGTGAACCGCGGTGCGAGTTGCTGGGCCAATCGCCACCGCCCACGCGGGCCGTGGGCAACGGCAAAATCGAGCTGGCCCTTCCGGCGGCCACCGCCTTTTGCCTGGCGGCCACCCCTCAGCCAAAGGGTTTGCATGGCAACGATTATCGCCAGGCCCGGGCGCTCGCCGCCTGGGGCATCCTGGCGGCCAGCCGGGTGATACCCGAGGAGCAGATCGGGATTTTTGAATGGCAGGATCTGGCACGGTTCATCGCCCTGAAAGGACCCGAAACCTACCTCGCCAGCCTGTTCCAGCTGCGCGAACCGGAGCTGAAAAACCGGCTGGTCGCCGCCTTGGAAAATGCCGCCGGCTCAGCCGCCTACCAACCGGTCATTTCCTGGCGCCAAACCGATTGCCGCCGGATCGTCCTCGTTCCCCCCCGGCATTGGCTGGTGGTGTCCGACAATGCCCCTTTCCGGGCCAATTTTAAATTCACTCCTTCCGGCGCCGACCAGCACCTGAACTCCACCCAGGTCGGGGACCGGCACCTGGTTTGCCTGCTTCACGAAAAAGAAGCGGGCAATGTCTCGCTGACCTTGCAGCGGTTCGCCAGTGAAAAACCCGTGGTCGCTGCTTCCCTGGTTTTCCTGGGTGAGCATCCGAGCCTGCCTTGGTTCAAAGACGGAGAATTCCTCAAAGCCACGGCCACTGCGGCTGATGCCGGCTTGGTCTTGTTGACCAATGGCCTGGGCAGCATGGCCCGCATCTGCGTGGACTTGGGCCATATCAAATCCAAGTATGACTGCCTCCTGGGGGCCAACCTGCATCCCGATTTCCCGGTTGATCGCCACGTGTTTGCGAAACGAGCACGGGCCTGGGTCAACGCGGATGGCTTCCTCTCGCCGTTGGACGAGCTGAATCTGATATCCGTGACTCCCGGCCCCCCAGCCACTTGGAAGTTCCTCGCCAATGCGGGGGATGGCCGCAGCGTGGAAATTCACCTGCTGGCGGACATGCCCGACCAGCGGAACACCACCATTTTGCGTTTCAGCCGCCCGCGCAAGGCTCCGCCTCAAGGCCGCGACCTGCCGGATGAATGCGATGTCCGCCTGACGGTGCGGATCGATATTGAGGACCGGAATTTCCACCAGGAAACCCAGCACAATGGCGGCGCGGACCACCATTTCCAGGCTCATACCCGCCCGCTTGCCGAGCGGATCGGTTTTGGTTTCCAACCGGCCCAGGGGCGCGAGTTGCTGGTCTTTAGCGATGCCGGTCTTTACCACCACCAGCCTGAATGGTGCGACCAAATCCCCTTCCCGGTGGAGCAAAGCCGGGGCCAGACCGGGTCCGGCGACGCCTTCAGCCCGGGCTGGTTTGAATTGCCCCTGGCCAAAGGCTCCGCTGTGCATTTGACGGTCAGCGCCGACCAAATCCTGCCCACGCCACAGGATCTGCGCGCCTTCAATACCCGCCGTGAACGGACTAATGAAAACGCCATCACCCGGGCCAAGCTGTCCCGGGACGATAGTTTTGGCCAGCAACTGGCGGTGGCGCTCCAAGCCTTTGTCGTCCGCCGCAACGAGGGGAAAACCATCATCGCAGGGTATCCCTGGTTTCTGGATTGGGGACGCGACACCTTCATTTGCGCGCGCGGCTTGCTGGCGGCGGGCATGCTCAGGGAGGTCAACCAGCTCCTCGCGATTTTCGGCGCTTTCGAGGAAAACGGCACCCTGCCCAATGTCATCCACGGTGCCGATGCCTCCAACCGCGACACGTCCGACGCTCCTCTGTGGTTCGGCCTGGTGTGCGAGGAAGCCGCCGCCTTCACGGGCGACGAGCTTTACCGGATCCAGGTGGATCGCCACGGCCGGAAATTGGGGGAGGTATTGCGCCAGATCGCCCTGGGCTATCTGAATGGCACACCCAATGGCATCCGCATGGATCCTGAATCCGGGCTGGTGTGGAGCCCGCGACATTTCACCTGGATGGATACCAACTTCCCGGCCGCCACTCCCCGCGAAGGCTATCCCATCGAGATCCAGGTGCTGTGGATCCGCTTGCTGCGCCACCTGGAACGGCTGGAAATCAGGCGCTTGTTGAACCATCCAACCGCCATCGCGGTAAAAAACTCGACCCCCAGTTGGTCCAATCTGGCCACCCTGGCCGAAAAATCGTTCCACCAATATTATTGGTCGGAGGAACGGGGATACCTGGCAGATTTGTTGATCGCCGCCTCCGGAGAACCGGCCCACGCTGCCCGGGTGGATCACGCACTACGGTGTAACTGCTTATTGGCGATCAGCCTGGATTTGGTGTCCGGGGTGCCCGCCCAGCGGACGGTTGAAGCCGCCCGCCAGCACTTGCTGATTCCGGGCGCCCTGCGTTCCCTGGCGCCGCTGCCGGTCTTTCCGCCCTTGCCTGTGCATGGGAATGACGGCCGCTTGTTGAACGATCCCGCCCAGCCTTACTGGGGAAGCTACGAAGGGGATGAGGATACCCGCCGCAAGCCGGCCTACCATAACGGAACTGCCTGGACCTGGTTCCTGCCGGTGTTTTGCGAGGCCCTGGCCAAGGCCTGGAACCTGGCGCCCGAGGCGGTCCAGGCCGCCCGCGCCTGCCTCGGCAGCATGGACCGCATCATGTCCAGCAGCTGCCTGGGCCAGATCCCGGAAATACTGGATGGCGATGCGCCCCACCTGCAGCGCGGTTGCGATGCCCAGGCTTGGGGGGTCGCTGAAACGCTGCGGGTTTGGAAATGGCTGAACTCCCCCGGAAAATAGCCGGTATTTCGAGGCTGCAGGCCGGGTTTTGTGCGGCCCGCCTGCGGCTGGATCACCGCCATTCGTGCTTGGGGTATTTGCGCTGCAATTCCTGTTTCACCTTGGGGTAATGCTCCCTCCAAAAACCGGCCAGATCCTGGGTGATCTGCACCGGGCGCATGCTCGGCGCCAGGATGTGGATCAAGACCGGCGTGCGGCCCATGGCGATCTTCGGGGTGGTGGTGACACCGAATAGTTCCTGGATCCGGAGCGCAATGAACGGCTGGCCGTCGGCCACGTAAGTTACCTTGGGATTCCTGCCGTTCGGCATTTCCAGGCGCTCCGGGGCGTGTTTGTCCAGGGCTTGTTGTTGGGCTTCGGAAAGCCACGACCGGACCACCCGCCGCACTTCCAGGCCTTTCACATCCCGGGCCGAAAAGGATCCATGGCAAATCTGCTCAATAATGTGCCGCCGCGCTTCTTCGTCGATCAGGCTCAACTGCAGTTCCGGACACCAGCGCGCCAGGCTGTTGATGCGCAACACCCATTGTTCCACGGAGTGGTCCCATTCCTTCATCACGATCCGGCCCTGCATCACCTCCGCGGCCAGCAACCCGGCGGCCTCCTCTGCGGGGGGCGGTTCCAGTTTCCGGACCGTCAGCGGCAAATCCCGGAAAATGGTCTGTTCCTCGGCGCAGACCCGTTTGGCCGTTGAATCATAATATACCCGCACCGCCGTCTGGATATCCTCGGGGAACATTTCGCTCAGCCAGGCAGGCTCGATCGCGGTGGCCAGCGACAGCAGGGTGTTCAAATCGCCCTGGCGCCCCTCCACCTCGCGCACTTCGGCCACCACCATCAACGGGCTGTTTTGGACCGCGCTTTCCCGCGCCAGCACCCCTTTGCGTCCATGCACCATTTCGCACCGGAGCGTGCCTTCATCCACCCGCCGCGCCACGTGGTCGGAAAATCCGGCCAGGATGCATTTCTGCATCGCTTCGTCGGGCACCGGGCCGGGCTTGACGGGCAGCCCTTCATCCCCGGCGATGCGCAGGAAATTCTGCAGCAGCGGCCCCACCTGCCGGGCCGTCACCATATGGATGCCTGCCTTGCGCCCGGCTTCCACCCGGAACTCGCCTTTGGACGCATAATTCCAGGCCCGCATGAGGATCCAAAAATCCGAACCCGCCCGGTCGCCGAACAAATCATCTCGGAACAGCTGCGCCTCCCGGCCGGGATTCCGCAGCAACAGGTCTCGTCCCTGTGTGAGCGCGGCGATCAGGGCCGCCTGGTAAACACATTGGTATTCCTGCGCCGCGAGCATCATCCGCGCGTAGCGCGGATGGATCGGGAAAGCGAGCATCTTGCGGCCCATCGGAGTGATCCGGCCCGCTTTATCCAGAGCCCCCAGGTCGGTCAGCAGCACCTCGGCATAATGCAGGCTGATCTCGTCGGGCGGCTCCAGCCAGCGGAAACGCCGCAGATCATCCACCCCCGCCGCTTTGAGGGTGAGGATCACTTCCGCCAGATCCAGGCGCCGGATCTCCGGCAGTTCCTGCGGCACGCGCTCCTGGTGTTCCTGCTGGGTCCACAGCCGCACGCAAGTCCCCGGGGCCGTGCGGCCGGCGCGGCCTGCCCGCTGGTCCGCCGAAGCCCGGCTGATTTTTTCCACCAGCAGGGTGTTGATCCCACGGCAGGGATCGTACCGGGGGATCCGGGCCAGCCCGCTGTCGATCACCAGCCGGATGCCGTCGATCGTCAGCGAGGTCTCCGCCACATTGGTCGCTACCACCACCTTCGGCTGCCGGTATTGGGCGACGGCGGCGTCCTGTTCCAGCGGCGGTAATTCACCGTGCAGCGGCAAAAGCACACACCCTTTCGATTCCGGCTGGCGGCGGATCGCCTCAATGGTTTGATGGATCTCATATCCGCCCGGCATGAAAACCAGCACGTCCCCCTGCCCTCCCCGGCGGACATGCCGACTGAAGGCTTCCGCCGCCACCTCCCAAACCGGCTCCGCCTGGGCCTGGATTTTCCGGGGCCAGAATTCGATATCCACCGGGAAGGTTCTGCCCTCGGAGGTCAGCACCGCGCAAGGTTTCAAGTAGGTCTCCAGCCGTTGGGCATCCAGCGTGGCCGACATGACCGCGATCAGCAAATCCGGCCGATGCCGTTCCTGGAGCTCCAAGGCCTGCGCCAGAGTGATGTCCCCGTAAAGATGGCGCTCGTGGAACTCGTCGAAAATCAACGCCGCAACCCCCGGCAGTTTCGGATCGTGGATCATTTGCCGCAGCAGGATGCCCTCGGTCACATACTTGATCCGCGTTTCCGGCCCCGAATGATTCTCAAACCGGATTTGGTAGCCGACCAATTTACCAAGGTCGGAATTCAGCTCGCGGGCCACCCGGGCCGCCAGCAAGCGGGTGGCCAGGCGGCGGGGTTGGAGCGTGATGACCTGGCCGCTGCCCAGCAGGCCATGTTTCAATAGCATCTGTGGAACCTGCGTCGATTTCCCCGAGCCGGTCGGCGCCTGCAGGATCACGCGCCGGTGATCCCGCAGGCGCTCCACGATGTCCGTTTCTATCTCGTAGATCGGAAGCATCAGGCTTTCAGGCCGGCCAGGTCCACCGGCAGGCTCCGGTTTTCCTGGAGGAGTTCCGCCATGGTCATTTTGGCGTGCCGCAGGCCTGCTTCCCGGGCCAGGATCGTGGCCAGCGCGCCGTCCACGGACCTCTGGACCGTGGGATTTGAATAATCGCCGGCCACTACCGCCTGGTAAAAAGTGGCGATGTTGCGCACCGCGCCCGCCTCATAAAGGTTCGCGATCTCCCCTTGATAACCGTTTTCGCCACCCCCCAGAATGGCTTTGCCGGTGTAGCCGATCTGCGCCCATCCCGTCGTCCCCTGGATCCCGCAGACGACGTCGAATGAACCACGGTTGGCCTGGTGTTTCCCCCGGTGGCTGATCATCAAGCCGTCCTCAAACTCGAAAATGACCGAGAAGAAGTCGTGGCTGTCGCCATGGGGATCCGCCCGCATCAGCCGGGAGGACGCCATGGCGCTCACCGGCCGGCGTCCCGCCAGCCACAAATCCGCATCGACGGCATGGATGCACGCATTGACATGGTAGCCTCCGCCCAGCGCCACATCGTTGCACCAGGTCAGGTTGCGCAGCCGGCTTTCGATGTTGTTCGTCAGCGGCGTATCGGCAAATGTCCCCGCAAAGTAATGGCTGTTGATCGCCCCGATTTTCCCGATCTCCCCCGCCTTGACCAACCGCACCACCTCCCGGTTGTGCGGATCCGTGGGGGCCTGGTAATCCACCATGAAACACTTCCGGCTGGCCGTGGCCTTTTTGGCGGCTGCTTCCACCACCAGGCAGCCGGGCACATCCACCGCGATCGGCTTGGCCATGTACACGTGCAGCCCCAGCTCCACCGCCGTGCGCGCGTGCTCGGGGAAAAAGTAGGGCGGAGTCTCCAGCAATACCGCCTCCACCCCGCTCTCCATCAGCTTCCGGTACCCGGACAATCCGGAAAAACGCCGCTCCCCGGCGACGCCCAAGGCATCGCCGCAGGCCTTGGCCACCCCGGGGAAATAATCGGCCACCGCATGCATTTCGTAGCCGCCGTGCTTTTTGAAAAGTCCGGCGATCCACCCCCCCCGCCCACCGCAGCCCACCGCCCCCAGCTTGATCTTACGTTCGATTTTCCCGGGGGCCGCAGTGCCCGCCCCGGCGGCATTTTCCGCCGCCCGCAATCCTTGCTGGATCAGGGGCGCCACCGCCGCCGCCCCCAGGGTGTTCTTTAGAAATGACCGCCGATTCAACTGATTCCGGCCCTTCGCCGCCATTATTTTTAGTTGGGAAGCATTCATGGTTTTCAATTCCCGTGATTCTTGTATTCCAACGCCCCGTGTCAATCCCAGAACCCCGTGGCACGCTTCCGCACCTCTGCGCACTGCACCCTCCGCCGTTGCCTCTCTTCTCGTCTGGCGCAAAAACCGCCGACGCCATCACTTTCCTCCCAAATGCAGGAACACGGCTGAGCCAGCGGTAACAAGGGAACTCCCATGGGGTGAACACCCCATAGCGCTGGCACGGTTACCCGGCCTATTGTGAATCAACGACGAATCCAGGCAGGACCATGCCCATTGTCCGGGCAAAGTATCAAACGGGCAGCCTGCGTTTGGTGGGGGCAGCCAAGAGCTGATCGTCGGATGCCCCAGGAAAGGATGTGATTCATGCAGACCATGAAAGCGGTTTCGATTTACTGCTATGGCGGCCCGGAAGTGCTGGCTTATGAGGATGCACCCCGTCCGCGGGCCCGTGCCGGGGAGGTGCAAATCCGGATTCACGCCGCCGGGGTGAACCCGGTGGACTGGAAAATCCGTGAGGGACACCTCAAGGACTTGATTCACCGCACGTTTCCCCTGGTGCTGGGTTGGGACTTGTCCGGGGTGGTCGAGGGGATTGGTTCCGGCGTGAGCCGATTCAAGGTGGGGGATGAGGTTTACAGCCGGCCGGACCTCTCACGGGATGGCGCGTATGGCGAGTATGCCGTCGTCAGGGAATCGGAGGTGGCACGCAAGCCCCGCTCCCTGGACCATATCCACGCGGCGGCCATCCCGTTGGCTGGCCTGACCGCGTGGCAATCCCTGTTCGATGCCGCAGGCCTTGGGGCCGGACAGCGGGTTTTGATCCACGCCGCCGCCGGGGGCGTGGGCACCTTCGCGGTGCAGTTGGCGAAATGGAAGGGCGCTTACGTCATCGGCACGGCTTCAGCCCGCAATCATGGCTTCCTGCGCGAGCAGGGGGCCGAAGAGGTCATCGACTACCAAACAACTCGTTTCGAGGAAGTGGTGCGGGAGGTGGATGTGGTATTGGATGCGGTGGGTGGAGATACGCAGGAGCGGTCGTGGAAAGTGCTCAAACGCGGGGGGATGCTGGTTTCGATCGTCAGCGCGCCCTCGCCGGAGCTGGCGGCAGCCCACGGGGTGCGCCAGGCGCTGGTCTTCATGCAGCCCAACGCCACGCAGTTGGCAGAGCTGGCGAACCTGGCCGAAGGCGGAAAGCTAAAGCCTTTCGTGGAAAGTGTGTTGCCGCTGGCCGAGGCGCGGCAGGCCCAGGAATTGAGCCAAGCCGGCCATGTGCGAGGCAAAATCGTTCTGAAAGTGGTTTAGCGCGGTTTCAGGAAATTGGAAGTATGGATAGGAACAGCATGAAACTGAACTCTGAACCGGTATTGGGCCGGTCCGAATTGACCACTCTCCAGGAGCCCGAAGCGAGGGAGCCGGGCCACCGCGGGCACGGGAGCGTCGTCCACCCCGCCGACCAAGGCCGGCGCCGGGCGGACCGGGTGGTGGAAGAACGAGGTGCGCCCACCTCGGATATCCACAAAATCGCCTTCCTGGGCAACTGCCTGCCGCGCAAATGCGGCATCGCCACGTTCACCTCCGACGTGCTCGGCGCGGTGGCCGCGGAACACCCCGAGAGCCAGTGCTTCGCCGTGCCCGTCAACGACATCCAGGGGGGCTATGACTATCCGGGACTGGTCCGCTTCGAGATCGAGGAGCAGGATCTGGCCTCCTACCAGCGCGCGGCGGATTTCCTCAACCTCGGCAACGCGGACATCGTCTGCGTGCAGCACGAGTTTGGCATCTACGGCGGGCCGGCCGGGAGCCACCTGCTGGCGCTGCTGCGCGAATTGCGGATGCCGGTGGTGACCACGCTGCACACCGTGCTGCGCGAGCCCAGCGCCGAGCAGCGGCGGGTGATGCAGGAACTCGTGGCGCGCTCGACGCGGCTGGTGGTGATGACGGAGCGCGGGAGGCAGATGCTGATGGAGATTTACCAGGCGCCGGCGGCCCGGATCGACCTCATCCCGCACGGGATTCCCGACATGCCGTTCATCGATCCCAACTATTACAAGGATCAGTTCGGCGTGGAGGGGCGGCAGGTGCTGCTTACGTTCGGGCTGCTTTCCCCCAACAAGGGTGTGGAACATGCGCTCAACGCGCTGCCCGAGATCCTGGCCGAGTTCCCCAATGTCGTCTATATAGTCCTGGGAGCGACGCATCCCAACCTGGTGCGCGAGCATGGCGAATCCTATCGCCTGAGCCTCGAACGGCTCGCCAAGAAAAACAAGGTCCAGAAGCAGGTCATCTTTTACAACCGCTTCGTCGAACTCGAGGAGTTGAAAGAGTTCATCGGCGCAGCGGACCTTTACCTCACCCCCTATCTGAATGAGGCGCAGATCGTCTCCGGCACCCTGGCCTACGCGTTCGGCGCCGGCAAGGCGGTGATCTCGACGCCCTACTGGCATGCGGCCGAATTGCTCGCGGGCGGCCGCGGCGTGCTCGTGCCGTTCGGCGACAGCCAGGCCATTGCGCGGGAAGTCATCGGCCTGCTGCGGGACGACACCCGCCGGCACGCGATGCGCAAGCAGGCCTACAAGCTGGGCCGCGGGATGGTGTGGAGCAGCACCGCCCGGCTCTACATGCGGTCCTTCGAGCGCGCGCGCATCGAGGGAGCAGTGTGGTCGCGGAAATCGTTCGCCGTGAAGACCCTGGACCAGGCACCGCGGGAACTGCCCGAGCTCCGGCTGGACCATCTGGCGCGGATGACCGATTCGACCGGGATCTTCCAGCACGCCCTGTTCAGCGTGCCCAATTATTCCGAAGGCTACTGCACCGACGACAACGCCCGCGCGTTCATCCTCACCGTGCTGCTGGGCGCGATGGAGGAGGAGCCGGAGCGGGTGCGGACGCTGGCGACCACCTATGCGGCCTTTCTGCACCACGCTTTCGATCCCCGCACGAAACGGTTCCACAACCACCTCAGCTTCGACCGGCGCTGGCTGGACGACCAGGGATCGGAAGACTCCCATGGCCGCGCGCTCTGGGCGCTGGGGCTGGGCGTGGGGCGCTCCCCCTACCGCAGCTTTCAAGTCCTGTGCGGGCAGATCTTCGCGCAGGCGCTGCCGGCGGTGGCGGAATTCAAATCGCCACGCGCGTGGGCGTTCACCCTGCTGGGCATTTATGAGTATCTGCAGCGCCTGGGGGGGGATCGGTTTGCCCACCAGATGCAGGACTTGCTGGCGACGCGGCTCCTGGAACTGTTCAACCGGACGGAGCAGCCAGGCTGGCCGTGGTTTGAGGATGTGCTGTCCTACGATAACGCCAAGCTGGCCCACGCCTTGATCCTGAGCGGACGGGCCACCGGGCAGGCGCCGGTGTTCGAGTGCGGCCTGCGGGCGCTGCGCTGGCTGGCTGAAGTCCAGACGGCCGAGAACGGCGATTTCCGGGCGATCGGCAGCAACGGTTTTTACCCCCGCAGCGGCGCCCGCGCCAATTTCGACCAGCAGCCCATCGAGGCCCACTCGATGCTGTCGGCCTGCCTCGAAGCCCATCGCGCCACCTCGGACCGTTGGTGGTATGAGCATGCCCAGCGCGCCTTCGACTGGTTTCTCGGCTGGAACGATCTCGGCATGGAACTATACTCCTCCACCAATGGTGGCTGCCGCGACGCACTGCATGTTGATCGGGTCAACCAGAACCAGGGGGCGGAATCCACGCTCGCTTTCCTCCTTTCTTTGGCCGAGATGCGGCTCGCCCCCATCGCCCTCACCCTGTTCAATCCGCCGGTTTCGCAACCCCTTGCCCCCCCATGAAATCCGCCACCGTCCACCGCACCAATGTCGTCCTGCAGCACGATCGCACGCGCGTGCTGCTCCGGCCGTTCCTGCTCCCCAACGAACCGCGCGCCCGGGCCATCTGCGCCCAGGTCATGGCGCTTCCCGAAGGCGAGGTGCGCGCGCTCTGGGCGCAGGTGCGGGCCGAGTTCGGAGAGCGGCATGCGCAAACGCACGAGTTCCTCCGCCGGCGCTGCGACCAGGCCCGGCCATTCCTGAACTCCACCCGGAAACTGTCCGCGGACCGGGAACTGCTGCTGGGCGCCTATTTCAGCAATGAGTATTCGCTGGAAGCGGCCGCCCTCTTCAATCCCTCCATGGTGCCGCACCCGGACCAGTCGGGCCTGGCCCCCGGCGCCCTGCGGTTCATCCTCAGCCTGCGGGCCACAGGCGAGGGCCACATTTCCTCCATCACCTTCCGCACCGGCTGCCTGGATGCCCGCTGCAATATCACCATTGATCCGCCCACCCGGTACTGCCTGGAGCCGGAGCAAGTGCCCAATGCCTCTTTTGAGAAAGCCCTGTTCGAACGCAAGCTCGGGGAACTCGGCCTGGCGGGGGATTTCGCGCGGCAGGCCCTCCAGCTCCTGGGCGAATCATTCACCTTGGAGGAATTGCGCGGCGCGCTCGACCACACCGCGGAACAGCAGAGCGCGGGCGACCGGCAGACCGAGGCCGAGGCCCGGAAAATCCTGGCGCTGGCCCAATCTAACTACGAAGTCCAATTCGCGGCTGGCACGAACCTGTCCGAGCGCGTCCTGTTTCCGGTCACCCCCTCCCAGAGCAACGGCATCGAGGATGCCCGGTTTGTCCGGTTCCAAGACGAAGCCGGCCCGCCCACCTATTACGCGACCTACACCGCCTACGATGGCAAACTCGTGCTGCCGCAATTCATCGAGACGCCCGATTTCCGCCACTTCAAGTTCATCACCCTGAATGGCCCGGCGGTGCGGAACAAAGGCATGGCCCTCTTCCCGCGCAAAATCCAGGGCCGCTACGCCATGCTCAGCCGCCAGGACAAGGAAAACATTTATGTCATGTTTTCGGAACACCTTCATTTCTGGCACACCGCGCAGATCCTCCTGCGGCCCAAGTATCCCTGGGAATTCATCCAGCTGGGCAATTGCGGCTCGCCGATCGAAACCGAGGCCGGCTGGCTCGTGCTCAGCCACGGCGTGGGCGCCATGCGGAAGTACTGCATCGGCGCCTTCCTGCTCGACCGGGAAGATCCGGCGCGGGTTTTGGGCCGCCTCCGGGAACCGCTGATCAAGCCCAATGAAAACGAGCGGGAGGGCTACGTGCCCAACGTGGTCTATTCGTGCGGAAGCCTCCGGCACGGCCAGCAGCTCATCATCCCGTACGCCATGTCCGACTACGCCACCACCTTCGCCACCCTGTCCCTCGAGGAGGTGCTGGCGGCGATGGAACAGCCTTGACCCCGCCATGCGACTCTATCTGATCAACCCCTCCAATCCGCTGGTCAGCATCGTGAACGTCCGCGATAGCCGTTGGAACCGGCACCGCGTGTGGAAACCGCTCAGCCTGATGGTGCTGGCAGGCCTGACGCCACCCGGGTGGGACATCACTCTCGTGGACGAGAATCTCGATCTGCCAGATTACTCCGCCATGCCCCGCCCGGATTTGGTGGGCATCACCGCGTTCACCTCCCAGGCGCCGCGGGCCTACGAGGTGGCGGCCCTCTTCCGGCGCCAGCGGGTGCCGGTGGTGATGGGGGGCATTCATGCCACCGTATGCCTGGAAGAGGCTGCGGAACTGGTGGATGCGGTGGTCACCGGAGAAGCCGAGCAGGTTTGGGCGAAGGTTCTGGAGGACACCCGCCAAGGCTGCCTGCAACGCCGCTATGACGGTGGTTTGGCGGATTTGAACCACCTGGCCCCCGCCCGCCAGGATCTGCTGCCGGCGCGCTACGCCTTTGGCGCCATCCAGACCACCCGCGGCTGCCCCCTGAATTGCAATTTCTGCAGCGTCACCACCTTCAATGGGGCTCAGTACCGGCAGCGCCCCATTCCCGAGGTGGTCCGTGAATTCCAGTCCATCCCCGAGCGGAGAGTGCTCGTGGTGGACGACAACCTCATCGGCACCCGCCCGGACCATGTGGCCCGCGCCAAGGCACTGTTCCAGGCCCTGGCTGAAGCCGGCCTGGGCAAGGAATGGGTGGCCCAGGCCACCATCAACTTCGCCGATGACGAAGAACTTCTGGCGCTGGCCGCCAAGGCCGGTTGCCGGGGCGTCTTCATCGGCTTCGAATCGCCAACCCCGGAGGGCTTGCGCGAATGCGGTAAAAAGATCAACCTGGCGAAGGGCCGGGATTTTCGAACCTCTGTGCGCCGCATCCAGCGGCATAAGATAATGGTGGTCGGCTCGTTCATCATCGGTTTGGATGTTGACGAACCGGGCATTGGCCGGCAGATCGCCGCCGTGGCCAGCCAATACGGACTGGACATCCTCAACACGCTGTTCCTGACGCCCCTGCCCGGCACCCGGCTTTGGGACCAGATGAAATCGGAAAACCGCCTGGCCCTCGATGTCTTCCCGGAGGACTGGCGATACTATACCCTGACCTACCCGGTGGCTCGGTACCGGCGCCTCTCGCTGGCCAGAGCCATCCAGGAAATGATGTCGTGCAACCGGAGTTTTTATTCCCTGCCCCGCATGCTGCGCCGGATCTGGAACAGTATCTGGCATGGACGCCAACCGGTGATCAGCCTGGTGGGCAATCTCTCCTACCGGGGCAACCTCCTCGGGAATGGCCAGGCCTGGGCGGTTTTAGCACAGTCAAGAGGGGAAGCTTTCCAGCCGCACCCGGCCACGGCCTCAAAAACCGGCCTGGATCTCCCCGCAAACCACCCGCCGCCAAATCGCAATTCAAAATTCATCCACACCCTGGTCAACCAGGAAAACAAAACCATATGAACCTTTCAAAATGTCCTCACTGCTTCGTCAAGCTGGGTAATTTCCAATACGCAGATGCGTGCCCGCATTGCCATCGTGAACTGGCGCGCAACACCCAGATTCTGGAACCAACCCAGGCGGCCAAGCCGCAAGGGCAAAAAGCCTGGCCGATCCGGCTGTTTTTTGGGATTGTGCGCCTGGTGGAGAGCTGATCTGAACGCCTTGCGACACGGAAAAGGCTTGAGCGCCCGGTTCACGCTTCCCTGGCTTTTGGCGGGTATGCGCTCGGCCGGCGACGGCCCGCTGGTCAGCCGGTCTTTCGTGCTTCCGGTCCGAAGCCGGCCGGGAACCTGGAGGGCATTGCCTCCTCAGGATTAGGCAGAGGGGCACCCAGTGGCTCCAGGTGCGTTGAAACCACTGTGTTGGGAAGCGAGCGGAGGATGTCCACCTCCAGCCCAGTAACCAGGTCGTGGCCGCGATGGACAGCCCACTCGCCGGGCACCAGGACGTGCAGGGATACAAAACGCTGTGATCCGGCCTGGCGGGTGGTCACGTGCCGGCATTTCACTTCGGCTTGTTCGTATTGGCCGAGGATCTTGCCGAGCGTGGCCAGGTCATCCGGAGGCAGAGCCTGGTCCATCAAGCCGCCAATGGAGCGCAGCACCAGCTTGCCGCCCGTCCAAAGGATGTTGGCGGCCACCAGGATTGCTGCGAGGGGATCCAGGCGGTTCCAGCCATTCCATTATTTTGGCCCCATGATGATTGGGTTGTGGTGTGTCGCGTGGGATGGTCCAGGGTTGTAGGCATCCAGGGGCGCCGGCCTACAGTGTGCTACATGCCTTGGCCGACACAGCCTGTGGAGGTGGGGCAAACGGGATAGATTTCAGATTGGAGATTCCAGATTCGAGATTTGGGGTTCCGGGAAGTCTGTGGGGAATTTCATTAAGCGGGATAGAGGTTCAGGCCGCCGC
>CAYPCQ010000061.1:0-51094 GCA_964409245.1 uncultured Verrucomicrobiota bacterium
TACCGACAGGGAAACACCGAGAAAAAAGTGACAAATTTAAACCAGGACTTGACCCGTGGAATGTATGGAAGAGGTTTTAGATTGAGATTCCAAAGGCGCGAGCACCAAGGGCACAAAATGGAAAGGGGGCAAACCACGGATCACACTCACACGGAAACAACGAAAAGCCAGGCGAGGCAGGTGTCTTTTCCGGGTGGCCGGTGTGATCCGGGGTGGCGCGAAGGGGTGCGATTTAGCGGAGCGGTTTGACTTTCAAATTGCGGAACTCGATGCGATAGCCTTCGCCTTCCAGGCCGAGGAAACCGGTTTCCTGGTTGCATTCCTCAAACTGGCAGGTTACTGCGCCGTTGACCCACAGGGTCAGAACCTTGCCCACCGCGGTCACTTCCAGGATGTTCCATTCCCCGGCGGGTTTGATCCGCATATCGGTCACCTGCTTGTTGAGATTGAAGAACTTCTTGGTATTGTTGGGGCCGGGTGTCTGGCCAAACAGGAATCCGTCCTTGGCATCGCCGAATTGAGCCTGGTGCCAGATGGCGCCGTCCTTGGAGTTGCGCACATAGGCGCCGCTGTTATAGCCCTTTTTGCCTTCGACCTTGGTGTAGCAGAATTCAAAATGGAAAACCGCATCGCCGATTCCGCGGTTGAACAACAGCATGTCGTGGCCGCCATCGCCATCGCAGATGAGAACCTTGCGGCTGGTGTCCACATGCCATTGTTCGCGGCCGAGCTGGCCGGTGGGTGGCACGGGGACACGATACCAGCCTTTGAGGCCGGTGGGTGGGAGGATGTCCTCCCAGCCATTGGGATCGCTTTGGAGCTTGCTTGGGGTTTCGACCGCGACCGCCTGGAAGCCGCAGCCAAGGCTGGCGGCGAGGAGGAGAGCGGAAGCGGAGGCGCGACGGATTTGGTTCAATTTATTAAGCATAATCCACGATACAACGGTGGCTTGCCGGCGGGCAACGAAAATGAGCAGGGAGCACGATCCCGGGTTGCGGCAGGCGCCAGGCCGCAAGGCCATCCGGGCGGTCAGGGCAGCCGGGCGGTGATCCGCTCCAAGCCGGGGCGGGCCGCGAGGCGCCGGCCATCGACCAGCAGCTGCAATCCCTGGCCCCGGCCGTAGCGGCGGCCGGTTTTATCGTAAAGGATCGTGATCAGCCGGCCATGGTAGCGCACCCGGTCGAGGCAGAAATAGTCCCAGGTTCCCTCCGGCACGAGCGGATTGACCTCCAACATATCATCGGCCCGCGGGCGGAGGCCGGCCAGGCCGGAGATGACCAGATCACAGTAGGTGGAGTGATTGTAGTATTGGCCGCGCGGCGGATGGCCATCGGTGGGGATCCACGCGCCGGTATCCGGATTGAGGCTTTCGTCAAGCCAGGGCACCACGGCTCCCTCCGGCAAGGTCCGGCGATGGCTCCGGGTGTAGGTTTGGAGGGTGTCGAAGTAAAGCTGCCGGCCGGCCACCTCCTGCCGGTAATTATTGAGGAGGCTGGCCAGGGCGGTGAGGGTCTGGGCGGTGGCAAAGGGCCAACTGGCGCCGGACCACTGGCAGCCAGCACTGTTGATCTTGAAATTCGGATGCCGGCGCTCCGCCACGGACGGGCCGAACGGAGCGAGGAATCCGCGTGGGTCCGCCAACTGGCGCCAGGCTTCCTCGTAGCCGCGGCCGCCCTCGGGCAGGTTGAAATACCAGGGCACGTAGCCAAAGATTTCGCGGACGCTGACCCGCTGGCCGGGCGCACATTTTTCCGCCGCGGTGTTGTCATACTGGTTGACTGGCACTTGCGGGTGGCGCAGGACTTTGAAGAATTTCGCCTCCGGATCCCAGAGCTGGTCCTGGACGAGCTTCCGCAGCCGCCCGGCCTCGGCCGCATATTGGCCGGCCAGTTCGCTCCGGCCGGCCAGGCGGGCGAGCTGGCTGATGGCCACGGTGTCGCCATACCGGTAGCTGTTGATCATGGGCCGGACCCCGGTGCCGCCGATCGAATACTCGCCACCCTCCCAGGAATCGATCTGCCAATACAGGCCGGAATCCAGCCGGCGGCTTTTTTGCCACGGATCACCGGGAGCGCCGTCCCGGCTCCAAGCCTCGTGGTTTTTCACCAGGGGATCCAGCAAGCTGGCGGCAAAGGGGAGGTCGCCGTTGACCAGGAACCGGGCATAAATGCCATCGGCCAGCCAGTTGCTGTAAACCTTGGTGGTTCCGCCCGGATCGCCGCCGCGCCCGAAATAGAAGCGGGCGTAATCGTCCAGGCAGCGCGGATCATGAATCCATCGGCCCTCGTAAAAATGGTGGCCGGCGGGGCAGTTGATGGTGTTGTGTTTTTTGCTCCAGCCCACCAGCGGCAGGAACTCGGTCACCACGAAGCCGTCAGGCGTCTGCTTGATATGCTTGCGGTAAGTCCACCAGCGGAAATAATAGATCTCCTCAATCTCGCGGTCGGGGCACTCCAGCAGCGGCACGTTCGCGGCCATCCACTCCCACGCCGCCGCATTGGGTATGTGGTTGACCACCTTTTCCTGGTCCAGCCGGTTGAAATGGGCGGCATAATGCTGGAAAGCCTCCGGCTTCAGCACGGGCAGGCTGGCCCGGGCGGCGTCCGGATTGGGTGGGGCATCGGCCAGTTTCACCTCCGGCGGGGTGGCGGCCGTGAGCCGCAGGCCAAGGCCCGCGGCCAGCACCGCGGCCTGCCAGGAGCCCCGGCGGCGCGGGCCGGCAGCCACGGATGGCGGTGGCAGGGGGAGAGCGCGGGATTCAAAGGTGATGGGGAGTGGTGTTTTCATTGGCCCAAAGCGAAAAGATGGCCCGCGGTTCGCACATAAAGCCGGTTATCAGCCAGCGCCGGGGTGGCAAATATCTCCTCGTTGAAGGGGTTCCGCGCCAGGACTTTGAACTGGCTGCCCGCCGCCAGAACCGTGACGATGCCGGGGCAGGAGGCGACGATGATTTTGTCAGCCGCGGCAATGGGTGAAGCGATGTATTGCCCAGTGGCCCCGACCCGTTCCCGGAACAGTTCAAGGCCGGTGGCAGCCTCCAGGCAGGTCAGCAGCCCGCCATCCCGCACCAGGTAAAGCCGGCCTTGTTGGTACAGCGGGGAGGGGGTTTCGGGAATGCCGCGCTGGATTTCCCAGGCCACATGGCTGGGGCGGGCGTCCTGGGTGGCGCCGGGCCGGATGGCCGCCAGGAACGGGTGGCTATAAGCGGCAAAACCGGACATCGTTTGCTTCCATTCGGCTTCAGTGATGATCCGGTTTTTATCGTGGTCGAACATTTTCAGCAGGGCATCCATATCCTTGACCGGCAATCCGTAGCCCGGGTTGTCCTTGGGCAATTCCGGCCTTTGGATGAAGGCAAATCCTTTGGTCATTTCCTCGCGCTGGATTTGGCCGTCGTGGTTCAGGTCGAATTCGGCGATGGTGGTTTTCCAGGTGGCCGCCGCATCGAGCTGTTCATCGCCGCGGCCGCCCAGGGCGGCCGCACCGGCAAACAGGAGGCCGCCGCCGGTGGCAGGGAGGCCGACCGTCTCCTCCGGAAAACCGCCCAGCCACCAAAGCTCCTCCCCGGTGGCTGGCTGGCAGGCGGTCAACCTCCGGGAACCGAGGACGATCAAGTCGTCCACACCGTCATGGCGGAAAATGACGGGTGTGGACCAGCCGGCCTTGAACAACGGGCGCGGCTGTTCCCAGACGGTTTCGCCGGTCTCCTGGCGGACCGCCAGCAGGCGCGAGTCGCGGCGGTCGCCATCCAAAACCAGGATCACAGTGTCCTGGTAAAGGATCGGGGACGTGGCCACGCCGTATTTGCTTTCCGGGGTGGCCAGCCGGCGCTGCCAGATTTCGTTCCCGCCGTGATCGTAGCAGACCAACCCGAAAGTGCCGAAATAGGCAAAAACATGCCGGGCGTCGGCCACTGGCGTGGAGGCGGCCGCGTTATTCAGCTGATGAAAGCGGCCGGGGGAATCGGCTGCGACGGTCTTGCGCCACAAGATGGTGCCCCGCTGGCGATCCACGGCCAGCGTCACCAGCTCCTTCGGTTTGGCGGGCTCGCGGGCGGTGAGGAAAATACGGCTGCCCCAGAGGATCGGGGAGGAGTGCCCCTCGGGCACAGCGGTTTTCCAAACCAAATTCGTATCGGGGCCAAACTGGGCGGGAATGCGGGCCTCGGGCGCGGATCCTTGGCCGTTGGGGCCGCGGAACTGATTCCATTGGGCTGGTTCCGGCTGGCCGCGGGCGGCAGCGGCCAGGGCGAACGAAAGGATCATGGCCGCGAACAGGCCGCTGCGGCCTTCGGGCA
The DNA here is from genome assembly GCA_964409245.1 of uncultured Verrucomicrobiota bacterium. Taxonomy (GTDB): domain Bacteria; phylum Verrucomicrobiota; class Verrucomicrobiia; order Limisphaerales; family UBA1319; genus CAIMWS01. Next base: position 4,298 of record CAYPCQ010000061.1, read on the forward strand.
TGGGTGCGGTGCTAGGTTCCATAAATTTTAACGGATAGGTCCGGTTTGAATGCGGTAAAACCAAATCTCCAGGCTTTTGGGGCCGGCCACCTCGGTGAAGGATCCGATGAGATAACCATCGCCGGCCACCTGCCGGGCGGGCGATTCAGCCGCTTCCATCCGGAGCGCCGTTCCACTGAGTGCGCTACCCAGCAGGAAAACGGCGAAACATCGCCTGAACCGGGATGGGCAATGGGGGGCTGGCGAATTCATGGCTGGGCGCCTTTGACTTGCGGGGCTGGCCCCAACTGGCGGTCCAGCCAGGCAAAAGCTTCCTCCTGCATGGCGGCGTTAAAAAGGTGGGGGACCGGCAGGATCCGGGTGTCGAGGCGGTCGCCGGCGCCCTGGCTATCCCAAACGCGGCGCAGCTTTCGGTAGGCATCCCGGACACTGGGAACGGGAAAAAGCGCATCCTGTTCGCCGGCGAAAAAGAGCATCGGCTTGGGGCAGGCGAGGGAGGCCATATCGGGGTAATCAAGATCGTTGAAAAGGCCCGGATGCGTCATGGTGAAGGAGGACTGGCCCTTCGTCTGGTTGTTGCCCGGGACCATGAGGCCTTGGACGGTGGCCATCCAGCAAGCGCTGACTCCGGCGGCGATATGGCTGGACATGGCGGCCAACTGCCAGGTCCGGAAAGAACCCATCGAAAGCCCCATGGCGGCGATGCGTTTGGGGTCCACTTCGGGGCGTGATGCCAGGAACTCTGCGCCGCGCAAATCCTCATGGGCGATCAGCCCCGCCAGGCTCATGCCCAGCTGCAGCAAATTGGCGGCCAGGGCCTGCTGGCCATCGTATCCGGCGCCACCCCGATCCGACCAGTTCAGGGCGTCGTAAGCAAGGCAGACATATCCGCGGGAGGCCAGCTGATCTCCGAGAAAACGACCGCCGTAATATTTGTCCACCCATGCGCGCGCCAGGGCCGCCTGCTCCGCGGGGAGATCCCAAGGCTCGACATTTTTCTCCTTGCCGATGCGGAATTCGGCGCCGTGATCGTGCAGCAGCAATACCGCCGGGTGCGGCCCGGCGCCATCGGGGACGAGCAGGTACGCCAGCACCCGGCTGTCACCGGTCAGGCTGAAGGTGATTTTGTGGGAGACGTAGTTGCCGCGCCGCCGGCTGCCAACAATGCGCGGAGCAAAGGGGGTGGCTGGCGGCGCGGATAGAAAATAGTGGTGGACGCGATCACGCGCCTCCCGCTGCCAGCGGCCGAAATCGTTGCCGTTCGCCTGGCTCCATTCCGGCCACGACCAAGGGAAAGAAAGGCGCCCGGCCAGTTTGGCGTGGAAGACAGGCAGGTGGTTTTGGATTCCCCGGTGCTGGTATTCCGGTGGCAAATCGGGGGCGGTGATATTGGGTTCCGCTGCGCGGCAGGTCAGCAGGCTGGCCAAAAAAAGCCCGGTGATGGCCAGCCATCCTTTCACCGGCGGATGGCGTTTCGTGGCGGGCTGCTTTTGCCAGCGGGTGTGAACCAGGCTGCCAGTGATGGGGGCCATGCCGAGGGCGGCCTAACGGCCCGGTTTCCTGGGCAAAATGATTTCGCGCAGGCGGGACGGCATGGGGGGCGTGGCGCCGGACTGGGTGCAGACATAATCCGCCACCTGGTGGGCGCGATCCACGATTTGGTCCGGGTCAAGGCCCGCCAGCAGGCCAAGGGCCAGCGTGGCGGTGTAGCTGTCCCCCGCGCCCACGGTATCGGCCACCGTCAGCTCGGAGCCGGGCCGGCTGGCCAGCCGGCCGGCTATCAACAGGGTGCTTCCCCGGGCGCCTTTGGTGAGCGCCACCGCCTTGAGCTTGAAGCGGTCTGCCAGTTGGCCGAGTTGGTTTGGCTCATCCCCTTCCAGGCCGAGCAACTGGGCCACCACGGGCAATTCATCATCGTTGAGCTTGAACACATTGGCCAGCGCCAGCGATTCCAGGACCAATTCCCGGGACCAGAAGTGCTGGCGCAAATTGATATCGAAAATGCGCAGGGCCTCCGGGGGGGTGGCCTTTAATATCGTCCGGAGGCAGGCACGGGCAACCGGATTGCGCTGGGCCAGCGTGCCGAAACAGATGGCGCTGGACCGCGCCGCCTCCTTCAGCACAGGGTCCGGCGCTGCCAGGGCATCCCAGGCAACGTTTTCATGGATGGTGAAGGTTGGCTGGCCGCCCGCATCGAGCGTCACCTCCACGGTGCCGGTGGGAGCGGACGGATCGACCGTGATGCCGTCCGTGCGCAGGCCCAGCCCGCTGAGTCGGCCGAGGATCTCCCGGCCCAAGGCATCGTTGCCGACGCGGGAAACCACCAGGGCTTCCGCCCCCAGCGCCTGGGCATGATAGGCGAAGTTGCCGGGAGCGCCGCCGAGCTGCTTGCCGCTGGGCAGGAGATCCCACAATATTTCACCGATGCCAAGGATCACCGGCGGGTCATTCGGGTGCAAATTCGAGTTCATGGTTTTTCCAAGATCACACAGTCCAGGCCAAAAAAGTATTTAGCGCCCGTGGCGGCAGGATTCGCCCCGGCGATTTCGGCGCGGAGCCTGAATTTGCCACCGCGTGGCTCGAACACGCCGAGCGGAAACGCGGCCGCCGGTTGCACGGAAGCCGCCCAGCCATCGAATAGCGCGGCAACCGCCTGGCCATTGACCTGGAAGCGCAGCGTGGCGTAATCAGGCGCTTGCGTGGCGAAAAGCGCCAGCCTGCGGGGGGAGGCATCCGGAGCGGGGAATTCGATCTCCACAAAGTCCCCCACCCGGGTGGCCTGGCCCAGCAGATGGCGGCCATTGCTCCAGCGTTCACCGCCGTACGGGTCCATGTCCTGTTCCCCCACGAAAAAGCTGCCGGATTTGGCGGGCACCTTCATGGTTTCACACTCGAGGGCGCCGGGCTTGCGCCTCGGGGCCGTGGCGGCGATGGCCTCGGCCAGCGTGGGAACAGGCTGTGCCGCCGCCTGCGGCTGGGGCTGGATATTGGAGGTGGCGCCCGGAAACGCATACCAGTAGGTGGTGGCGGCGTAGGTGAGCGTCGTGGTTTTCCAGGCGATCAATTCCATGTCAAACTGCAGGGAGCGCTGGAAAGGAATGCCATCGAGGTTGCGCGTGCGGGTCACGGTATTATGGCCTTGAGTCATCGGCTGGTCGATGCGCGGTTCGCCGCAGAAGGGTGTCTGGTGCACGGGCTGGGGCGCGTAGGAAAAGCCATAATAATCCTCGGTGCCGGTGCCGATATGGGACGGGAAAGTTTCGCCATCCACCCAAATTTTTTCGTCACCCTCGCCATACCAGGTGGCGATGGGATTAAAGAGGGCGAGGGTGTCGCCCACATAGACTCCCCGGCCCGTGAGCTGCACGAAATTCCAGTCGCGGTGGGGCGGCGTCTTGAGGCCGGATTCATAATGCCAAACCGCGTGGAAATGCAGGGAGCGGCCGTCCCACAGCCAGGGGGTGGCCACCGCGCGCAAGGCCACGTTGACGGGCGCTTCCGCGAGATTGACCAGGGTGACGCGAGCCTGGTGGCGCCAGGGCATGACCCAGCGGCAGACCAGCGTGCCATTGGCGAGCACGGTGCGGTACCAGCTCTGGACGGGATTCAGGCCGGTCCCGCTGCCGAAAAAGTCACTGGCCGGGCACCAGATGGTTCGCTCACCGTCGCAGTCCATCTGGACAATCAACGAGCGCAGCGCACGTTCGGGAGACTTTAGCTGATCCGCCGGCACCTGTAGTTCCAACCGGCGCAAGACGGCCGGTCCGGCGGGAAGATCCACCGCAAGCGTGCCTCCGGCGGGGATTGGCTGGTCCGCCAGCAAAGACTGGCTGGCAGCCTCCTCCGGCGGGGAGAGCAGGGCATGGTTTACCCGGGCGATGGCTGGCCGGGCAGCTTCGAGCGCGGCGCGGGCGAAAGTTTGAACCGCCGTGCCGGACGGATAGGTGCGATAATTGATCTGGTAGTAGCGGGAACTTTGGCCGCCCTCCTCCCAGGTGATCTTGCAATGTTTCGCGTAGGGGATGGGCAGGTAAAGCGTGTTTCCGCCGGCGCCATCAGGGCGGTATCCCGGATGCGGCTGGGCCAGCGGCGCGCCGATCTTGAAATCGCCGCTGAGCAGGTCGTAGGCGGGAAAGGCCAGGGCTGGCTCCGGGGCGCCATCCAGGTAGAAGCGCAGCGTGCCTTTCTTATTTTGGTCCGTGGTCAGCCAGAACCGCACGATGCAGCCGGGGCCGGCGGCATCGAGCATCACGCGCTCCTCGCGGTTTCCGTTGCGCTCGCGGCGGATGAACTGGTTTTGGTCGCTGTTGGCGAACCAGCCGGGCTGATCCGGCGCCACGGTGGCGCGATCATAGCTGCTGGCCTGCCGGCAGGTGAATTCCGGTTGCGGCCAGCGGGCCACGGCGGCGGGATCGATCATTTCCCCGAGCAGTGATTCCAGCGTGATATCCGCCCGGGCGGCGGCGGCCGCCAGCAACGCCACTGCGCAAAAGACACCCTGGAGGAGGTTCCGTGAGGGAAGGGTAGAATCCATAAGCCTGCTATCCGATGCCCAGCCGTTTTTGGATCTGTTCCAAGGGCACGCCCTTGGTTTCGACCACCATCAACTTCACCCAGATCAGCTGCAGCACCATCATGCCACAGAAGAAGAGGAAGACATAGCCGGGCGGGAAGGCGGTGACCATTTGGGGGAAGAACGTGGTGAGCAGGGCGGCGAAGATCCAGTGCGTAAAGCTGCCCAGCGCCTGGCCCTCGGCCCGGTGGCGGTTGGGGAAGATTTCGGCGATGAACACCCAGATCACGGCGCCCTGGCCCACCGCGTGGGCGGCAATGAAGGCGAAAATGCAGATCATGACCATGAATCCCCCCGAGCCGGCGGCTTGGGAGGCCTTCAGCAGGGCTTCCTCCGCAACCTGCTTCACGGCGGCGGGGGCCGCCGGTTCAGGCATGGCCACCGGGCCGGGCGTGTAGCGGGAGTCGGCGGAGACCTTGATCAGAACGCCTTGGGCGGCGGTGAAATCCGCTTCCGCCTTGGCGCGCCCGGCCGGCTCGGCTTTCACAACCCGGGCAGCCAGGTCGATGAGCGTGCTGGCGCTCGACGCCACTTTGAACTGCGGCGCCCAGTGCAGGAAGGCAAAGGCGCAAAGGCCCAGCGAGGCGATATAGCCGAAGGAGCCGATGTAGAGCAGCGTGCGCCGGCCGAGGCGGTCGATGAGCCACAAACCGGCGAAGGTGAACAGGAGGTTGGTGATGCCGATGCCGACCGATTGCAGCATGGCCGCTTTGGTTCCCAGGCCGGTCATCTCGAAAATGCGCGGCGCAAAATAGAGGACGGCGTTGATGCCCGAAAGCTGGTTGAAAAAGGCGATCAGGAAAGCCAGCAGGATCGGAGTGCGCAATTCCCGGGTCCAAAAACGGGAAGTTGCCACCTGCCCGGAGGAGGCGGCCTGAATCTCGTCGGCGTGGGCCTCGATTTGGGCCGGGGTGGAGTCCGGCTCGATGAGCTTGAGCACGCGCAAGCCGGCCTCCCGGTCGCCCTTGCGGCCGATGAGCCACCGCGGGCTTTCGGGGATGCCAAAGCACATCACGGTGTAAAGGATGGAGGGGAACGCCGCGACCCCGAGCATCCAGCGCCAGGCGTTTTCACCGATCCCCGCCAGCAGCGCGTTCGAGGCGAAGGCAACCACGATGCCGAAAACGATGTTGAACTGGAACATGCCCGCGAGCCGGCCGCGGTAGGCCGGCGGCGAGATTTCGGAGATATACAGCGGGGCGGCCACGGTCGAAATGCCGATGCCGAGCCCGCCAATGAAACGGGCGGCGATGAACATGGTGATGCCGTTGGCGAAGCCGCAGCCCACCGCCGAGAGGACATAGAGCAGGCCGATCCACAGCAAGGTGGCCCGGCGGCCGAAGCGGTCGGTGGGCCAGCCGCCCAGCAAGGATCCCAGGACCGTGCCATACAGCGCCGAGGCCATGGCGATGCCATGGATCCCCGGGGTCAGCTTCCAGAGCGACTGGATGGTCTGCTCCGCGCCGGAAATGACGACCGTGTCAAAGCCGAAGAGAAATCCGGCCAGCGCGGAGGTGATGGACCAAAAGAAGATGCGAGTTTTCATAAGCGGCGTTTTCGGGATGGGACACCGGTTTTATTTCACATCCCAGGCGGATTGCAGCTCGTGAACGCGCAGGGCCACGATCGCCGCGCTGCCGCCTTTGGCATAGGCCTGCAAGGAATGATTGTCCTCGGGGACGATCATGCCCATGGGCAGATAAACCCGGCCGTCGTTGCCAAAGATGTCGAGGGAGGTGCGGTCCACCAGCAGGCGCAGGCGGATCTTGCCCGCCACTGGCTTAAGGGAGGCTTTCTTATCCTTGCAGGACAACTCCTGTTTTTTCACATCGTAGCTGACCGTGACCCCCCGGAGGTTGAAGCCCAGTTCCGAGGCCTCGCCGATGGCGATTTCCGCTTCCAGATCGAGGAGTTCACCCTTCACGCCGGCGAGGGGATTCGCCCCGGGATCGAGCGGTTGCGGCTGGATGGCATGGGATTTGGAGCGCAGGGAAGCGTGTTCCTTCACCGGCAGGGCCAGGAGGCGGGGTCCTTCCTCGGTCGTGCTCAAGGTCAATTCCACGGGGAGGCCCATCATCTGGTTGAAAGGCATGCCCGGCGTGGCCATGGTGCCCCAGGGGATGAGGATGCGGCGTCCGTCTGCGGCCGGGATATCGGTGAAGGTCTGGGAGGCATACCAGCAGTTGCCGAAATGCAGGGTGTGCGGCCCGGAATCCGGGGAGAATTTCCGGCCGTCAAATTTTCCGACCAGGTAACGCCCATTGCCACCGTAGAAAACCCACTTTTTGTCCTGCGGGTTGCCGTCCAAGGTGATTTCAAAGAATTCCGGGCACTCCGAGGTGCCGGGGATGGCCACCCCGCTCATTTTCTCCCATTGCTTGAGGTTTTTGGAGGAGAACAGCGCGAAATCGCTGCCATCCAGATACAGAGCCATGATCCATTTATTCTCCGGGGCGTACCAAATCACCTTGGGATCGCGGTTGCTTCCGATGATGTGCGGCAGGACGGGGTTATTCGCATACTTGGCCCAGGTGCGTCCGCGGTCGTTGCTATAGGCGAGGCCCTGGGTGAAGGGATTGCCCGCCGCGGTGAAGATGCAAACGAGCACTTTCTCAGCGCCCGTCTGGAAGCCGGCGGTATTGTTCCAGTCCACCACCGCCGATCCGGAAAACATGGTGCCATGCTGGTCGGGATAGAGCGCGATGGGCAGCTCGCGCCAATGGATCAAGTCCGGGCTGACCGCGTGGCCCCAATGCATGTTGCCCCAGTTCCAGCCATAAGGATTATGCTGGAAAAAAAGATGATATTCGCCCTGGTAAAAAACCAGGCCATTGGGATCATTGTTCCAGCCCCGCCGGGGGGAGAAATGGAATTGGGGGCGGTGTTTTTCGCGGTAAAGATTGTCCGAATCCTTGATTTCATCGGTCTGGTCAATGGCCTGCAAGGCGGTGGAATCCTCGGCTAGCCGGTCCACCTTAAGCGTAGCTTTCCCACCCTGGAACGGGGTGACATCCATGAAGGCCCACCAATCGGGCTTGGCGTCGGCCAGTTCAATTTCAAAACTGTGGGAGGGCTGGCCTGGCAGGAGAACGGTCATCTGGCGCTTGGGTCCTCCGTTTTTCACGGGCAGGTTGAGGTAGCGTTTGTTGATCGGGACCTCGCGCGTGGCATTGGCCAGCAGCCCGGGCGGCTTGCGGTCGGTCTGGACGATTTGGTCCACATTGATGTGGCCCCAGCCGCCGGTGGCCTGGTCCACGATCTGGATCACGGCGGTCTGGCCGCGGAATTCATCCACATCCCAGGTTTCGGGCGCGAGGGTTTCGGAGCCGCCTGGCTTGTCGTTCGGGCCGGTGGCGTTGCGGACCGCCTGGCCGCCAATCAGCAGGTTCATACAGGTTTTCCGGGCATCCTTGCCACCGCCAATGAGGAAGGTGAGGTATTTGCGCTGGATCGTGAATCCCGGCGAGGTGAGGGTGCCGGTGGTGCCGTCGCCCTGGTAGAAAGAGTTCACGAGGCCTTTGCCTTTGAAACCGTCCACGGTCATCTGGCCCGGCAACGTCCCCCGCGCCGGTCCGGGGCCGAACGCTGCGCCGGTGGTTTTCCACTGGCCGTAGTCCGGGCCTTCAAAGTCGGCGATCAGGAGGTCGTCCGCCGCGCGCAAGCCGGGCGTGGCCAGGGCGCTGGCGGCCGCCAGAAACGCCATTCCCATAATAATACGTGTGGATTGCATAAACATGATCAAGAGGTTTACCTTATGGTGCTGGTAATTGCCAATTTTTTAGTTTGCCCAGGTGGCCAGGCCGATCACCCGATCCGCCGCCCCATAGTAAAGCAGCCAGCGGCCCTGGAAGGGGACCAACGTGTTGGCGACCGTGGTGAGGCCGGTGAAGCCTTGCTTTTCCCAATCCAGCTCCGGGTAAAGGAACGGTTGGTCCGCATGTTTCAGGACCGCCGACAGATCCGTGCGGCCGATCAGGGCCTGGCCGAGCGTCCAGCTCCCCCGGGAGGGGATCTTGGGGGTCCAATCGGAGGCGTTGAACATCAGCAGGATCCCATCGTCGCGCAGGAGGGCGATGGCGCCGGCTTCGTGGTTGCCACCGGGCCAGACCGCTTTGCCCGCCGGGGTCCAATCAATGAGATTGTCGCTCCAGGCCAGGGCGCAAGGGTGGGTATAAAACATCCAGTATTTGCCATTGATCCGGGCGGCGGCCAGCCGGCCGTGGCGGAGCTGGGAAACCACCACCCCGCTCCGTGAGCCATGGACCCGGTTCGGCGCCGCCTTGCGGAAGGCCGGCCCATGCTTCGTCCAGTGGAGCAGGTCGCGTGAGGAGGCTGCCGACAAGGAGTCCCGTCGGCCGTTCCAGGTGGTATAGTTCAGATAATAAACCCCATCTTCGCCTTCGACGAGGTGCAGATCCTCGCAGCCGCCCTCCCATTCGTGCTCCTTCCAGGCATCGTTATCCGGGTAAAGCACCGGCTCCGGGTGCCGGGTGAAATGGATGCCATCCTCACTCCAGGCGAGCCCGATCCGGCAAGTGCGGCCCCATTTGAGATCCGGGCTGAAGTCATCCGCCCGGTAAAGCAAATAGACCTTGCCTTGGCGAACGACCGCGGCCGGATTATACACATTTTGCGCCTCCCACCGCACTTCCTCGCCGCGGATGGGGCAGCGGAACTTGGAATCCTTCGTGGGGGAGAGAATGGGCAGCGGGTGCTTGACGAACGGACCCATATCCCAGCCGCGCCCATTCGGGAGAGCGGGAGACGCCGCTTCCTGGCGAACGGGTGGGGCCGGAGCGGCTGGCTGCGCGGCCGCCCGCCCGGGGGTGAGCAAGGCCGCCGCCGCCCAAGCCACCAGCATGCCGGTCACAAATCTTCGCGGCCGTTTTCCTTGGTTGGTTCTCATCATGTTTTTTCCTGGTGGATGACTACGGTCTGATTGGCTTCCGGCGCGGTGGCCGGCCAGCGCAGGATCGTCCCGGCTGCGTCCTGGCATTCGATCCAATATTCGAAATCATCCCCGGCCGCCGGCAGAACCGCCCGCCAGACGGCGCGGGCTTCGTGCGCCGCCGGGATTTCGCGCCAATCAGTCCCGCCCAGCGGGCGCATGCGGACGGTGACCGATTTCACTGGTTGCTGATTCAGGGCGATGATTTTCAGTGGGAGCGCCTCTCCTTGGAGCAGGATGCTGCGCACGGTGGGGACCACGAGGCGCGGTTTGCCGAGGTAACCGGACGGAATGGCGCATTCGGCGGGCAACGGCCGGCCGAGGGCCTTTTCCAGGGCGTCGTCGTGCACGCCGAGGATGTTGCCGCTCTTGCGGGAATGGAGCTCCAGATTGGCCACGGTGCCCATTTCGCCTGGCGTGCTCACGGCTTGGAGCAGGTGGGTCATCATCTCCCCCCAGTCCGCCACGAGGCGCTGGCGGGCCGCAAGGGCCGTGGCCAGGGCGGATTCTTTTTCCGCCGCTGAGGTCTTGGCCAGCGCGTCCATGGCCCGATCGATCACGGCCCGGGTGCAGCGGAATCTGGCCATCGCCTTGAGCAGGCCGAACTGGTTATCCCAATAATCAAAGCGTTCCAGGCAGCCCGCGCCGGACACCTTCGGGCGCAGCGCGGAAAACTCATCGGCGAAGGCGAAATCCTTTTGCGCGGTTTCCCAGAGGCGGGGATCGGCTTTGGCCACGGAACCGGGGCCGCAGGGAAGGCTGTGTTGGCCATCGAAAGGCCAATCGGCAGGGCGGGGCAGCCGTCCGTCCATGCGGGTGAAAATCCTCGCTGCCTCCGGGCCCGCCTGGGGGCCAAACTGGGAGTCACCCCAGGCGGCATAGAAATCATCCGGGGGGAGCGTCCGGCTGCCGCCGGCTTGAGGTGTGGTGTGGGGATCGGCGGGGGTGGCTGGTTCCCGGGTCCAGGCGGCCTGGGCCAGCGCACCGAGGTTCGGAGCAATGGCCCGGGTGCGCCAGTGGATGCCCATGAGCCCGCTGCAGCCATAGCGCCGGGCGTCGGCGGCATCCTTCAATGCGCGGCCGGCCCAAAGCTGGGGAAGGGTCATGGCGCTGTCGTCCTCCATCCAGGGGATGCACCAGTGCTCGCGCTGGCCCAGCTTGGAAAATTCCGCAGTGACCGGGGCCGCCCCGAGCTGGTCGTTGATGCAGCTAAAGGCGATCTCCTTCGGCAGCTGCTGGTCAAAGGGGACAAATTGATGAGCCAGCCAGCCCCAGCCGGACACCGCGAGACCCCACGGGGCGCGCATTTCTTTGGAAACCTCAGCCGCCAGGCGCAAATCCGCCACGGTTTTCGCCGGATCCAGATCGCGCTCAGGCGTCCAGACCCAGAAATAATCCGGGGGATGCGAGCTGGCGAGGCGTTTGAACATGCCTTGGAATAATTCGCGAACCACCGCCGGATCCCCGGGATCGCGGCCTTGGGATTTTATCCTCTCGCGCAATTCATCGGGGATCCAGAAGGGGGTCTCCGTGCCGAGGCAGGTCTTGACCCCCAGGGAGCGGGCGAAGCCGAAGGCGGCTCCATACAGATCCCCGACGCGGTTGAACAACTCGTTGCACTGACCGGGGGTTCTTGGCCAGGGAGTGAGACCGTCCATCACGCTGCCGCCGAAATCATCCCGCTCGAAAATCTCCGCCGCGCCAAAGCTGAAATTGGAGGTTTTTTCCGGGGCATGGCCCCAGGCGACGGGGCACAAGGGGCCGCGGCGGGCGGTATTGGCCCAGCTGGCGGGATAGCTGAATTGCACGCGGCCATGCGGGTCCACGTCTCCGGGCAATCCAATCCAAATGCCCGGTTCGGGTGGGACGTGCTTCCAATCCTTGAACCATGGGTAGGAATGGAGGCCGATGAAGTTCATCTTCATTTTGGTTAATTGCGCCAGATAGGCTTGGTAGTCCCCGAGGTTCCAGAAGTCGGGGCCTTCGCAAAAATCATGGAAAGGCTGGATGCCGCGCAGCTTGAATAGGGGAGTGTGGGTTTCATCCAGCTGCGGCACTTCAAAGGCGATCCGGCCATCGGGCAGCACGTCGCCATCCAGCTGGAAGCGCACGCCCAGTTTTTCGGCGAAAGCATAGGCTCCGTAGAGCACCGCCAGGGGCGAGCCGCCGGTGATGGCGAGGTGGGCGCCAGCGGTCCGCAGGCGGTATTGCGCGGGTTGGAGGGCGGTGTCCGTTTCGAGCTGGAAAGAAGGTTCGGCAGGCCCGGGCTTTTCGGCGCGGATGGGCAGCAGTTGTCCCGTGCGGAGATAGAGGTAACGGCGGATTTCCCTGGCCGCCAGGCGGACTTGTGGCGGCGCGTCCTGGGCGCATTGAATCAAGCCGGACCGGCTGGCCGATGGCGCCGGTTTCAAAGCGATGCGGCCGGCGTGGACCCCCTCTCCGACTACGGCGGTCGTGCCGCGGCCCAGAACCGGGCCGTGAGCCTGGCGGCCGTCGAGGGTGAACAGGCTGCCGTCCGCATCGGGAATGCGCAGGGTGGCCTGAATGCCGGGGGGGACTTCAAAGCGGAAAAACAGGCTGTCCTGCTCCCGTTTCCACGAGACCGGCACGGGGCCGAACTCGGTCAGGACCACGCCCTCGGCATGGGCCAGGTTTCCGAGCCTCGGCTCGATCACCAGCCGCCGGTTCCATACCGGGCCGTCCAACCGCACCCCGAGCACAAAGGAGCTGAGGAAATAGGCGGGGACGGCGCCGTAATTGTGGCAGCTTTCCGAGCCTTCGAAGGTCTCCCACAGCGTGCCGGCATCGCTGCTCTGGACCATGGGGCCCCAGCGCCGTCGCATCTCGTTCAGGGCTTCGAGGTCCATGGCCGGGGAGTCCATCCGGTATAATTCCTGAAAGACCCAATAGTAAACCACCGGCATATTGATGCCCGCCCGCTCCGCCACCATCTTCGCATAGTCGGGATTCTGTCCGCAGTGGAAGCCCCCAGGCCGCTGGTAATGCCGCAGAAACCATTTCCTGGTGCTTTCCCGGCGGTCTTCGGGGACGAGGCCGCGATCCAGCGCGAGCAAGGCCGCGTGCGCGGTAGGCCCCAGCAATTGGCCATTGACGAAGCCTGCGTGATAGGTGCCCTCCGCCGCGTTCCAGAGTTGCTGGTTGAACGCCGAGGCCAGGGCGCTGGCGGCCTGGGTGTAATTTTTCCCCTGGTCTTTCTCATCGATGGCCAGCGCCAGGGTGGCGGCATCCCGCAGCGCCTGGCAGATGAAGGCGTTCAGGGCGGCTCCTTCGCAAGTGATGTAGGCCAGTGGATCGTCGAACGAGGTGTATTCGCGCGCCAGCACCAAGCCCCGCGCCGTGCGCCGCTGCAGGAACCAATCCAGCTGTTTCACGAGCACGGGCCACAATTCCCGGACCAAGGCCGCATCCTGGGTGGCCTCGTAATAAAGCCGCAGCGCCTCGACCCACTGGCAGGCGTAATCCTCGATGAAATAGTGGCAATCCTCCGGGCCGCGATCCGTGGGGAAAGTCGCCAGGATCCGGCCGTCGGGCAGTTGGGTCTGCGCCGCGTGCCGTAGCAGGTTTTTCAGCAGGCGCGGATCGGAGTAAACGGGTTTCCCGTCCGGTCCTGGTCCGGCCAGGGCTACGCGGGTGGTGATGAAATTCGGCTCCGCCGGATCCTGCAGCCATTCGTCCCGCTCGCGCGCATCGGAACCATAAGCGTCGTCACAGACAGCTTCCAGGGTGTTGACGGCGTAATCCCAGAGGCGGTTCAGCAACGGATCGCTGCACTGGAAACGGCCCAGTCGTTCAAACGGATAGCGGCGGTCCATCATCTTCAGCCTCTGGATCGCGAGGCGGCCCGAAACGCACTTAAGCGTCAAGTAATGGCTGCACCATTGATCGGCAGCCATAAACTGCTGGCGGCCCTGGCGCGCGGTATAAGTCGTGCCAACGCCATAAGCTTCCGCCGGTTTCCCATTCACGAAGCGCAGGGCGTATTGGATCTGCAGGATGCTTCCCGCGTCGGCCTCTAGTTCCACGATGGCATAGGCCATCGCCATGCGGCCCAAGTCAACGACCACTTCCTGGCCGGCCGAAAGCTGGAGCGGCAGCGCGCTTTCCAGGCTCCGGCCGGAGGGCGCCAACTTCAGCCCGGCCAGTTCCGTTTCGCGCGGCAGCGGCAGGCCGCGCGGCTGCAGCCGGCCCCACTGGCCGCCATCCACCTTCACCGCCGGTTCCCAGCCGGAACCAGCGAAACCGGGCGCCGTCCAATCACCGGGCCAGAGGCGCCCATCAAGGACATCCGGGATCGAGCTCCACGCCTCCGGCGAGGGACGATATTCCGTGTGGTGGCTGCAGCTCCAGGAGGCATCGGTGCGCAGGACTTCCCGGCCGGCGATATCCAGCCGGGCCGTCAGCCCGGGCGCGTGTTGCATGATCCGGCCATTGATCGCCCTGGCATAATGGTGCACCAGGACGGCCAGGGTGTTGGAGCCGGTTTGCAGGAACGGGCCGAGATCCACGCTGTCATACTCCGGCTGCTTCGGATTGAAACGGCACGGGCCGCGCAGGGCATATTTCCCATTCACCCAAAGGATATAGCGCGAGTCGGCGAAAAGATGGAGCGTGGCGGCGCCGGGATTTTCCGGCCGGGAAAAACTCTTGCGGAAGGCCACATAGGCCTGCTGGCCCGGGGGGGCCGAAGGGGACCAGATCATCGACTGCCCCAAGCTTTCGGAGGCCCCGGTATCCGCCGCCCTGGCGCCGGTGGCCCAAAAGACGGCCAGCCAGGCGGCCAGCCCTATTTGTTTGATGAGGTTCATAGAACGTAATTCCTTTTGCGCCACCAGGCCTGCCTGGTAGATATTGGATTGGGATTTCAGGGTTGCCCGGCGGCGTGGATTCATGCAACCCGGGCCTTTGAGGTCCGCGAGGTTGTAATCGGCCTGGCCAGGTGGGGTTGCCGTTTTCCACGGTTAATCCTGTTTTCCGGATGGTTCTTTGGCCGGCTTGGCCCAGGGGGTCATGGTTTCCCCTCATCCAGCACACTGAGCGGCAGCACGGCGACATCATCGAACCAGGCGGTGGTGTCATGCACCCGCAAGCCGATCGCCCCCTTGAGCACCGGGGCGGTTTCGTCGCGGAAATCGAGCAGCGGGCGGTGGTCATCGTGGAGGGGATCGAACCAAATCCGCAGGCGGTTGCCCGCCGCGGCAACGCGCAGCCGGTGCCAGACATTTGCCTCCACCCGGGACGGGCGCCGGGAGAGATCGGCCGTGGCCAGCTGGCGCCAATCATGGTTCATCCGGCCCAGGTAAAGAGTGGAGGCATCGAAGCCCACGTAGTAGCCACGCAGCTGGTCCGGGCCTGGCCCCGGTTCGTTCACACGAAAGATCAGGCCGGCGTTGCCATTGGTTTCTTTCAGCATCACCGCCGCCTCCAGCAGGTAATCGCCCCAAGCGGTTTCCCCTTTGACGACCTTGGCCTGGCCGTTGAGGGCCAGGCAGCGGCTGCCGGACCCGGCCCGCGGCCCGCCATACCGGGTCCACCCGGGTGGCGCCTTGGGAGGCTCCTCCGGGAGGTTTTGGAAGTCCTCAAAAAGCAGCGCCCGCGGTTCGCCGGCTGTGTAGTGGCGGATGGCTTCCGCCTCGGCGTAGGAGACCGGCGAGCCATCAGCCCAGAGCAGGCCGCACCACGGGATGGCCGGCTCCGGCGCGCCATCCGGAGTGCCCCAATACCAGCGGCAGTGGGAATTGCCAACCATCAATTCCCAGCAAAGATAGACGCCGGGAACGGTCTTGCCAGCGGCCTGGCGGGAGCGCAGCCAATGGATCACCTCGATGGGGGAGCCGTTGCTGCGGGGCCGCCGGCCATACCAGCGCGCGCCCGCTTCGGTGAAGACGGTCCCTTTGCGGGGATTCAGATCCGCCTGGCGGTTCCAGCTTTCCGCGAAGTCGTCCTCGTAATTGTGGGCATTGACGAGGTCGGTGAACGGGTGGTCGTCCCAGCAGGCGATGACCGGCTGCCGGGGTTCCATCGCTTTGGCCCAGCCATAGGCCGCTTCACGCAGCTTGACGGTGAACGGATCCCGCAGGTTCGGCTCATTGTAGGTTTCCCACCACAGCACGCGCGGATCGTCGCGGTGGGCGCGGATGACGTCCTGCACGTAAGCCTTGAATTTAGGGAGGCTGGCATCCTGGCGCTCAGCGTCCTGCAAGGCCGCCCAGCGCCCGTTATGCCGTCCATCCACCGGCGGCGCGGTTTGGAGCGTGACATTGGTGTGGTTCCAGCAGTCGTCGAAGAACGTGAATCCCGGGCGGACGCCATGGCGGTGGCAGATCTTGAGGAACTCCTCGATGCGCGCCAGGAAGAGTTCCTTTTCGGCGTCGTAAACCAGGTTATGGAGATAGACCCGCAGGCTGGTGAGGCCGAGGTGGCGCTGGGCGGCCTGGAGCTCGCGTTCGATGACCTCCGGCTTGAATTCGTGCCACATCTGCACCTGGTTGGCGGCGTAAGCCGGGGTGTAATTGGCGCCGACCCACTTCGAGGTGTCGCAAGGCGGGCCGGCGGCGGATGCGTTTGCGTTTGCACCCGCCTGGGGCCGGGGAGCGGAGCCGTTAAGCGGGGCGGGCTGGGCCTGGCTGGCGATAAGGCTGCCCAGCAGCAGGCCGGCCAGGAACCCCGAGAAGGATTTCAGGCTCATCACGTTTATTCCCCTGTTGGGCTGGTGACTTTGAAGCAATAAAGCCGCGCGGCGGTGCGGATGAGCAGGCGGCCGCCCACGAGCGCGGGGGTGGCCATGCACATATCGTCAGCAGCCAGGCGGTTGGTATGGAGCAATTCAAATTGATCGCCTGCCCGGAGCACGAAACAGACCCCGTCTTCGTTCAGGCAGAAAACCCGCCCGCCCGTTCCCCAGGGGGACGAAGTGAAAGCCAAGCCATCCGGCAGCTTGGCGCGGTCGTAGAGCACTTTGCCGGTATTGGCGTCAAAGCAAGTCACCAGCCCGCGGTCGTAGAGCACATACACCCGTCCTTCGTAAAAGAGCGGTGAAGGATTGTAAGGCCCGCCGGTGGGATTGGACCAGGCGATAAATTGGTTGTTGGTTTCGCCCGGCTTGAGGGTGATATCGCCGCGGGCGCCGGGACGGATGGCGTAGATGGGGCGCAGCTTGTCGCCCACGTAACCGGAGCTGACGAAGAGCAGGCCGCTGCCCGCGAACGGAGTGGGAATGGCGATGCCCGACATGCCGCTCAGGGACCAGAGCACCTGGCCCTCGAGGCTGTAACTGCGCACGGCGCGGCTGCCGGGGGTGACCAGTTCCGTGCGGGATCCGCTTTCCCAAATGAACGGAGTGGCCCAGTTGCTCTTTTCATCGCGATCCACCCGCCAGAGCTCCTTGCCGGTGGCGGCCTCGAGGGCCAGCAACTCGGCGCGGTCATCGTTATCGTTCACCATGAACAGCCGCCCGCCATGCAGCACCGGCGATGCCGCCGTGCCCCAGCCATAGCGCGTTTTGCGCGGCTCCAGCCGGCGGGACCAGGCCTCCGCGCCTTCCATGGTCAGGGCAAATATGCCCACGTTGCCGAACAGGGCATAAACCCGTTCGCCATCCGTCACCGGTGTTTCCGCGCCATAACTGCTTTTAAGGTGGATGGGAGTTTGGGGGATTCCCCGGTGCACGGTCTTTTCCCATTGGATCCGGCCGGTGGCCAGATCGAGACAGAAGACCTTCCACAGATGCTCCGCCTTGGGCGGATCCGTGCGATTGCCCCCCAGGTAAAGCCCCTTTTTCGGCGCCTCCGATTCCCCCTGGTTGACCACGGCGGTGAGGAATACCCGGTTGCCCCAAACGATCGGCGAAGACCAGCTCCGGCCGGGCAGATCCGTCTTCCATGCCGCGTTTTCGGTGGCGGACCAGCGGGCGGGCAGGTTTGGATTGGAACTGGTTCCGGCCGCGGCTGGCCCGCGGAACTGGGGCCAAAGGGTGTCCCCGGCGGCGGCCGGCCATTGGCCCGCCATCGTCAGGCAGGCGATACAGGCGATCAAAGTTGGTGTTTTCATAAAAATGGGAATCACGGTTAATCAATCACCCCGAGCACCGCGAGGGTGGCCTCCTGGCGCAACGACAGCACCTCGCACAGTTCGCTTTGGGCTTTCGCCAGCTCGGCCTGCTTCCGCTTCCGGGCTTCGGCGACTTTGGTGATGGCGGCTTTCAACTCGGAAGTCGTGGCGCGGTATTCCATGGCCTTTTGCAGCGCCTGCATCTCCGGCATTGGCTCATCCAGCCCCAGCATGCTCATGATGACTTTGGCCATGGGATTGTCGCCTCCCTGGCGCCGGCCGAAAAGCCCCGCGCCGCCCTGGAGCTGGCCGCCGATGAGAGCCTGGGCCTTCATTTGGACCACTTTGGTCAGGCGTTTTTCAATGACGCTCCATTCCTCGTCATTGGTGACCACCAGCTGGGCCTTAAAGAAGGTGATCATTCGCTGCTGGATTTGCTGGCGCATCTGCTGGGGATCCAGGTCGGCAAAGGACAGGCCGGCTTGGGCGGCGACTTTGGCTGAACCCAGGTGGCAGCAAAAAATCACCGCCGCCCAGGATAGGGTGCGGTGCAGTTTGTGGATAAGGTTGATCATAGCGTTTATCCGGATAAGGTTGGGTTGTTTTATGGGTCGGCAGGGTTAAGGCGAACTGGCATCACGGTTTTTTCACGAACCGGACTACCAGCGGCAGAGCGGGCTCGGCCATCTGGCCGTGGTCAAACCCACCCAACTCGAGGAGCCGGGTATTGGTGTGGCCCGTTTCCTTCATCATCCGCCACAGGTAGGCGTTTTCTTCGTAGCGTCCCAGCAATTCCAGTTCGCGATCCCCGGTGACCAGCAGCAGCGGGGGCGCGTCCTTGCGGACATGGAACAGGGGGGCCATTTCATCCACCAGCGGCTGTTTCCCGTCGATGCCCCGCTCGCTCCGGATGGTGAAATGGGTGATCGCCTGGCCGCTGAGCGGAATCAGCCCGGCAATCCGGTCGGCGTCGATCCCTTGGGCTGCCAGCCAGCGCTTGTCCAAGCCGACCATGCTGGTGAGGTAACCGCCCGCCGAATGGCCGCTGACGAAGATCCGGCGCGTGGAACCGCCATATTTTTCCATGTTGCGGAAGGCCCAGGCCACCGCGGCGGCGGCATCCTCGATGTAGGCCGGAGATTTTGCCCGGGGGCTGAGCCGGTAGTTGGCGGCGACCACGGCGATCCCCTTTTCCTTCAAGCCCTGGGGGATGGACCGGCCGCCGTTGGTCAGACCTCCGCCATGGAACCAGACCACGGTGGGGAAATCCTGGGCGCCAGCCGGGTAATAAACATCCAACCGGCAGCGTTCCCGCATGTATTCCGTCAGCCTGTCATCACTCCGGTAAAGGAGGTTGGTTTCGGTTTGGTATTGCTGAACATGGGATGGGGCTGCCTGCCCCGCCGCGGCCGGCAATTGAGGGTTGAACCAGCAGGCCGCGAGCAACAGCCACTGCGAGACATTTTTCCCATTCATAAAACAGCAAACGGATATCATTTTCTTCCCCATCCAAGGCTGCGTCCGAACTTCCTGGATCGGGCTTTCGCCGGCCATCCACCCAGCCAGAAAGGATGTCACTTCCGGCGATTTGTTTTGTATAGTCCGCACGGTTCCGGTTGTCACGCTCATTCACCAGCCGATGGCGAAATAAAAGCTGATGGCGTTGCGGTCGGGCAGTGGTGGTTTCCTGGAGGGTGTCAGTCACCGAATCCGGAGTGCCGCAGGCATAATTGGCATACCCGGCGGGTTTGCCTTTCCCGTCCTAAACCGGGACATAGACTTTTGTTGATGGTGAATAGCAAACGGCGAATGGCGAACCTCCAGCCCGTAGAAAACCGCGCTGATTTTGCCGGGAACAAAGCGCACTTTTTAGCGCCATCAACGGAAGGGTTCCGCGGCGGGCGGTGCGGGCAGGTTTGTTCTTTGCTTCCGCGGTGGGTTTTCGCTCCCACGGTGTATTCCCTCTCCGCTATAGGAGAGGCCAGGGTGAGGAGCAACGCCATGAACAGTGGAACTCCCCTTTTGGCGGGGGGCAGGTTCAAAACTTCCCCCCATTCCGGCTCCAAAAGCGGATCTGCTCAGACCGGTTTTCTACGGACCAGGTTTTTCCGATCCTAATGTTCGAGGGTTTATTGGATCGCGCAGTGGATGGCCCAGAGCAGCCGGTCACCATTCTGGCGATTGTTGGTTTTGATCAGGAGCTGGTTGTCTCCCTGGTTGAGCAGGATCGGTATCCTAGCCGTGGAAAACTCCTCCGCATGATCCAGCATGGCCACCTGTCGGCCGTTCAGGTAAACGATCGCCCAGTTGTCCAAGCCCAGGCGCAGGCTCGCCCGCCGGCGGGCAGGGCTGGGCAGTGAGGCCCGCACATACAGCGAATGGTCCGTCAGCGGGTACGGAGGCCGCTGCTGGTGCAGGCCTTCGAGCCGCAGCCATCCGTATTTGCTGGCGAGGTTGTGAACGGCGTATGATTTTCCCGCCAGGGTCACTTTCTCGGGCCAGGCGGCCGGGGAGAGTTGCCCCACGATTTCCTCCGCCGGTTTTTTGAAGGCGTCCAGACTATTCCCATCCGCAAAATGCCCAACCGCCTGCCATTGCTCCGGACTGATGATCGGCGGAGCTTGCGAGCCTGGAACCTGGTAGAAGTATGAAACCGCCTCGCAGTCATCGGGGCGCGCGGCGGAGGTGAAGATCAGCGATGACCGGAAGGGAATCGGATCCGGGCCGAAGAACCGGTAAAAGACCCCGTCCTGGTCGATGCGCCCCCGGTTGTCGCGGTAAGGGCAGCCGGCCCAGCGCGTTTGGTATTGGTTGAAGCCCCAGGAGAAGCCGAAGTCGTCCTCCACGTTGCAGCCGCAGATCACGTGGGGATCGGTCTGGCCATCAATCAACAGGCGGGTTCCGCTGTTGTGGAAGACCATGTCGCCATGATCTTTCTGGCGCCACCCCATGATGTAGCCGGCGAGGAAGCCAGTCCCTTCGGTGACTGCGATGGGGAATGGCTCGCTCGGCACACCGGGAAGGGCGAGGTTCCGCTGGGCGTGGAAGCGCAATGGCGGCAGCTTCACGCCATCCCGATACTGCTGCCAATCGGCCATTGCCGCGCCGTTCTTGGCGGATTCGCTGCGGAGCGTGATCCGGCAGCCTTTGGAAAACGGGATCGGCAGATACAGGTTCCAGCCCGGCGAGGCCTTGGCTGGGATATGGACATCGTTGGTGACCGTGAAGTTGGGGAAATTCACCAGCCCGGCGCTGTTGATATGATAATCCTCGAATCCCAGCAGCGCCCCGTAGAACGAGCGGAACGGCATCCGCACCTGCGGCTCGGGCAGGCCATCCACCGTGATCTCCAGCCCGAGATCGTCGAGGTTCTTCTCGCCGAAGACGAACCACAAATGCCGCACACAGCCCGCCCCCTTCAGGTTGAGGATCTCGACCGGCTTCCCCGCTGGCGCCGAGATGTTCGCGATCGTCCGCCGGGCGCGGAAGTTGGTGGGCAATTGCAGCAGTGGCACCGCCGGATCAGCGTAAGCCGCCGGGAACGGACCTGTGGTCCGCTGCGC
Organism: uncultured Verrucomicrobiota bacterium; assembly: GCA_964409245.1. GTDB lineage: Bacteria > Verrucomicrobiota > Verrucomicrobiia > Limisphaerales > UBA1319 > CAIMWS01. The sequence goes on from CAYPCQ010000061.1 coordinate 25,449, forward strand.
CATTTGGGCGGCAGCCTGTGCCGGCGAGAGTTGGGGAAGAATGGAGCCGGCCACGGCCAGCACCGCCATCAAGATGGAACTCTGCATTTTCATGTTATTCATAATTTCGGCGTTTCCGGTAGGCCGCTCACTGCCCCGCAAGGAGTTCGATCCCGGAGGCGGCGCGCCTGGTGCTTGGCGGCGGGCGTGTCCTGCGCGACGCCACGCGCCGCCGCCGGGCGGCACATCCGCCACCTCATCAGTGCTTGCAGGATTTCCTGTTCAGAGAGCATCACTGGAAGTTAAACACCGCGCAGCGCGCAGGCCAGACATAGTTTATTTCCTTGGTTTGCGGAGCGAGCTTTGCCGGTTTTAACCCACGGTGGCGGGTTGGCCAGCCCCATCGACATTCCGTGAATCCAAAGCGGCGCCGCAATCAAAAAGCTCGCGCGATCACCTGGATTGCGTGCCACTGATGAAACCTGAGCGAGGATTTATTCGGCTGCGTGCTTTTTTAAGCCCGTGAGGGCGGCAGAGCATAGCCCACCCATTTATGGGTGGGTTTGGGTGCCAAATCGGATTCCCAAGTCCCCTTTGGGGGACGACAGAAGGGGTTTTTGTGGATTGGATTGGAAACTATGTTTTGGTTGGACGCGGGGAATTTTCGGCTCTGATCCGCACGGTTGGCACATTCGGCCGTCCCTGGCGGGTCTAAACGCAGCAGACCCCCTTGGTTCGCGGAGCGAACTTTGAAGGTAGCCGTGGTTTCAACCCACGGAATGGGGTTGGCCCAGCGCCCCGCGCCGCGGAGCGGCGCTTGAGGTTGAGCGTAACCATGGTGGCAGCGCGGATGGATTTGCCTGCGCGGCAGATCCGCCTCGTTTATTCGCGGAAGGGAAGGGAAGCGGTTCTAATGGGGGCAATGATCCAACCGCATCGGCAGGCAGAAATTCCAACTGGCGATGAAAAACAATGAGGGGCAGATCAAGTAGCAGGATTGGTCTGCCCCAACTCTTACAAACTTCTACTGCTTTTTTGGCGGCCACTGGCCGCTCAACTCGTCTTTCTGAAGCAAGGCTGGAGGGAATGTCCACCTTGCGCTGCTACACCTCCAATATAAACCGAGCCGGTCAAAAACGCAAATCGGTTAAACACTTTTTTTATCGTTCCCCCGCTTCCAACCTGGCCATGACGTTAAAAAAACGCTGTCCCTGCACTATTTGGAACAGGTGGACCGCCTTGTAACAGTGGTTGAGCAGAATCAACGCACGCGCTGAACCATGTCCGGCATGGGGTGCTTCAGGCATTGGAGGAGGAATAGGCGATGGGCCGGCGCATGCCAGCTAGCTCAATCAAATCGACATATATTTTTCCATCGTTGAGCGAAAATTACTCACCCCACCGCTTTCCCCAACTTGGGGGCGGTGGCTGGGCGTTTGGAAAAATTCAAACAGCACTATGAAAACATTGCCAAACCGTTTGAGTGGAAGTTTACACGCGGCGACCTGTGAGCCTCGCCTTTGGGGGACGACAGAAGGTTTTTTCGGGGGTGGGGTGGGAAATTAGGTTGGTTGGACGCGGGGGAATTTCGGCTCTGATCCGCGTGGTTGGCCCATTTCTGCCGTCCATGGCAGGTCTAAACGCAGTTCCCAGGTTTTGAAGCGGAGAGCCACAAAGAATCCAAGATTCCAGATCGAGGATTTCAAAGAAAAGGTTGGAGCCATGAGCATGGCTTTCACCGGCCTGTTAATAACGAGCGGCAAAAGCCCCAACAACAACGACCAATCCAATGGCACGGGGGTGCCAGACAGAAATCTACAGCTGATTTACAGCCCTGTGCCTTCCCAAGTGCAGGCACACGGCTCAGGCATCCTGGTGGTTTTGGAAGAAATTCAGCATGGAGGTTTTGTAGGTCCTGGCGATTGACTCGGAAATTTCGCGCCGTTGCGGTTCGGTCAATGGGGTGAAGGCGCGTGCCAAGGCGGCATTGCGCTCAATGTATTCAAGCCGGGGCATGCCCAGGCTGGCCAGACTGACGGGCAACGACAGGGCATAGGCCAATAATTTTTCAACCGAGGCAGCCCCGATGAGTTGTTCCTGGCCAAACACCTTCATGGCGATTACGCCCATGTGCTTGCGAATGGCGACCGGCAAAGCCAGGCGTTCAAAGCTTTCGGCGCCCGCAGGGGTGGCCTTCATCCCGCCGGGCAGATCGGCCATTCGGGCCAATCCGGCGTTCAGCGCCATCTGGGTGCAATCGAAATCGTGGCGTTCCAGCAGATCCCGCAATCCGGCGGGATTGGCATGGCTGGTGATGCCGATGGCGCGCGCGATCTTTTTTTCACGAGCTTCATAGAGCGCTTCCAGAACGCCCCCGCGCGCTTCGATGGCCGCCACATCCTTTTCCCCTTTCAGGTCATGGATATGGAGAACATCCAGATAATCGGTTTGCAGGCGCTTGAGGCTCAATTCAATTTGGCGGCGCGCCTGTTCTGCGGTGCGGGCGGGGATTTTGGTGGAGAGGACAACCTGCTGGCGCCGGGTGGCGATGACCCGCCCAATACGCTCCTCGCTTTTGCCGTCTCCGTAGGCGTGCGCTGTGTCCAGGTAGGTAATGCCAAGATCGATGGCCCGCTGGAGCACCGCGATGGCTTTGGCTTCATCCTGGTACATGAGGAAACGGCTGCCGGACCCAAAGCCGATGATGGGGACCTTGATCCCGGTGCGCCCCAGAGCGCGAACCGGCATGGGGGCAGGCGATGGGTTCCCGGCTGCCAAATCCGGCGCAATGACCAGGCTGGCAGCAACCGTTTGAACGAACTGGCGGCGATTCATGTCCGGGGAATATAGGGCTGCGGCAACCTTGCCACAAGCACAAGTTCAACTTCATGGGAGGCGCGTCCGCCGCCGGATCAGCGGTTGCCGGTTTTCCGGCCGGAGAGCATCGCTTAAAAGTATAACCTGGCCCCTATTCGAGGCTTTGCAGGGACGGGGGCGGTGTGTTGCGCCATTTGTCGGTGGCCGCCCAGAGGTTGATGGGGGTGATGGATTTCCCGAACTTGAGGGAGCGCGCGCTGCCATCGGCAAATCCGTAATTGGAACTTCGTGCCCGCGGCGAGTTCCCGCCGCCGTGCCGGCCATGCTCCAATTCCTCCACGTCGTTGCCCTGAACGCCCTGCAGCAAATCCATGTAGGCATGGGGCGAGCCGCTGCGTTTTTCGCCGAAAGTGATGGTTGCTGACGGATTGGGGATTTTGCTCATCCGCATGCCCTCCGGCCACTTGAACGCCATGAAAGCCGCAAAATCCTTTGGCGATAGAGCCTCCGCGAAATAATCGTTCCATCCATTGATGAGGTAGCTTCGGGCAGAACCGGTTGGTTCGGAAGGGCATTTCAGGAGTGCCACATCGTGGTAATAAGGTTGAAGCGGCAGCACCCAGTAAGGGATGAACAACCTCGGCGGCAACTGGTCTTTGTTGTCGGCAGCGTATAGCGCCGCCGCCATTCCCAACTGCCGGATATTCGAGAGGCATGAAATGCTTCGGCCCCGTTCCTTGGCCTTGGACAGCACCGGCAACAAGAGGGCCGAGAGAATTCCGATCACGGCGATGACCACCAGCAGTTCGATCAAGGTGAATCCCCGCCCGGTTTGAGTCCTGAATCCTGTTCTCATTGTGCCCCCCGGTTCTGGAGATCTTTCATGGACTGGAGCATGCCTCCGATGGCCGCGAAGCCTTTCAGCTTTTCATCGAATTCCTTCTGGCTTCCGGCCTTGAGCAGGGAATCCAGGTTGTTTTCCAGAGCGCCCAGCACCATGGCCAGCAGCGGCTTGGCTTTCGCGAACTCCGGGCCGCTCAATTTGCCCATCCCTTCCTTGGCTTGGGCGGCCTTGCCGGTCCAGGATGCGGCAAAGTCCGCGGGTACCCATCGGCCTTCCACCCGGGTCAGTTGCACATCCTTCCCTGCGCTGTTGGTGGGCGAAATAAACTTCAGGTATCCGTGGTCTTCGGCGGTCTTCACGAACTGGATGCGGGACTCTTTCAGCGACTGGTTCATTTTCTCCCATAGATTCGGCCCGGGTGAACGCCGGGTGCGGGCTCTCAAATCTTCCAGGCCGGCCATGACTTGGTGGCCGGTGGAGGCCAGGAAAACTCCCGGATCCATTTGTTTCAAGGTGGCCAGGCTCGCTAGATCGCTGTGGGCAACCGCGTCCAAGAGGCCAACGTCATGGCTCCAATTCCTGCCGATGCTCGACTCCAGGAGGGGCACGCTGAGCGCCACCGGACTCCTGGCAAAATAGTCCTTCTTTTCGTTCAGCGCTTTGACCGCCTTGCCGAGGATCCGGAAGGTCCGGTCATAGATTTCGGGGTCCATGTTGGCGCAGAACGCCGCGATGATTTGGCGGATGTCCGCCTGGTAGCTCGCCGGCAGGGCGTCCCAGAGAACTTGGGGCTGGTTGTCGGCCAATCCCTGGACCACCACTTGAACGGCATCGTCCGGCGGTTTGGGAATCACCGGCCTTGAACGTTTTACGTTGAAGGCCACCAAGGCCGCCACAAGCGCTAATGCGACCGAGGCTGCCGCCAGGAGCATCCCCCAGCGAATGGCCCCGCCGGTGGCGGCCTTCAGGGCGGTTTGTTTTAAAATAAACCGGCGGTTCAACGGGGAATCCAGGATTTTCATAATACATTTTCCGGGTTTATGGGAGCGGTTTCTTCAGGGGCAATCACCCGCTTCATTCATAGCGGAGGGCCTGGATGGGGTTCAGCCTGGCCGCCTTGAAGCCGGGGAAGAGACCGGCGAGGATGCCGACCGCCACACTGAAGCTGAAGGCCAGGAGCATGGCGTCCCAAGTGATGACGGGCGTGTTGTCGGCGGGCGACAACAGGGAGAGCAGGTTGACCAGGCCTTGAGAGGCGAGCAGGCCAGCCAGGCCGCCGATGGCGGCGATGACCACGCTCTCGGCCAGGATTTGGATAAAGATGCTGGCAAAGGTGGCCCCGATGGCCTTGCGGATCCCGATTTCGCGGACCCGCTCGGTGATGCTGGCGAGCATGATATTCATGATGCCGACGCCGCCCACCAGCAGGCTGATGGCGGCGATGATGCCGCCGCTCAGGCGCGCGTTGCGGATGGCGCTGGTGATGTTCTGCGACCAGTTTTCCTGGGTGTTGAGGGAGAAATCCTCGATGCCCTTGTGGGTGTGCATCAGCACGTTCCTGACCTGCTGGAGGGCGGCATCCATCTGCTCGAAATCAACGACCATGAAGGAGATGCTGGCCAGCCGCTCCTCGGAAACGGTTTCCAAGCCCCCGCCGGCGCGGAACCTGAGCTTCATGGTCTTGAGCGGAATGTGGACTGCATTGTTTTTGGCCTCGAAAACGATGCCAGCCGGGCTGCGGCTGCGCCCGCTGCCGCCGCCCCGCCGGCGCTCCGGCCCGTTGGCCGCAGGCTCCGGGTTCTTTTCCAGGGCCAATTGCCTGGCCTTGCGGTCCAACTCGCTTTCGTTGTGCTCATACATGCCGATGATGCGGAAGCGCTGGTTGTTGATATTGACAAACTCGCCCACGGGAATGATTTCGCGGCCGGCCTCCTCCGGCGATCCGAACAGGGCGTCGCGGACGGCGGTGCCGATGACGCAGACGTTGCGGGCCTCCAGGTCATCCACCTCGTTGAACATCCGCCCGTGCGCGACCACGTAATGCCAGATATCGACGGAACTGGCCCAGGTGCCGGTGAAATACCAGGGGTTGTAAGCTTTGTCGGCGCGCGTCATGGTGACGGTGCCAACGCTCATTTCCGGAGTGACCCATTTGATGAGCGGCGCGCTGTGCTGCAAGGCGAAAACGTCATTCAGGGTGTTGCCCAGCGACTGGTCCGCCCGGTGCCGCTGCCACACCGGAATGGGCTGCGAGCCGATGCTCACCCGTTCCAGGCCGCCGATGGCGATGAAGGCTTCCTTCATGCCGTTCTCCATCCCTTTGACCAGGGCCGACTGGGCGACCAGGCTGCCCACCCCGAGGATGATGCCCAGCATCGTGAGGGCGGAGCGGAACTTGTTCGCCCAGATTTCTTTGAGGCCGATGCTGACCGCGTTCGTTAAATTCAGGATCATAGGGTTGTGTGTTCAGTCCCGGGGCCGGGCCGGGGAACGTGGCGTCCCGCCGATACCCGCCAGCGTGGCGTCCACGATCCGGGCGATTTTCCCGTCGCGGATTTCAATGCGGCGGGGGTGGCGGCGGCGAGCTCCAGATCGTGGATTAACAGCGCGATGGGGTGCCCTTCCCGGCTGGGTTGGTGGAAGAGCTGGAGGATTGTTTCGCTGGGGTGGGCGCCGAGGCCGCCGAACCCATGCATGAGGGTCGATTTGCCGCTGCCCGGGGGGCCGATGGTCGAGATGAACTCACCCGCCTCAATATCCAAGGGAACGTCTTCCAGGGCGCGGATCTCCCCACTACCGGCATGGTAAAAGGTGCTGACGTTGCGCAGTTCTATCGGAGCCATGGCGCTGGATACTATTTTGAGCTTCCCGGGGATTTGGCTCCGGCCGCAGCCGGGGTCTTGCCCGCGGGGGGCGAGGGCGCGGCGCCGGCTTCAACCGGCGGGGTGGCCAGCGAAATCTCCTCGCCGCCCTGCAAGCCTTTCAGGACTTCGGCGAAATCATAGTCCGCCACGCCCAACTGGACCGGTTGCCGCTCGAATTTGCCAACGCCCTTTTTAACATAAACGTAGCGTTCCCCCTGGTCGGTGAAAACCGCCCCCAGCGGCACCGCCAGGACATTCCCCGCGGAAATGAGCGGAACGGAAATGTTGGCCGTCATGCCGGGGCGGACCACATCTTCGGCGTTCTTGAGGCTGATGCGGGTGGAAAAACCTTTGACGCCGTTCTTGATGGTGGCCGAGGGCGCGATGCGGGCCAGGTGCCCGACGAGTTTCAGTCCGGGCACGGCTTCCACCTCCACGGTCACCGCCTGGCCCACTTTCAGGCGGGTGATGTCCGCCTGGTTGATGTGGGCGGTGATGATCATATCAGCCAGATTGGCCACCACGAAGACCTCGGTGCCGCTGTTGAAGCCGCTGGAGCCGGACACGGCCTGGCCGACGGAGATCTGGCGTGCCAGGATGGTGCAGTCGAAAGGCGCCCGGATGATGGTTTTGAGCAATTTATCCTCCACCTGCTGGAGGGCGGTTTGCGAGGTTTCCAGGCGGTTCGAGGCGATTTCGAGGCTGTTCCTGGTCAGTTCGTATTCGAGGCGCGCGTTGTCAAAGACTTCCTGGGCCACCAGCTTGCCGTCGAATAACGCCTTGATGCGGTCGAAGTTCAGCTGCGCTTTTTCCAGGAGGATGGTTTGCGTGGCCACCGCCAGCCTGGCGCCGGCGATTTCCGACTTGCGGGAGGATTTCTCCGTTTGCAGATCCTTGTCGTCCAGTTCGAAAAGGATGTCGCCTTTCCTGACCTTGTCGCCGATGTCCAGGGTGAGCTTGGAGATCAGGCCGCCGACCTCGGGCCGCACCGAAACGGTGTCCAGCGGGCCGATGTCACCGGCGGCGGTGACGGCGAGATGAATGTCCCGGGCCGCCACGATGGCAGTGGCGGGCGAGCCAGGCTTTTGGGCGGCGGGCGCTGGTTTCCGGGGCGCCGCCTGGCTTGAGCGTTTCTGCCAGGCCCAGTAGCTGCCAGCCGCGAGCACGGACAGGGCCAGCAAAGACAGGATGAGTTTTCTCATGCGTTCAATATTGGATGGTTTTTCAGGTCAAAGGCAAGGCATTGGGTGGGTGACTTTGGCTGGGTGGGTCAATTCACCGGCTTGGATGAGGCTCCGGGGAAGCCCTCCGGCGCGGCGCTGGAGGGGATTGGGGTGGCGGTCCGTTTCCGGGGTCCGTTCAGCAGGGTTCCCAACCAGGTGTAGCGCACCAGCTTGTCGTAGATGAGCAGCAGGAAACCGGTGACCAGCAAGGACATCAAAGCGGCCTTGATCAGGCCCGGCACGGGCCAGTCGCTGACGCATGCCTGCAGGGCGATGATCAGCGGCAGATGGGTGAGATAGAGCCAGTAGGACGCATCCGAAAGGTAGCGGATGGCCGGGTTTTCCCGCACGAGCAGGGCGCGGAACATACCCATGCAGCCGAAGCACATCAGCCAGGCATACAGGGCCTGGAAGGCGGCACTGGCCAGGTGATGAAAACGGGGCGGCAGCAGGGCGTTGCGGAAGCCGAAGGCGCCGGTGGCGAACTCCAGGGCGAGGGGAAACACGAGGAGCGTGGCGATCGGCAACAGCCATCGCCAGGAGCGGCCGAGGCGGCCGGCCTCATCGCCGCAATCGTAGTAAAGCGCCCCGAAAAAAAAGAAGAGCGCGTAGTAGCCGAAGACGTGGGGCATGGGCAGGATGCCCATGGAAGTGTCGGGGCCGAATTCTGCATTGCCCGAGCCCATGAACCAGGTGGGGAGCATGGCCAGCGGCACCAGGGCCGCCAGGAACACCGGGGATAACAGGAACCGGCCGGGCGCCAGCGCCCAGTGCAGGGACTGCCCGATCCAGGCGCCGGCGGCAAACACCACGACCAGCCACCAGAGGAACCAGAGGAACCAGAGGAGCAGGAACACCGGGGTGTCGATGAGCCAGCGGATGGCTTGGATGATCGGGCTGGGTTTGGCTCCCCCGCCAGCGCCGGGCGGGCCGGCGGTAGCGGGATTGGCTTCGGCCGCCCCCAGCGCCTGCAGCCACCGGACAATTTCCCGGCGGCCCTCCTCAACCTGCGGCTTTTCGACGGTGATCCCCAGCAGCCCGGTGATGTATTGGACGATTCCCCAGTCGGCGGCGGCGCTGCCCAGCGGTTGCTCCCCGGCGCTGTTTGCGGCGCGGACATCCGCCCCCTTTTGGATCAGCAGCTCCACCAGGCCCGTGCGGCCGAGGAAAGCGGCCGCATGCAAAGCCGTGTTGCCATCCCGGCTCCGGCCATTGGGGCTGGCGCCCTTTTCCAGCAGGATGGCGGCGGCCTCTTTTTGCCCGGTCAGCGCCGCCCACGTGAGAGGGGTGATGCCAAACTCAGGATGCAGATTGGTCAGGGCCTCCCCGGTCTGCAGATGCGCCTGGAGGGCGGGGGCATCGCCTTGGCGGATGGCGGCCCAGAGATTCGCGGAGGCGGGTTCCGGCCGGGCCGTCTTCCGGCTTTTGGCCACGCTGGATTGAAAGGCGAAACTGCTGGCCCAAACTATGGCCGGAACAACCGTGGCCAGCCCCAGCAGGCAGGGCAGCAGAACCCGGCGGAAGCGGTGCGAAAAAAGCGCCTTCAGGCCGCGTTTCCGCCACAGCATGGCCGTGAAAAAGCCGCTGACCACCATGAAGAGCGGCATGCGGAAGCCATGCACCCAGGCTTGGAAAAGGTAAGCGGTTTTGCTCTGGCTGACATCCCGCACCATCCAGCCGAAGCCCAGGGCGACGGACAGGGCGGAATGGAAAACAATCCCGAGGAGCATGGCCGCGGCGCGTAGCGCATCGAGATCATGCCGCCGGGAGGATGGCGCCTCAGTGGGATTCATGGTCATGGCATCAATAGTCATAGGGTTCGGCAATCAATACATGCGCGGAAATTGGCGCAAATCCTTGGGGGTTGCCAATGGGGTGTGGAGCTGGGGTGGGTTTCATTGGGCGTCTGCCTCTGGAAAAGGAATTCCCTGCTTTTTGAAGGCTGCTTCCGCTTCCCGCCGCCGGATTTCTGTGCGGCAGATCCCAGCCCAATTCTCGCCCCGGTCACCGTGCGGCTGGTCCCCGATGGCCAGCCGCAGGTATTCCCGGCCTTGGGCGAAGTCCTGGCGGGCCTCTTCCAGGCGCCCAAGCTCGGCGCCCAGCATGGCCCGGAAAAACGCGACCTCGGCCCGGTGGCATGGTTGCTGCCGCGCGCTGGCACAGATGATGCCGAAGCGGGTTGCGGAGCGAAATTGGTCGAGGAATTCCAGGGCGGCCGCGGGCCGCTGCTCGCGATGAGCCAGGGAAGCGCGCAACAAGCCGATGAAATCCCGGCTCCAGTCATGGGCGCCGGCAACCCGGTCCGTCAAGGCGCGGGCCACCGCCAGGAAGGTGTCTTCGGCGGGCTGGCGCAGGAGACCGTCCGCCAGGGCCAGGGCATTCAGCCCCTCGGCGGCGGAGGCGAAACGGAGCAGGCCGGCGCGGCAGAGATGGCGGTGGGCTTCAGTCTCGCCCAGGGCGGTGGCCAGGATCGCCGCGGTGTGCCATTCAAATACGCCCGCCAGCCGGTTGGTGGCCAGCGCCGCAAAGGCTTGCAGAGCCTCGGGAAGGTTCCCGGAACGGGCCGCCACCGCGCCGCGCAACGCATCCAGCCGGAACTTTGCTGGCGCGGAGCCGGCGTGTTCGCCCAGCCATTGCCAACGCTCGGCGAGCAGCTGGCTGGCCTCGGCAAACCGCCCCTGCCCGCACAGGGCATTGGCCAGCTGCGCGACCAGCTTGAGGTGCAGTTCCAGGGGCGCGGGCTCGGTGTTCGGGGATAAATCCAGGTTTTCGCGGACCACCTCCTCCGCCTGGGCCGGTTTGCCCAGGGCGGAAAGAACGCGGGCGTAATCGGCCACCAGGCTGTGATAGCGCCGGCCTGAAGCCGGATCGGCAGGCACCAGGCGGCAGGCCTCGGCGAGCATCGTTTCCGCCTGGGCCAGCTGCCCCGCCGTCATCAGCCAGAGGCCCTGTTGCGCCCGGCATTCCCTGGCCACCAGGCTTTCCGGGGGCGTGCGGGCCATCAGCTCCGCGCACATGGAATCGAGACCGGCCATCGCCGCCGCCTGTTTCGCCGCTTCGCCTTCGGCGGCCCAGAGGCGGGTAATCCCCAGGAACATCCGCAGGAAATCCTGCGGCTGGCCGCGGCCGATCAGCTGGATCCCGGGGGCCAGGCGGCTGATGGCCTCCCCCTGCTGCAAGGCCGCGGGATAATCCTGGAGCTGCTCGATCAGCACGCGCCAGAGCTGGGCGCGGATCGCGAGTTCCGCCAGGGGAGCCTTGGATAAGGAGGAGGCAACCAGCCGGTCGGAGGCGTCGATCAGATCCCTGGCCGCCCGCGAATTGCCCTGCTGGATCAAGGGGGGCAGCGTGTCCGACAGCAGCTGGTTGATGAACAGGGTCACCGCTTCGGTGCGGGCGGCTTGGGACCGTTCCCGCACCAGGGCGGCCACCGCCAGCCCGAGGCCGATGGCCAGGGCCAGGGTCATCCCGGCCAGGGCCAGCACCGCTGCCTGGTTCCGCCGCACCATTTTCCGGAACCGGTAAAAATGACTGGGCGGCCGGGCGAGGACCGGTTCGTTCGCCAGGTGGCGCGCGATATCCATCGCCAGGGCGTTGGCGGTGTCGTAGCGCCGCGCCCGGTCCTTCTCCAGGCACTTTAAAACGATCCAATCGAGATCGCCCTGGACCTGGTGCAGCTGCCTGGAGATCGCCGCCGATTGGTGGCGGGAGGCTGTGGGCAATTCCCCACCCTGGAGCCGCGCGATGCGGGTGCTGGGCGGGATGGGATCCTGCTCGCGGATGGTTTTGCGCATGGCCTCCAGGCCGGAAGCAACCAGGTCTTCCGCCGCGAACGGGGTCTTGCCCACCAGCAGCTCGTAGAGCAGCACGCCCAGGCTGTAAATGTCCGCCCGGGTGTCAATATCCAGCCCGCTCATCTCCGCCTGTTCCGGGCTCATGTAGGCCGGGGTGCCGATGAGCTGGTGCAGCTGCGTGTAAACGGTGGCGTCGGTCAGCCTGCCTTCGATCGCCTTGGCGATGCCGAAATCGATCACCTTGGGCACGGGCACCCCGTCGTGCAGCGTGACGAGGAGGTTCGATGGCTTGATGTCGCGGTGGATGATCCCTTTCTGGTGGGCGTGCTGGATGGCGTGGCAGATCTTGAGGCACAGCTCGAGGCGCTCCCGGATGCCAAGCTGGTTCTGGTCGCAGTAATCGGTGATGCGGGTGCCGCGCACCAATTCCATCACGAAAAAGGGGCGGCCCTTCTCCGTCGTCCCGGCATCGAGCACCTTGGCGATGTTCGGATGGTCCATCATGGCCAGGGCCTGCCGCTCCGCCTCGAAACGGGCAACCACAGCTTTGGTGTCCATGCCCAGCTTGATGACTTTGAGGGCGACCCGCCGCCGCACCGGCTCGGCTTGCTCGGCCACATAAACCATCCCGCAGCCGCCTTCGCCCAGGGACTCCAGGAGCTTGTAACGCCCAATCATGGCTCCCACCGAATCGTAATCCTGGGTTTGGGGGCGGGTTGGTTGCGCCTCAAAAATGCCATCCGGGTGCTCATTGCTGGCCAGCAGGGATTCCACCTCCCGGCGCAGCCCGGGATCGGGGCACGCCCGGTCCAAATACTCGGACCGCTGCGCCTTGGTTGCCAAGGCCACGGCGCCCTCGAAGAGGGCCTCAAGCTGGTCCAGGTTTTTGCTCATTTTCCGATCGTTCGATTCATCCTTCCAATCCATCTGGCGATATTTCCCGGCCAAATCGGACATCCGGTTGGAAAAAATTACGATTCGCTCTGCAACTCACGGGACAGCCAGGCCTTGGCGAAGGTCCAATCCCGCTGCACGGTTTTTTCCGAAGCCTTGAGAGCAGCCGCGATTTCCCCGATGTCCAGGCCGATGAATATCCGCATCTTCACCACTTCCGCCTTCCGCGGATCGGCCTGGGCCAGCTTTTCCAGGGCGTCGTTGACGCGGAGGCATTTCTCGTCATCCGCCGCGATCGGCAGATCGATCAGCTCACAGTCGATCCGCTCAAAATGCCCGCCGTGGCGAAGCCTTGATTTGCGCCGGGCGTTTTCGACCAGAATGCGGCGCATGGCTTCTGCTGCCGCGCTGAAAAAATGCTCCCGCCCCCGCCATTCCTGGCGGCTGGAGCGGTTCAGGCGCAGCCAGGCTTCGTGGACGAGGGCAGTCGCCTGCAGGGTTTGGCCCGCTTTCTCCCGGGCCATCTTGTGGGCGGCCAGCCGGCGCAGCTCTTCATAGACGAGCGGCAGCAGGTCAGCCGCGGCCGTGGGATCCCCTTGCTCAACGCGCTGGAGAATGAGCGTGATGTCGTTCATTGGCCCAAAACCAAGGAAGTGGCGGATTACTCATCAATGCATGCCAGCGTGAATCCCGGACGTGCGCAGGACAGCTACTCCAAATCCAGGATTTCCTTCACACATCGGTCGAGCATGGTGCCTTTGGGCAAATTCACGCCTGAAATGAAAGCCTCCGCAAATTCCTTCAATAAAAACCTTTCGGTCCTGACTTGCTCCAGCTTCCGTATCTTGCCCTGGCTGACCGGGGAACCAAGGCGATAGGTGTGAACCGTGATGGTTTCCTTGGAAGATCGATTGACTGGGGTCAATGGCCCCACTACATCCTCGAATTTACAGTAAACAATCTCCGGAAGGATGAAAAACAGGCCGTGCTTAACCAAGCTGCTGCTTGAAAAGACCAAGCCTTTGCGGATGAGTTGAGGGATCATCCGCTTATGCACATTGGCCCAGTTATAGCCGTGTTCAGAAGGCGGCGCCGGCTCCTGGCCGAGAAATTTCTGTTCTCGGAAAAAATGCCAGTTATCCCGGTAGTTTCCGATCACATCAATACTCTGGACTTCAACTCCGAGGTATTCCACCAACCGCTGGTCAAGCACCACTGCCAGAATCCAATCCATGCTCAAAGCGGATCCCAATTTGACTTCCTTTCCACTATTCTGACCAAGTGCCACAACCACCGGTTTTCTCTTCAGATTTCGGCGTTTTTCCCAGAATTCGCCAAACATCATGAAGGGGAGATCGCCAAACGCCTCTGCTGCCACCCTGCGAATGGAGGCGTATTTCCCAGCGTAGAGCCTGACTGGGCAAATGATCACGGTTTTGCCGTGGGTTGCCGCGCTGCAGGTGCCATAGACGAGGCCGGTGTTGTTATTTATTTTTGAACAAGTTTGCGAGGTGAATGGGCAGATTCCCGCTTTCCACAGAAGTCGGGCATCGCGGCTGGAATCATCCACCGCATGGCCAAAGGCTTCTGCGAGCGAATTGCCAGGCAAGGCGGGCGGCAGCGATTTGGTCATAACACCCTCCTGATTTCGAGGCCGATCGCTTTAGCTAAAAGCGGGGGCACAGCGTTACCAACTTGCTCATATTGCTGGACTAAGCTGCCGAGGAAACTGTAACTGTCTGGAAAAGCCTGAAACCTGGCTGCTTCCCTGACTGAAATGATCCGGTCCTGGCAGGGATGGAAAAAACAACCCCAATGGGGATCGCACTTGGTCAGGATTGTGCTGCACATGCCATCCGGGTGGAGCCTTCCATACCTTTTGGTGTGGTCACTGCGGCGGGCGCGCTTCAATCCCGCTGGAAGCAGGTTCGGAGGGATGTCCCGCCAGCTTCCGCCTTGAGGTATGAATTTCAACCGCTCGTGGTTTATGGATGCCAGACGGGATGCTCGGTGGTTGGCAACCGTGGCAGATCCGTTTCGGAGTTCCGATTGATAAGCTGATTTGGGTGGGGAAGCGTAGCGAACGGTGCCATCCCCATCGTCCTCGGCGTTCAATGGGGGAAGGTCGGAAATTGCATCCATAACGGTGCTTTGCGGACGCAGCAGAGGCTGCATCAACTCCAACAAGGGAAGGCATAATTTCTTGGCGCTTGTGAAGTTGGCCCTCGCCACCGAGTAGTGGGTGGGCTCAGGCCAATCCGGGAATTTAGCCGTCCGGGCTGCCAGGAAGAAGGTCCGGAAACGGAGTTGGGGAATCCCGTAGTGTCCGGCGAACAGGATCTTATGTTCGACGCGATAACCCAGCCCCTCAAGCTCTTTATAGATGGCTTTCACGGTTCCGCCATGGTCGAAACTCAGGATGCCTGGAACATTCTCGATCAGGATGAATTTGGGATTCAATCCCTGGGCAAGGCGGATGAACTCAAGAAACAGATGGTTCCGGTGGTCGCCAGTCGAGCGTATGGGTGCGTTAATGGAAAAACCCTGGCAGGGCGGTCCGCCAGCGAGAAGATCCAATGCCCCAGGTTTGAGTTTGATCGCCTCCAAAACCTGGCTGGTGGACAATTGCCGAATGTCCTCAACATGGCAAACCGTGCCGGGGTGGTTGCGTTTGTATGTCGAGGCGTAAATGGGATTTATCTCCGAGGCGAAAAGCGGCTTGAATCCCGACCATTCAAGCCCGCACGAAAGCCCGCCAGCTCCCGCAAACAAATCGACCAGCTTGGGGCCTTTATCACCGGGTGTTGGTTGTTTCCCGTTCATTGGCTTTGCATCGGTCTTCAGATGAAATTGTTAAAAACCAATATCCATAATACGCGCCCATAAATTAAGCTTTCAAAGCCGGGCATTCAACCTGATTCCAGCATTTTCCCGGGAGCCATTTGCGCGGGCTGAAAGAAACCTCTTAATGCACCGGCCCGGTGCGCATACGGATGGGGCGGTGTGCCTGAGGCGCTACCATTGGGGTGGGAGGAAATGGTCCACATCTTTGGCCGTGATGATGTGTTTTTGGAGATAATAGACCGGGCGGTCGAGGGTTTCGCCCCGGAACCAGCGCGCGGCAATTTCCACCGGCAGGGCGCCGTCCGCCTCGGCCGATTGGTAGGTGATGGCCCGCAGTTTGCCGCTCTTGACGAGTTCCAGCCCAGTGCGGCTGGCGCCCGCGGAAACGCAGACCACGTCCTCCCGGCCCGCATCTTTCAAGGCTTCCATCACGCCCACCATGACTTTGGAGTCGTCCGGGCTGATGATGCCTTTGAGATCGCGGCCGTATTTTTTCAGCCAGGCGGTGACCTGGGCCTTGGTTTCCGCGGTTTTGAGGCCGGTGGACTGCAGTTCGAGGCATTTCATTTTGGGGGCGGCGGTTTTCAGCTCGGAAACGGCGCCCCAGGTGCGCGCGAGGCAGCCGCTGGCGCCGGCCGGGTGGCGGATGACACAGTAACCACCCTCCTTGTTCATCAGCCGGGCCAGCTCGCGGCCGAGCATCTGGGATTGGCCCCAATCGTCCGGGCCGGTCCAGGCCAGGAGATACTTCATGCCTTCATCCACCGGCGCCAGGTTGCTGGCGATGACGGGGATCTTTTCGTCATGCAGCCGCTTGAGCGATGGCGCCACGCCAGTGGGATCCACCGGGGTCAGGATCACCAGGTCCGGCCGCATGCGGATGGCCTCCTCGACCTGGCCGGCCTGGGTTTTGTTGTCGTTTCCTGCTTCCATGATCACCAGGTCGAACCCATAGGCCACCGCCAGCCGTTTCATGCCATTGCCGTAAGCGGTCCAATAAGGTTGATCCATGTATTGCAGGCTCACGATTTTGCGGCCCCGCGGGCCGGCGCCCGGGCTGGGCGGCTGGGGCAGCTGGCGGATATTCCAGCCCGCGAAAACGTGGTCATACCAGCGCAAAAGATTGTCCTCCGGCAGCTTGGAGGGATCGGCGGGGCGC
Organism: uncultured Verrucomicrobiota bacterium; assembly: GCA_964409245.1. Lineage (GTDB taxonomy): Bacteria > Verrucomicrobiota > Verrucomicrobiia > Limisphaerales > UBA1319 > CAIMWS01. The sequence continues at coordinate 41,867 of CAYPCQ010000061.1, forward strand.
GGCGGGGCTTTGAGCGGGGTGGTATCGATCCAGACCAGCGGCTGGCCATCGGTGGCCTTTAATTGCAGGGCATCCGGCGCGGCTTCCAGCCTGGCGGTGGTGGGGATCGGCGCCGCCGGGGCAGGGGAGGAGGGGGCCGGCGTGGGGCCGGGCCGGGTGGCCATGGCGAAAATGGCCACGATGGCCACACAAGCCACGGAGGCCACGCACACCATCGCGAACGTTCGATCAGTTGTCTGCATGGGTATGTTTTTCTCATTTCCCAGCCCGGTTGTCGCGTTTTATTGAGGGGCGCCGGGCCATCGCTTTTCGGAACCGCAGCCTTTGAGGCCGGACTCCAGGCGCCGGTCAGATCCCCTGGAGGTTGGGCGGGGGACGGCTACTCCTGCGCAAAAACCTCAAATTCGCAAATGGTCGGCACCTCGGCAGCCTGGAGGATATTCAGCCGGAACTTTTGGGCGGTGACTGGCGCAAAGGAAATCTTTTTGGCTGGTCCAATGGTGGCGCCGGAGGCGATCGTCTTCCATTCGCCATCCTGCTGCACTTGCAGCTGGAATTCCCGGACGCGGTTCCAGGTGCCCTCGTCAATCAGAACCCGGCCCACGCGCGCTGGGGTTCCCAGGTCCACTTCCAGGCTGCCCGAGCGGGAGTTTTCAGCGGCCCCCCAGCGGGTTCCAGGGTCGCCATCAAAAGCGGCGGCGGCCTCGAAGCTGCGCTGGGCCTTCCAGGTGCTGGAGGCGCGGGCCGCTTTGCCGCGCGAAATGGGTGGTGGCGGCAGCTTGATTTCGCCCCGGATGTATTGGCCGGTTTTGCGCAGGGTTTGGACGTCGATATCCCGCAGCCGGCCGGCGTAGTTTGGGCCGGCATCGAGCGCAAAGACGTTCCCGTATTTCACCGCGCCGAGATAATCGGCGTAGAGTTTTTCCGGCGGCCGGCAAAGCTGGTCGTGTTTGGGGAGCGAATAGAACCACATCGCGCCGCCTTCGTGGGCGGGAAGGATCGGATAGGTGAATTCGGCCAGCTGATACCCGGCGTAGCCTTTCATATGGCCGGAATTAAAGCCGGCGCCGCTTTCGTCGGTCAAGGGGGAGGGATGCCCCATTTCGCCGAGCCGGATGTCGCCCGCGGGCGGGCCATGGTTGAAGCCGATGAAACATCCTGGCTGCAGGGCTTTGCAAAAGGCGGTGGTCTCCTCATGGCTCACTCCGCCGTCGCCAATCGCATGATCGAACCAGATGTATTCGATCGGTCCGTAACCGGTCAGTAGTTCGCGGAGTTGGGCCTTTTTGAGCTCCGGATTATAGCCGCCGTTGGCCTGGTAGCGCTTGCCGTCCGGCCGATTGGGCCAGGCCCATTCGCCCTCGGAGAAATAGAGCGCCAGTTTGATGCCATATTTGTCGCAGGCTGCGCGCAATTCCCGCAGGACGTCCCGGCCGAGCGCGGTTTGGGTCACCTTGCGACTGGTGGTTTTCGTATCCCAGAGGCAAAAGCCGTCATGGTGTTTGGTGAGGAAAAGGATGTAACCCATCTCCGCCTCCTTGGCCGTTTTCACCCATTGCTCGGTGTCGCATCCGGTGGGATTGAACAAGGCAATATTGGTGACGCCGGGCGTCCATTCCTGGCCGGAGAACGTGCTGAAGGACCAGCAGATGAACATGCCCCAGCGGAGATCCTTGAGTTCCTGGGTCCGCCGGGCCAGGTCGGGTTTTTCGCCGGCACCCGGCGCCAGGCTGGCGCCCAGCATCAAGGCGGCCAGGGTTGCCAGCAGCGGCCGAAGCAGCCGGGCCAGTCGGTTCGCGGATCCTCGATGAGCCGGGATCGGATGGTTGGTGGTGGGTTGGTTGGTTTGCATATTATTTTTCGGAGGCCAAAGCCCGGTTGAAAAGACGGGGCCAGGCAAAGCCGTAGGCCATGATGCAGGCAAAGCACACCATGGGCATCAGGAAGCCGACCCGCATGGAGTAATGATCCGCCAGCCAGCCCATCAAAACCGGCATTACTGAACCACCCACGATGGCGGTGACCATCCAGGAGGAGGCCAGCTTGGTCCGTTCCCCCAGGCCGCGGATGGCCAGGGCGAAGTGGGTGGGATACATGATCGACATGAAGAAAAAACTGAGGATCAGCGCGCCGACCGAGATCCAGCCCAGGCCCAGAAAGACGAGGAACATGAGCGCCACGTTGCAGAGGGCGTAAATGCCCAAAACGAGGTGAGCGGGGGCGAAGCGCAGGAGGGCGCTGCCGGAGAACCGGCCAATGGTAAATAGGACAAAAGCCAGGGAAAGCATGGCCCCGGCGCAATAATCGGTAATATGCCAGACGCCCTCGTGGAGGAATTTCATGCCGGGCGAAAGCATTCCCGCCAGCCAGGAGGGCAGGGCCGGGGTGCATTGCGGGTCTTTCAGGAAGTTGATAAAGTAACCGAAGATGCCGATCTGCGCCGCGCAATAGAGGAATTGCGAGGCGATGGCCAGCATGAAGTGCCATTCCCGGGAGAGGGGGCGTTCCCGCGCCGGGCCCTGGGGGGTGGCTTCGGATTCCCGGGCGGCTTGGAGGTCAGGGACCGGCGCCGTCGCAAAGGCCGCGATCAGGACGGTGACGATGCCGGCCACAATCAGGTAAGGCACAAACAGACGGGCATTGCTGGTATTGACCTGGGCCGTTTTGGAGAGGATGAACGAACCGCCCAGCAGCGGGCCAAAAATCCAGCCAACCGCGTTGCAGCCTTGCGCCAGGTTGATGCGCGCGACGCCGGCCGCGGGGGATCCCAGGACCGTGGCGTAGGGGTTGGCGATGGTTTCGATGAAAGTGAAGCCACAGGCGATCAAGCCGAGCGCCAGGAGGAAGGTGGCAAAAACCACGGCCTGGCTGGCCACAATTTTCGTCACCGGCACAAAGCAGATGCAGCCGATCGTGATCACGGAAAGGCCGAAGAGGATGCCGCCCCGGTAACCGAAACGGCGGGCGAAAAGCCCGGCCGGCAGCGCCAGGAGGAAATAGCCCGCGTACCAAAAGCCCTGCACCAGGCCGGATTGGGCCTTGGTGACCTGCAGGGAGTTTTGGAAGTGCTTGTTGAGCACGTCAATCATGCCATTGCACAGCCCGGAGAGGCAGAACAGGCAGCAGATCAGCACAAAAGTCAGGACGTGGCTGCGGCCATCCGGGGTGCGGAACATGCCGTCCGGGAGCGGGGCTGGCCCGGTGGAGCCCGGGGCCGGGGCGGCGGGGGGGGCGCTCATATCAGGATGCGTATTCAAGGGCCGCTTCCAGGGCGATCCGCGACCATTCCCAGAGCCGCTCCGGGTGGCCCCGCACGGTGGAGATGTCTTTCATGATCAGCTCGACATGGCTTTCCGCCCGGCGGGCTGGCTCGAGGAAGGCCACCAGGTCCGCGCGGGCCCGTTCCGGGCTCCAGCCATCCCCGGCAAAGATGGCTGGGCTGGGTTTGCGGCTCAGCACATAATCCCGCCCGACCTGCTCCAACAGCCGCCCGGTTTTGCACCACGGGCTGGCCGAGATTTTGCGGAGGTTGGGAATCCGCCGCAGGATGGGGATCTTGGTGTCGAGCGGTTCGCAGCAGCCGTAATAAACCAGCTTCCAGCGGGCGAGCCAGCGCAGGTCGTGTTTCACGGCAAACTCCCAGTGCATGGCGGGGGACACCTCGCTGAAAATCTGGGCGTTCGAGCAGCCCCACATGTTGTGCGGCCGGACCCAGGCCGGGTCAAACGGTTCCCCTGGCAAGGCCCGGGTATGGCCGTAACCTCCGGAACCAATGCGGGTGTTGTCGCAATCCAGCGCCAGCAGGTTCAGCCGTTCGAACTGGTCCAGTTCGACCATCCAGGCGTCCACCATCCGCTCCACCCCGGCGTGTACCAGGTCGGGCCGCTCCACCAGGTCCAGCATCGCTTCCTCGATGCCCCACCAGCGGATCAGGTAATCCCATGGGGTGAACCAGATATGCGTCTGGCCCACTTTTTTCACCGGCAGGATGTCGCGGTAGACCTCGCCCATGGCTTGGAAGTAGAACTCGGTGGCCGCTTCGTTGTGGGTGACCACCGGCATCTTGATCTTCTCCAAATCGGGGAAATCCCGGATTTGGATCTTGAAGTGGCGCGAGACGATGTCGCTGGCGGCATCGGTTTTGACAATGTCCACATCCTCCATGATGCCGAAATCAGTGCTGTGGATGGCCAGCGGGCAGGCCAGGTAATCATTGACGATCATGTCCCCCGGCAGGTGGCGCCACTGGTAGAGCGTGCGCCGGAGCTCCCGTTCCTGGTCCCGGGCCCAAGGGTGCTGGGTGGTCAGCGTCAGTTCGTCGTTGACGTTCATCTCATGCCAGCAGATCTCGTTGATCCAGACCATGGGCCGCTCCGGCTCCAGGTCATTGAGTTTTTGCCAGAGCCGGGCTTTTTCCCGGTGCACCGGCAGGGCCGCGATGTCTGCCACCTCGGAGGCCAGGCGGCGCAACGTCTCCTTGTCCCCATTGGTCAGCCGGATTTCCCGGGCCAGCGGCGGGGGGCTATAATGACTGGGATCGTGTAACATAAACTTTCAATCCTTCTCGACTGGGGGTTGCTGGTTGGATATCCAGGAGCTTTAAGCGCGGCGTGCCGGATCGCTTACTTTAGCCGGAGGATCGCTTCCACCGGGAAATGGTCGGACGGAAAGCGGCCCAGCTCCTGGGTGTAATCGATCAAGGCATTGATGGGGGTGAATTCCCCGCTGTGGAAAATCCAATCGATCCGGCTTCCTTCCCGGCGGCCCGTGAAATCGTGGAAGGAGCCTTCAGTAGGCGATTTCCTGGGATGGATGACCCGATAGGCATCGACCCACGGCGAATCACCCTTGGCATTCGCCAGGATGGCATACGGCTCGCCCGTCTCGTAATCGTTGAAATCGCCGCTGAGGATCAACGGCAGATTCGCCGCGGCGGCCTTTTCACGGATCAAGCGCGCGGATTCCACCCTGGCTTTGGGACCCCGGTGGTCAAAGTGGGTATTGCCGTAAACCAGCGGCTGATCGTTCGAGCGGTCGGCCAGCACGGCCCAGGAAACCAGGCGGGTCAGCGATGAATCCCAGCTTTTGCTGCCGGGCACATCGGGGGTTTCGCTCAGCCAGAAATGCCCCGCCGTGCGCAGGGTGAACCGGCTGGTTTTGAAAAAAATCGGGGCGAATTCGCCTTTGCGGTCGCCATCGTCACGGCCCACGCCATGGAACTCGTATCCGGGCAGGTTGGTGCGCAGGAAATCGGCTTGGAAGGCGAGCACCTCCTGCAGGCCCAGCAGATCGGGATCGAAAGTGCGGATGGTGTCCAGCACCAGGCTTTGCCTCAACGCCCAACGGTTGGCGCCATCATTGGCCGTGCCATACCGGAGGTTGAAGCTCATGATTTTTATGGGTTGATGGCGCGGTTCATCGGCGGCCCGGCAAGGCCACAACGCCGTCCCCGCCAGGCAGGCCACAGCCAGCCAGCAGATCAGGATGCGAGGCAGATATATCATGGTCTGGTTACTTACCTGTAAAACCGTCTGATGGCAAGTCCAGCCATTGCCCGGGAAGCCGTTTTCGGCGCTCGAGTCCACCCAGTCCACTGCGGATTAGCTGCTGCCGTTGATTTGCGCCCTATTCAGCCTGCGGGTGTAAAGCCGCTCCGCGCCGACCCCCGAGCGGGTTGAGCCAGAAAAAAGGCGTTATTGGCGCCGAAAGCGGTGGCGGGCAGGAGGCTGGAACATCCAAAGCGGAGTAATGCCGGGGGGTGGCCGGCCGCCCCCTTTTGAGGGGGGCCGGCGCAAAACATCCCCCATTCCGGTTCCAAAAAGTGTTTTTTCCCCCGTTTCGCCCCGCAAGATCCCCCAAAACACCGCCGCGCCCTCCGGGATTTTCCTACAAAACCGCCAATTTGTAGGAAATTCCTACACGCAGATTCAGAAATGTGGCGGTTGCGGACTGCCCCCGCCGGCTGTTACAGATATAGCCGCAACCTCGGCTGTCCCGGGCTGCCGCTCCGATTTTTGGGGGTGGCCGCCCCGGCGCCGGGGAGTGGAATCAATGAGTGCCAAAGGCAAAAGAAGAACCGCTGTGCGCAAAGGCAAGCGCCTCCGGCGCGCCGCCCCGGGCGGGGTGGTGGGCGTGCTGCTCGTGGAGGACCACCAGGTCTTCCGCGAGGGGCTGCGCGATGCCATCAACGGCCAGGAGGGCATGCGCGTGGTGGGCGAGTCCGCGACCTGGCGCGGGGCTTTGTCGCTGGTCCTCTCGCTCGCCCCGGATGTCATCGTGCTGGACCTGAACCTGGCCGATGGCACCGGCTGGACCCTGCTGGAGCAGCTGCACGCCCAGGACGAGCTGCCCCCCACGCTGGTGCTTTCCGTGAGCAATGAGGCCTTGTATGCGCGGCGTCTCCTGCGCGCGGGCGCCCGGGGCTACCTGATGAAGGGGGAGCCGATCGAGCGCATCCTCCACTGCATCCGGGAGGTCCACGCCGGCCACCTGGCCGCCAGCGTTGCCCTCACCAGCCAGCTGATGGCCGAGGCCCTGGCGCAGCCCGCGGCTGTCCCCGTGTCGGATTTCGCCGCGGCGGCCAGCCTCCTCAGCGACCGCGAGCTGCAGGTTTTCACCCTGCTGGGCGAAAACCTCGGCAACCGGGAGGTGGCGGAGCGCCTGCACCTGAGCGAGAAGACCGTGCATACTTACAAGACGCGGCTCATGGCCAAGCTCGGCGTGGGCACCACCCCGGAGCTGGTCGCCCTGTTCCAAGCCCGGCGGCCGCCGGAGGTGGCGGCGCCCGGAGCCGTCTGCCCACTGGGCGGCAGCACCTCCAGCACCGCCAACGACAGCCCCGAGCCACGAACCACGCCGTGAACTGCGCCGTGGACCACCCCCCTTGCAGTTCCTACAAAACTCCGGTTTTGTAGGAAATTCCTACACGCAGAATCAGAAACGCGGCTGTTGCGCTGCCCCCCGCACCCCGGTTATGAATGGAATCGCATAAATGGAATCGCATAACAAGTTGAGCAAACAAATACATCCCAGCCAGGCGGGCCTCCCCCGGAGGTTCAGCCCCACCCGCACCCGCTTTTGTCCGGCCCTGGCCATCGCGTCCGCCCCCCCGGGAGGTGGCCACCAGCACCGCTGCCAACACCGCCAGCACCACCACTGAGCCATGAACCACGCCCTAAACCACGCCATGGACTACGCCTTGGCCCACCCCTTGCAGTTCCTACAAAACTCCGGATTTGTAGGAAATTCCTACACGCAGAATCAGAAACGCGGACGTTGCGCCGCCCCCCGCACCCCGGTTAAGAATGGAATCGCATAAATGGAATCGCATATGAAGCAGAGCAAACAATTACATCCCAGCCAGGCGGGCCTCCCCCGGAGGCACAGCCCCATCCTCAACCGCTTTTGCCTGGCCTTGGCCGCCCTGGCCCTGGCCATTGCGCCCGCCCCCCGGGCTTTGGCCGCCACCATCGACGTCAATGGCTGGTCATCCCTCGGCGGGGGGATGGACGGTTATGTAGAAGCGGTGGCGATGGACGGTTCCGGCAACCTCTACGTGGGCGGCCGGTTCACCAAGGCGGGTTTCAACACGCCGGGTTTGGTGTCCGCCAGCCATATCGCCAAATGGGATCCTAAAACTTCCACCTGGTCGGCCCTCGGCGGCGGGGTGGCCGAGACGCAGTACGGCACTGCAGACGAGGGCTTCGGGGTTGCGGCACTGGCGGTGGACGGCGCAGGCAACGTCTATGCGGGCGGGACTTTCACGTCGGCCGGCGGCGCGGCCAATACCTCCTACATCGCGAAATGGGATCCGGCAACCTCCACCTGGTCGGCCCTCGGCACGGGGGTAAACATGGCGGTGTACGCGCTGGCAGTATACGGCAACACCCTCTACGCGGGCGGGGATTTTTCCGCCGCGGGCGGGGTGACGGCCAAAAAAATCGCCAAATGGGACATCGGCGCCTCCACCTGGTCGGCCCTCGGCACGGTCGCCAATCCGGGGATGGATTACACAGTCCTGGCGCTGGTAGTGGATGGCGTCGGCAATCTCTACGCGGGCGGGAGTTTCACCACGGCGGGCGGAACCGCAGCCAAACGCGTTGCCAAATGGGACATTGCCACCTCCACCTGGTCGGCCCTCGGCACGGTCGCCAATCCGGGGATGGATTACACAGTCCTGGCGCTGGTAGTGGATGGCGTCGGCAATCTCTACGCGGGCGGGAGTTTCACCACGGCGGGCGGAACCGCAGCCAACCGCGTTGCCAAATGGAACGGAACAGCCTGGTCCGGCCTCGGCACAGGGATGAATCAGGATGTCTATGCGCTGACGGTGGACGGCGGCGGCAACCTCTACGCGGGCGGGAATTTCAGCACCGCGGGCGGGACTGCAGCCTATTGCATCGCCAGGTGGAATGGCGCGGCCTGGTCAGCCCTCAGCCCGGGATTGAACGGCAAAGCCATTGCGCTGGCGCTCGCCAGCGGCAAACTTTACGTTGGCGGGCCTTTCAGCACGACTCTCGGTGGCGCGAAAACCCTCAACTATGCCGCCCAGGTGACCCTGCCGCCGGCCGGCACGGTGACGCTCGCTTCCAGCAAAAACCCCTCCACCCTCGGGGATAGCGTGACGCTTACCGCCACCGTCTCCCCCGCCGCCGCCACCGGCACGGTGACCTTCAAGGATGGAGCCACCACCCTCGGCTCGGCGGTTACCTTGAGCGTGGACCACACGGCCACTTATACCACCAGCGCCCTGGCTGCGGGCACCCATGCGCTTACGGCGGTTTACGGGGGGGACGCCAGCTACGATGGCGGCGCCTCCTCCGCCTTGAGCCAGGTCGTCCGGAGCACGGACGCCACCCTGTCCACCCTGGCGCTCAGCGCCGGGACGCTCGATCCCGCGTTCGCGCCGGCCACCACTTCCTACGCGGTTTCGGTGCCCAACGCCACGGCCACGATCACGGTTACGCCCACGAAAACCCCGGCCGGAGCCACGATCAAAGTGAATACGGTGAGCGTGGCTAGTGGCCAGCCCTCCGGGAGCATCAGTTTGAATGTGGGTGTCAATATCATCCCCGTGGAGGTCACGGCCGAGGACGGCGTGACGACGAAGACCTATACCGTCACCGTTACGCGGCTGCCGGGCGCGCCGGTGGTGGCCACGGTGGCGGCCTCCACCCTTGGCGCCTCGGGCGCCACCTTGAACAGCACGGTGGACCCCAACGGGGCCGA
>CAYPCQ010000062.1:0-50873 GCA_964409245.1 uncultured Verrucomicrobiota bacterium
TGCCGACCGGGAAACACTGAGAAAAAAGTGACAAATTTAAACCAGGACTTGACCTTCAGTGTGCGCCCGCCGCTGAAAATCCTGGCCACCACGTGATCCTCTTTCAGCTCCGTGACGGTACACCCACCCTGCCCGCCGTTGTGCCAGGATGGCGGGGGGGCCAACTGTCCCAGGCTCCAGTAAAGATTCACCAACGGGCCGGAATAGGAGGCCCCGCGCATTTCACACTGCAGGCCGGCTTGCGCATCGCCAATCCAAAAGCTGTCGTAATAAACCTGGCCACCCCATTTCCAAGCCCATTCACGGGGCCGGAGGCCTCCCTTGCGGCCGATGCCCATCAAGTAAGAAGCAGCATCCTTGCGGAACGGGATTTCGAGCCGGATATCCCTCACTGGCAACCCGGCGCCTGTTTTCAAATCGACGATGAACCGCAGGTGCCCGTCGAATTCCATCTCGGTGCGGCAGTTCAAAGCTGTTTCCCCGGCCTGGGCTTGCGACTCCCAGGCGACTTGGCCGGGGGATTGCTTGACTTGCCGGGCTGGTGACTGGACCCACACCAGCGGGCCACCGGCCGTTTCCACCACCATCGCCACCGGGGCAGCCAGCAGCTCCCGGCTGGCTTTGTTGCTGGCTCCACATTGGATGCTTTCCGGGAGGCCGGAGGGCGCGAGCTTGATTTGCCGGCCCAGGCATTTTACGGACCGGCCATCCACCTCCAGCGGAGTGTAGGGGGCCACTATTTCGTCATCCATGCCAAGGGTGGAATCAAGCCAGCGAAGCCGCGAGTGCCTCCACGGTTCATCATCCCCCGAGTCCTCACGGATTTGTGGGGAAATCGTCAGCCTCAACTCAAGGGTTTTCCCGGGAGTGTTTTCCGGCTGGATGCTCACGGCGGTGCGGTAGGGGCCGGCGGCGGCATCCCTGGGTATCTGCACCCCACACCATAGCGCCCCCACCTGGCCTTTTGCCACGGAAACCGTTTTGGTGAATGGGCGCCCTTCCCAATCGATGCCGCCCAAATTAAAGCAACGGAAAGCCGAGCCAGGAATCGCTCGGCCACCAGCCGATTCAGGCTGCAAGTCAGAAAAGGCCACCCGCACGTTTCCGACCGGCTCAAGGGCGGCGAACAGGCCGATTTGGAAGGCGTAGAATTCATTGCGGCAAGCCTCGCCTTCAAATCGTCTGCCGGGTCCTTGTTCCATCCAGCGCAAAGGCAAATCGCGGGTCATGCGGATGGGAAAACGGCGATCCTCAGGGAACAGGAACCAGGTTTCCGCAGGATGGCTGGCGAGCAGCGACTTGGTTTCCGCGCCCGTGGCGATGACTTCCATGGGATCGAAACGGTCAAAATCCGTCCGGGCCTGGATTTCCAAAACCCGGGCTTGCGGCAGGGATTGCCACTGCCCGGAAACGCTGGAAGCGCTGGCGAGCCGGTTCTTCTCCAGCCAATCCGTGCTGGCGGTGTCCTTGCGGGGCAGATAACCCTTTGAATAATATCCGCCTTCCGGCTGCACCTGGTAAGGCAGGTAGTAAATGTGATACTCACCGGCGCCCGACGCTGGCTCAAAAGCCAGCTCCCCAGACTCGCGCTCCACACGGAGGCGGACCAAGTTGGCGATTTCCCTGCCCGTGGCGGTGTCGATCACCAGGATGTGCCGCTTTTCCGGCTCCAGGTCACGCCGCCGCCACGGTATTGTCACCCGCACTGCTTCCGCCGCCTGCCGAACCTCCACCCGTGCCCGGTGGTTGCCCAACTCTTCCGGCCAAGGCTTCGCAGGAACGCCCCGGGGAACGGTATCGATAGCCGCAGCGCCCTGCCACTGGCAAAGCCACCCCATTAAGATGGATAGTATGATTGCTTTATTCATCCAATAGATTTTCAACTCCGGTATTTTCATGGCTGTCACTTTTTCAGGTTGGGATTATGATCATTTGGGGAGGCGATGGGCAATGGTGCGGCCTCCTCCGCAATCAGCAGCCATCCACGGCCGGCCGGGATGGGGATGGGAGATTCTGAACTGAACACCATGGCGGGCTGCAAGTTGGCGGCGGCGGGTGCCCGGAACGAAGCGCGCGCGGGATCAAGCCCCAACGCCTTCCAATCCACCGCCAGGCGCAATTCGACCGGGCCGGGGGCCCAACTGGCCACGGCCACCAGCGACCGGCCGTGCTGGCGATAAACGGTGGCAAGGACGTCATCCCGGCCGGTCCGCACCGGGCAGGACGAATCCCAGAATCCGATCATTTCCGCCCCTTGCATGCCGAAGGCATCCCACAGTTGCCAGGTGGATTGCGGATCACCGCCAAACCCAAGCCTGCCGGTCATGCCAAAGAGCATGCCCCGCCATTTATTGCCGCCACCCTCGAGCATTTCGCCCATAAGCCCGAAGGGGATGCCGGAAATCTCAACCAGCCAAAAGCCGGGGGCGGAATTGTAATCAAAGGCCTCGCCATACCACAGCCGGTGGAAGTAGGGGAAATGCTGGAGGTAGCAATAGGCCGAAGGAGTCTGGCCGGCGAATTTATTGAAGTGGCTCCAGGAATGGTCGTCCGCGAGGAACTGCCTGCCCGCCCGCTCGTAAACCCTTTGCGCTCGCTGAAATGCTTTCCGGTTCAGGGCGGTATCATCGATGTAAACTCCGTCGATGCCCGTTTCGCGCAGCAAGAACGCGAGGCCCTCCAGGTAAAAATTATCCAGCCGCGACTCCGGCGTGGTCAGGACCGCGAGATCAAGCAGGCCCTGGTATTGGCCGCCAATGATTTCACGCCAGGCATGGATGTAGCCGGAATCCCCCAGGCGCTCGATCAGCCAGGGATCAGGACCGCTGCCGTTGTAATTCCACGCTCCATCCCGCAGCCCGTCCTTGCCCGGGCTGGCGCAAATGATTTCTCCGTTCAGGCTCCAAAACGGGTAAATCTCGGGGGCGTTGCAGGTAAGTTCCCGGGTGGTGTAGTAGATCTTGACCTGCATGCCGTTGGCACGGGCATCGGCTGCGCATTGCCTCAAGCTGGGCAGCGACCAGTCAAAAAGCGGATAATTGATCGCCGGATTTTGTTCTTTGTTGTGGTGAATATTGATGACATTGGCGCCCCGGGCCTTGACCCGCTTGAGGTCGCGATAATCGGCGTCCTCCACACCCTGGGTATTGTGCTGGTAGCGCATGGCCCATTGCTGTTCCGTGTCCAAGGTTTTGAAGGGGGTCAGATACAGCCTGAAATTAAAATCCAATGCCTGGCCTGGCCTGAAATCCCGCGGGCCACTGTAAGCCACTGCCTGCCGTCCTCCGCTCTGGGAACTAGCCAAACGAATCCCACCCAACTGGCCATTCCCGCCCCCCCAAGATTCGGGAACCATCAGTTCCCGGGAATGGTAATAGCAGTTAATCAGCGGCGCCCGCCAATTGGCTCCATAGAGCTGCAGCTTGAACCCACCGTTTACCGCCCCGATCCAGAAACCGTCCTGGTTAAACTTGGGATTCCAGTTCCAATCCAAAGCGGGCGGGCAGTTGCCGCCAGCTTGTCCCAGACCCATGAAAAAAGTTGAAGCGGGGGCGGAAACCGGAACCTCAAGACGGATATCCCGTACGGCAGTGGTTTTGGTGGATTGGATCTGGCATCTGAAATCGGCAAAACCGTCGTATTCCAAGACACCTTGCACCACCATTTTGAATCCGGCTGACTCGGATGTTGCCCGCCAGGCTGCCGATCCATTCTGCTCCCTCGTGAATTGCATGGCCGGCGTCCCGAAAACGACGGGTCCATCGCTGGTTTCAATCACCAAATGGATTGGTGCGTCCAGAATTGCCCACCCCGGCCCGGGGGTGACGCTGGTGTTGCCGGCGTTGAAATGAGAGCGGATTTGCCTGGGCAGCCCATCGGCTCCGAGGTCTAAATCCCGCCCGAGCAGTTTCAGGACATTGCCTTCACGACAGATGGGCACAAATGGCTGGGTGACCGTGTCCTCGTCCAGGCCGATGGTCGAGTCCAGCCAGCGCAAGCGCGACAGTCGCCAGGAATCGCCATCCCCGTGATCGCGCAGAGGCTCGCCGGCCACCTCCAACTCCAAGCCTATGCCCGTTCCGCCCCCGGCCGCCAAGTCGTGGATTTGGATGGATCCGCGATAAATCCCAGTGGCATCCATCGGCACATCGATCCCAACCCAAAGCGCTTGCAGATGCCCCAAGGGAACCGCCAGCTGCCTGGCAAAAGGCTCCCCTTGGCAATTGGTGCCGCCGAGGTTGAAGCAACGAAACCGGCCCCGGTTGAGCGAACCGTTTGGTCCCTTTAAATCCCCAAAAGTCATACCGATCTCCCCTACGGGCCGGCGGGCGGCGAACACACCGATTTGAAAGACATAGAACTCCCCCGGGCGGGCCAGGCCCTTGAAGATTTGAGAGTGGTTGGCAATGTCCCCCAGCCAGCGTTTGGGAAGCCCTTTGGCGTGCCGGATTGGATGGATTCGATCCTCGGTGAAAACTGTCCAGTCAATACCCAGTTTGGCAGTAAAATTCGCCGTATCCGCGGGACCAGCCAGGCGGTCCATCTCGTTGTTGGATTGAGTAAAAAATCCCTCGGGTTTCGGCGTAGGCGGCAGAATACGGGGTATTTCTGCCGCCCGGGTGCCGGCCATTAGCAGCACCATGAATGCGGCGGTGAGGGGAAGGGAGCGGTGATTAATCATTTGCCGTAAACCGGGTAAAATCAGAATCTGTTTCATAGGAATGCCTTTATCGGGAGGAAGCAGTGTTTGCAGGCCGTGCGCCATTGCCGGCAAAGGTCAAAGTGGAGCACCATGTGCAAAGGAAAAACCGAAGAAGATGGTTCCGTCCTGGCATCAGCCTGAAACAAGCCCAAGTACACCAGCAAAGCGCCGAGCATCGGAATGGTAATTTGCGTTTGTTTCATAAAGAAAGTGACTGGCATGGCGAAGCGGGCTGCGGCAAGTAAAAATAAATTCGCGCACGAACTATTTTCATGGGCGGTCATACTTTTTTTCGCCTTTGCGGATCGACTCCCGAACGAGCAGTTCAGCTTGGAGGCGTTTTTCGTTTTTCACCTCACGGCGCAGATCGGCTGCGCAAGGCTGGAAACCGGGCATATCCGCCCGCGGACGCCGGGCCAGCAGCTCCTTTCCCGCTCGAATGAGTGCCAGAGCCTCCTGGTATGGGGCGCTTTTGCGATCGAGTTTTTCCAGGCAGGGACTCAGCTCGGGGCGGTCGAAACTTACTTCGGGCCCCAGGCTCTCCAAATGGCTTTTCTGCGCGGCCAGCGGCCAGCCGGTCAGCTGATTCAGGCGGTTGAGCTGGGCCAGGTCCAGTGGCATCCGTCCGGTCAGGCTGTCCGGGTAAGCTGAGGCATAGGTGGGATAGTAAACGCCGTTCAAATCGATCCAGGTGATGATCCGGTCCAAATCCTCTGCGGTGAGCTGGAGCCCTTGGTGTTCAGGCACCTTGGGGCGGCGGAGTTCCTGGACCAGCTTGCTGGCGTGGGAACCCCAGGCGCTGGGAGGCTGGATTTCGGCCGGGCCGGCGCCGATGCAGCTGGTGTAACCCTTGCGCCAAAGCTCCATATAAGCAGTATTGAACGTCAGCGTGCGATCAGGCGCCAGGTTGAGCTTCCGGCCAGGCTCCCGGCCATAATCGTGGCAGCCAACACAGTGCTGGTTAAAGACGGGCTGCACTTCGGCCATGAAGCTGAACTCGCGGGGCGGCCCATGCCAATCGGCCAGCCGGCTGGGTTCGCGGCGCAAGGCGAGCGATTGGGTTCCGTTTCGGGGCGGGGCCAGGAGAGCAGCAGCAGGAGCATTTCGATAGGATTCGGCGGACGGAGTTCGGAGGCGATCTTCATGGCAGCCCACACAAGCCGCGCGCTCGCCCGATTGCACGCTCGTGCCGCTGCGCATCGATTGGATCATCATGCCGTTTTCGTCCAGCAGTTGGAAATAGACGAACCGTTCCGAAGGCACCAGGAAATAGGCCGAGCCATCTGCCTCCACTGGCACGGTCCCGAGAATCCGTTTGTTGCAGTGGTCGTGCCAGTTCATCGCCGGCCACATCCCGCCTTGCCCAAGCCAATAGCCGGAGTCGGTCCGGAACCTTTTCTCCGGGGTCTCCACCACCCGCAGGTATTTCACCGAGCCGGGCCGGACGCCTCGCATGGGAACGCCCTCATAGACATTGTGCACATAGAAGGATCCATGACCGTTGTGGAAATCCCGCGCGGAAGGGATCACCGGGGGCCGCGGCTTGGGGGCCAGGGGCGTGGGATCGAAACAGCCTGGCAATTCCGAATGCAGCGGGATCTCATTGCCGAATATGTCCACCAGATAGAGCCCCCAGGAATTCCCCGCGGGAGTAATCCTCGAGCAGATGAAATATTTTCCCGCCACGGATGGCGTCTCCGGATGGTAGAGCGGATAAGGATCCTGATAACGCTGCTGGACCTTGCGGAACAAGAGGAGTTGCTGCCGCTTCAGATCGATCAGGTTCACCGCCTCGGGCGGCCAAGTCCGCAGGACGGGGGTTCGGCCGTCCATGCCCAACCTGCGGTCGATGAGAGCCAGCGCCCCGAATTGGTCGTGCAACGTCGCGAAGATGCCAATCGCCTGCTGGGTACCCCACACGGACCGGGCATGGATCATCGCCTCGGGAGCCGCGGTGTTATTCTTCCAGTAGAGAGTGTGGATGGTCCCGTCGGGATGGCAGGCCCACAGCCCTTGGGCGTCGCCATAGTTGCGGTCCACGTATTCCCAGCGGTCATAAAGGATGCGGCCGTCGGGCAGGAGCGAGGCATGGCCATCAAACAGGGTGTTCTTGCTGATCTGGTGGATATCCGAGCCATCGGGATTCATACGGAACAAGTTGCCCATGACATGGCGGTTGCACATGCAATATTTCGGATCCCGGGAGGAGGTGAACACAATCGAGTCATCCGGCAGATACAAGGGATCGATGTCAAAAACATCGGCAGCGAAGGTGAGCTGCCGCAAACCGGAGCCATCGGTGTTGATCTCGTATAGATGGTAATTGTCCGCAGTATCTTTCCGCATGCTGAAGAGGATCTTTTTCGCATCGAAATGGACGTCTGGATCCCGGATGACGCCGGCTGCCGTCTCCAGGATGGTCCGGACCGCCCCACCCCTCGCAAAATCCACAGTTTTCAAGGCACCGCCTCCTTGAAAGCTGGTTTCGGCAATCTCGCCGGTTTGGAACATCGTCTCGGTGTTGTGGTGATCCTCGCGATATTGATTGCGCACGACGAAAAGCAGCGGTTGCCCGCTGATCAGCGGATTGGCTGTGAGTGCTGCCTGCCGCAGCGCCTCCCATTCCTGCGCGCAGGCCTTGACTGCCTCGGCGTTCCCCTCCTGTTCAGCGCCGATTTGGCGCCGCTCCAGCTTTTCGAGTTGGGTGAGCCAATCCCGGCCTTGCGGGTAGCGGTTGCCAAACGTCCCGGCCAGGTCTGCGATGGCTTGGCGCAGCGATAGCCGGCTGCCGGCGTCGAATCCTGGAGAATTCACTGCGCAGAGCGCCGGTATTTGGCTGCTCAGCACGATCAAAAGCGACATCAGCCATCGATAATTATTCATGGTGAGACTCATATGAGGGCCGGAGCGCGAGATGCATAATGGCCAAAGGAACCGCTTTGATGGCCGACTTGATAGGTTGGTTGCCGAAAGAACCGCCCCGGGGCTGCGGCAGGCGCCAATCAGAGGCGGTCCAATGGCCACGACAAGCGTAACGGGGTTCAATATTATGGCCTGGCTCTTTCATGTTCAAAGGCTTGGCTCCATCATGAGCCAGGGGCGGCGGCGGGCAATAAAATTCCACCGCAACACGCGATTCCACACGCCGGGAAAAATGCGGGGCCTTTCATCAATTGCGGGGCTTGCCTGGGGCCAGGCAGGCCAACGGACCATGATCCCGTGAATTCCGAGCACTTTATGAGGTTCCTGGCGGCAGCACGGGGAAATTCCGCCAAATTCAATTCCCAGAACGGTTTCCGTCTTGGCCAAGCCGTGGCTGTTTCGTTAGGATGGATGGATGCTCAATTTTGGTGAGTTTGAGGCGAATGAAAATCCCTATTATTCAAAGGGATTCGTCCGGCTTTACCTGGCTTCCAAAGGCGGGGAACCAGGTGGTGGGAAATGCATAATCAAGGTCATCGACTGCAAGCCCAAAGCCGCAATTTCGGGCCGCAAAGGGCGTGGGCAAAAGGAAACGCCACCGGGGCCTGCTGCGCAGGAACCTAAAGCCACACCGGATAACCAGTATGCACAAACCGAGGCTCTGGCGCGAATCGCCATCCAGCAAAAAGCGGCGGATTCGGGATGCCCCAACGTGGCGAAAATATTGGCCTGGGGTGAGATTCCGGAAAACCACCAGGTATGGTTTGCTGTGCCTCATTTTTCGCGGGGCAATCTGAAACACCGCCTTTTTCAGAACATCCGCGTTACAAGTTCCGACCTGCGGCAACTGTTTTGCTCCCTTCTAAACGGCATCTGGGCATATCAGTCGGAGGCTGGCCGCCCGCATGGCAATCTCCTGAACCTGAATAACATCATGCTGGGGGGGCAACCGGGTTGGCCACTGTTCCGCTCCCCCATCCACCTGATGGATCCCGCTCCCGGAAACAAAGAGCAGGCCCGGGAATTGGAACTTAGCGATCTGAAAGCGCTGGGAGCGCTTCTTTATCAGTTAGTCTGTCAAACAGAAAGCCAGGCCATCCCCTGGCCGGTGCCGCTCACCGAGCATTGGCGGCGGTTGGGGAGTCAAGCCTCCGAATGGCTGGAACTATGCAATGAACTTCTGGATCCCAAGCTCTCATTGGGTGCACTCAGCCTGGAAAGCCTGCAAACCCGCTTCCCTTACCAAGCCCCCCCCCGCTTGGTAATCCCCTGGAAAACCATCCTGACCGCCGGGGTTCCAATCCTCGGCCTGGCGATTTTCCTGGCGCTGGCGTCCACCAACCAACCCAACAAGGCAGGCAGCCCAACCAACAGCCTTCCCCAGGCATCCGCCAATCCCGGCCAATTGCCGCCCGACAGCCCGGTCCAGGAAGCAGTGAAGCCACCAGTTTCCCCCCAGCCTCGGATCTTGGAAATACAACCGATCAAGGAAGTGGTGTTGAAAGAGGATGGGGATCCTTTGCTCATCGATCTGGGTATTGTGGTGTCAAACGCCCCGTCCAGCCAGATCCTGTGCAATGTATTTTCGGAGGATCCCGTCAGAGTAAGCAGCACTTTGCGCACCAATGAAAACGGCAAATATCAAATCTCACTCACTCCCGGACATGGCTCGGAAACGAACGTAACCATCCGGGTGGAGATTGCTGATTTGGAAGGTTTCTCGAAGGAAACCAAATTCGTGGTGCAATTCCTTCCCAACCCCAAGCCTCCGATCGTTCAAGCGGTCCCTCCCGTGGTTTTGGATGAAGGCAGTCCGCCGAAAATCATCCCCCTGACGGTGAGCGATCCAGATGGCACGGCCGACCAGATCAGGCTCAGCGTCAATTCCGCCAATATGTCGGTGGTGCTGGCCCGGTTGGAACGAGGCGCGCAGGGTGCGTGGCAATTAGTCCTTAATCCGCTGCGCGGTGTGGCCACTGAGGTGCCGGTAACGGTTACCGCGACGGATTCCCAAAATTTAGCTTATGATCTGCACATCCAAGTGCAATTCAGGCCCCGTCCCAAGCCTCCCATCCTGGTGATGGGAACCAACCAAGCGGTTCTCGAGGAAGGAACAACCGCCACCATCCCCTTCTCTATTACTGATCCTGACACACCTTTGAATCAGCTAAAGGTGCAGGCGGTATCTGACCAGGCGGAAGTCATCAAGCCAGCAGCCACCTTGCGCGACTCCGGCCGGGGGGAGTTGGTGTTGAAAACCGGCTCTGCTTTGAGAACCGTCAACGCACGGGTGACGATTTCGGTTACGGATGACAAGGGTTTATCAGACGCCAAGGTCATCGTGGCTCAGTTCATCCCCACTCCGAAGCCGCCGAAAATCAAAGCCTTGCAACCGGTTAAATTCTCGAGAAAATCCACCGAACTCCAATACCGCATCCCCATCGAGGATGTGGACACTCCACACTCACGGCTGAAAGTGGAAGTCACCAGTTCCAATCCTCGGAAGCTGGAAGCCAAACCGGCATTCAGCGGTGGCGGGTGGGTGATTGATTTGCGCGCACGATCAGGCCGGGAACCGCAGTCAGTCAGTATTGTGGTCAGGGATCCGGAAGGTGGCGAGGTCCGGGCGGAACTGCCCATCGGGTTTGAGAACAAATAGAAAGAAACGCCGCCCGCCGACTATATTGGGTCAAAACTGGATGGCCCTTGGCTGAGGTATGAAATGCCAGGCCGTGTGCGTACACACGGTCAAGCTTGCCGGGTGCCAACGGCGCTTGCTGGTTCAGCTTTCATATAACGATGAACCAGGAAATAATACATCCCTCCCAGAATGAGCATGGTCCCACCTAGCCACATGGCTATCCGGTGTGCTTCACCCGCCAGAAGTTTTTGATCCTGGCCGGCTTTAATTCCGATCCAGCACAATACCCCACACCAAATACCGGACCCGAGGAGGGTATAAATCGAAAATTTCCAGTAATCCATGCGCACAATGCCGGCGGGAATACCGATCAGGTGCCGGACCACCGGCAGCAGCCGGGAGATGAATATGCCCATGGAACCAAATCGGGAAGCCCAGCGCTCGGCGCCAAGAATCTTTTCCGGCGAGATAAAGACATATTTGCCAAAGCGCATGACCAATGGGCGGCCGGCCACCCGGGAAAACCAATACATGGCGGTGGCGCCTACCCAGGAGCCCAAAGCACCCGCCAGCACAATTCCCCACAAGCTTAATTTACCGGAGGTATAGGCCAGGTGGGCGGCGGGTGGAATGACCAACTCACTGGGCAAGGGCACCACGGAACTCTCGACCGCCATCAACAAAGCAATGAGCGGATAACCACCCGTCTGGAGGGTGGCCAAGTACCAATCGATCAACTCGCGTATCATTCCGCTCATTCCTATCGGTTCTGGGGAAGCCTTCGCAAGTTATATCATCAAGGATATTCCAACCGCACCCGGTAAAGCCGCTGGGAACTTTGACCGCTATCTTTGACCTCCATGCGGCCGCCAGTGCCAGTCACACTGGTCAAAACCTGCCATTGGAAAGGAATGGGACCGGCATATTCCACATGGTTCAACCGGTTGCCAATGCTCGTCCACGATATGGTGCGGGAGCCATCGGAATTAAGCGCGACTTGAGCGCTGAAGAGACTGATATCGGCGTAAATCAAATCGTTATAGTGGGGCGGGGTCATGCCGGTATAGAGAACCGGCAAATTGGCAAAAAGGGCTGTGGTGGAACTCGCGCCATAAATTTGCGTCAAATCCACAATCCCGCCTCCATTCAACTGCAGGCTATTGAATTGGTTCAGGACATTGGTGCCGGAGACCACCCGGCCAAACACTGTGAATCCACCGTTTTGATTGTCCAAGTTGGCGGAATTATCGGCCAGGTTGAAAAACCACTGGGAGGTGGCCGAATTGGGATCGCCGGATAATTTCGCCATGGCAATCGTACCGTAAGTATTGCTGAAACGCCGCCCCACCGCATATTCATTGGTGATGGCTCCCAAGTTGGCCACGTAAACAAAATTAGTAAAATTATCAGAACTTGTCCGGTTGGGGGAACGAATCCCGCCGCTTTGCGCAATGAAAGAGGGCAGGCAGCGGTGAAAAATGACATTTTTGTATAGCCCCCGGCTCACATAATTCTTGAAGTTCTGGACTGTCACCGGCTTTTCCTGGTCGAATAATTCAACGGCCATTTCACCGTAGGTGGTTTGGAAAAGCACCAAACTACCAGCTTGGACCATGGGCGGCTGAGAGAAAAAAGTTAAGGCCAAAAGCAAAGTAAAACCAACTTCGCTCACCCCGATCATCTTTTTGTGTTTCACAGTCACCTATAAATTATGGCGTTTTCAACCCGATGCAATAAAGCTGTTTTTTTCCTCTCACATAAACCCGCCCATCGGCGAAGGCTGGCGAAGCCATGATCTCCTCCTCACCCATTGTGCAGCGCCCCACCTCTTTATACTCCGGCCCCGCTTGGGCCAATATCACTTTGCCTTTCTCACAAAAGAGCCAGATCCGATCCCCCACCAGGCTGGGCGACGCCTTGAATCCCTCCTCCAGCTCTTTGCTGTAGAGCATTTTGCCATCCTCGATCCGGTAGCTGGTCAGCACCCCGGAGGAACTCAATAAATACACCTGTTTGCCATCGCTCAACGGACTGCAAATGTCGGGCAGGCCTTCCTCCCCCGTCCATTTAATATGCGTCGCCGTTACATCCCCCGTGCCATCGGGCTTGATGGCTGAAAGCTTCTCGCCTTCATTGGCCGTAAAAACGAGGCCGGCCGAGGTGATGGCCGAAGGGGTGATCTCCCCATAAAGCACCTTGGCCCGCCATAACTCAGTGCCATCCGCCGGCTGATAAGCGATCACCCAGGGATTGCCCGTAGTGATCAATTGCGGCTTCCCGCCAACCTCAATGGCGATGGGGGTGGACCAGGAATTGGGCACCGGCCGGGGCTGCGATTGCCACACCGTTTTCCCCGTTTTGGCATCCAGGGCGATGATTTTGGATTTGTTGTCTTTGCCGGAGCCTTGATCATACTGGATAATAAGCCGGTCCTGATAGGTTTCGAGGGAGGCCGCATGCCCGTAGCTGTTGTCCGGTTTGCCCAAGTTCACAGCCCAAACGGCGTTGCCATCCATGTCGAAGGCGGCCACATCACCATTCACAAAAATGGCATAGACCCGGCGCCCATCAGTGGCGGCAGTGGACGGGGCATGCCCTCCCGAATCCTCCATCACGTTGGGCGGCTCGCCCACATTGCTCTGGGGCGTTTCCACCGGTTTTTGCCAAAGCAATTTTCCGGTAGCGCCCGCAAAACAGTAAACCTCGCGTTTCTTGGCATTGGCGCCGGTCAAAAACAAGCGGTCGCCCCAGGCTATCGGCGAATTGGGATTCGCGGTCGGTGCCGCTGTTTTCCAAAGTATTCCCTGCCCGTTGGTGCCATTCCAAGATGGGGGATAATTTGTAAATGCGGAAATGCCTGCGCCCTCAGAACCGCGGAAGCGCGGCCAATTTTTGCGGATCTCTTCCCGGGTGGGAAAAGCAGAAGCTGATGGCTTGGTTTCAGAGGAGGCGGCTACAGGAGCCTGAGCCAGGGGTGCCAAGCCTTTTGAACCGATGCAGTAGAGCTGTTTTTTACCCCGGACATAAACCCGCCCATCGACGAAGGCTGGGGAAGCCATGATCTCCTCTTCGCCCATCGTGCAGCACCCCACCTCTTTATACTCCGGCCCCGCTTGCGCCAATATCACTTTGCCTTTCTCACAAAAGAGCCAGATCCGGTCCCCCACCAGGCTGGGCGACGCCTTGAATCCCTCCTCCAGCTCTTTGCTGTAGAGCATTTTGCCATCCTCGATCCGGTAGCAGGTCAACACTCCGGAGGAACTCAATAAATACACCTGTTTGCCATCGCTCAAGGGACTGCAAATATCGGGCAATCCTTCCTCCCCCGTCCATTTGACATGCGTAGCCGTCACATCCCCCGTGCCATCGGGCTTGATGGCTGAAAGCTTCTCGCCTTCATTAGCTGTAAAAACAAGGCCGGCCGCGGCGATGGCCGAAGGGGTGATCTCCCCGTAAAGCACTTTGGCCCGCCACAACTCCGTGCCATCCGCCGGCTGATAAGCGATCACCCAGGGATTTCCCGTAGTGATCAATTGTGCTTTCCCGCTGACCTCAATCGAAATCGGCGTGGACCAGGAATTGGGCACCGGCCGGGGTGGCGATTGCCACACCGTTTTCCCCGTTTTGGCATCCAGGGCGATGATTTTGGATTTGTTGTCTTTGCCGGAGCCTTGATCATACTGGACAATAAGCCGGTCTTGATAGGTTTCGAGGGAGGCCGCATGCCCGTAGCTGTTGTCCGGCTTGCCCAGGTTCACAGCCCAAGCGGCGTTGCCATCCAAATCGAAGGCGGCCACATCGCCATTCACGAAAATGGCATAGACCCGGCGCCCGTCAGTGGCGGCGGTGGAGGGCGCATGTCCTCCCGAATCCTCCATCACGTTGGGCGGTTCGCCCACATTGCTCTGGGGCGTTTCCACCGGTTTGGACCATGAAAGTTTCCCGGTTCCCCCCTCAAAACAGTAAACCTCGCGCTTTTTGGCATTGGCGCCGGTCAAAAACAAGCGGTCACCCCAAGCCACCGGCGAATTGGGATTATACATTGGCACTGCGACCTTCCATAGCAGGCCTTCTCCGCTGGCGCCATTCCAAGATGCGGGATAATTGGTAAATGCAGAAATGCCTGCGCCCTCCGGCCCGCGGAAGCGCGGCCAGTTTTTCCGGATCTCTTCGCGCGTAGGAAAAGGAGCAGCTGGCAACGGGACAGAGGTTTTGGCTGGTTCAGGATGACTCGCCGGCGAAGCTGTTTCCACAGGGTTGGCCGAGGCAAGCTCGTTGGTGGCTGGCAGTGGCGCGTTTTCCGCGGCGGAAGCCCGGAGGCTGGTGCCAGATCTGGTGGCAACGGTGTAAGCAGATGCCACAACCAATAAACATGTGGCGGCTACCGCCCAACTGGCCCGCACCGCATGGGCGGTTGGTGAATCAGGGGCTTTACGGGCTGGCGGCCGGGGGATTTTCTTGCGATACGTCACTGTTTTAAGGGTGAGCAGAAAAACCGCCATGCCCCCGAACAGAAGCCAGGCGCCATCATTGGCCAGATTCTGCCGCTGGAAAACTTTCTTGCGCAATTCCAGATCGACGAGCCGGATGCGTTCCTTGAGTTTTTCATCGAGTGGGTTTTTATTCAACTCCACTTTGAGCGAGGCCAATTCCGGGGAGGTCAACGGATCAAAAAACCTGCCTTGGATGAAGTTCGCGGCCAGAAGCAATGCGAGAGCCACGCAGAAAGAGCCGGAAACCACGGCGGTGGTGCGGACCGCTTGCCGCCAAGGATCGGGAGGCGGACCGGGAGGCTTTGGTTTTGGCGCAGAAACGGTTGTGGGCGGATTGGCTTCCATGTTAGACGGGCTTCAAAGGGATGGCATTTTTGCGTTGCACTTTCTTGGCGCGCACCAGCTCTTTCGGGCAATAGGTGAAACAGCGCCCGCAAGATAAACAGGCCGCCTCGTCTGGTTCCCAAACGGTCCGGTTCTTGGGAACAAACAAGCTGGCCAATTTGATCCCCATCACCAAGCCAACGAAACCGCCAAATAGCCAACCGCCGGAGATCAACTGCTGGCGTATGCGCAAGGCATCGGCAAGCAAAGCGTTCACCGGACGCCCGGTTTGGCGGAACGCCTTGCTGGCATCCGTAGGCGGGGTCGCGGGATTGGCGTCCTCCATGGCTACCTGCTCCGCGAGGCTGACGACTTTATGGAACTTGGAAAGCGGAACGCTGAGCCGGCTGCCCAGCCAGCCTAAACCACCGATCAGCAGCGGTATCAAAAGGATCAATAATGCCAGCCGTACACGGGCGGCCCTGGTAGATAAAGAAGGTTCCGCCTGGGCGGGCTCACGAATGGCCCCATAGGGGCATGCCACATCGCAAATCTCGCAGCGCAGGCAATCATTGGGCGTCAGTGTGACATTCCATTTGGAGAAAAAGGAAAGCACCCGCAGGAGGGCGCCGTATGGGCAAAAAATCCGGCAATAAGGGCGCCCAAAAAACAAGCCCACCAGCAGGAATGCGATGCCGAGAGCCAGCATGCCGGCGCTGCCGCTGCGCCGGAAAAAAGCCACAAAGGGATCGAACTGGCAAATCAGGAAGGCGCTGCCCGTGGCCGCCAGCAATACGGCGAGGCCGAGATAGACAAAGGGAATGATGCTCAAGCCCTGCTCCAGCCAATTAGGTACTTTTACGGGTTTGACAACCACCACATCCTGGATGGCCCCCAGCGGACAAACTGCGGCACAAAATCCACGGGCGAAAAACAAAGTGAAGATCAGTGGCAAAAAGAAAAAAGCCAGCACGGTAAAAGGCACGGCATATCCCTGGTTGCCCAAAGCCAGGACTACATCTTGGATAGATCCCACCGGGCAGATGCATCCTTTGCGATAAAAACCGAAATAAAGCAGGGAAAAAAGGGACAAAACCAGCAAATGACTTCGCCGGCGCTTGACCAGGGACAAATAGGACGCTGCCGAAAGCGCCCCCAACAAGACGGCCACATCCACATATTCCATGCCCTGGGCCCGGGCCGGCGGTGTGGTGGTGGGAGGCATCTTATAGGTGGCTTCAAATTCCGGGGGAGGGAATCGCTCGACACCCGAAACTGGGGCGGCCCAACCGGCCATTAAAACCATAATCGCGATTTGCCACAGCCGGGCCAGGCTGAAACGCCAGGCATTTCCTCTGCCTGGTGATGGATGACCCGCGTCCGCGCGTGGGATCATGCCTGGTGCTCCCGGTTTTTCAGCAAATAGGGCTGGCTGGCTGGCACTCTTTTAAAAGCGTGTCCTGGGCAGGCCAGCGCAATGGAACAATCGTTGCAGTTCACACAGCGATCATGGCGGATTTGCAGGAAAAAAGAACCATTGCCGAACAAAGTGCAGCCCTTGACGCACTTGGCACAGCCAATGCAAAGACTCTCCTCGATCGTATACTCGTAATAGGGATATTCCAAGGCCGTGCGGATGATGGCGCCGGTGGGGCACAACTGGTTTTCCGCCGCCGTGTTCAGGCGATTAGGCTGCGGCTCAAAATAGCCGGTGCATAATTTGCAATACCCGCACATGGGGTAGGCTTGCACGCATTTTACCGCCGAGGGCTGCAGCACGCATTTGGTGGCACAATTCGTGCATTGCACGCATTTGGAGGGATCAATCTGCCATACCATTTTCTCCTTTTGGGAGTGCCGGGCAAACAAACTGGTGGCTGCCCCCAAGACGAACAGAAAGGCCCCCCTGATGCCTGCGCCGAAAAATTGGCGGCGGTTGTTGTTAGGTACGGTTTCCGGCATAAGTCGATTGGCTTCGAAAATCTTTAGCTTTGGGCAGGGAGCATTGCGACGCAGCCTGACATTGGCCGCAGGTATTCGCTGGCAGGCAATTGGGAGCATCCTGACAGGGCTTCCGGCTGGCCAAAAAACCGCCCATGGCCAACAAGCCGAAAAACAGCGGATAGCGCCCAAGCAGGCGCAGAAACTCCCTCCGCGATCCCCGCTCTTTCAAATCGTGTTTCATCTTGCAGAAGTTGATTGAACTCAAAATCGGTGGCTGAATTCAAGCCCGGGCTTTGCGTTGGAAAATGCGGATCGCCGCGTTCATGGAATCCAGCACCAGGATGGATCCTTTTGAATCGGCCGCCACATCCAAGCCCAAGGGATTGGCTGCGGCCGTATCCAAATACTTTGCGAATTGTTCCGGCTCCGCCACAACACATTCAAATTCGCCGCGGGCGCTGTAAATCTTGATCCGCGGCAGGCCTTTTTCACTGGTCACAATGCGGCCATCCGACAACAGCGCAAAATGAACTGGATTGCAGCAACCGCAGAAACCGTCGATGGCGAGGGAATACTTACCCCAGGAAAATTCCGTTTCGCCGTCCATGGTGTAAACCTCGAGACGATGTTCTCCGGGATTTGCCACCCACAGCAAATTCCCCGGGCCAATGGCCAGGTCGAAATAGGGGCTGGGAACGATAAAGATTGGACCTTGGCTGCCTGGCGTTTTCTTGCCCAAACTTTTTTGAAGGTTCCCGTTCAAGTCATAGAAATGCACCATGCGCGAACCGGCATCGGCAACAAAGGCCCGGTTTTCGCTGACCGCCATGGCCGTTAATACCGCCTTTGGCCCGCATTTTTCCCACCGCGCCTTGTGCTCACCGCCGGGCGAATACACTTCCACATGGTCCTTGAAGCCCACGAAAATAGATTTATCCCAGCCGAGCGCGAGGCAGCGTGGAGAATCATCCAAGCGCACCTGCCCCAATACCTTGCCATTCCGATCAAGGATGACCACTGCCCGATCCCCAGCCACGTAGAGGTTATCCTCCGCATCCAAAACCAGGCCGCGGGATTCTTTCAGCCCCACCGGCAGGGAACCGGTTTCCCGATACTGAAGCAACTTGGGATCCACCCTGCGGAGTTGGGCCAGATCATAAGTAAACTCCGGCCCCAAGGCCTGTCCAGCCAGGCCGGAAGCTGGCTGTGCCGCCCGCGCGTGAGATGGCCAAATTCCGACCGCCTGGCACAGGCCAGCAAACCAGGCGCTAATCACTCCCCGGCGCAGAAACTGCCGCCGGTTCGGACGCTCGCTCTTAACACTTTCTTTCATGGCATTTACTCAATGCTTTGACTCCAAACGGTAAACGGGGCATTCCAGGGCAACTCACCATAAATTGGCCAATGAGAGCCATTTATTGATCAGCACCTGCCAATTCGGGCCGGACCCGTTTTTATGATTGCCGCCAATCCTTGGTTGATCTTTCATTCCCCTGATGAGCATCGCACGAAACTAATGAAGAAACAACCATCATAGGTCAGCCAAATGATATTCTCCAATTTCTGTCCTTCCACCGTTATTGCTTGTTTGGTCGCACTACAGTTTCTCCAAGTCCAAGCCCAAACCAATCTCACAGCAGGCAATTCTGCCACCCCATCACGGCCATCCCAAATTTCCACCCTTGAAAAAGATGTCCAAGGGCAAGCCCGCACGAATGCTTTGCTGACTTTGGATGATACCCGGAATAATTTAACATTATTGGAAACCAAGATCACCGCTATTAGAAAGGCAAATCCGAATTTCACAGGGGATCTGGCCCAGCCTGACCTCCAGTTATGGCGCAGCGAATTGGATTCCGCGCAAGCTGCCTCGACTGCGGGGCATTCTGACCAAGCCGCCAATACCGCTGGGAAAGTTAAAAACCAGGTGGATTCCGCGCTTAAATCGATTGCCGATTATCAAGCCAATCGCGATCTGGTGCAAAACTCCCTGGAACGTCTTAAGCGATTGTCCTTCAGTGACCTGGCCTTGTCGGCCAAAACCGAACTTTTTAAAGCGGAAAAAGACCTGCGACTGGCTCAAAGCAGCTATCTGCGGGGCGATTCGGGCTATTTGCCATTGGTCAAGGCCGCTCAAGGAGAACTGAACGCCGCCGTCAAAATCCTAACGGCGGCGGAAACGAATGCCACGAGCGCTCGGAAGTTGAAGTTGAGAATCGTGGGTGGCTTCCTTGTTTTGGGATTTCTCCTCTTTTTGGGGGTTAAATTGACAAAATATCGCGCCCAATAAGGCCGATGGAGGTTTGGCATTTAGGGAAAAAACGACCGCGCTCTTTACGCGCGGCCGTTTGCTAATTCCCGAATCTTAAAACGATGTGTTTTAAGCCAAAATCAGTCTGCAACCGTTCTTGAGGAATTGCGTGGGCTTGCATAGGAATACCATCTCAGATCAGGATCACCAACAACCGTCGCAAAGTTGTTTTGTGCATTAAAATTAACCCCAGCCAATCCTCCGGATTTCCTCGCTTTCGTCATCGTGGGGCCAGTCCATTTTTTAAGCTCTGAATGCCCGTCAGCCATGGCAAAACCAGCCGCACCATTATGATAAGTGGCCGGGGCATCGGGAATGTTGGCATTTGAATTAGGCGCGAAGGCACCTGCATCGTTGATGCTATCTGGATGCTCGTCCATGAACACCCAAGTTTTGGAAGGACCAGGGTAAACCAAGGCTGAAGCTTTGGCGCAGGATTTATAAATAGTCATATTATTGGGTCCGGAATCCTTTCCGTTTCCATCACCAATATAAATGTTACCCGAAACGCTGCGCACCCGCTCATTCCAGGCTCTCTGCTTCTGTGCGCCGCTGGTGTATTTATCTGCAGGACACTTATAAACATTCTTGGAATTTGCAAAGTATTTTGCCAATACCGCATAGCGGGGATCGAGCAGGTAAATAATATTGGTATTGTCAGTGCTGGTGCTCCAATCCAGCCAGCCAGTTACCCATGGACGCTCTGGAGCATTAGGTGTGGGGACAAATCCGCCATGGAATGCCATGGGGAATTTGTCTTGGTTGTCTCCTTGGTACATGTGGTTGGCAACCATTAACTGCTTCGTATTGTTAATGCACATGATGCCTTGAGCCTTGGTCTTGGCTTTGCTTAATGCGGGCAGCATCATACTCGCCAGGATGGCGATAATGGCGATCACCACCAGCAGTTCGATCAGAGTAAAGGCACTGAACCGATTGCGCACATGCAGTGGACTGTTATCTTTCATACATATTAATTGATCTATTGGCGAGGGAATACCCTAAAGCTGTGAAAGGCTCCCGTCAACCTCCCAGTTTTCCTTCCCAAGAAACCTTAAGACACGTCAAAAACCCAGCCTCCAGCATTCCCGAACGTCGCCTCAACCATGGTCTAAGAAGACATTATTGTGAAGTGTGCTTTTGGACGCCCAGGGGGTAAAAGGGAACGCATCAGGCCCCAAGATCGCCCGTTTGCTGAAAAACTGGAAGCTAATCGGCTATTTGACCCGTTCGCTAGTACGTTCCATGATCCACCTGTAATCGATGGCGTTCTTAGGAGTGGGCCATGAATTATTGGCGATAAGTTTTATCTGCGGTTTGGTCACGCTATCCATCCATTTGTGGATCTCAGAATGCCCATCTGCGAAGGCAAACCCACAAGCCCCATTATGGTAACTGGCGGGCATATCCACCCAGGATACCGCCGTCACGTTAACGAAAAAGCAGGGGTCATTAATGCTGTCTGGTTGCTCATCGACATATACCCATGCTTTGACGGGAGGAGTCTTTTTGATGTCTGACAATTTTTTATAGATGGTATGCGCATCACCATACCATTGCTTATCATTTCCATTACCCATGCAGGAGTTCATGGAAATGCTCCTGACTCTCGCACTCCAGCGGGCATTACGCTGAATTTGTGCCATGTAATTGTCTGCCGGACACTTGAACAGGTTTTTTGACTTATTCACATAGCGGGCCATTTTGGCCCACCGCTCATCAATCAGGAAAAGGATATTGGTGTTGTCAGTGCTAAGGCTGTAATCCAGCCATCCCGATGCCCAACTGAGTTTGTTGGCGCCGCCTTGTGCGTCACCGCCATGGTGGTTTTCCACCAAGGTGCCATTGTTTTCATCGGCATACATGATCCAAGCCAGGGACAGTTGCTTGGAATTGTTCATGCAGAAAACGCCTTGCGACTTGGCCTTGGCTTTACCCAAGGCGGGGAGCAGCATGCTGGCCAAAATCGCGATGATGGCGATCACCACCAGCAGTTCAATCAATGTGAACCCGGAAAAGCACCGACGTTGATTCTTCACACTTTTTTCATTCATAACGTGTAAATTTATAGGCCTAAAGGGACCATACACGAACTGGTTTTCAGCCGTCAATCCTCCTTTTGGGCGAATAAACAGGAAGGATGCCATACCCTCATTCATCGAGCCAAACGGTATTCCTGCATCGCGCTCAAGGTTATTCTGTGGTTGACTCCCAGGTAGGTGGTTCCTATTTTCCTCTCCTCTTGCAGTTCAGGTGATTTTGAGCGTTAAAACCGCGAATCTCGCCCGGATGATGGCGGGTCTGCGAGGGTGAACAACGATTGACTCAGTTATTACAGTATTTGTTTTCCGGCATAACGATTGGCAGCATTTACGCGGTCGTGGCCATCGGCTTTAACCTGATTTACAGCGCCACGGGCATTCTGAACTTTGCCCAAGGTGAGTTTGTGATGTTGGGGGGCATGGTGGCCGTAAGCCTGCTTTCCGTGGTATCCCTGCCCTTGGCGGTGGCTGGATCGGTCATTCTGGTCACTCTCTGTGGGTGTTTGCTGGAATTGCTGTTTTTCCGGCGCTTGCGGAGGCATTCGATCCTGCACATGATCATCATTACCATCGGTTTATCGATTGTGATGCAGGAAGCCGCCCTGCATATTTGGGACGAAAAAGTCCGTTCGCTCCCCTACTTCACCGGCAATGAAATTTCCACGGTCCGAATTTTCGGGGCAGCCATTTCGCCGCAGGTTTTTTGGGTTCTGGGCACGGTATCGGCGGCCATCATCATTTTGCATCTCTTTTACCGGTATTCACTTTATGGGCGGGCCATGCGCGCCTGCTCCTCCAATCCCGAAGCGGCGATGCTGGCCGGCATCAATATTGCCAATATGCGAACGGTGGCCTTCGGTTTGAGCGCCGGTTTGGGAGCCCTGGCCGGCTGCGTAATATCACCCAGCGCCATGACCCAGTATGATATGGGTCCTGGATTGGCGATCAAGGGATTTGCCGCCGCCATTCTAGGAGGTTTGGGAAATCCCATGGCAGCGGTGGTGGGTGGTTTGGCAGTGGGTATCTGCGAGGCTTTCAGCATCATCCTGGTGCCGGCTGCCTACAAGGATGTGTCCGCTTTTGCCATCCTCCTGTTGGTTTTATTTGTCCGTCCCAATGGGCTGTTCGGCAAGCCCTCTGGCGGCAACGTGAGGGAGTGTTGAGGATGAACCGCCGCAACTACTTCCACCTGTTGCTGCTGGCTGCGGCCGTCATCCTGATCCAGCTCTGCGCCAGCGGTTTGAATAAGGAGTTCTACCTCACCCAGCTGACCATGTCGGCCTATTATTCACTGGTGGTTTTGGGGCTTTGTTTGCTGATGGGATGTGCCGGCCAGGCTTCGCTCGGGCACGGCGCCTTTTTTGCAATCGGTGGGTATATGTCTGCGGTTTTGACGACGCATAACCTGGCTTTCTGGCAGAAAACCGTCTGGGCCGGGTGGCTGCAACGGGCAGGCGTGCTGGTTTTGCAGGACAACCTGTTTGATGGAACTTCGCAGCTGGTCTTCACCCCGTGGGCGGCTTTCCTGGCGGCGATGGTATTCACCATCGTGATCGCCATCCTGGTGGGCTACCCGAGCTTGCGCCTCAAGGGCCACTATCTGGCTATGGCTACCCTTGGCTTCAGCCTGATCGTTTACCGCTTGCTATTGGCCAGCCCGTTGACCGGTTCTGCGGATGGCATTAACGGCGTGCCGCCCTGGCCGATCCTGCCCGGCTTGACCGTCAGCGGGGAAAAGTCTTTGCGGATTTCCAACTATTATCTGGCATGGCTGATGGCCATGATGGCACTGGTGTTACTCATGAACCTGGTGCATTCGCGGGCGGGCCGGGCGCTCCGGGCGATCCATGATGGCGAAACCGCGGCCAACGCCATGGGGATCGATACCGGGCGCTTTAAATTGATGGCTTTCGTCGTCAGCGCCTTGCTGGCGGCAGCCGCGGGCAGTTTCCTGACTCATTACAACGCCGGAATCGGCCCTTCGGAAGCGAGTGCCATGAAATCCGTACGCTATGTCACCTTGGTGGCGGTAGGCGGCATGGACAATTTCTGGGGTTCGCTGCTGATGAGCGTTCTTTTGAACTTTCTCTCTTTGCGTGGTTATTTTGGCACTTATGATCATGCCGTTTTTGGCATCATCCTCATCCTCATCATTTCGCTCATGCCGGACGGCCCCTTCAAACCGCTTGGTAACTTGATCCAGCGCCTGTCATCCAACCGGATCACCGGGGGAAAGGAAAAACATGGTTCTGCTTGAAGCCTTTGGAATCCGTCAATGCTTTGGGGGCCTGGTTGCCTTGGACCAGGTATCCTTCAAAGTGCAGGCTGGCACTATCAAGGCGGTGATCGGCCCCAACGGCGCAGGCAAAACCACCTTGTTCAACATCGTATCCGGGATTTTCCCACCCACCGCGGGTAAAATCGTCCTGGAAAACCGCCGAATCACCGGTTTAAAGCCCTTTCAAGTGGCAGCCCTGGGGATTTCCCGCACTTTCCAAAACCCCAGTTTGTTCGCACACCTTTCCGTCCTGGAAAACGTGATGGTGGGCCGCCATTGCCGCACCCATGGTGGCCTCCTTAATTGTTCCCTGCGCCTGCCGGCCCAACGCCGCGCGGAACGCGAGGCGCGTGATTTTGCCATGAACTGCCTGGACCGCGTGGGATTGGCCGGGCTGGCCTCGGAAAGCGCCCAAGCCCTGTCTTTTGGCCAGCGCCGGATGGTGGAACTGGCCCGGGCCCTGGCCACGGAACCGAAACTGTTGTTATTAGATGAGCCAGCCAGCGGATTGAATACCCGGGAAACAGATGATTTGGCCAAGCTCATTGGCCGGATCCGGCAAAGCGGGGTGACCATCCTGCTGGTGGAGCACGACATGTCATTGGTCATGGAAATATCCGATGACATCCTGGTGCTGCACTTTGGCACTCCCATTGCCGAAGGTCCCCCGGCCCAAATCCAAAACGATCCCAAGGTGATCTCGGTGTATCTCGGAGAAGATTCAAATGTTGCTGCAAGTAAGGAACCTGAGATGCGGTTACGGTAGCCTGGAAATCGTGAAAGGCATCAGCCTGCACGTTTGCGCCGGCGAAATCGTGACCCTGGTGGGCGCCAATGGGGCTGGGAAGACGTCCCTGCTCCGGGCGATCACCGGATTATTGCCTCCGTGGAGTGGTGAAATCGTGGTGCAAGGACGCAACACCCGGGGCCTGCCACCCTGGAAAGGTGTGAGCAATTCCATGGTCCTGGTGCCTGAGGGGCGGCAGCTTTTCGCAGACATGACCGTCTGGGAAAACCTGCTCATTGGCGGATACCATAATCCCGACCGGCTCATGGCAATGGAGGAAATCCTCGCCCAATTCCCCCGCCTGCGCGAACGTTCGCAGCAATTGGCCGGCACTTTATCCGGTGGGGAGCAGCAAATGGTGGCGCTCGGGCGAGCCCTCGCGGCCAAACCGCGTTTCATACTTCTGGATGAACCTTCCATGGGCCTGGCGCCCTTGATGGTGCAGGAAGTATTTTCGGTGATCCGGAAATTGAAGGATCTGGGCGTCACTATTTTCCTGGTGGAGCAGAACGCCATCGCGGCGCTGGGCATAGCCGACCGCGCCTACGTCATGGAAACCGGCGAAATCATCCTCGAGGGGGATGCGCGCGATTTATTGCACAATCCCGAGGTGCGCCGCGCCTACCTGGGCAAAGGTTACAAGGAGATTTGGGAATGAGCATTTTAGACCGCAAACACGAAACGATGCCGCTGGATCAATTGCGCCAGCTCCAGCTGGAACGGCTGCAAGCACTCTTAGTACGCCTCAAACGCAACGTCCGCCGCTACCGCGAGACGGTCAACATCCAAAAAGTGGCCTCGCTGGAGGATGTTTCCAGTTTGCCGCTGACCCGCCCGGAGGATTTGGCTGACAGCTTTCCTTACGGCATGTTCGCCCTGCCGCTGCGGGAGGTGATCCGCCTGCATTCCCTGGTTGGGCCGGAAGGCCGCCCCCTGGTGACCGGCCACACCCAAAACGATTTGATCCTGTGGGGCAGATTGGTGGCCCGCCAGCTCGTGGCCACTGGGGTCACTGCCAATGATGTCCTGCAAATCTGCCTCGGGGCGGGGCTGACCAAGAATGCTTCCGGCTACATCCTGGGCGCCCAGTGCATCGAAGCCTCGGTCATCGCCGAGGATCCGTTCCATATCGATTACCAGCTGGCGATGCTCCAGAACTACCGGCCGACGGTCTTGATCACAACTCCCGATAACGCCCGGCGTATCGCCACTTTGCTGGACCAGCGCCGGATCGATCCGCAATCCCTGCACCTGCGCACCGTCCTGCTTTCCCGCCCGGTGCCTGCGGCCGAACGCGAGGAGTTGGCGTCGGGATTGTTTGCCCGCGTCCAATGCAACTTTGGCGTCTCCGAAATTCTGGATCCCGGCTTCTGTGTGGAATGTTCGGAAGGGAGGTTCCACATCAATGAAGACCAGTTCCTGGTGGAAGCGGTGGAGGGCGAACTCGTGGTCACCACCTTGTGCCGGGAAGCCATGCCGCTCTTGCGTTATGCAACGCGCGAGGCCTGCGATATCACCCGCGTCAAATGCCCTTGTGGCCGCACGGGTGCGGTTATCCAGCCTGGCCGCCGCCTGGACCGCCGCCTGCGCGTCAATGAAATGCCTTTATACGAGGTCCAGGTCCGCAATATCATTGCCCAAACCAAAGCCGCCGGGCAGGTGGTGGACCTTGAATTCAACGACCGCGAAGTGATCATTTCCCTTGTCGTCACCGATCAGTTATTCGATGACCTGATGCGCACGCTGGAAAACCTGCGCAACGTGATCCGGACCGAGTTGCTCGCCCGGTTGGGCGTCGAGGCAGAAGTCCGTTTTGTCACCCGCCAGCCAGTCGCCTGAGCGGGCCTCCTGGTTATGCTTGACGAGGAACGCCGCCTTCCCGCCCCATCCCCGGCCCGGCGGTTGGAGGTTTCCTGCCGGCCTGAACAACCTGAGGATGAAGCCTTTCTTTTCGCGCTTTATTCATCCACCCGGCAGGAGGAACTGCAGGCATTAGGTTGGGATGACACGATGCGGGATGCCTTTTTAAGGATGCAGTTCCAAGCCATGCGGCGAGGTTACCGAAGCATGTTCCCGCGGGCTGAGTTTTCCATCATCCTGGCGGGCGAAGAGCCGGCAGGAAGAACGGTAATCAACCGCGCTCAGGAAGAAATTCGGCTGGTGGACATCAGCCTGTTGCACCAGTATCGAGGCCGGGGCATTGGCACTGGAATATTGAGTAATTTGCTTGCGGAAGCGTTACGAACCGGCCTGCCCCTGCGGCTCAGTGCTATGAAAGCCTCCCGGGCCCTGGATTGGTATCGCCGGAAAGGCTTTCACCAGATGGGTGAATCCGGCCCCTACGTCCACTTGGAAGCGTCACCCAAAATAGCGGACCAGGATGATGCTAAACCATCGGCAACAACTGGTTAAAGTCCGCTTGGTACAGGCAGGCGCCGGGCTCCTGGCCCACCGGCACGATAAACAAATCAAAGCCGCCTAACTGACGGTGTTCAAAGCGGTAGGTTCCCTGACGCAGCAACCGGTCAGCCGGCCCCTTGAAAACCAGCGAAAAACATTCAAAGTTGGCGCCCAGTTCCGGTTTTGAAACAATTTGGGCCAACTCCAATTCAATGTCCTCAGCCGCTTCCAAGAGGACTCGGAAACGATAGCCAACCAAACCCGTGATTTGGGAAAGGGTTAGCTTTTCTGCACTGTGGGTAGTCATGGCGATGTAAATACAGCGAATGCCTCACACGTTGCGCCTATGCAAAATCCGCTTCACCGCGGCCAACCCAAGGAGACCCAGGGCAACGCATAGGCTCGAAACCCCTGGTTCCGGAACGGCAACAATTTGCAGGGACCAACTGTTCAGCGTGCTGCTGCTCCCTGATTCCAGGTTGGCAACAAATAGAGTCCAATCGCCCGTGGCTGGCTGGGCTTGAAAGGCTGATAAAAACGCGCTCCGCGGGCTGGTATCCAAGACCTGGCTGGGATCGACCAGGCGGGCATCGGGCTGAAAGGTTCCGGTCAGCGGTGATCCGGTGGCTTGGTGCACGTCCGTGTAGGCCACGGAGTCGTTCAAGGTGATGACCAAGCCTTGGCCATCAGAACCGATCAAATCAGAGGCGGTGCGGCCAATGCGATTGAGCAAAACCGCAATCCGGCCATCATGCTCAAGATACGCATACAAACTTCCGTTGCCATCCGACGAGATGCTCAAAGTGACCTGCACGGAGCCAATTTCCGCAATGCCGCTTGATCCTGGCACGCTGACGGTATGGCTCACCCCGGATGCATTGCCATCCGGAATCACCTGGTTCACATTGTTGAAATCATACTGCTCAATCACGGCCCCTTGGGCTTTCAGGACGGCAAAAAAAATCACCGGCCACAGTATAACCAAATGCTTGAGTTTCATTTCTGTCATATTCCGTTGTTTTTCCTGCTGGTTGCCGGAGGTTTGATCATGGATAAGTCGTCCGATAAAAACGGCTGCCAGTACCAGCTAGATCATCGCAAGTCACAATGCCGGCTCCGTCCGCAACCGCCGATCCCAAAGTCAGCCAATTGATTGGAGGCACAATGCTGTCCGCATATTGCACGGTGTAAGCCAGCCCGGGAATGCCATGGAAAGTCACCCGGAATTTCCCGGCGCCGAGATTTTGAATGCCCGCATAATTCAATGCCAGGGAGCCGTCCGTGCGGATATTGACCGTGACGCTTCCGGTGGCCGTGCCCCCATGGCCATCGTTGACGGTGTAGGTGAAAGTATCTGTGAGATTATAAGCCAGCAATGGAATATAATGAATCCAACCGTCCCGGAATAACAGGGTGGCCCCATTGGCGCTCGTGGCAGGCACTTCGGTAATTGTCAAGGTGTCGCCATCCACATCGGTGTCATTCGCGAGCAAGGCGGAGGCCAGCACCTTGGCTCCGCCTTTGGCAAACCGCTGCATGGCATCAGACGCCGCCACCGGCAAATGGTTGGCCGATAAAGAGATGACGGAAGTTGCATTGTCAATCACTGCCGGAGCGAGGCCATCGTTGGCGCTGATTGTGAAGACCGTCGTCTCGGTCAATCCGCGGGCCACCCGGGCGGCCGCCGGCACAAAAACCAGCTTCCGGATGGCCGTCGTGGCTGCCGTCGCGGTGGTGCTTAAGGTAAACACCCCGCCACCCGCATCTGAGAATCCAGAGGCAGTCAGGGAGGCAGGCGAAAAGGTTCCTTTAGC
This sequence comes from uncultured Verrucomicrobiota bacterium, assembly GCA_964409245.1. Classification (GTDB taxonomy): domain Bacteria; phylum Verrucomicrobiota; class Verrucomicrobiia; order Limisphaerales; family UBA1319; genus CAIMWS01. The sequence continues at coordinate 28,659 of CAYPCQ010000062.1, forward strand.
GGCGGCATCGAGTGATATGGTGACTGCCAAAGTCTGCGCCGGAGCATCAACATCCCCCAAGGTTACATTGGAAAAGGGTGACAGCGTTGAGTTGTCATTGACGTTCTGCCCGGCGGTGGTGCCGGTAATCGTCGGCGGAGTGTCCAGAATGGTAATGTTGGCGGTAACCGTCTGAGCATCCACCGTGGCGGCTGCGCTTCCGGAACCTAAACTACTGGCCGTGTAGGAGGCGGTGGCCGTGATGGAAGATTGAATGGCATTTTGCGCGCTCGAAAGGCTGCCACAGACGGGGTTTTGGAAAGTTATCGGGAGCTGGACCAAGGCCGCCAGGTTGGCCACGCTCATCGTGGAACCTGACGAATTCACCAGGAAACTGGCAGTCAAGGTGGTTGAATTCAGCACGCGGATGGAACTGGGAGAGGCAGTGTGCCGCAATTGGAGCCAGGACGAAGGCACCACGCTGGAACTGCCGGCCATCATCACCCCAGTCCCGGAACCTGGTCCCGTGTTGATACCCCACCAATTGTCGTTGGCAGTCAACGTCGCACCACTGCCCGATGCATAGTAAACCGCTGAACCCTTGTTTGCGGCGGCGGTGGTGTTCCCGGAAAAGCGGCAATATTGAATGGTGGCCGGGCCGCTGTTGATATCCACCGCGCCACCGCTGGCCAAGTTGAGCGTTGCGGAACTCCCCTGCACTGAGTTGACGGTAAAATTGCATCGATTGATGGTGAGAGCCGCGCTGCCGTTCTTATACACAGCCGCTCCCCCTGCACTTGTCCCCGTCGCACGATTACCGCCAAAAATGGAGTCGGTGATGTTCAGCGTGCTGCCGGCCGCGGCGGTCAGGTAAATCGCCCCTCCGCCACTGCTGGTCGCGCCCGCAGTATTGTTCTTAAACACGCAATTCGACACCTGGAAAGTTCCCGTGCTGGGCGAGAACGAATCGTAATAAATGGCCCCGCCACTAAAAATGCCGGCGGAGTTGCTGTCAAAAGTGCAGCTATTCAAATTCAGCGTTCCCCCAATGTTTTGAATCGCCCCCCCCACAGCTGCACCCGTGGTGCCAGTCTGCTGGTTGTCATACAGCACGCAATTGATGAGCGTTGTCGAATCGGCCGGGGATTGCAAACCGCAGATGATCCCGGCGCCCCCCTCCCCGTTATTGTTCCTGCCATGGGCGATCTTCAGGTTCTGAATGGTGACATTGACTCCGCCAATTAAATTTGGGTCCAGGTCAAACACCCGGGCAACAGCAGTGGATGTATCATGCTGAATAGTGGTATTTGCGGGTGTGCCCTGGCCATTGATGTTTATGGTTGCGGCGCTTAATCCGCCAACGGGAAGTTCGCCTTGGGTTAGATTGTATGTTCCCGGCGGGATATTGATGGTGTGGACACCAGAACCCGCATTGTTTACAGCGTTTACTGCGGCCCGCAAGGTGGTGGCATTATAGGTTGTTCCTCCAACCAAGGTGACCAAACCGGTGCCGTCCAATGTGCCCGTCACATTATAAGTGTTGGCAGGAAGCACGGTTGGCAGGAAAACCATCCCCAAAACAACAAAGGCAAAGACATGCTTATTCATAAGTTTAAAAAGAGCAATGATCCCGTTCAAAACCTCATGTGTGCTGAAATCGGGAGCCATGCACCCGATGGCAACGTCACGAAAAAAAATCACTCAACCACGCGGCGGGTATATTCCCTGCAACGCAATGATAAAGTTTAGAGTCAAATACGGAGGCAGGTTGTTGTGTGGCAAACCATTGCCAGCGGCTGATAATGCAGTGGGGGACATGTTCACATTTCCACTGGTATTTGAAGCATAGAGATTGGCCGCCTGCCGGCCAACCTTCGTGGTGGACCACACGTTATTCGTAGGAATTTCCTGATCGCCAGTGCCGCTATCGGACATAGCCGTGTGAGTATGTGACGGCATTTCAGTGGCAACCAGCGTCACCACCTCCGCCCCCCCAACCTCACCCTGGATTCGATCCGACAAACCCGGCCCCTGCCCTGGCCCCAGCGGTGCATTGCCCTGTAAATTGGGCAGCGCAAAGTTGGTTTTTCCATTCCCGCCATACATCGTGCCAAGGAGGGAAAACAGGGCGGTATTCTGGGAGATGGGCATGAGCTGGCCGTCGCAAAAAGCCCAGCCATTCGGCGCAAAATTACCGGCGAATATCCTGATTTCTCCAACAAATTGATCAGCCATAATGCGATTCCACAGTTTTAATTGCGCGTCGGAAAAATCCCTGTCAAAGCGATGACAAAATTCAACACCAGGTAAGGCGATAGATTGGAATGCGGCTGGCTGCCGCCCGCGTTGCTCACCGACGCCGGGTGCAAAGTTGCATTGGCTGTGGCACTGTACGCATTCGCGGCGGTAACGGCCCAAAGCCCACCTTGCGGGCTGGATTTATCCGCGGCCATGCCGCTCCCCACAGCCTGATGTGTATGAAAGGGCATTTCCTGGGAAATCAAGGTGTGGGAGGCCTCGCCGCCCATCTCTCCCAAATTGAAACCATTCCCAAATTTGACCGGAGTGCGTCCTTGCAGGTTTGGCAGGGCGAAAGTGGTTGTCCCGTTGCCACCATAGGTGGTGCCCAGGATGGAAAACAGTGCCTGATTGGAGTTGATAGCCAACAGTTGCCCTTGGCACAAAGCCCAACCCTTGGGAGCAAAGTTGAAGGCCACCACCCTTATTTCACCTAAGTATGGCGTGGACATAAAGTAAACTGTATTTCATAAAATTTCTCCGGATTGGTTCACGGATCAGCTCTGGGACGGGAATATTCCGAATACGGATATGATGAAATTTACACACAGGAACGGGAGCATGTTTTCATGAGGTTGCCCACCTCCGGCCACCCCCACCGCTTGGGGACTCATCGGTGCGTTCGCTGCGCCAACTTGATCGCTATAAGGAGTTCCATTGCCGCCTGCGTTTCCCCAAACCGCCCCAACCGGTGAGGGAGAATTAGCTCCAGTTCCATCAGCCTGAGGCAAGTGAGAATGCGCCGGCAAATGAGCGGTCTGCAAAGTCACCGTTTCTGATCCGCCTGACTGGCCCTGAACATAACCTGCTCCCTGGTGCAGGGGAACACGCCCGCGCAGATCAGGCAAGGCAAACGTTGATACCCCATCCCCCCCATAGGTCGTTCCGATCAGGTTAAACAGGGTATCATATTGGGAAATCGGTAGCAATTGACCCTGGCATAGCTCCCACCCCTGGGGCGCAAAGTTGAATCCCACGATCCTGATTTCTCCGACATAAGGTTGCGACATAATATGGAAAGTGCCGGATCAGGTTAATTCAAACGAGCTGGAGCGGTTCGGTATTTGCCAGGCCGGACTCCGAAATTGATTCCAGTCTCCGATTGCGGCGCCGGGCGGTTAAACACCGCCTCATAGAAAGTGCCGGATGAATCAATTGAACCAATTGGCACGATGAACATGGTGAAGCGGCCCAGGCGTGGATGCGAAAACATATAAGTATTTTGCTCCAACCGCAGTTCGCTGAAACCGCGAAAAATCAGGGAAAACTTCTCATTCCTGGCATCCTCGTCACTTGGCTGGGCAAGCCCTGCGACGGGGGTGGGTTGAATTTGATCCAAAAACACCGAAACCTCGTGGCCTGTCACTGGCCGGATGGTGAACCAAGTTCGGTTTTGCCTCAGGAAAGCCGTTAAACCGATTTCTTCCAAGGGCACCTCCCGGTTCCCATAGGCTGGCCCCCCTCCGACTGAGGGGAGGGTTGTCGCGACAGCGGCAACCAAGGCAAGATCCACAAAAAAACGGCGGCGATTCGGCATATATCGGTGACCAGATCCTTTTCCTTTCGTTGGCCGGCGTTTCCCGATCCCAACCGGACTTAGCCAGCCAACAACGGATTTCATCCTAGCACGCCCATTAGAATATATCAAGTCTCGGATAAGAGTTTGTTGAAATGATTATTTATCTGGGGCAAAAGCCGGGGTGGTTCATCGGCATCCCGCTGAAGGGGATGCTGAAGGATTTAAGAACCGCGTCCCCCAAAAACCAGCCGAAATAATCCGGGCTCCAAAGGGAATTGCCCGGCTGGTTTCCTGAGGCGATTGTCCGCTTGAATCCCACCGGCAATCCGTTATGGCTATTGTGAGTTGCCGCATGAGGACGCATCAACAAATCGACCAACGCAGCCTGGCGATGGATAAAGCCATCGTGGCCCGGATCGATGACGATCCCTTGAAAGCGGGCTTGGCCAAAGCGAAAGCCACCTGTCAGCGCTGGCTTGACCGCAATCCATTGCCGGTTTACCGCGAATGGCTGGAGATCCTTGATAAACCCTGGGAGGAAATCCGCGCGCTGCTCCTTGACGAAACCGAGTTGGGCCAGCGTTTGCGGCAGAGCGATCCGTTTTGCGGCATCCTGACTCCCCAGGAACGTTGGGCAATTTATCAATCATTCCATGAAAAGAGCGGAACTTGAACACCTCATTCGTGCGGCGGGAAATATTGCTGACGTATCCCGGCTCCGTCATCATTGGCAGCCAGGCCATCCTGGGGAGTTTTCCTGATGCCCCCCCGAATTGACGTTTCCGGCAGAAGCCGACATTTATCCGCCCGATGCGCCGGAGAAGGCGGATTTAATCGATGGATCGATCGGCGAAAAATCCCCTTTCCACGAGACATTTGGCTATTACGCCCTTGGCGTAGGACCGGAGACAGCACAATTGGCCGCCAACTGGCAATTGCGATTGGTGCCAGTCCATAATGAAAACACCCGCGGAATCATCGGCCTCTGCCTCAGCCCTGCCGATCTTGCGATCAGCAAACTATTCGCAGGGAGGGAAAAAGACCTGGACTTCGTGGCGGTGATGTTGAGGCATAAAATGATCACCGCCGGCGACCTCCAAGCTTTGCTGGGCGAAATTATTGAGCATAAACAGCCGCTCCTTCAAAACCGCCTGGACCGATGCCTCCGGGAATTTCCACGGTAAACACACCAATACGCCTGGCGGAATCCTCCAGCTGGCGGTCTGATGATTTTAATGATTGCTTCTCAGCCACAGGCTACCGCGGTTTTTCCGCGAGCCATCGCACTGCGTTTTCGATCACTTTCAACACCTCAGGATTCTTAAAAACCGGGTAGGTTTCGTGGCCGGGCCGGAAATAAAAGATCCGTCCCTGGCCCAGGTTCCATACCATGCCGGAGCGGAACCATTCGCCAGTGGCCCACCGCTCCTCCAAGACCACTTCATCTGGCGGCGGCACATGGAACGGCTCATCATACATCTCCGTTTGCCCGATGGTGAAAGCCCCAGGCAAACCACGGGCAATCGGATGGCTGGGGTTGACCACCCGGATCTGGCTGGATTTGCCATCCGCCCGATAGGCCGGAAAACAACAATTGGGCAGGAATAATTGTATCTGAACCGGCCCTTCACCAGGCTTGCGATAAATGGTGAAAGGGGTGCGCGGACTCGTGTATTTTGGAACCGTATAAAAATTTGAGAACAGGTTGGTCTCGGCCAGGATGGCCGTGGAGCGTTCGTCCGGGGCCAGCGCATTCAGTGCGTCAGCGCGCGCCCGGGAGCGCATGGCTTGGACAAATGGCTGGGACCAATGGGAGGCGTGCAAGGCCAGCAAGGATAACTTCCCGGCCTCGATGCGGCGCAGGATTTGCCCGGCCAACTCCGGCTTAAGCTCGGCATGGCGCACATGCCCCCACCAAACCAGCACATCGCAATTATCGAGATCCAACAATCCCTGGCCGGGATCATCCAAGACCACCGATTGCACGTCCAATCCCCCGGCCGACCGCAGATGATCGGCCAGATGATTTCCCAGCCAGTTGGGGTAAACAGATTTTTGCTGTGGCTGCCGCTCATCCCAGACCATGATCCGCGGAACTTTTTTTGTGGCTGGGATGGAAACCATGCCGATTTCCTTCAGCCAAGCCAGCGACTGATTCTGCCAGGCATCCCACATGGGTCCCTGGTAGCCATTCAGGCCGTGGCCGCCCCGGGGCAATTCAAGGAACTGCGCCGGGACCGATTCCCTCCGCAGCGCTTCATAAAACATGCGGCTATCGGAAGGCAGCACCACGGTATCATCCAAAGCATGCGCCAGGAAGGCGGGCGGGGTGGTGCGGGTCACCTGTTTCTCATTGGAAAACCATTCCACCCATTCCGGACGCGGATTTTCGCCGAGCAAATTCCGCTTGGAACCACGCTCGGGGTTTTGCTGCATGGTGATCACCGGGTAAACCAGGATCATGAAATCCGGGCGGGAACTCTCCCGGGCAATGGGATCCGCAGCCACCGGATTGCCGCCATCGAAATGCGTGCCAGCAGTGGAAGCCAGGTGGCCGCCCGCGGAGAATCCCATGATGCCAATGCGCCGCGGATCCAGCTTCCACTCGGCGGCCCGGGTCCGGGCGGTGCGCAGGGCGCGCTGGGCGTCGAGCAACGGCACAAGGGATCGCCCAGCTGGCAGCCGGTATTCCAAAACGATCCCCGCAATGCCGTGGCCGGCCAGCCACCGGGCAATGCCGTGCCCCTCAGGCTCCATCATCAGGCCACCGTAGCCGCCGCCCGGGCAAACCACCACCGCCGCGCCGGTGGCTTTTTCCGGAGCCGGCTGGTAAACCGTAATTCGGCTGGACTGGGTTTCCTCATAACTGCCATCGCCAAGGGGTGCCAGCGCGGGCCATAATGGCTGGGTGATGCCATTCAGCGAACTCTTCTGGGGTGGCGGTGACGGCCGCAGCACGCGCAATCCGAAAAGCCCGCCGGCCATTTTCCCGGGCTTGGCCTGGAATTTCACTGTCAAATGATCCTTGCCCTGGGCCAGTTTTTCGGGAATCACCCAAGCCACGTCAAAAAATTCGCCCGGCTGGTTGCCGGACAGTTTCTGGCTCGCCACCTTTTCTTCGTCCACCAGGATGTCGAACTCCCGCTCGCCGGCATCACTTCCCCAGAAGGTGCAGAGCAGGGTCATGGGTGTCTTGGCCAAAACTTTGACTTCGTAGCTGAACCAGCCGCCTTGGTGGGCATCACGCCATTTGCGTCCCTGGAATTCACCGGAACGCGAATCCGCGCCGGCGAAGCGATGATCCGTCTCGGCTTGGGATTCGCCAATCCGGACTTCATCGACCAAACGCCGCTCATAGTCGTTGCGAATCGCCTCGGCCACGGCCAATTCGCTGCGCTTCTGGTCCCAAGCCCGCTCAGAATAAACCGGCCAATAAACCGCATAGCGCTGGTGATGCAGCTGGTAAAGAGGCACCAAATTGAAGTCACCCGGCTGGCCAATGCCACGGGTGCGGAAAGCCAGCGGTTGATCCGTCACTTTGCTGATGTGGCTTAGCAATTCCCCGGTTTCAGCCACCAATAGGGGGGCTTGAGGAGTGGGAACCTTGCCCAAATCACCCTGGCTGCGGGCATACGGACTGGGCAGCCCGCTGGTTCCGAGTTCACCGGCCAAAACGATTGGCCCATACAAAAAGGCAACCAGGTTCGTCTTTCCCGGCAGCGGTTCAGTCCGCAAGGTCATGGGAAAATCCACCTCCACGATATCGCCATCAATCCACTGCCGCTCGAGGGAGGCATAACCGCCGGGCGTACTTTTCACCTCCGTTTTTTGGCCGTTGACCGCTATGCCGAGGGACGGCGCCCAAGCCGGATGCCGGATCTTCAGCGCACCTTTGGCCGGAGTTCCGCACTTCAAGGTCAAGCGGGTGTTTCCCGCCATGGGAAACCGGGTTTCCTGCCGGACCACGAGGTTGTTTTCCGGCCAGTTCAATTCCGAAGGGATAAAGAGATTAACGTAAAGCGAAGCCTCATCGTGGAAATAGATGGAGTCCCCATACTTGGCGTGGTTCTCCATGCCGGTGCCCACACAACACCAGAAGGAATCCTCCGGCAGCGAATAAGTTTTGAAATGCCCCGGCTTGAGGGGCATGAAGTAAACAAACATCCCGGTTTGGGGATCCTGCGAAGCCAGGATGTGATTATAAAGGGCGCGCTCGTAAAAATCCATCGCCGCTCCGGAAGGCTCCCATTGGAACAAATGGCGGGTCAATTTCAGCATGTTGTAGGTGTTGCACGATTCGCAGGTATCGGTCCCCAGATGGGCCGCAAACTGGTCGATGGGGAAGAAATGCTCAAAGTCGCTGTGGCCGCCAACGGCATACGATCGGTGGTTCGCGACGCGGTCCCAAAAACACGCGGCAATATCCCGGTAGTTCTGGTCGCCGGTCATTTCGTATTCCCGGGCCGCCCCGATCATTTTGGGGATCTGGGTATTCGCGTGCAAGCCATCCAGGCGATCCTCTCCTTTGGCGAGCGGTTGAAAGAGGCGTTGGTGGTCAAAGGCCTGCGCCAGCCGCAAATGGTCCGCCTGGCCGGTCACAGCGTATAAATTAGCCAACGCTTCATTCATGCCGCCGAATTCGGCGTTCAGCGAGGCCTGCATTTGCCCGGTGGTGAGATGGTCCACGCGGAATTTGATCCAATCGGCCATTTTCCGCAAAATTTCCAACGCCTCCTGGTTGTCGCAGAGCTGGTACGCATCCAGCAATCCGGCCATGATTTTGTGCAGGGTATACCAGGGCGCCCAAACCGGTTTGCACGCCTCCACGCGATCAATGAAAGACTCGGGGAAAGCCGACAAATAGCCTTCGTGGAATCCCTGCTTGGGGGCTGCCTGCTGGCATTTGGCCAATTCACCTATGATCAGCGAAGTCCGGGATTTGAGGGACTCGTCTCCCGTGCTGGCATACATCAGCGCACAAGCCGACAAATAATGGCCCAGGCTATGCCCGCGCAATTCGCACCGGGGCTCTTCCCAGCCACCGTACGGCTTCGCCTTCGAGGCCAGGCCGGCATTCAGCCGAAAGGTGTGCAATAAGCGATCAGCATCCAAGCCCAGCAGGTATTCCTTATCCCGCACCATGGCGTCCCGGAATGGCCCATCCAGCAAACGCACCTGGCCGAGCGCAAAGGGAACAGCTTTTAAAGGAATTTTGGGAGAGACATCAGCGGCCAAGGGACGTGCCAAGGCCAAGGCCAGGATCGATACCCGGATGAATAGGGGCAAACAGGCAAGTTTGTTATGCTGCATGCGCCCTTTTTATCACGATCCGGAGAGCGGTCAATGCCTCATCACTATCCCGTAAGAAAGGATGAAAACCGCCGGGCGGCGCAGAGCCTTGTTAAGGCTGGAATGGGATGACAAGCCCGGCCACTCTGCCCGCCTGATTGGCCGCCGGGCAGGTCAGGTTGTTTCGGGTTGGTGGATCTCTGAGAAGAGCACTCGGGTGGCATCCACATCGATATATTCGTTGGCGGGCACCGGCATGGCCAGACAACCGCGACCGTGCATAACCACCCGCCCATCGAGCTTGCCTTCACCCGATAGCAGGTAGCCGTCCTCCCGGAAACGGGCCAGGGTGACTTCCATTTTCAGGGAAGAGCCAGGACACAATGGTTCCAGATAATTGATTTGGGCAATGCGCACAATGAGACCGAGTTCTTTGAAATCCGTGGAAAGCAAAATCAACCAATTGCCCAATTGCAGCAAGCTTTCCAGCAGCAGTGTTTCTGGCATGCGCCCCTGATCGCCAAACGGCTGCTTTAAATTGTATTCCTCGAAAGAAACCGTTTTGATGCCGCTGATGCGTTCAAACGGCTTCCAGGACATTATGCGATCTACAAAGCGAAATTTCATTCTCTTGCTCAACCCAAAGCATATTGCGATACCGCATAAATTCAACCCATAAAACTCAGCTAGGATTTGAAACCGCCGACACTGTTACAAGTTCTTATTTGCGCATCAACATTCAGTCAGTTCCACTTATCGATTGCCAAAGGCGGCGGCCGCCGTTTTCTTAAAAACCTGGCCGCTCTGGCCGCCATTGCCGGGAAAGCCCGCGTGCTGAACCATGAAAACCGTAATCAGCCCGCGCCGCCAGTCGATGGACATATCCGTGGCGCAGGCGCCCCCGTGGCCACACCAGTCATTGCCAGTGGCCCATCCCAGCCCATAGCTCTCCTTGATGGCCTCGCCAGTCTGCTTGCTGGTCATTTCGCGGATTGCCGCCTCGGTGAGCAAACGCCGCCCCTCAAACATTCCGTGGTGGAGAATCATCTGGCAAAAACGGGCCACATCTTGAGCCGTGGAAAAGAAGCCTCCCGCGGGAGACGGCCCCCGCCGGCGATCGGACAGCGGATAGGTCAGTTGGTTGATCAAGGTTGCCTCCAAGCCGGTATTGCCAGCGTCCGGCTTATAAGATCTGGCCAGCCGTGTCAGTTGATCCGCATTGGGCCAGAAGGTGGTATCGGTCATGCCCAGGGGCTTGAACAGGCGTTGTTCCATAAAATCCTCGTAAGCCACACCGCTCACCACCTCAATGATGCGCCCGGCGGTGTTGATCCCGGCATTGCTGTAATCATAGTGGGTGCCCGGATTGTTCTTCAGTGGTGTCAGGGCATAGCTGATGACCGCTTCCCGCAACGGGTGCAAATCTATTTTAGGTTCCACACGGGACGCAAAAGGCAGGCCGCTGGTGTGGGAAAGCACATCCCGGATGGTGATGGGCCGGGAGATTTTTTTCAGCACAACGTGATCCTGGTCCTGCTCGGAGGCCACCATTTGGCCCTTGAATTCGGGCAGATACTTTTCAACCGGATCGGAAATGCTCACGCACCCCTCATCGACCAGCATCATCAAGGCCGTGGCGGTCATGGGCTTGGACTGGGAAGCAATCCAGAACAAGGCGTCGGCCGTCATTGGCTTGCGGGCGCTCACATCGGCGAAACCAACCGCCTCAAGGTTCAAAATTTTGTCTTTGGAGGCCACCAAGGAAACTGCCCCCGCCAGGGTTTTAGCCTCCACGAATGGCTGAAGAGCGATGGCGATGGCCGAATTTTCCGCGGACCAAACCTGGACGCACTGGAAGCAACCCACGACACAAGGAAGCAACCTGCGAGCCAGCGAATTCATCAACCGGCGAGTGAAAGCAATACTGTTCATAGCGGAAGTGGATATTACATTGAGTTCCCAATGTAAAGCCCGGTTCCCGAGGGAAAACCAAGCGCCAGCAAGCCCTCCCGGAAAGGGCAAATCCCGCCACCCGCAATTACGGCGCCGTGCGGTGGTAAAGAATTACCGCCGCTTGCGGCCGTTCACTCAAGGTCACCGGAAGGCCTTGCTCAATTAATTCGCGCCCGGATAGACGGCGCGAAGGATGCAAGCCAAAGCTGGATAATTCATAGCTTGCTTCCGGATCCAGGCCGCGCAGCGGAAAACGAGCTGATTCGTAAGGGCTGTCTTCGCGCCGGAATACCTGGACCAAGCCCATTCCTTGTTCCGGGCGGTCGAATTGCCAGGCCATCCACAGGGAATTGTCCCGGGTCCACGAAGTAATCGGGTAGAAATCGCCGAAATAATTGGGGATCACCTGGCGCCACTGATCAACCAACTGACGCAGCGCAGGGTAATCCAAGTCCGGCACGCGCATATCGATACCAAAGCCGAGGCTGGGGGTGACATTGCTCCAGAATGCATAAGGTTCCACCGGGGTGCGTCCGCTGCCGTAATAGGAGGCATTGCGGGCGGCCACCGTGCCGGTGCCGTGGTAGGGCAGCCACAGTGAAATGCCATAGGTCATGCACTGATGCCCCGTGGTTTCGTAGGCGTAATCGCTCCGCCAGAGGGGCACTGAGCGGCGCATGGTTTCCAAATCGTTCCGCCGGCCTCCGGAAGCGCAGGAGTCGATGAGCAAGCCAGGATGCCGCCGCAGTAATTCGTCCCAATAAGCGAGAAACCCCGTTACATGCCTGATTTCGGTAATGCCCTGCCGGTCGGGCGCATCGTTGCGGCGCCAGTATTCCAGCGGGTCCATATTGAAATCCTGCCGGTAAAGCCCAATCCCTTGTTCCTGGATCAGGCGGTCCACATGGCCGGTGAGCCATTTACGCGCCTCATCGTTGCCCAGGTTCAGCAGGCCTCCTTTGGCTCCTCCCAGTATCCATTCTGGATGGTTCTTGGCCAACCAGGTATCGGCTGATACCCGCTCGGGCTCGAACCAAACCACCACTTTCATGCCATTTTTTCGGGCGTGGTCGGATACCGCCCGCAAGCCGTTGGGAAAACGGTTTGAGTCCACCAGCCAGGTGCCCACCTTCGGCCAGCCGCCGCCATGATGCTCATACCAGCCGGCATCCATCCACCAGTAATCCAGCTTGAGTCCCTCGGCCAGGTAACGGTCAATGAACAGGATCTGGTTGGTTTCATTGGCCTTGATCATCTCATCGTATTGCCGCGAGCTGGAGGCCACAAACTGGGGGGGCGGCAATTTGCCGCCAGGCTTCGGCATGGAATGAGCGAGCATCCAGCGCCGCCAGACATTCTGGGCGCGGATCCAATCGCCTTTCCAAAATTGCAGGACCATGAGCGGAGTGCGGATCTCTTCACCGGGCAAAAGCTTGAAGTGCGTAAGTTCCTGGCCGGCGAGAATGCGCAAGCCCCGGCCGGCATCGCGCACGAAATCCGAGGCCCACTGCCCGGGCCAGCCAACCACCACGATCAAGCCCTCTCCCCCACCTTTTTCGAGATTGAAATAGGACCAGTCCGAATTGGTGGGACGGCCCTTGAAGGCGCCAATACGTTGCGTGGAGCCCGGTTTCAGGACGGTCTCCAGCGGCCGGTAATCGTTGCCATCGGCAGGCGAGCCAACCTGGTGATGCAGCAGGAATTCCCCTCGCGCGCTCCGGGTCAACGGCAGATCCACCGCCATGATTTTTTCCAGGATTGGCGTATCCTGGTCTCCGCCGTTCCGGAAATAGACGGTCCACTCCACGGTGGGGAAATCCAGGTATTCAATAGCCACGCAACGGATAGCCAGCCGGGTTTGCGGATCGGTCCAAATCAAGGTATGTTCCCGCCGCTGGGAATCCAAGGCACGGGAATTACGTTCCAATTTCCACCCTGGCAACAGCTCAGCCATCGGCTTGCCGCCATAAGTGAAAGAGAAAAAAGGCTCAGCGCTATAGGCGTCCGCAGCGCCCTCATAAATCGGCAAATCATCCAGCCAGACCACCCCGCCATCAGCGAGCGTCACCCGGGCGTCACCCCAATCCGATTGGTCCCACCCGATGCCGTCCCCCGCGTCACCAATTTCAATAATAAATTCCGATGCGCCACCCAGTTCCACGCCAACCTGCTTGGGAGGGGAATCGATCCGGAGGATCGGTGACTTGAAAGCTTCCTGGCCGCCAACCTGGACCGAAAAAATGACTGAACCCTGGCCGCGGCGGGTATCGTCGTTGTTATCCAAACCAGCCACCGCGTTGAATATCCGGCCCGGGGCCGGCAGATGGACTACAATCCGGCTATTGGCGTGGCAATAAAGACCACGCGCACAATTTTGCCCCCCGGGATTCAAGGGCTGGCCGCCCCGCGTTTTTTTCGTCACCTCGCCGTGGTTCGCCAGGACGGTCAGCCCGGTTTTAAACGCCGGTTGTTCGGCGCTGCCCTGGAACTTGGCGGCTACCCACCGTCGCGCTTCAGTTTGTTCCTCAGGGCTTGGCGCAACCGCGAACGTGGAACAGGCTGCAACCAGGAGCGCAACCGCTGCGCAGCCATGGAAAAACAGTGCGGGACAACGAATTGGTTTCATAGGTGAACGGTAGGCAGTGTTTCGCCACCCGTCCACCACAAATCCGCACCTGAAAAATGCGCCGCGAAGGGCTTATAAACCGTTGGTCAAAACTTCCAGCCCAGCCCGGGACACTTTCAAGTCATCTTCGGCGGGGCCACCGCTGAAAGCGGCGATCAGATACCCGGTTTTGCCTTTGGCAATCAGCCCCCCTTGGTAGCCAAGCTCGCCGGTCATTGGGGGCCGGACACCGCTGCCGCTGTTTTTGAGCGTATCCGCCATCTCCGCCGCTTTCGAGTAAGCTATGGCCAGCAGGTTGGCGCCCTTGTTGTTGCCCGAAGGGGCATTCCGCAGTTTGCCGACCACAGTCATTTTGGAGGACCAGGATTGGGCTGGATCCCCCTCGAGCAGCGCCACCACAGCCACTCCTTGGATGCGCAATTCTTCGGCTCTTTTCGTCATGGCTTTCAGCGCCTGATCGGCAGTTTGGTCGAAAGTGAGGCTGTCTTTGGCTTTCATAAGGATGGATTCGGTTTTGATGGTTGCCGCCGGGGCTGCATCGGCAGGATTCGGTTCCGCGTAAACCGGCGTTGCCAATTGCAGGGCCAAAAGTGCGGCGGACATCAATTTGATGGATTTCATAATATTCATCATCCCCACCGGGCGTGGCCGCCGTCCTTTCGCCATTCTGGATTACTCTGCGCGGAGTTCCAACCCCGCCCATCCGATTGCGCAGTCCGCAGCCACAGCCGCCAATGGAAACTTATGGGCTGATTTTAAATAAAGCGGGCAACTGTTCAAGCGCGTTGATCAAGAACTGCATGGCGATGGCCGCCAGCAGCAAGCCCATGATCCGGGTGCCGATCTTCAAGGCGATCGGGCTCAACCAGCGCGCTCCGGAAGCCGATACGCGCAAAATTAAATAGCTGAGGCTGGAAACCAGGAGAATGCTCAGGACCAACGCCAATTGCTGGCCCAAGCCTTGCGCCCGGTTGTGGAGCAGCACACACGTGGTGATGGCCCCCGGCCCTGCCAGCATGGGCACCGCCAGTGGCGTGATGGCGATATCTTCCTTGGCGGCACCCGCAGAGGCTTCTTCCTGGGTTTCCTGAACCGCCGAGCGCCGGGCCTGGATCATGTCGAGTGCCACCAACAGCAAAACCACACTGCCCGCCATTTGAAAGGCCGGCAGGGTGATCCCCAGCAAATGAAAAATCCACTTCCCGAAAACGGCGAAAGCCAGCAAGACCCCGGCGGTGACCAGGCAAGCCAGGCGGGCCATTTTGATTCGCTCCGGTGGCGAGTCCTCAGGGGTCATGGCGAGGAAGGTGGGCACCACCGCGATGGGGTCCACAATCGCGAACAGGGAGCTGAACGCCAGAAAAAAGAATTCCAGGATGTTCATAGGCAAGCCGGCGCCAGGATGGCATCACTCATGCCGTGGATGATTTTCTTATCGGCCGGGCAGATGGTGGCCAGGATCCCTCCCAAATTGGCGCGGGCATGGTCGCCTTGGCCCTCGACAAAATAGTAAGGGCAGAGCCGCACGCGGCCGGCCATGGGCTTGGGATGCTGAAGGTCATCGTCAAACCCCTGCGCTTCCACGAGCCGGGGCTTGTGGAAGCGCTGCAACACGTAGGGGGCATGCAGAAATCCAGCCAGAGCCTGGTCCACCGCCGCGCTCCATTCCGCCTGGGACAAATCGCTGCCCAAATGAACCCCTCGAGCCCCCCAAGCCAGCTCGGAAAAGCCGGAGATTTTCAAAACCAATTGGCGGTTGCGCTGGGACAGATCCTTGAGCTGACGCCAATCGGTAAGGCCTAGTTCAGGCACCGCCGCGTGCGGCGGAAGCGGAGCTGGATCAATGACCCAGGTGTAAGGCACGACTTCCCGCAAGCGCTGGAAAAACGATTCCCCCAGTTCGCGCCGCCAGAAAGATTCCAAATTACGGTTCCACAGCAAGCCAAACAGCATTTTCTCCTCAAAAATCGGTTTTGGGGGAGGTGTCAGGCGCACCGTGCCATCCAGGGCGGCTTGGAACAATGCCTGTGCGCACGGAACATTCGGCACGTCAAACAGCTCGAAAAATCGGTAAACGGCATCGCCAGGTCTGAATCCACTGAAGTGCTGGTTGTGGACGTGGAATCGATCCCGCCCCAACTGTCCCGCCAGCCAGACCATTTCCGGGCGGTAAGTGGCCGACTCTTCGGAAACCACCAGGTGAATCCTTTCGGCATCACCGAAAATGCCGGAAAAACCATGCAGCATACCCTGGGCTCCCCCGATCACAACCGGGTCCGGCTGGTTTGGCAACAGTTTGTCCGGGCGTTCGGTGTAGGATTGGTTGAGCCAGGCGGTCAGGCCAATGCCACCGGGAACACTATCCAATTCGGTGATCACCCAGCCTTCTTCAGTCAGGAGGATATCGGGCCGGATCACCCGTGGCCATTCGTTCCTGAAGGCCGGCGAACGCTGCATTTCAACCAGCTCAAGTGGCTTGCCCAAGTCCAGCCAATGCGCGACCCAGGCCGGCTGTTTCCCTTGCACGCTCTGCCGGTAAAGCAGGTTAACCGCCTTGTAAAATTGCAGCAATATCCGGCCCAGGCGCTCCAGCTCGGCAGCCAATTCTTTTCCCAGCGGGAAAGGTTCCGGGGCAATCCGCCAGTCCCGGGCGGCAAAAAGACCTCCGGCAGGCATGCGGTTCCGCAGCCAGCGCGCGAAAGATCCAGGCTCGGTTTGATGGCTCACGAACTGTTTGCGCCTTCGCCCAGCGGGGTTTTCACACGCTTAGCTCAAGCCCGCACCTGGCCGCTGCCCAAGCCAATCCATTTATAGGTGGTCAGCTCTTCGAGCCCCATCGGGCCGCGGGCGCCGATCTTGTCGGTGCTGATGCCGATTTCCGCTCCCATGCCGAATTCGCCTCCATCGGTGAACCGGGTGGAAGCGTTCCAGAAGACCGCGGCGGAATCCACCTCGGCCAGGAAGCGCTGGGCCCGGATCTCGTCCTTGGTCACGATGGCATCGGTGTGCCCCGAGCCGTATTGATTGATGTGTTGAATCGCCCCGGTCACCCCATCGACGACTTTCACCGCTAAAATCAGATCGAGGTATTCCGCATACCAGTCATCTTCTGTACCGGGTTTGATGGATCCCCCCCATTTGGTCTCCAGCATGGCTTGCGGCAAAAGGCTGCGCGTTTCGGCATCGATCCGCAATTCAACTTTCAAGTCCAGCAATTGGCGCAGTATGAAAGGCAAAAAAGCCTGGGCCACGCCCCGGTCCACCAGCAAGGTTTCCATGGCATTGCACACCCCCGGGCGCTGGACTTTGGCGTTGACGACGATGGTCTCCGCCATCGCCAGGTCCGCCGAGCGGTCCACATACACATGGCAAACGCCTTTGTAATGCTTGATCACCGGCACCCGGGAACATTCGGTTACGGCCCGGATCAACCCCTCCCCTCCCCGCGGAATGCACAAATCCACGAATTGAGTCAGCCCCAGCAATTCGCGAATGGCCTCCCGTTCGGTGGTGGAAACCACTTGGATGGCGTGAACGGGATAAGCCGGGCACGCTTGCCGGGCGGCCAGGAGCATGACCTCAGCAATGGCTTGATTGGAATTCAAGGCCTCCTTGCCTCCGCGCAGGATGGTGGCATTGCCTGATTTGAAGCATAAGCCCGCCGCATCGGCCGTCACATTGGGGCGCGACTCAAAAATGATCACAATCACCCCTATGGGCGTCGCCAGCTTCCGCAACCGCAAACCATTGGGACGGGTGCGCTCATCCAGGACTCTCCCCACAGGATCGGGCAGTTGGGCCACTTCACGCAGGCCCCGGGCCATGGCAGCGATGCGTTTCGCATCCAACTTCAACCGGTCGAGCAGGGCGGCAGACAAACCGGCCTGGGCGCCCGCCGCCATATCGAGTTCATTGGCGGCCATCAGTTTTTGCTGATTCGCTTCCAAGGCCTCGGCCATGGATTCGAGGCAGCAATTTTTATCCCGGGCGCTCAATTTCGCCAGCTCCCGCGAGGCCACTTTGGCATTTCCTGCCAGTTCCGCCATTTGCTCGTGCAATGTCATGCCACCTAGCATAAGCCGCACTGGCCCGGAGAAAAGCCCGAAAATCATTATAAGCTGGCATTTTCCCGGTGTTCGATGATTATTGGCTGACAATTTACGTTATGAAAACACAACTATGGCCCTGCTTGCTAGCCGCAGCCGCTTTGTTTGGCTCGGATTCCTCCACCACTGCCCAGTCTGCAATAACCATTGAGCAAACCACCACCAACCTCACGGTTTGCTACCAGGGCCGGAAGATGATGGTTTATCGCTTTGCCCCCGGCCAGTTCAAGCCCTACGTGGGCGAGTTGTTCACCATCAACGGCCAGCCTGTTCTGCGGGATTCGCCATCGGACCATGTGCACCACCACGGTTTGATGTTCGCCATCAAAGCCAACGGCGTCAATTTCTGGGAGGAAACACCCGGCTGCGGTTTCGAGCGGCCGGTCAAAATAACCCAGGTGCAAAGCAGCGCCACCAACCCGGGCACTTCCCAAGCCGGTTTTACCCAGCTGATCCATTGGGTGGCGGCCGCTGATAAAGACACCGCCGATACCGCCGCCTGCGCCTTGCTGGAGGAGGAGCGGACGTTGACGCTGGTGGTGGATGAATCGAAACAGGAGGTTTCGGTCCGCTGGGAATCCAGTTTCAAAGTGGGCGCCAAGGCGCAGGAAGTGGTGCTTACGGGCGCCAATTACCATGGCTTGGGATTGCGCTTTCCTCAAGATCTGGACCCGGTGGCCAGCCATTTGAATGCCAATGGCCCGGTGGATAATTCCGGCTCCAGGCAGGATATCAGCCAGGCCCGCTGGAGCGCGGTGTTGTTCAATGCCGATGCCAAGCCCCGCACGGTGGCGGTTTTTGGCGATCCCGATAATGCGCGTGGCAATCCCTTCTATTTCACCATGCTCAAACCTTTTTCCTACCTCTCGGCCACCCAGCAACTGGATCAAAAAGAGCTGCGTTATCAACGCGGGGACTCCTTTAAGCTCAAATTCCTGGTGGCCGCATATCCGGATATCCGCTCCGGGGAATTCCTGAACCAGCGGTCCGCCGCTTGGAAACATTGAACAGCCTGGCGGTTCCAGGCTTAACCGCGTCCCTGCAATTGGCTCCGTTGTGCTTGCTGGATCTTTTTGTGCAAAACATCTGTCGTTCGCCACTTACATTACTGTTCAAGACATGCTCGTGGCTCTCTGCTCGTCTTGCGCGAAAATCTGCGGCACCATCACTTCCCTACCAACTGCAGGGACACGGCTTATGCGCACCGTAACGGGAAACCTTCACCTCCCTTGGGTGTTGGCGGTCCTTGGTTTGCTGGCCGCCGAGGGGCTATTTATTCCGGGCCTGTCCAACACCACGGCCGCCGATGCCCCGGTCGATGAAAGCCGATACTACCGGCTGGAAACCATTCCGGTGCCGCCAAATGTGGTTTTGGAAGTGGGCGGGATGTGTTTTGCCAGTGACGGTTCCTTGATGATCTGCACCCGGCGGGGTGAGATTTGGGCTTATAAAACGGGCCGCTGGCAGTTGTTCGCCAGCGGGTTGGACGAACCGCTCGGCATGGTGGAAAGCAAGCCCGGCCAATTTTATGTGGGCCAGCGGCCTGAGTTCACCCGCATCACAGACACCGATCTGGATGGCCGGGCCGACCTTTACGAAACCATCACCGATGCCTGGGAATATTCCGGCCAGATGTATGAATGGACCTTTGGTCCAGCCTTGGATAAGGACGGCAATCTATGGGGTGCACTTTCCGCCTGGTTTTTCCCACGCTTCATCTATGAACATCTGCCCTATAGCGGCTGGGAAGTCCCGCCGCCCCCGGGCTGGATACCCAACCCCAAAACCGCGTGGCGCAGTTGGATCTTCCGGGTGACGCCCCAAGGCGATTTCACTCCTTGGGCGGGCGGGGTGCGATCCCCCAATGGCTTGGGCTTCAGCCCCGCAGGTGAATTATTCCTGGCGGAAAACCAGGGTGAATACATCGCCTCCAACCCCATATACCATGTGCAGAAAGGCGATTTCTTCGGCTTTCCCACCGCCCTTTTCTGGGACAAAACCGTCGAGGATCCTTTTGCGCTGCCCATCAACGAATTGAACCAGCGCCGCAAGGTTGGCGCCATCCAGCTGCCCTATGGCGCCATGGGCCAATCCATCACCCAGCCGGTGTGGGATTCAACCCGTGGCAAATTCGGGCCGTTCTCCAACCAGATTTTTATTGGCGACCAAATCAAATGTACCGTCATGCGCTGCGTTTTGGAAACCGTGGACGGCCAATGGCAGGGAGCTGGATTCCCTTTCCGGGCCGGTTTCCAGTGCGGTAACAACCGCCTGGCTTTCGCCCCTGATGGCAGCCTTTATGCGGGCCAGACTGACCGTGGCTGGGGTTCCATCGGCGGACGTCCATTTGGCCTTCAACGCCTGGTTTATTCTGGCGATCTGCCTTTTGAGATTGCCACCATGAATTTGACCACCAACGGTTTCCGTCTCAATTTCACCAAGCCGGTGGACGCCGCCGCCGCCGGCGATCCGGCAATTTATTCCTGGGAACACTTTCATTACCATTTTCACCGCTTGTATGGTTCTCCGCAGGTCGCCATTACCCCGGTGAAAGCCACCCGCGCCACCGTTGCAGCGGATGGGCGCTCCGTATCGTTGGCGCTGCCAGAGTTGGTGGAAAAAGAAATCTATGAATTGCACATCCGTGGTTTGAAAGCGGCCGATGGCTCCCCCCTGGTGCATCCCGAGGCATATTATACGCTCAACCGCCGCCTCAAGCCGGTGGCCAATCCTTAGCAGCCAGGCTTATGGAGGAGCGGGCTGAGGGTGTTTTGCTGCGGTGGTATCCACTGACGGAGACCAGCCTGATCGTCCATTGGCTGACCCGGAAATTTGGGAAGCTGAAGACCGTGGCCAAAGGCGCACGCCGCTTGAAATCCAACATGCATGGTAAATTGGACCTTTTTTTCGAGGCCGATTTCACTTTCCACCGCAGCCGCCGCACGGATCTCCATGCCTTGCGCGAAATCCGTCTCCAGCAACCGCATCTCGCGTTGCGCAAGGATCTCGGCTGTTATCAGCAAGCCTCCTATTTTGTCGCGTTGATCGACGCCACGACGGAACCTGAATTTCCCCTTCCAGGTGCTTTCGAGCTGCTTTCCGAGGCCCTGCGCCAGTTGCCCGTCCAGGCGGCCAATCCGGTTTCAGTGCTGGCATTTGAAGCCAGGTGGCTGGGCCTTTCCGGCTACCAGCCGGATCTTTCGGATAGCCAGCTCAGCGAAGGTTCCCGGCAGATCCTGGAACGGTCCACCAGCCTTGAATGGGAGTCCCTCACGCACTTGAAATTGAGCCTGCCCCAGCAGGCTGAACTGAACCACTTTTTGCGGTCCTGCATCCTCCGCAACTTTGGCTTTGTCCCCGTCAGCCGCAACCAGGCGTGGCCAGGGTAAGTCCTTGCCCCGAGGCTGATTGTGATGCTGCATTTTGCTGTTCAGGGCAGCGCCGTGCCGCGATTAACCGGCCAATAAAGCCAATGCCATAGCCAAAGCGGTGCTTGCACTGCGCGGCGAGCAATGAAAGTTCCTCCCTGAAATCAAGAGCCCCAGTTGCCATGCCTCATCCCCGGCCTGCCGCCGGCAGGCCGGAGATCCCCTCCGCCCCCCCTGTGGTAAATTGAGCTTACATTAAGATTGCCCCAGAACCTTTAGGCCGTATATTGAAGCTAACAATACCATGCGCTCTGAACTGAAGAACTGGCGGTCCAGCATCCGGCCTTCCTGGCCTCGTGCCTTTACGTTGATAGAACTCTTGGTGGTCATTGCCATCATCGCCATCCTGGCCAGCATGATCCTGCCTTCCTTGAGCCGCGCCAAAACCAAGGCCAAGACGGTCAAGTGCCTTTCCAACCTGCGCCAACTGGGCATCACCCTGTCGCTTTATACCGCAGACTATGCCGAGCGATTCCCATTTTCCGGGCGATCCTGGCCGCAGATGCCTTTTGTGGATTTATTGAAACTTTTGAATCCCTACGTGCGGACCAATAATACGGCCTTCTTTTTGTGCCCGGCCGATCGGTTGCCAGGCTGGAATTTCCGCTGGACAATCATCAACGGCTCGGGGAGCAACATCCGGACCAATGATTTGCTGTTCGCCAATTCCTACTACTACTATCACCAATTTTACTTTGACGACACGGCCTCCCCCGAGCTGGCGCAACGCAAGACCAGCGAGGTCCGTTTTCCTTCCAAGAAGGCGGTCATGTGCTGTTTTTCCGCGTATGAACTTGGCACCAAGGGCGACAGCAGCATCGCGCATGGCAGCACCGGCTTCCCCCTGCTCTTTGTCGATTCCCATTCGGCCTTTGTCAAATATGCCCAGTTGAACAAGGCTGGCGCCTATGGGGATTACAACTTGGATTGGACGATCAACGGCCTTAAAGGCTCTGATTTTAACTGACATTTTGGCGCTAAATTGAGTTATTTTTGCGTCACAGATAGCCCCGCTCT
>CAYPCQ010000063.1:0-49495 GCA_964409245.1 uncultured Verrucomicrobiota bacterium
CGAGGCAGACTAAAACAAGTTAGCGCTTATGGGGCGATGCCCTGGGCTGGATTAACGCCGCGCCTTTGGCGCTAAACAAGGGCGCCGGAAAATCCATCTGCTTTCCGCCGCCAGCCCCAACGGGGCGGCGATAATACAGCCCTGGGCATCGCCCAGGGTAGCGCCCAAAAAAATCCAGCCCCAGCCCTGAAAGGGCGGCATAACGTGGGTCATTGGTATTTCAATCCGCCCCGAACCGTCCAACGCGCACGGATCCGGGGCGTTGGGGATGCAAACCGTTCGGTTATTCCGCCCCTTCAGGGCTCGCGTTATTTGGGGAGCATAGGGCGTTTCCCGGGGCGATGCCCTGGGTTGAATTCGGATTTCATGGGGCCAGGATCGGTTGCGCGTGGGTTTCCGGCGTGTGTGTGGAATCGGGATTGCCCCAGCGCCAACGGCGCGCCGATAATCCAGCCCAGGGCATCGCCCTAGGCTGGATTAGGGCCGCCCCGTTGGGGCTTATTAAAGGGCACAACCTGGGAACAACCTGGTAATTGGTTGCGGGGATAACCTCGAGCTCCGCTCCGCAGCGCAGTTGCCAGGCCGTTGGCAAACGGGGCGGGATAACTGGTGGATTGCCAAAGATTTGCGCCAAAAGAGCGGGCTGGGGAGGCCAAGGCTGGTTCCGGGCCGTGTCCCCGGCGATTATAACCTTGCAATCCCGGGCCTGATTTTGTGTAGTGGTCCAATATATCCAAAAAGGATAGAGCATGAAATTGAATTATTTAATCGCGTCGATTTTAACCGGGGCCACTTTTTCGCTTTTGGCCGCCGCCCCCCCCGCTGAACAACTGCTTTCCGCCGACACCTTCGTGGTATTCAGCGTGCCGGATCTCGCCAAAGCCAAAACCTCCTTTGCGGAATCTCCCGCAGGGCAGCTATTCCGCGATCCCGAGGTGAAACAGTTCAAAGAAAAATTGCTCACCCGGCTGGCCACGGAAGTCTCGGAGCCGCTGGAAAAGGCGCTGGGGATCAAGTGGGCCGAATATTCCGACCTGCTTCAAGGCCAGGCGACAATTGCCGTGACCATGAAAGCCGGTTCCGGCGATGCCACCCCGCAATTTGATTGGGTGGCCGCCATGGACGCCCGGGAAAAATCTGACGCCCTGAAGAACAAGCTGGCGGAGCTGAAGAAAAAATGGGCCGATGGCGGCAAGCAGCTCAAAACGGAGCGCATCCGCGATGTGGAATTCACCACGCTGTCCATCACGGAAGCGGAGGTCGATAAAATCATGCAAAGTGCCTTCCCGAAGGCCAAAAAGAATGCCGGCTCCAAGCCGGGGCAGGACAAGGTCGAATTCACCTTCGGCCAGGCTGATTCCTTGCTGATCCTGGCGAGCAAAGCCCAGGAAATTGAAAAAGTGCTGGCCCGCAAAGCCGGCGGGCAGGTGCAGTCCCTCGCGGAAGTGGCAGAGTTCAAGAGCAGCCAGGCCATGTTCCGGGAGGCCTCGGTTTATGGCTGGATGAATCTGCGCCCCCTATTGGCCATCGTTAATAAGAAGGCCTCCCAGATGGGCGGCGCGGCCGCCAACAACCCGATTGGCGCCTCCCCCGAAAAGATGCTGTCCGCGCTCGGTTTGGATGGGCTTAAGACCATCGCCATGGCCTATTCAGCGGCCGCCGATGGCGACCAGATGCACCTGTTTGTCAACGTGCCGGAGAGCGGCCGGAAAGGGATTTTCAAGGCGCTGGCGGCGGATGCCAAGGATGCGGCCCCACCGGCCTTTGTGCCGGCCGATGCGGTGCAGTTCTCCCGGTGGCGCCTGGACGGCCGCAAGGTGTGGTCTTCCATTGAAACCATGATTGCCGAAATTTCCCCCATGGCCAGCGGCATCCTGCAAATGGCCATGTCCCAGGCGGGCAAGGATAAAGACCCCAATTTCGACCTGAAAAAATCGCTGATCGATAACCTGGGTGACGATATCGTCATGTATCAGAAGAGCCCCAAGGATCTGACGTTGAACGATCTGGATTCCCCCCCCACGCTGTTCCTCCTGGGCTCGCCAGCTGCGGACCAACTGAGCCAGGCGATCAAAGCCGCCACCGGGCTGATGATGCCCCCCAGCATGATGAAGGAGCGGGAATTCCTCGGGAAAAAAGTTTACAGCTTCCCCATGCCGAATATGCCGGGCGAGGAAAACGCCAAATCCACCAAAAACATCAGTTTTGCGGCCGGCGCCGGCTACCTGAGTTTCGCCACGGATGATGCCATCCTCGAGGAATTCCTCCGCAGCAGCCAGAACCAGCCCAAATCGCTGGTCAACCAGCCGGGCCTGAAGGAGGCCTCCCAGAAAATCGGCGGCTTATCCACCGGGCTGTGGGCCTATGAAAACCAGGCGGAGACCATGAAAACCACTTTGGAAACCTTGAAAAAGGAATCCGGCAAGCTGGAGCAAATGCTCAATCAGGATGCCAGCGAGGAGGAGAAGATCGACTTGAAAAGCTGGGTGGATTTTTCACTGCTGCCCGCCTTTGACAAGATCTCCAAATACTTCCATTTCGCGCTTTACACCGGATCGGTCACCCCGGAAGGCTTCAGCTTCCGGTATTATTCCCCCATCCCGCCCAGCCTGAAAAAATGAAGATACTGATCGTTCTTGGGCATCCCAACCCGGGCAGTTTCAACCACGCCATCGCGGGGACTGTTCAGGAAGCCTTGGGCCGCCTGGGCCATGATTGCTGGTTTCATGACCTGTATGCCGAAAACTTTGACCCGCTGGTGCCCGCCGGGGAATTGGCCAGGGATGCCCAGTTGCCTGACTTCGTGCAGGCGCACGTCCAACAGGCCACCACGGCCGATGGCATTGTCGTGATCCACCCCAATTGGTGGTGCCAGCCACCGGCGATCCTCAAAGGCTGGGTTGACCGCGTTTTGCGCGCCGGCCAGGCTTACCGGTTTGAATCCGATGGCAAGGGCGGCAGCCGTTCTGTGGGCCTGCTGAAGGCCAAAACGGCGCTGGTGATCACCACCGCCAACACCCCCCAGGAGAAGGAAATCGAGTTCTACGGCGATCCCTTGGAAATCTTCTGGAGAAAAGTGGTGTGCGGTCTTTGCGGGATTGCCAATTGCCACCGGCTGATCTTCACCCCGGTCATTGTCAGT
The DNA here is from genome assembly GCA_964409245.1 of uncultured Verrucomicrobiota bacterium. Classification (GTDB taxonomy): domain Bacteria; phylum Verrucomicrobiota; class Verrucomicrobiia; order Limisphaerales; family UBA1319; genus CAIMWS01. The sequence continues at coordinate 3,143 of CAYPCQ010000063.1, forward strand.
TCCCTGGAACAGCGCCAGGGCTGGCTGGCCGCGGTCCAAACCAAAACCGCCGGGCTTTTCCCCCGGTAAAAGCCGCCGGCGCCATGACGGCGCGCTCCTTTACTGTTGCCGTTCGCGACCTGGCCGAATTCGTTTTGCGGACCGGCGATCTGGGGGGCGGCGGCGACTTCGTTTCCCCCCAGCGCGCCCAGGCGGGCATCCGCGGGCATCAAGCAGTCCAGCGGACGCGCCCGCCGGGTTACCAATCCGAGGTGCCGGTCTGCTTTGAAGTTGCCGGAACCGGACTGAGCCTCCAAATCCGCGGGCGGATCGATGGCCTCTGGAACAACGGGACGGATTGGATTCTGGAGGAGATCAAGACCGTCACCAGTTCCTGGCCCGGGCAGCCGGAGGCGCTGCATTGGGGGCAGGCCAAAATCTATGCCGCGATTTATGCCCGGCAAAATGGGCTGCCCCACATCCAGGTGCAACTGGCCTGCCTGAACCTGGACACCCGTGAACAAGCGCTTTTCCAGGAATCCTGCCCGCGATCCGATTTGGACACCTTCCTGGATATGGTAACCGGCGAGTATATGGCCTGGTTGCGCCAGGAGGCCGGGTGGATGAAGGAGCGGGACGAGTCGATTCAAAACCTGAAATTCCCCTTCCGCCAATATCGCCCTGGCCAGCGGGAACTGGCCGTGCAAGTTTACCGCAACATCCTGCGCCAGGGCCGGCTTTTCGTCGAAGCGCCAACCGGCCTGGGCAAAACCATGGCGGTTTTGTTCCCGGCCATCAAAGCCCTGGGGGAAAACCGGGGCGAAAAAATCTTTTACCTCACGGCCAAAACCGTGGGGCGGGGAGTGGCCGAAAAAGCCCTGGCCAGCCTGCGCGCAAATGGCTTGCGCCTGCGATCAGTCACCCTGACCGCCCGGGAGAAAATCTGCTTCACCCCCGGACAACCCTGTGATACCAGAACGTGCCCTTGCGCCCGGGGTTATTACGACCGTTTGAAAGCCGCCCGGCAGGAGGGCCTGGCCCACGAAAATCTGACCCGGAGCGCCATCGAGGAAATCGCCCGGCGCCACCAGGTTTGTCCCTTTGAATTTGCCCTGGATCTCGCCCTGTGGGTGGAGGTGATCATTGGGGATTACAACCACGTTTTTGATCCACGCGCCTATTTGAAGCGGTTTTTCGCCGACCCACCCGGCCCATACCTGCTGCTGGTGGATGAAGCGCACAACCTCGTGGACCGGGCCCGGGAAATGTTTTCAGCCGAAATATCCCGGGACCGTTTATCGGGGCTGATAAAAGCCACGGCCAAGGCGGCGCCGGCCGCGTCCAAAGCCTTGGGCAAAATCACCCGCCAGTTGAGCCGGCTGGTCCGGGAGCATTTGCCCGCCACCTCTACCTCCGCCAGGGAATCCACTGCCAGCCCGGAATTGGCTTTGAACCTGGACTGCCTTCACGATGCATCCGGCGGCCAGGAGGAACCGGCCGGCTGGGCCATCCGCCAATCCGCCGATGGCAATCCGGTATTGATCGGCAAGGCTTTGCCCGAAAACCTGCCCGCCGCCCTGGAAACTTTTCTGAAAGCCGCCGAAGCCTGGCTGATTTTGAACCTGGCGGCGCCGTTCCGCCAGGATCTGATCGAAGTGTTTTTCGAGATTGGCGCCTTCCTCCGCCTCGCTGAGGGGCTGGATGATCATTATGTGGTGATGCTGGACCGCTTGGACTCCGGAGTCCGGCTGCGGCTCTTTTGCCTGGATCCGTCGCTCCGCATGCAGGAAGCGCTCCAGCGGGGCCAGTCCACCGCCTTTTTTTCTGCAACCCTATCCCCGCTGGACTATTTCCAATCGGTTTTGGGCGGCGGCCCCGCCGATAAAACCGTGCAACTGCCTTCGCCTTTCGCCTCGGAAAACCTCGCCGTGCTGGTCCAGGACCGCATCGCCACCCGCTATCGTTCACGGTCAGCTTCTTATGGATTGGTGGCCGGGGCGATCGGCGCAGTGGTGCAGGGCCGCTCCGGCAATTACCTGGCTTATTTCCCATCCCACCAATATCTGGGCCAGGTGTTGGGGTGTTTCAAGGCGCTTTTCCCCCACATGGACACGATCTGCCAAATCCCCGAAATGGCCGATCCGGATCGCGAGGCTTTCCTGGCGCGCTTTCAGCAGAATCCAGCCCAATCCCTGGTGGCTTTCGCCGTGCTGGGGGGGATTTTCGGCGAGGGAATCGACCTGGTTGGCGACCGCCTGGCCGGGGTGGTGGTGGTTGGCGTAGGGCTGCCGCAAGTCTGCCTGGAGCGCGATTTAATCCGCGATTTCTACCAGCAAAGCCGCCAGGCGGGCTTCGATTACGCTTACCAATTCCCGGGCATGAACCGGGTGTTGCAGGCCGTTGGCCGGGTCATCCGTTCGGAAACCGACCGGGGGGTGGTGCTGCTCATCGATGACCGCTTCAGCCAGGCCAGTTACCGGCGGTTATTCCCGGGCTGGTGGACGGCGCAAATCGTGCCGGACAATCAAATTCTGGCAGCGAAACTATCCGCCTTCTGGTCCGCAATTCCGTTCCCTTTGGCCTGTGCAAAAATAAATCCCGATTAGCATCACCACGAACGTGCTTGGAATCAGCCAGGGAAGCCATCCAAAATCCATCGACGGATGCTGCATTCAAGTGTATCTATCCACGACTTATTATGGCCACGAGCAAATCACGCGCAATCCAGAAGCCGCCGGGGAAGGGATCGAATCCATCCCCCTCCCCTGCCCCGCCGCAAAATCCGGTTCGGGCCTGGGCCGAAGAGGTCGAAATACCCACTTACCGGCCGGCCCCGCCGGATAAGAACCCGATGTTCCTGGAAAAGCGGGTTTACCAGGGCAGCAGCGGCAAAGTCTATCCCCTGCCCTTCACGGATCGCATAGCGGAAACCAAAACCGCGCAGCGCTGGCAGGCGGTCTGGCTGGAAAACGATTATCTGAAGGTCATGGTGCTGCCGGAGATCGGCGGCCGGATCCATGTGGCTCAGGATAAGACCAATGGCTATGATTTCATCTACCGCCAAACAGTGATCAAACCGGCCTTGGTCGGCTTGGCCGGCCCCTGGATTTCCGGCGGCATCGAGTTCAATTGGCCCCAGCACCATCGCCCGGCCACGTTCATGCCGGTGGATTACGAGATCGAGGAACACGGGGATGGCAGCCGCACCGTCTGGCTCAGCGATCACGACCCCATGGCCCGCATGAAGGGCATGCACGGGGTCTGCCTCCACCCTGGCCGGGCCTATATCGAACTGAAAGTCCGCGCCTACAACCGGACGCCATTCGTCCAGACCTTCCTCTGGTGGGCCAATGTAGCGGCACGGGTCCACGAATCCTACCAATCCTTTTTCCCGCCCGATGTTTATTACGTGGCGGACCATGCCAAGCGGGCCACCAGCAAATTCCCTTTATGCGAGGGGCATTATTACGGGGTGGACTACCGCGAGCGGGCCAGGAACGGCGTGCCAGAAGCTGAGTGCCCAGGGCAATTCATCCCCCGCCACAGCGGTGGATCAGCGCCCGAAAAATACGCTCCCAACGATCTCGCCTGGTACGCCAACATTCCGGTGCCCACCTCTTATATGGCGATGGGATCCCAGGAGGATTTTTTCGGCGGCTATGACCATGCCCGGCAGGCCGGCCTGGTGCATGTGGCCAATCACCATATCGCCCCCGGCAAAAAACAATGGACCTGGGGCAATCACGAATTCGGTTATGCCTGGGACCGGAACCTGACCGACACGGATGGCCCGTACATCGAGCTGATGGCGGGCGTTTACACGGATAACCAGCCTGATTTTTCCTTCCTGCAACCGGGTGAAACCAAAGCCTGGAGCCAATATTGGTACCCCATTCAGCGGATTGGCCCGGCCCGCCACGCCAATCTCGACGCCGCCGTCAACCTGGAGGTCGATGCCCGGTGCATCCGGGTGGGAGTCAGCGTCACCTCCGCCTTCCCCCGGGCCACCGTCTGCCTGGAAAACAACCGGGGCGTGAACATCCAGTGGCAGGCCGATCTCCAGCCAGGCCAGCCATTCCAAGGCGAGCATAAGCAAACCGCCAAAAAATGGGCTCTCAAGGAGGTGACCCTGCGCGTGCTGGCTGAAGATGGCCGGGAAATAATCAGCTGCCGTCCAAAACCTCCGCTCCGCTCGGAACCGCCGCCGCCAGCCACGGTTCCCCTGCCGCCATCCGGAATCGCTTCCGCGGACGAACTCTTCATCACCGGGCTGCATTTGGAGCAATACCGCCATGCCACACGCTGTCCCACCGATTATTGGCGGGAGGCATTGCGCCGGGATCCCGCGGACGCCCGGTGCAATAACGCGCTGGGTCTCTGGCATCTGCGGCGCGGCGAGTTCGCCCGCGCTGAAACCCACTTCCGCACGGCGGTGGAGCGGCTGACCCTCCGCAACCCCAATCCTGGCGATGGCGAGGCCCATTATAACCTCGGGCAATGCTTGCGGTTCCGCCTCGATGCCCTTCCCGGCACCCTGGTGGCGGGCACAGCCTCCCCATTATTCGAGGAAGCCTATGCTGCCTTTTACAAGGCGGCCTGGAGCCGGGCCTGGGCCGCACCCGCCTGCCACGCGCTGGCGGAGTTGGATTGCCGGCGCAATCATTGGCGCCCAGCCTTGGAACATCTGGACCAATCCCTGCGCCATGACTCGGACAACCTGCGCGCGCGCGACCTCAAGGTCATGGTTTTGCGCCAGCTCAAGCAATCGGATGCAGCCGATGAATTATTAAGGGCCAATCTCGCCCTGGATCCGCTCGATGCCTGGGCGCGGTGGCTGGCCGGCCGGCCCTTGCTGCGCGACGCTCAAATGTGCCTGGACCTTGCGCATGACCTGGCCCGGGCCGGCCGCACCAGGGACGCCATCGGGTTGCTTCGCCAGGTCAAACCGGCGGCCGCCGCACTGGCCGATCAAAATTTGGGGGTCAAGCCATTGCTGGAATATACCCTCGGGTGGCTGGCGGGCCAAGTGGGCGATAAAAACGGGGCTCTGGGGCATTATGCCCGGGCCTGCAAACTGCCCCCGGATTATTGTTTTCCGGCCCGGCTCGAGGAAATCGCAATCCTGCAGGCGGCTATCGATGCCAATCCCTTGGATCCGATGGCTCCTTATTATCTCGGGAACCTGCTCTATGACCGCCGCCGGCACCAGGAGGCCATCCGTTTCTGGGAACACAGCGCGAAACGAGCCCCCCGTTTCGCCACGGCCTGGCGCAACCTGGGCATTGGTTACTACAACATCCTGCAGCAACCCCAAAAGGCGCGCGCCGCCTACCAACGCGCTTGCCGGGCCAACCCCGATGATGCCCGGTTGTTTTTCGAACGGGATCAGCTTTGGAAACGCCTGGGTGAAGCCCCGGAGATCCGCCTGCGCGAATTGGAAAAGCATCCCGGCTTGGTGCGCCTGCGGGATGATCTGGCGGTGGAACTCTGCGCCTTATACAACCAAACGGGCAGCCCCCAAAAGGCCTTGGATCTGCTGACCCAGCGCCATTTCCAGCCTTGGGAAGGCGGCGAAGGCCAGGCTTTGGGCCAATACGCACGCAGTTGTGCCGCCCTCGGCAAACGCGCCCTGGCGGCGGGGGATGCCACCGGGGCCCGCCGCCATTTTGCAGCCGCCATGAATCCCCCGCCCAACCTGGGCGAAGCCAAACATCTGCTCGCCAACCAGGGGGACATCCACTACTGGCTCGGGCGCGCTTTGGCCGGACTTGGCGATCCTGAAGCTGCCCGCGGGCACTGGCAGGCGGCGGCCAATTTCACGGGCGATTTCCAGGAAATGCGGGTCCGCGCTTTTTCGGAGCTGACCTATTACTCCGCGCGCTCCCTGGAATGCCTCGGAGATAAAACGAAGGCCCGGCAGTTATTCGAGGACTTGCTGGCCCATGCCAGGCAATTGGCGGGATCCACCGCCACGATTGAGTATTTTGCCACCTCGCTGCCCACCATGCTGTTGTTTGAGGACGATCTCCAACAGCGGCAGGCCATCACGGCCAAATTCCTGGAAGCGCAGGCACTGGCCGGATTATCCCTCCCGCAAGAGTCCCAACAATTGCTCAGCGAGATCCTCCGTGCCGATCCCAGCCATTCCCTGGCGGCGGATTTTATGGCCGGTTGAACAAAGCACCCGAGACAACTAAAGGGCGCCCGCCCTGGGCGTGGGGCGCCCGCCCTGGCCGTGCCCAGCCGGGCGCCCATTATTGCGGCGGGCTAAAGGCGATGCCGTTTTGGGCGCCCACCTCAAATATATGCTGGCGTCCCTGGTCGTATTCCCCGGCTGAGGCCAGGTGCTCCATCATCAGCGGAGGCTGGTGCGGCAGTTTTGCCAACTGGCGCAGGAAGGTTCCGTAATCCAGGGAGCCGGCGCCTGGGCGCACCTCCCGGAAATGGACGTTCATTTCCACGTCCCAAGTCAAATCCTTGGCATGGCAGCTCACGATCCATTTGCCCAGCTTGTCAAAGCAGTCATTCAGCAAGTCGGTGTTCCGGTAAAACCGCTCCGGGGAGTTGATCATGTTGCACGGATCGAGGTGAACCGCGAACGCCTTCCGATTCACCGCCTTGATCAACCGCGCATAGGAATTGACGCTGTCCGGGATGGCCCACCCCATCACTTCGTAGCAGAAACGGGCCCGCTTGGGTTTCACCGCGTCAATGATGGTGCGGGCGTTTTCCACCGCCAGGTCGAAAAACTCCGGGGAGAAATTATCCGGGTGCGGTCCGTACCAAATTTTGGGGTTCTTGGATCCGGCGATATCCACGCAGCACAAGGCCCCCACCGCTTCCGCCAAGGCCAGCCCCTCCGTAACCGTTTGCAGGTTGGCGTGGCGTTTTTCCAAGCTGGCATCCATCATATTCACCCAGCGCCCCACTTCGGCGATCACCACATCGTGGCGCGCGAAGGCGGCCGTGATGGCTTTGATTTTATCGGCATCGTTCAGGTTCACCGCCGGGCAATAGGCCGCCCGATAACCCAATTGCCGGTGGGCCAGAGCGAGTTCTTCGGGATCTTCAGTCTTCGCGAACACGGGGCCGCCCAGGCGGATCCAGGGCTGGGCACGGCTCGCGGCCGGATTAGCCGCCCTGGCCAGCGGCCCGGTCAAGGCCAATCCGGCGGCGGAAAACCGAGCCAGGTTGCGGACAAATCTGCGGCGCGACATGGTTTTCATAAAAGCATATTCTCCATTATTCCAAAGGGTGATCCCGATTATTCCTCCAGCCTGTGGGCGAGAGTGTTAATCTGTCAATCCACGCCGCCGGGCGTGTTGGCTGACAAGATATTCGCACCACTCATCCAGTCCTTGCCCGGTGCGGGCGGACAACTCGAAAATCTGCGCCCCCGGACTCATCCGTTTCAAATTCGACAGCGCCAGCTCCCGGTCGAAATCCACGGCGCTGGCCAGGTCGATCTTGTTGATCACCGCCGCTTGGGCGGAATGGAACATGGGCGGATATTTCAATGGTTTATCCTCCCCTTCGGTCGTGGAAAGCAGAACCACCCGCAAATCTTCCCCCAGATCGAACACGGCGGGGCAGACCAGGTTGCCCACATTTTCGATGATCAAGACATCCAAGCCCTCGGTATTGAGCCGCTCCAAAGCCTTGGCCACCATCACCGCCTCCAAGTGGCATACGGTTCCAGTGGTGATCTGCACCACCGGGGCGCCGCTTTCGCTCAGGCGTTTGGCGTCATTATCCGTTGCCAGATCCCCCACAATCACCCCGCACCGCAGACGGGGGTGCAAGCGGGCCACGGTCTTTTGCAGCAGGGTGGTTTTTCCGGAACCGGGTGAAGATAGCACATTGAGAACCAGCCATCCTTTGGCCTTGAAATAACCGCGATTCCGCTCCGCCAGCCGGTCATTTTGCCCCAGGATGGCCTCGTCAATTTCAATGGTTTGGGGCTCCTGCTTTTTCACTGGTGGCGGGCCGGGGTCAGGAACGTGTTCGTGGCCATGATCGTGGACGGCCTTCAAACCGCCACCGCCTTGACCGGAAATCGATTGAGCCCGGACCTGTTCGACAACGTCATCGATCACATCACCGGGCACATAGCCACATCCGCATTCACGACACATATCAAGATACCTCGAGGGACGCCAGCTCCAGCTCGCGGCCGCGCCGCAAGGCGCCGCTCAGTTGATGGCAGTCCGGACATTCGAACATATAGTCTTGGGTTACAAATTCCCGCTGGCAACCGGCACACCAGCACGTGGCGGGAATGGTTTCAATTTCCAGCCGGGCATTGGCGGCCAAGGTGCCCGACCGGACCACTTCAAAGGCGAACTGCAGCGCATCCGGAACCACCCCGGTCATGGCCCCCACCCGCAGACGAATGAGGTGTATCTGGGAGGCCCCCGAGGAGCGGGCAGATTTCTCCGCCGATTGCAGGGCGCTTTGCATGATTCCTACTTCGTGCATTCTTGATTCAGGCTAAATAATGATCTGCGCAAGTCAAGTATCCGGCCATTAGCGAACGAAAGCATCCTCCAGATCAATCGTTGTCCTTTGGCTTGGCAGCCGGCGAACTGCGCCGGTGCGGGAACGGTTTCCGCTCGGGTTCCGGCAGTCCCTGGGCGCGGAAGGAGGTGCGGAAATGCATTTTCGCCACTGCTCCGAGGCGATCCGCGCCCAGCTTCTCCACAAACTCCCTGGCCGCCGCATCCACCGCGGCGGAAGCCCCCTTGGGCAATTTCATGGCATGCTGGGCTTCCAATTTTTTCAGGCGGCTGACAAATTCGTCCCGCGCCAGGATCGAAGCCGCTGCCACCGCGGCATCGGATTCGGCCTTGTGGCGTTGCACCATTTCAATCTGCCGTCCCATGCCCATCAACGCCTTGGTGATAACCGCTTTATCTGAGGCGAACTGGTCGCTGATAGCCCGCACCGGCGGAGGGGCCATGCGGTGCTGCTGGCCCATCAGATTCTCGATCACCCGGGCGTGCCCCCAGGCGAGGAGCTTATTCACGCTCAACATTTTGCTATAGAGCCGATTATAGGCCTCGTTGCCAATGGACACCACGGATACCACGCAACCGGGAGTCTCCCGTATTTGCCTGGCCAGTTCGGCGATTTTTTTATCGCTGCCGATCGTTTTGGAGTCGCGGATGTCGGTTTCCCCCCAGCCTTTCACGATCGTTTCGTTGACGTAAACCCCCGCGATGCAAAGCGGCCCGAAAAAATCGCCTTTGCCGCTTTCATCCACGCCAATCCTGGGCAGCAGGATTTCCGGATTCAAAACTGTTTCATATCCCAGCCGCGCTTCCATGAGGATCTGCGGCTCCAAGACGAATTCGATGAATTCCCGGGTGCCCTTGCCTTGCACCACGAGCTTGCCGCTGGTGTAAAAAACGGCGTTAACCGGCCCGGAACTGGCGGCGAATTCGGCATAAGGAACCTCGCGGAACTCGAATTGATGTTCCTCAAGGTATTTACGCAAAGCCACGGCCTGGGCCGGTTCCAATTTGCACGTATGGGAAACAAGCGCTTTTGCTGCCATCCGCGCCATCCTAGAAGATTCATCGACAAAGTCCAATTCTCTCCGGTAATTTCCGCCCGGTGGAACCACGCCAGTCGCCCTTCAGCAAGCGCCGCGCCAGCCTGATCACCACCCGGCTGCTCGCCTGGTACGCCTTGCACGCGCGGGATCTGCCCTGGCGAAAAACCCGGGATCCGTATGCCATTTGGATATCCGAAATGATGCTCCAGCAAACCCAGGTCCAAACCGCTATCGCCTATTATGAACGCTGGATGCGCGACTTGCCCACCCTGGCCAGCCTGGCCGGGGCTCCCTTGGAAAAAGTGCTGCAGCTCTGGGCCGGCTTGGGCTATTACTCCCGGGCTCGGAACCTCCACCGGGCCGCCCAAATCATCGCGGAAAAGCACCAGGGTGAATTGCCCGCAGATCATGGTTTGCTGCTGGATTTGCCGGGCATAGGCCGCTACAGCGCGGGCGCCATCTGCAGCATCGCCTTCAACCAGCCAACCCCGGTCCTGGACGGCAATGTGGTGCGCGTTTTGACCCGCCTCCAGGGCATCCGGGAGGATCCCAAACCAGCTCCGGTCAGGGAAAGTTTATGGGCCATGGCGGAATTATTGGTCCGCCAGGCCAGCTCAGCTTCATCGGCCACCGGCTATGCGTGCGGCGCCTTGAACCAGTCGTTGATGGAATTGGGGGCCAAAGTCTGCGCCCCTGCCAATCCCAACTGCGCGGAATGCCCCTTGCGGGCCTGCTGCCAGGCCCGCCGCCAAGGGCTGGCGTCTCAAATCCCCTGCCGGACCCAACGCCAGCCAGCCAAACGGATGCGCCTGGCCTGTTTTTTGGTGGAGTCTCAAAACCGGTTTCTCGTCCGCCAGAAAAGCACCGGGGAATTCAATGCCGGATTGTGGGAATTCCCCACGGTGGAAATCAAGACCGCCGCCGTGAATCCAGCCGAACTGATCCGAGCGCATTTTGGCTTCCTCCCGGACCGGGTCGAAAAACTGGGCCTGGTCCGCCACCGGATCACCTGCCACCAGATTACGATTCAGGTTTTCCGGATTCATGGCGAGCCTCCCATCCAGGCCCCAGCCGCAACCTCGCAATGGTTGGGATTTCCCCAACTGGCAAGGCTCGCCTTCTCGGGCGCGCACCGCAAAATCCTGGCGCTGCTGGAAGGTCAAAATGCAGGGTGACCATGCCGTCCGCCTCCAAGGAGCCTGAACTGGGATTTGTGCAATTTTTCCTGACTGAAAAGGTTTGCTGCCACCCCCCGCCTTCGGTTTACATGGATTCAATGAAAGCACGAAGACCGACCTTGGTTCCCGCCACCGGTGGCAGCCTCCCGGTTCTCCGCCTGGCGGTCTGCCTGGCTTGGCTGGTTTGGCTGGCTCAAGGCACAACCTGGTTATTAACCGCCGCTGAATCGTCCGGCGCCACCACCGCTCCCACTCCGCCAGCGGTGGCCAAAAGCCTCGAGGAATGGCGAGCCCAACGCTTTGGCATGTTCATTCATTGGGGTCCGGTGTCCCTCAAGGGCACTGAAATTGGCTGGTCCCGGGGAGCCCAGGTGCCTTTGCCGGAATACGACAATCTGTACCGGCAATTCAACCCCACCAACTTCAACGCCGGGCAGTGGATGAAAGTGGCCCGGGAGGCCGGCATGAAATACGTGGTGTTCACCTCCAAACACCACGATGGATTCTGCATGTGGGACACGCAGCAGACCGATTTCAACATCATGCGCTCGCCTTTCGGCCGGGATGTCATCAAAGAATTATCGAGCGCCGCCCGCAACGAGGGCCTGGCCTTCAGCACCTATCACTCCGTGTGTGACTGGCATCACCCGGATTTTCCGCGCACCAGCCCCGGCGGCCGCATGCGGCGCGAGACCTTTAACCTGGACCGTTACGAGCAATACCTGAGAGCCCAGGTCAAGGAGTTGATCACCGGTTACGGCCCGCTGCAGGTCATGTGGTTCGACGTCCCCCAGGAATTCGATAAAAAACGGGGCCAGGGGGTGATCGATTTCGCCCGTGACCTGCAGCCAAACCTCATTGTGAACAACCGCAGCGGGGCTCCGGGAGACTATGACACACCGGAACAGCGGGTGGGAAAATACCAGGACGAGCGCCCCTGGGAAACCTGCATGACCATCTGCCGCCAATGGGCTTGGAAGCCCAATGACGAAATGAAATCACTCAAGGAATGCCTCCAAACCGTGGTCTTGTGCGCCGGGGGGGATGGCAACCTGCTGTTCAATGTGGGGCCCACGCCGGAGGGGGTGATCGAAGAGCGCCAAATCGTCCGCCTGCGGGAAATGGGCGCCTGGCTGGCCAAATACGGCGAAACAATTTACGGCACCCGGGGCGGCCCCTGGAAACCATCCAAAGCCCTGGCCAGCACCCGGATTAAAAACACGATTTTCGTCCACCTCTTGCGCGGAGATTCCGAAACGGTGGAACTGCCGGATATTGGCCGCAAAATCGTCGGGGCGGAAATATGGGGAGGCGGTTCGGCCGGGGTTCGCCAGGCAGACGGGAAATTAACCCTCACGGTCCCGGCCGCGGCTCGGGACGCCATCGATACCATCGTCCGGCTGAAATTGGAGGGATCGGCCATGGATATCCCCGCCATCGCCCAAGCGCAATCGGTCAAGGCTTCCGCCTCCAATATCTATCGGAACCAGGCGTCCACCTACGGGCCGGCCATGGCCTTTGACAACGATCCCCAAACCCGCTGGGCTACGGATGCCAGCACCCGGGCAGCCTGGATCACCGCTGATTACGGCCGCGCGCTCACCGTTCAGCGGGTGCGCATGGAGGAAGCCGTCTCCGGGCGGATCCAGAAATTTGAATTCCAAGCCCGCGTTGGGAACGAATGGAAAACTTTGTTCACCGGCGCGGCCATGGGCCGTTGGTTCCAGCAAAAATTCGCGCCGGTAACGGCGCGGGAGTTCCGCTTGAACATCCTCGAGTCGGCGGGCGGCCCGACGATCGCGGACCTTGAACTTTTTGAAAAATAGACAGACCAAAGGAGTTGCAGAATGAATTCAGTGGATTGGGTAATTATCGGTTCGTACCTGCTCGCGGTGGTGGGCCTGGGGGTGGCGGCGGGCTTCCGCCGCCGCCAGGGCGGTGAAGGCGCCCATTATTTCCTGGCCGGCAACACGCTCACCTGGCCCATCATCGGGCTGGCCATGTTCGCGGCCAATATCTCCACCGTCCATCTCGTGAGCCTCGCGGAAACCGCCTACAAGTTTGGGCTGGTCTTCGGCAATTTCGAGTGGATGGCCGGTTTCACACTCATCCTGCTCTCGTTGTTTTTTGCCCCCCTTTACCTGCGCTCCCGGGTGCCCACCCTGCCGGATTTCCTGGAGCGGCGCTTCAACCGCCCCTGCCGGGATGTGCTGGCCGTGGTGTCCTTGTTCTCCGCCATCGTGATCCATATGGGCGTGGCCCTATATACCGCCGCCTATGTATTGCGCGGCATCATCGGGCTGCCGCCGGAAGCCACCATATTGGGCATCAATGCGCTGTATTTCTTCATCATTGCCCTGGGCTTGCTCACGGGGGTTTACACGATGCTGGGCGGCCTGCTCGCGGTGGTGTGGACCGAAAGCCTCCAGACCGTCCTGCTGCTGGTGGGCGCCGTGGTCATCACGGTCGTGGGCTACCTCAAGGTGGGCGGCTGGAACGTCCTGGCGGCCACCCTGGCCGCCAACCCCCATCCCCTGGCCTCCGTCGCCGCCAGCAAGGTCACCTGGGGCACCGCCAACTTCCTGCACCTGGCCCGCGACGCCTCCGATCCTTCCGGCATGGCCTGGTATTCCATCCTGCTCGGCTACCCGGTGCTGGGCATCTGGTATTGGTGCTGCGACCAGACGATCGTGCAGCGGGTGCTGGCCGCCAAGGATGAGAAGCACGCCCGCCTGGGCCCGCTGTTTTGCGCGTTCATCAAGATCCTCCCGGTCTTTATTTTTGTGCTGCCCGGGGTGATTTGCGTGGCCTTGGTGCAGCAAAATGCGTTCGGAGGGGCCGCTCCGGCCACCGCGGCGGACACCTACACCTTCATGCTCATCCATCTCCTGCCGATCGGTTTGAAAGGCTTGGTCGCCGCCGCCATGCTGGCCGCCGCCATGCAGACCTGCTCGGCCGCCCTGAACTCCACCGCCACCCTCGTTGCCTACGACCTCTGGAAGCGCTGGATCCCCGCCACCCCGGACCACCAATTGGTCGTCATCGGGAAATGGACCACCGTGGCCGGCACCATCCTGGCCATTGTCAGCTCCCCCATCTTTGGCCATTACTCCACGATCTTTGAGGCCATCAACAAGCTCATCTCCTACGTCGCCCCCCCCATCACCGCCGTCTTCCTGTTGGGCGTCTTTTGGAAAAAGGCCACGGGCAAAGCCGCCTTTATCACCTTGGTGTCGGGTTCGCTGCTCGGGGCGGTCCTGTTCGTCCTGGATTGGATGAATGTTTACCGGGGCAATTTCATGCTGATCGCCTTTTTGCTGATGGTGGTTTGCATGATGATCCTGATCATCTGGTCGCATTTGGCGCCCGAGCCTTTGAAGCCGGAGGCGCTGCCCTTGATCTGGACCGATTGGCGGGAGCCGCTGCGCGGCGATCCCCACGGGCGTGGCTTGGGGAATTACCGGGTGGCCACCATTGCCATCCTGGCCATTTTCGTGACCCTGTATGTGATTTTCCGCTGAGCATTTATGCCGCTCCGCCTGCAGGATAAAGCAGCCTTGATCACCGGGGGCGCAGCCGGCATCGGGGCCGCCATCGTGCGCCGCTTTGTCCAGGAAGGCGCTTTGGTCATGGTCGGCGACCGCGACCAGCCGCACGGAGCAGCGCTCTGCCAGGAATTATCCGGCTCCACAGTCTTTCAAGGGCTGGATGTCTCGGAAGCCGACTCTTTCGCCATCGCCATTGAGCGCGCCGTGGAACGCTGGGGCAAACTCGACATCCTGGTCAACAACGCCGGCATCGCCCTGCCGGCCGAAACGGTGCAAAACACCACCCTGGACCAGTTTGATGAATTGGTGGCGGTCAACCTGCGGAGCGTGTTCCTGGGCTGCAAGCTCGCGTATCCGCACCTGAAGGCATCGCGCGGCTGCGTGCTGAACATTTCCAGCATGGCGGGAGTCACCGGCCAGGAGCGCCACGCCATCTATGGCGCCACCAAGGGGGCGATCATCGCCCTGACCAAATGCGCGGCGGTGGATTGGGGGCGCGACGGCATCCGCATCAACGCCCTTTGCCCGGCCGGGGTCTGGACCGACACCCTTCGCCAGTGGATCAAGGCCCAGCCCGAGGCCGCCGGCATTGAGGAATACCTCAAGCGCATCCATGCCCTTGGCTACTGCCCCGAACCGGTGGAAGTCGCCACCGTCGCCGCCTTTTTATGCAGCGAGGAGGCCCGGTTCGTCACCGGCTGCATCATGCCGGTCAGCGGCGGCAGCGAGTGCGGCTACAACGTCCATGCCCCGGTGCCACTGGCCGATCCGCAAAGTTGATCCCCCAGCCTATGTCCATCATCAAAAATATTTCCGTGCGCGACGCCCGCTTCCAGTTGAAACCGGGCGCCGGCAGCGATGCCATCCACCGGGATCCGGTTTATTCCTATGCCGTCACCCGCCTCGAGGACGATGCGGGCCATCATGGCACCGGCCTGGCTTTCACTCTCGGGGAAGGCAACCAGCTTGTCTGCCAGGCGGCGGAATTTTACGCCCGGCGCCTGATCGGCCGCGGCCTCGAGGAATTGATGGCTGGTTTCGGCTCCTGGCAGCGGCGGATGGCCGATGAGCAGCAATTCCGCTGGCTCGGGCCGCACAAGGGAGTGGTGCAGCTCG
The DNA here is from genome assembly GCA_964409245.1 of uncultured Verrucomicrobiota bacterium. Lineage (GTDB taxonomy): Bacteria > Verrucomicrobiota > Verrucomicrobiia > Limisphaerales > UBA1319 > CAIMWS01. Next base: position 18,520 of record CAYPCQ010000063.1, read on the forward strand.
CGCTGGCTTCCGTCACCAACGCCTGCTGGGACTTATGGGCCCGCAAACGCGAGCTGCCGCTTTGGCGGCACCTCCTTGACCTGGCCCCGGAACAAGTCATCGCCACCCTCGATTTTTCCTACCTGGAGGACGAACTGACACCGGACCAGGCACTGGCCATCCTGCGCCGGCATCACCCCACCCGCCGCGATCGCGAACCGGTCATCCAAGCCGGTTACCCGGGCTATGACACCTCCGTCGGCTGGTTCAATTATCCGGACGAGCAAGTGCGTGAGAATTGCCGCCGGGCGATCGCCGCCGGGTTTTCCGCCTTGAAATTGAAGGTGGGCTCGGCCGATCCCGGGCGGGATATCCGGCGTGCCCAGCTCGTCCGCGAAACCGCCGGATCCGCTGCGCGCATCATGCTGGATGCCAACCAGCAATGGACCCTGCCCCAAGCCCTCGAGGTCTGCCAGCGCCTGGGGTCGATCAATCCTTATTGGATCGAGGAGCCGACCCATCCCGATGATGTGCATGGCCACCGCGTGCTGGCAGAGGCCATCAAGCCGGTGCGGCTGGCCTTGGGTGAGCATGTGCCCAACCGGATTGTTTTCAAAAACTACCTCCAAAGCGGCTGCGCGGGATTCATCCAGGTGGATGCCGTGCGCGTGGCGGGGGTCAGCGAGTTCCTCGTGGTCAGCCTGCTCAGCCGCAAATTCGGGGTGCCCGTGGTTCCGCATGTGGGGGACATGGGGCAATTGCATCAGCACTTGGTGCTTTTCAACCACATCGCGTTGAACCAGGAGCAGGTTTTCCTGGAGCACATTCCCCACTTGCGCGAACATTTTGTAGAACCCGCCCAAGTGCGCGATGGTTTTTACGTGACTCCCCAGGAGGCCGGATCCAGCTGCGACCTCAAGGAGGCGGGCGCATGAAACCCGCCGCCATCATCGATGCCCACGTGCATTGGTGGCACCCGCCGCGCCTGTGCTATCCCTGGCTGGCCAGTGTTCCCGCCTTGCAACGTTCTTTTCTCCCGGCCGACTTTTCCGCCGCCATCGGCTCCGCGCCGATGGCCAAGGCCGTCTTTATCGAGTGCGGATGCGATCCCGCCCAAAATCTCGAGGAGGTTGCCTGGGTCAGCGAACTCGCGCGCCAGGAAAGCCGTTTGGGAGGCCTGGTTGCGCACGTGAACCTGGAAAAGGGGGAAGCCGCGCTGCCAGAACTGCGCCAGCTCGCCGCCAATCCGCTGGTCAAAGGGGTGCGTTACTCACTGCAGGACCAGTCCGATCCCGGTTTTTGCCTGCGTCCCGATTTCCTGGGCGGAGTCAGGTTGTTGTCTCAGTTTGGCTTTAGTTTTGATCTCTGCATACGCCACCGCCAGCTGGCGGTGGCAGCTGAAATGGCCGGCCGCTGCCCCGAAGTGGCTTTTGTGCTGGACCACCTTGGCAAGCCGAATATCCGGGAGCGGCAGTTTGAGGCGTGGGCCAAAGACCTGAAAAACCTGGCGGCACTGCCCAACGTGTGCTGCAAGTTATCCGGACTCACGACCGAAGCCGATCTGGCGCAATGGCAGCTGGCCGACCTCAGGCCCTTTGTCCGGCATGCCTTGGAATGTTTCGGCCCGGACCGCTTGCTGTACGGCGGGGACTGGCCGGTGTGCACCCTGGCCACCAGCTACCCCCGCTGGCTGGAAACGGTCCAGACGCTGACCGCTGACCTCGGCGAAACTGACCGGCACCAAATTTTCTTCGGCAATGCACAAGCTTTTTATCGGCTCTCCTAAAGTCCACAACCAAACCAAATCATGAAAAACCTGATTCTGTTATCCCTGCTGCTCACCCTGCTCTCCGGGTGCGCCACCACCAGCTCCACCTCCAATGCCCCCGCCAGCTGCCAGCGTTTCGCCTGGGTGACGGGATTGAAGCCTGAGAAAGCCGGATATTACCGGCAGTTGCACGCCAATCCCTGGCCCTCCGTCAACCGCAAGATCAAGGAATGCAACATCCGCAATTTTTCCATCCACGAACGCGACATCGACGGGAAGACCTACCTCTTCGCTTACCTGGAATACATCGGCCAGGATTTCGATGCGGACATGAAGAAAATGGCCGCCGACCCGGAAACGCAGCGCTGGTGGAAGGAGACCGACCCCTGCCAGTCGCCGTTGCCCGATGCCGCGGCCAAAGGCAAAATCTGGGCGGATACGAAAGAAGTTTACTTCTTAAAGTGACCGCTCATTCGTCACCCAGGCATTGGCGGACTAAACGGTCCACGTCCTCCGCCTCGTAAGGTTTGGGCAGCAGCATGATATTGGTGTCCGCGGCCAGGCCAAGTTTGGCCAGTTCCAGGTGGTAGCCGCTGGAAATGATCACCTTCAGCTCCGGCCGGGCAGCCTGGAAGAACTGGGCCAGCTGGAGTCCGGTCATGGCGCCAGGCATGATCATATCGGTGAGCAAAAGGCTGATGTCTGAACCCCGCTGGCGCCACCATTCCTGGGCGGCCTCGCCATCCTCCGCTTCCAGAACCTCGTAACCTTGCAGGTCGAGGTAACGGGCCAGCACCCGCCGCAGGCTGGGCGAGTCCTCCACCAGCAGGATGGTTCGCCGCAATTGCCGGCCGGGCTGGCCGGCCTTTCGGCTCCGCGCATCCCACTTCTGAGGCTCCAGCACCGGGAGGCAAATCCTGAAAACGCTGCCCGCCCCGGGCTGGCTTTCCACCTCCAGCCACCCATGGTGCTGCATCACCACGCCTTGCACACTGGGCAATCCCATGCCGGTGCCCACCCCCACATCTTTGGTGGTAAAAAACGGGGTGAATAAACGGGCCAAGGTCGCCTCCTCCATGCCCCGCCCGGTGTCCGCCACCGAGAGGCAGACAAAGCGGCCTGGCCGCCGGTCCTGGTGGGCCTGGCACTGAGCTTCGTCAAACTGGACTGCCTGTACGGCCAGGGTCAAGCGGCCTCCTGCGGGCATGGCCTCCCGGGAGTTGAGGCACAAATTCATCAAGCATTGCTCCAGCAGGCCCACATCCGCCGCCACTTGCGGCAGGCCGCCTGCATATTGGAATTCCACCCGGATCGATTCACCGGCGATCCGGCCCACCATCCGCAACAAGCCGCTTACCGCATCTCCCAGGTTCAACGGTTTGAGTTGCATCACTGACTGGCGGCTATACATCACGAGCTGGCGCGTCAAAGTGGCGGCGCGGTTCATGCACCGGTGCAAATCGTGGTAGGCCTCCGCCGTCTCGTCATCCAGGCCGGGCTTTTCTTTGAGGAAACCTAATTGCAGGATCATCGCGGCGAGGTCGTTGTTGAATTCATGAGCCACCCCGCCCGCCAGGCGCGCCACCATGTCCAACCGTTGTTTCTCGCGCAATTGCTCCTCCGCCTGTTTGCGCTCTGTGATATCCCGGGCGAGGCCCACGATGCCGCGGACTCCGCCGGAACTGTCGCGCAGGGGCGCCTTGACGGTCTCAAACCAGCGGATTTGTCCCCGGTGGTTTTTCAGCGGCTCAAGCCGGATCGTGGATTGCCCCTTTTGCGCCACCACCTGGTCGCATTCAACCATGGGACGGGACAGTGGTTCAGGCAAAAGATCCCTGATCGTCTTGCCCAGCACCTCCTCCACCTGCAGGCCGAAGAATTCCAGCCAAGCCTTGTTCACGGCCTGGAATCTTCCCTCAGCGTCTTTCAGCCAGGCCGGATCGGGAATGTTATTCAGCACCAATTCCAGACGGTGGTGGCTCTCTTTAAGCTGCTGTTCCGCCAACCACCACTCTGTGATGTCTTTGCCTATCCCCCGGTATCCGCTGAAGCCGCCCGCCGGATCCAATATGGGCACCCCGCTGGCCAATAAATGGCGCACCGATCCATCCCGGTGCAGGACGGTATGTTCGATATCACGGAAAGGGGCTTTTTCCCCAAAAATTTCCAGCAGTGTGATTCCGATTCGTTCGGTTTCAGCAGGCGCCATGAAATCAAAGATCGTCCGGCCCAAGACTTCTTCCACCGGGCGGCCAAGAAGTTGCCGCACGCTCTCTGAAGTATAACCAAACTGGCCTTGGGCGTCAGTCTCCCACACCCAATCCGCCATGGTAAAAGTGAGATCGCGGAACCGCTGTTCGCTCGCAAGGAGATGCCCTTCCATGCGTTTCCTTTCCGTGCAGTCTTGAATCATCGCCACGAAATGATTCACGACCCCATCTTCGCGGCGCAAGCAGCGCAGGGAAAGCTCCGTGGGAACCGCGCTCCCGTCTTTGCGGATAAACCGCTTTTCCATCTGGTAGGCATCGATTTCCCCCCGCAGCACGCGCTCAAATTGCGCAACATCGGCCGCGAGATCGTCCCGGTGCGTCAATTCAGCCCAAGTCATCCCGCGCAACTCCTCCCGGGTATAGCCCAGGATCTCGCATAGCCGGTCGTTGCAGTGGATCCAGTTTTTCCCCGGTGAGGTGGTGGCCATGCCGATCAAGCCCAGGTCGAAATAACCCCGAAACCGTTCCTCGCTGGCCCGCAAGGCTTCCTCGGCGCGCTTGCGCTCGGCAATATCCCATGCCAGGTCAGCCAACGACATCGCCGCCTCAATATCTTCCGCAACGTATTCAGTTTGCTTATTCCCCACCCCGAGAATGGCCTGGATCCACCCTCCGCGCATCACCGGCACCACCAATTCCCGCATCACCTCGGCGTGTCCGGCGGGCAAGCCCTTGCGGTGTGGCAGGGAGGCGTAATCGTTATGCACCACTGGGCGACACTCCCGGATGCAGTCCACCCACACCCCCGCCTGGTCCGCCGGGTAATGCTGCCCCGATCCCGCGGCCTTGCACATCTTTTCCGTGGTATTGGTGGACCAGGCCTGTAGCGATAGGTCAATTTGATTGGCTTCCACGAAGTGGAAAAATCCGACCCGGCTGCCGGTCAAGGCTTCAGCTTCATCCAAAGTGGCTCGCAACAGGCCGTTCAGTGATAGCTGGCCGGACAGTTGCAGCAAGCGCAAGCGAGCCGCCATCACGGCTTCGCTCCGCTTCCGGGCTGTGATATCTGTAACCAAGCATAAAACCCCCACAATTTCTCCGGCCTCATCCTTCACTGGCGATTTAACCACATGCAGCCACTGTTTTCCGGCTGCTCCCGTCACCGCCTGATCCAGGCTTTGCCGAACACCGCTGCTCATGACTTCGGCATCGCCATCCAGGTAGATTTTTGCTTCATCCGGCGGGAATAAATCCCCGTCGGTTTTGCCGATGACCTCCGCGCGATTTTTGCCCAAAAACCGGCAAAAGGCCGCATTGACTTCCCGATAGGCACCCTGGCGATCCTTCAATACCAGAAAGCCGGGGGTGGTCTCAAAAATGCTCTTCATCACTTCCCCTTGCCGCCGCAAGGTATCCTCGGCATTTTTGCACTTGGTTATGTCGATGTAGGATCCAAACATCCAAAATGGCCGGCCCTGGGCATCATACTCCAGGTTGGATTGGGACAAAACCCACCGGTAGGAGCCACCCTGGCGCCGCAGCCGGAATTCCACCTGATGATCCGGTTTGGGTTCCCGAATGAAATTTTGCACCTCCGTCATTACCCTCGAAAGATCCTCCGGATGGATTCGGCTTTGCCATTCCGCAAAGCTGAGGGGGATTTCATGGTCCTCCCCACAAGATGGATTATTCCGCTCGGGAGAGAAAAAGAAATGGTCGGTTCCCACTTCCCAAGCCCAAAATCCTATTTTGCCAGCCGTTAGCAGGCGGCCCAAGATTTCGTCCGATTTTATTTTTGCAGTCATCGAAAAAACCTAAAATCAGTGGACCAGACTTGTCGAAAGATCGCCAAGCCAGGGCCACTGAACCTGCCTGCTCCGCAGTTTCAAAAGCAAGCCGCGCAGCTCACTTTGGGCTGCGACCTTGCTCCGTTCGGCAACCTATTGGGTACCAATTATTATCCTCGGAGCCGCACCGGGGATAGTGAACCACATAATTCATATATCGTCAATTGCAACACCTCAATAATATGTTATGATATATGATAATATTTTATAGTACAAGGATCTGCATTGCACCGCGCGGCAGACCAATCTCACCGATGGTGCACGCCGGGTCTGCGGCACTTCGTTTATTTTGGCTGTTGCCGGCCAGCAACCTCCCGTTCCATGGCAAGTTATTGCAGCCTTGAAATGTGCGCATCTTTGATTATTCCGAGGTGGCCGCAGGGGAAAATAGAGAGCGACTGATGGCGTGCGGTGTGAGGGATTTAAGCGTTCATCAATTCAGAGCGACGGAAGGCCGGGCGTGCGGGTAAAGCTGATCCCAACGGCCGGTGCGTTTGAAACGGCACTGAAACTGGCGGCAAGCCGATGGATCGAACGAATCCCGATAGGCGGTCAGAAACGCTTCTTGAGCAATATCGTCCATCCAATCCGGATCCACTCCCAGCGATCGGAGAAAAGCGCGTACCCGCACATGATACTCCAGGACATGCGCCTCAAAAGCCTCGTCCTTTGGACTCGAAGATTTCATACGATGAGTATGGTCGTAGCGCTGAGGATGTGTGACAAAAAGTAGGAGAAGGAAATAATCGTGCTTGGACCCCAACGCTGTGAATGGGTGCGTAACCAAGCCAAGACGTTGGGCATAGAGTTGGAGTTCTTGGCGTCGTACTCGCCCCATCTGAATCTGATTGAACGCTCCTGGGGTAGCAGGTTCAAACCGCTGCGCCGCTGAAGATCTGCTTTCGCATCCGCGCATTATTCAGGGCAATGCCCCGGATGGCGACAATGTTTCTCCGTTCAACCACAAATCCGTGCCGTTGGAAAAAGGCTTCGGCGGTCAGGCTTACGTCCGAAAACAGTTCCCTGGTCCTCCGCTCGGTTGCCACCCGGTGGAGATGGGCCATCAAGGCGGCGCCAACTCCGCGCCGTGCGCAGGCGCCATGGACATAAAAATGGTCGATATAACCGGACTCTTGGAGGTCCGCGTAACCCGCCACCCGGCCCTCCCATTCAGCGACGAAAGGGGGTAGAATCCGCATCCTTTCGGCCCACAGCCCGCAGTCGTAACTTTCAGGGGCCCAGGCGGTTAACTGATCGAGGTTGTATTCTCCTGCCGCCAGATTGCGGATTGAGGTAAAGAACACTTCCCGGAGTGTGGGTTCATCTCCGGAACGGAACCCCCGGATCGTGATGGGTGGAGGCTGATCATTCATGCGTGCAGCGTATTATTCCCCATAAGGTGTTCAACCGACGGGTTTTACGCAAGGCCCAATGGCGATTTGCGCCGTTTGGTGATTACTGATAAACCATGCTAATTCACGAGACGCCCAAGCTTCTAATGATTAGCTTTTTTTATCATTTCGTTGAGATCGCATGAAAACTATTAATAGATCTTGACCATCAGACCCCGTTCCCGCAAATTCCCCGCCCAGCGAGTGCGAATAGAGCGAACGAAAGATCTGAGGCGACATGCATCCTTACGTGGCAAAGATAAAGAAGAAGATGCCGGCGGCGGCGCAATTCCCGCCCAGCGGAGACAAGCGGTATAAAATCCTGGAGACCGCCATGAAACGGCATCAGCATAAACCGGATGCCCTGATCGAGGTATTGCATACGGCGCAGGAGCTTTTTGGCTATCTGGAAAACGACCTGCTGCGGTACGTGGCCCACAGCTTGAAATTGCCGCCCAGCCGGGTGTTCGGGGTGGCCACCTTCTATCATTTCTTCAACCTCAAGCCCAAGGGCAAGCATACCTGCGTGATTTGCATGGGGACCGCCTGTTATGTCAAAGGCGCGGACAAGCTGCTCGCCTCGATCGAGCAAGTGGCGGGCATCAAGGCCGGGGAAACCACCGCCGACGGGGAGGTCTCCCTGCTCACCGCCCGGTGCATCGGGGCGTGCGGCATAGCCCCGGCGGTGGTGTTCGACAGCGCGGTCACGGCGCGCGTCCTGCCTGCGGCCGCAGTGGAACGTGTGAAAGGATGGATGCAGCATGGTTCTTAACGATCTTCTGGAAATCAAGGAGCGCGAGCGCAAGGCCCGGAAGGGCGCCGTTCTGCGCTGCTGTGTGGCTGCCGGCTGCCTCTCCGCCAACAGCCAGGCGGTGAAGGATGGCCTGGACAAGGCGGTAAAGGAAAAGGGCTTGGAAGGCCAGGTGGAGGTGCGCGGGGTTGGCTGCATGGGCTTGTGCTGCCAGGGCCCCCTGGTGCAGGAGGATCCGGCGGAAACCCTCTACGTCAAAGTGAACCCCGAAGACGCGCCCGCCATTGTCGGCGCCCTCGGGAAGAATCCCGCCCCAGGCCTGCCAACGACCGATCCGCACGCGCCATTTTTCAAGAAACAAATGCCGGTGGTGCTGGAGAATTGCGGCCGGATCGATCCGGAGCGCATTGAATCCTACATCGCCGAAGACGGCTACCTGGCCCTCCACGACGTGATCCTGGAAATGACCCCCAAGGAGGTGGTGGAAAACGTGGTCAAAAGCGGCCTGCGCGGACGCGGTGGCGCCGGGTACCCGACAGGGTTGAAGTGGGCCACGGTGGCCAAAACGGTGGGGGAGCGCAAGTTCGTGATCTGCAACGCGGACGAAGGGGATCCGGGGGCGTTCATGGATCGCAGCGTGCTGGAAAGCGATCCGCACCGGGTTTTGGAAGGCATGGCGGTCGCAGCTTATGCGGTGGGCGCCAGCCAGGGATACATTTACGTGCGGGCGGAATACCCGCTGGCCATCAGCCGTCTGCAGGCAGCCATCCGCCAGGCCAAGCAATATGGGCTGCTGGGCGGCGGAATTTTTGAATCTCCGTTCAATTTCAACGTCGAGATCCGGATTGGCGCCGGGGCTTTTGTCTGCGGAGAGGAAACCGCGCTGATGTCCTCCGTGGAAGGCAAACGCGGCTCACCCCGGCCCCGGCCTCCGTTCCCCGCCGAAAGCGGGCTGTGGGGCAATCCCACGTTGATCAACAACGTGGAAACCTACGCCAACGTCCCGGTCATCATCCGCAAAGGCGCCGAGTGGTTCTCCGCCATCGGCACGGAAAAAAGCAAGGGCACCAAAGTGTTCGCCCTGGCCGGCAAGATCCGCAATACGGGTTTGATCGAGGTTCCGATGGGGGTTCCGCTGCGGGAGATCGTCGAGGAGATGGGCGGCGGGGTGCCCGACGGCTCGGAGGTCAAAGCGGTCCAGACGGGCGGGCCATCCGGCGGGTGCATCCCGGCGGCGGCCCTGGACATCCCGGTGGATTACGAATCGCTCGCCAAGGTAGGTTCCATCATGGGTTCCGGGGGCATGATCGTCATGGACGAAGACACCAACATGGTGGACGTGGCCCGGTTTTTCATGGAATTTTGCATGGATGAATCATGCGGCAAGTGCGTGCCCTGCCGCACCGGCACCGTTCAAATGCACCAGTTGCTGGATAAAATCATCCAAAAACGGGGCACCGCCGATGACTTGGAGCGGCTGGAGGAGTTGTGCGACGTGGTCAAAAACACCAGCCTCTGCGGCCTGGGGCAGACGGCCCCCAACCCGGTGCTCAGCACGCTCCGGTTTTTCCGGCACGAATACCTGGAATTGTTGAAACAGCGGGAGACCGGGGCGCAGCCCCCGGCATAGAGTCAAATTATGGCGGCAAAAACTTTAACCATTGATGGCCGGCTGGTCGGCGCGCACGAGAACCAAACGGTTCTCGAAGCGGCCTCGGAAGCAGGCATCAAGATTCCCACCTTGTGCCACTTGGACGGCATCGCCGATGCCGGCGCCTGCCGGCTTTGCCTGGTGGAGGTGGCGGGCAGCCCGCGCCTGCATCCCGCCTGCGTGCTCAAAGTGGCCGAGGGCATGGAGATCAAGACGCAGTCCGAGCGTTTGCGCAAATACCGGAGGCTGCTGCTCGAGCTGCTGTTCGCCGAGCGCAACCATGTGTGTGCCGTGTGCGTGGCCAATGGCCATTGCGAATTGCAGGATCTGGCCATGGATCTGGGCATGGACCATGTCCGGTATCAATACCGGTTCCAGCCCTTCGCGGTGGATGTCACGCATCGGCTGTTCGGCCTGGACCACAACCGGTGCGTCCTTTGCACCCGCTGCGTGCGGGTGTGCAGCGAGGTGGAAGGGGCGCATACCTGGGACATGGAGGGGCGTGGCGCCAAGGCGCGGGTGATCACCGACCTCAAACAGCCTTGGGGGGAGGCCGATAGCTGCACCTCCTGCGGCAAATGTGTGCATGGCTGCCCCACCGGCGCCCTGTTTTTCCAGGGATCCACCGTGGGCGAGATGGAACGGGATCGCACACGGCTTGAATTCATCGTCACCGCACGGGAGAAAAAACAATGGATCGTTTAAAAATCGCCACCTTATGGCTGGGCGGATGTTCCGGCTGCCACATGTCCTTCCTGGATTTGGACGAGTGGCTCATCGACCTGGCCGGGAAAGTGGAATTGGTTTACAGCCCGATCATGGACATCAAGGTTTACCCGGAGCAGGTGGACGTGGCCTTGGTGGAAGGCGCCGTGGCCAACGAGGAGAATTTGGAATTGATCCACCGCGTGCGCCGCCGGACGCGGATCCTGGTCGCCTTTGGGGATTGCGCGGTCACCGGCAATGTCACCGCGCTGCGCAACTCGGTCTCCAATGTCGAGGGGGTTTTGCGCCGGGCTTATCTTGAGGCCGCTGATTTGCAGGCGCAGGTGCCCTGCGAACCCGGCATCGTCCCGGCCCTGCTGGAGCGCGTGGTGCCGGTGCACGAAGCCGTGCCGGTGGATTATTTCCTGCCCGGCTGCCCGCCGCCCGCCGCCCGCATCCGTTCGCTGCTGGAGCAAGTCCTCGCCGGCACGCCGCCCGCTTTGGCCGGGCAGGATCTGAAATTCGGTTGATTTTTGTTTATGGCTCAGAAGATTGTGATCGATCCGGTGACCCGCATTGAGGGGCACGCCAAAATCAGCATCCACCTCGACGACGCTGGCAATGTGACCGAAGCGCGGTTCCACGTCACCGAATTCCGCGGCTTTGAGCGTTTTTGTGAAGGCCGGCCTTTTTGGGAGATGGCGGGCATCACGGCTCGGGTTTGCGGCATTTGCCCCGTCAGCCATTTGCTGGCTTCCGCCAAAGCGGGGGACCGGATTCTGGCCATCAATATTCCGCCCGCGGCGGAAAAACTGCGCCGGCTGATGAACCTGGGCCAGATCGTGCAATCCCATGCGCTCAGCTTTTTCCACCTCAGCGCGCCCGATCTGTTGCTGGGCATGGATAGCTCGCCCGCCACGCGGAATGTCTTTGGGCTGATCGCGGCCGAACCGGCTTTCGCCCGCGGCGGCATCCGCCTGCGCCAGTTTGGACAGGAAATCATCGAGCTGCTGGGCGGCGCCAAAATCCATCCGGCCTGGTCCGTGCCAGGCGGAGTGCGCAGCTCGCTGGAGGAACCAGCCCGCCAGCGAATCCGCCAATGGCTGCCCGAGGCGCGCGCGACGGCCATCGACGCCCTGAGCCGCTTCAAGAAACTGCTCCGCAACCACAAGGCTGAAACCCAGATCTTCGGCAATTTCCCCACCTTGTTCATGGGGTTGGTGGGGCCGGATGGCACGTGGGAGCATTACGACGGCAACCTGCGCTTTGTGGACAGCGGCGGGAATATCATCGCCGACCAGGTGGCGCCCTCCCGCTACCGGGAATTCATCGGTGAAGCAGTCGAGCCTTGGACTTATTTAAAATCCCCCTATTACCGGCCGCTGGGTTATCCCGAGGGCATTTACCGGGTCGGGCCGCTGGCGCGGTTGAATGTGTGCACCAGCCTGGGCACGCCGCTGGCGGATCTCGAGTTGAGCCATTTCCGCGAGCTGGGCAATGGCGCGGTGACTTCCTCCTTTTATTATCATTATGCCCGCCTGATCGAGATCCTCACCGCGCTCGAACGTATTGAGATGCTCATGGATGATCCCGAGCTTTCCTCGGATCGCCTGCGGGCCGATGCCGGCATCAACTCCCTGGAAGGGGTTGGCGTGAGCGAGGCGCCCCGGGGCACCTTGTTCCATCATTACCAGGTGGATGCCAACGGGTTGATCCAAAAGGTCAACCTCATCATCGCCACCGGCCAGAACAACCTGGCCATGAACCGGACGGTGGCCCAAATCGCCCGGCATTATGTCCATGGCCCGAAAATCCAGGAGGGCATGCTCAACCGCATCGAGGCCGGCATCCGGGCGTTCGACCCCTGCCTGAGCTGTTCCACCCACGCCGCCGGCCAATGGCCCCTGCAGGTGCAATTGCTGGGGCCGGACGGATCGCTTTTGGACGAAGCCGTGCGGGCTTGATCTGCCGCCGGGTGGATTGGTGTCCCCACCGGGGGACTGGCTTGTATTTGCCCGGGCGGCGGCCTAGACTGCCCGCTGAATTATGGACGAACACATCAAGTCAAAGCTGGATCTCTTGTACGGGCGGCGCAGCATCCGGGTCTTTGCGCCGGGCGAGGTCAGCGACGAAACGGTGGACACCCTTTTGCGGGCGGCCATGGCCGCGCCTTCCGCGGTGGCCAAGGATCCCTGGCGGTTTGTGGTTCTGCGCCAGCGGGCCTCGCTGGTCCGGATCGCGGAGGAGTTGCCCAATGGCAAAATGCTCGCCTCTGCGGCGGCGGGGATATTCGTCTGCGGCGATCTGGAGGCGGCGCACGACCGGCTGTTGAGCTACCTGCTGCAGGATTGTTCGGCGGCGGTGCAAAACCTGCTGCTGGCCACCCACGCGCTGGGCTTGGGCGCCTGCTGGCTGGGCATCCACCCACGCGAAAACCGGATCCAATTCATCCGGGATTACCTGGGCCTGCCGGAGACGGTGATCCCCGTGGCCGGAGTGGCCATCGGCCGGCCGGGAGAGCAGAAGGATGCCCGCACCCGGTTCAACCCCGCGCACGTGCATTTTGAGAAGTGGTGAGCGCCTGGAGCGCAATCCCCAGCTACTTTCAGGATGGAATAGTCTCGGCGGGGCTTTCCGCTTCCCGGGCTACTTCATCCAGGTGCTGGCTCTGGCGCAGGGTCAGGTAAACCACCCCTCCCAGCACGCTCCAGAACAAGAATCCGGCGTAAGTCAGCAGGGAGAGGGATAAAGCCTTGGTGGCATCCACGTGGATCAGCGGCACGCCCAGGATCCACACGAACAGGTTCTCCCGGACACCCAGGCCGCTCGGGGTGATGGGCAGGGCGGAAATGCAGATGACCATCGGCACGACCAGGAACAGCACCACGGGTTTGATGTGCAAATCCAATCCGGACACGATCGTCATCACCTGCAAAACACACGCCACATTCAGGAGCATGGAAAGGGCCAGGGAGCGCAGCAGGAATCCGCGGTGCCTGCCAAATTCCCGGCAGGCCTCGAGCGACCGTTCCAGGGTGGCCGCCTTGGGCAGGCGGCGGAGCCAGGTCCGCACCTTGGGGAAACGCTGCGAAACTCCGCCCCAAAACGCCAGCACGACCAGCAGGCTGCAGCCGGTCAACATGGCCAATACCAGGAGGGACAGGCCGGACAAACGCTCATAGGCGGACACCAAAGCCCAGTTGGGCAGGATCATCAAGCAGGCGAACAGCAGCATTGAAAACAGGCCCAGCAGGCGATCCACCAGCACCGTCACCACCGCCTCCGTTTTCTTGTGGTGCGTTTCGCGGGCGGCGTAATAGGCTTTGAGGAGATCCCCCCCGGTGGACCCCAGCAGGAAGGCGTTGAAAAATTGGGCGATCATTGAGATTTCCAGCGTCCGCCCCAAGGGCAGGCGCAGGCCCTGGACCTCCAGCACCATCCGCCAGCGGAAGGCGCCCAAGACCAGGGTCAAACCCATGAAAATCAACGAGGTGGCGAATTCCGGCACATCCACCAGCTTCAGCGTATCCCACAAGCTTTGAGGACCGTAGGACCAGGCGAATTTCACCTGCTCCAGCCAGGGCAGAGCTTCCCACGGCAGGCCCTTCTGCCGCCAGGCGATGCGGCCTTCATTGGCAAAAATGGTGTTGAAGATCCACAAGAGCAAAAAGCCGCACAAGAGCAGCCGCCCCGCCAAGGCCCAGATTTGCCGCGGTTTTTTCACTCCCCGCCCCAGAGGCTCTGGAGATGCTGCAAGCCGGCCTGCACCTGCTCCACCGGCACGCCGGGAGCCAGCTCCAGGACTTTGATGTGGTGCGGCTGCACAAAGGGCTTAAGCGAGGCGAAATCGATGGTCCCTTTGCCCGGCGGGCAATGGTCGCGGGCCGGGAACTCCACATCATGGATGTGCATGCCGAACATCCACTGGGACATGGTTTCCAGGTGGATCACATGGTTGATGAAGCCCAGGTTCTCCTTGATCTGGGCATGGCCGGTGTCGTGCCAGTAGCCAATGAAAGGATTGTTGAATTGTTTGAACCAGAATGGGAATTCATCTTCGAAGGGGATTTCCTCCAAGGCTTCGCGGTTCTCGATGCCGAGCTTGATGCCGCGCATTTCGGCCTGGTCGGCGAGCCTTTCGAGCATCTCGTAGGCATGCTGCAGGTGTTTTTCCTTTTTTTGGTTGCGCTTCTCCATCACCTCGGTGCAAAGCTTCTGGTATTTGGGGCTTTCCCTTTGGCCAGCGGCGGCCATTTCGATCAGGCGGTCCGTGTAATCCTTCATCTCCACGGCGCCCATGTGCAGCACCACCAAAGCGGCTTTCAGGCGGGCGGCGGTCTCGATGGTCTTGAGCGAATGGCGATAGGCATTTTCCCGCTCCCGGGTATCCAGGGAGGTGAACTTGAACAGGTTCGGGGCTGCATGCGTGACCCCGATCGGCAGGGGGCAAAAGTTATGCAGCGTGGAAATTTTGATTTCGCCGGCGTCCACCGCCTCGATGATTCCGGGCAGCAGGCTGATCCGGATCCCGTGGCTTAGTTCGGCGTATTCAAAACCGAGATCCCGGATCTCGCGCAGCATGGCGCGCCCGTCCGTATGGCGGTTGGAATTCCAGCAGGTGGATAATGAAAACATAATGCAAAAAGCCGAGTGCAGGGAAAAAATGACCGCACTCGGCTTGTCTTGAGATCAAATTTTTAGAGGTCCGCGTAACGGGCGCTGAGCATCGCTGAAAAACGTGCAATCTTCATCTTGCGACGTTTCTTCTCGCTCGGTTTTTCAAAATAGCGATGGCTGCGCACTTCCTTCAAAGTGCCTTCGCGATCAACCTTCTTCTTCATCCGGCGCAAAGCCTTTTCGAGCGACTCGCCCTTTTTCAACTTTATTTCGGTCAACTTTTCTCACTCCTCTCCACAACCTAACACAGCGGCGCCGGAGCGCCTGCTGGCCTCTCGGTTGAATCTGCATCCTACCGTGGACATTTTCCCTGTCAACCGCGTTCCGAAAACCAGCGGGTCGGTGACCCGATTCCGGCCGGGAACGGGGATGGTGCGCTTAGCAGGACTTGAACCTGCACGGGTTTCCCCACTACCACCTCAAAGTAGCGTGTCTGCCAATTCCACCATAAGCGCGACCCTCCGTGAATATGCCACAGGTTTCCGCCGGAGGGCAAGCGCTTTTTCCCGTCCATAAGCGGATCAAACGCAGCAGGTTAGATTTGCCACATGAAATAAAAAACCGCCGTGGCAAGCCCGGTGGCAGTTACCGCCAGGGTATTTTGGTTGAAGGGAAACCGCCCGGCCCGTTATTCTGCCGGCCACGATCCAGCCGGATGCTGCCGGGCCGCGGCCAGCCAGCCAGGGCGGTAGCCAAGGCGGCGTTTGGCAAGCGGCTGGCTTTACAACATGCAACCAATGACAACCAATCGTTCCTGCCTGGCAATTTTGTTCGGTTTTTGCGGGCCCGCCTGGGCGCTCCTGGGACTGTTAGCTGCCCCAGCCCAATCCGCGCTGCAAATCACCCAGTTCAATCCGGCCCAAACCGGGCGCCGGGTTGAATTCCAAATCCAGGGCGTGCCGATTGTTTCCAATCCGTTCGATCCAGAGGTGATCCGGGTGGATGGGATCTGCACGCTGCCCTCCCGCGCCTCGGTGGCCATTCCCGCTTTTTGGCACCAAGGCTTCACGCGCCAATTATCCGGCAACTCCGAGTCCCTTTCAGCCAGTGGCGCTCCTGAATGGCGCTGGCGTTATACCCCGCCGGCCACCGGCGTTTATGCGTTGGCGGTGAAGGTTTTCACCAACGGCCAGCCTTGGGGAGCCACGGCCACAGCCCAGTTCACGGCCCTGGCCTTCCCCGGCCCACCGGCCCTGGCCAGCGGCCCGGTGCGCCTGGCCGCCAGCCGGCAGTATTTTGAGGCAGGCGATGGCCAGCCATTGCGGTTGATCGGCGGGAACTTCTGCTGGCCTGGCGCGCGCGGCACTTACGATTACGATCAATGGTTCCCCGCGCTGCGCGCCGCCGGCGGCAACTACGCCCGCCTCTGGATGTGCCCCTGGTTTTTCGGGATAGAAACCGCGGCGCGATCGCTGGCCAATTACCAGCTCGACCGTGCCTGGCAGCTGGATTATGTCCTCAACCTGGCGGAGCAGAACGGCATCTATTTGGAACTCTGCCTGGATTACCATGGGATGTTCGCGGTGGCGCCCGACTACTGGGGCGGCAACAATTATTGGCCTGCCAACCCTTATTGCATCACCAATGGCGGCCCGTGCCTCAATCCCAACGCCTTTTTCACCAATCGCACCGCCCAGGCCACCTATCAAAAACGGCTGCGCTACCTGGTGGCCCGCTACGGCGCGAGCCCCAGCCTCATGGCCTGGCAGTTTTTCAACGAGATCGACAACGTTTACCCGCTGCTGAACGCATCGGATGTGGCCGCCTGGCATGCCACCATGGGCGCCTGGCTGCGCGCCAATGACCCCTTCGGCCATTTGCTGACCACCAGCTTCACCTCCGCCGAGGCCCGGCCCGAAATCTGGAGCCTGCCGCAGCTGGACTATGTTTGCGCGCATTCCTACGGAGCCACCGCTCCCGCCGCCGCCTTCGCCGCCACCGCCCAATCCCTGCGCCAGAAATATGGCAAGCCGGTGCTGGTGGACGAGTTTGGCATCAGCTGGCAGGGTTGGAACCGTCCTGCCGATCCCTTCCTGCGCGGTTTCCGGCAGGGCCTCTGGGGCGGCGCTCTCGGCGGCTCGGCGGGCACAGCCATGTCCTGGTGGTGGGAAAATATCCACAGTGAAAACGCCTATCCCGCCTGCGCCGCCCTGGGCGCAATCCTGAACCGCACCGGCTGGGGGCGCGGCGCCTGGACCAACCTGGCCTTCCACGGTTCCGCCACCCCGCCCGCCACAGTGGGCGAGGCCCAGGCCGGAGCGCCCTTTGCGGTCACGCTGCCCCTGGACAGTGGCTGGGGCACCCGCCTGGCGGGCCGGCTGGCGGTGCCTTCCGCGGACGCCGCCGGCTACGCTCCCGGGGCGCTCAACAGCTTTGTCCATGGCAGCGCCCACAGCGATTTGCGCATTCCGTTCCAGCTCAGCGCGTGGTTCACCAACAACGCCCGGCTGGTGCTGCATCTCAATTCGGTTTCCGCCAATCCCATCCTGGTGGTGCGGGCGGACGGCGCGGAGCTATACCGCACCAATCTTCCCAACCGCGACGGCGGCTACGCGGTGAACAACGAATACAACGTGGATCTCAGCGTGAACCTTCCCCCCGGCCGGCGGCTCGTGGAAATTGCCAACAGCGGTTCGGATTGGTTTTACCTGGATTGGGTGCGGCTGGAACAGGTTTTGCCGGCGGCTTACACCAACCACTGGCAGCCGCCGCCCCAGCCGATCGGCCTGCGCGGCCCGCGCGAATCCCTGCTGTATATCGTGGCTCCCGGGGCCGCCTTTCCGGCGGGCGCCACCAACTCCATGCTGCCCGCGCACATCGGGCAAACCGTGACCCTCACCAATTGGCCGCCGGGGGATTATTATGCCGAATGGCATGACCCGGCCTCCGGCCGCTACGCCGGCTTCACCCAGGCCACCACCACCAACCAGGGGCTCCGGCTTCCGCTGCCCCCGTTTTCCGAGGATCTGGCCGGCGTGTTGTATCCACCGCCGGCCTTGCGCCTGCCAGCACCCGCCGATCCCGGCCCTTTCCGCCTTCAGCTCGAGGCTGAAACCGGCGGCTTCTATCTCATCGAAAACTCGCCTGATCTGGAACATTGGAACCTCTTCCGCGCTGTGACCAACAGCCTTGGCTCGGTGGTGATCGAAGATCCTGGCCGGGCGACCAATAGCCGGGCTTTCTTCCGCGCGCGGCGGAACTGATCGCGCTGGGCGGGCGAATATTGCCGTTGCATGCGCAAACCTGGAACAGGCAACCGCCGAGGTAACGAGGCGGTCCAGGGGCGGGCGAACTTCAAACCAGGCCCCATCCGCCTCAGACCCAGCACCAAGGATTTGCGCACCGCATAGGCACACGAATGGTCCGGAGTCCGCCTCGTTACCTCGGCGGCTACCCGCGTTGGACAGAGGATCCATCCCGTTGCAGACGCAAACCTAAACCTGGCAGCCGCCGAGGCAACGAGGCGGATCTGCCGCTGGCGTAATTCCAAACCAGGCCCGATCCTCCAACAACCCGGCACCCGGCATTGGCCCACCGCAGAGACCTCCGGGTGTTCCGGGTCCGCCTCCTCCCGCCTGGCCGGCCTATCCGGCCGCCCTCGCTAACGCCCCCAAATGCTGCTGGAGGCAATGGGTGATTTCTTTTAGATTCACCGGCTTGGCCAGGAACGGGAAACCACCGATCTTTCCCTGGTGGGCCCGCACCTCTTCCCGTTTGGCGGCGGCGGTGAGAAAGATGATCGGCACCTGGCCCAGCACGGGGCTGGCCTGGAACTGGGCGGCCAGGACGCCGCCATCAAGGTCCGGCATCATTACGTCCATCAGGACCAAGTCCGGCAGGAACTGCTCCGCGGCGCGCAAGGCCCGGTGGGGATCGTTTTCGGTGTGGACGAGGTAGCAGCCTTTTTGTTCCAGCCCCAGCTTCAACAGGCGCGTAAAGGGCGCTTCGTCATCCACAATCATGATACGTATTGGTTTCATATTATTTTACCAGGCTCGAAGGAGGAGAGTGACTACGACCCCGCCTTCAGGCGCATTGCGAACCTCCATGGCGCCTTGGTGGAGATCGATGATTTTCCTCACAATCGACAATCCCAAACCAGTCCCCATGCCCACCGGTTTCGTGGTGAAAAAGGGGTCGTAAATCCTTGATAAATGTTCCTGGGCGATGCCGGAGCCAGTGTCCTGGACTTCGGCCACCACCAGCCGCTCCCCCGGGCGGAACCGGCCCGCCAAACTCTCCTCCACCCGCAGGCCGGCCGCTGAACAGCCTGACCGGGTCGCGACCCGGAGGATGCCATCGTGGGCCATGGCCTGGCGTGCGTTGATGAAAAGATTGAGCAATACCTGGCCCATCTTGCCCGCATCCATCCCGATGGCCGGCAGGCCGGCCTCCAAATCGCAGACGACTTTGATCCGCGCCGCGACCAGTTCGGAATTCAACAACCTCAAGGAGCGCTCCACCACCTCATTGAGATCGCCTTGGGCAAGTTCAAAGGCCGTGTCCGCCGAGAGCTGCAGCAAATCCCGGATGATGGTGTTCGCGCGGCCCACGGCATCCCGCATGTCAGCCAGCGCCAGGCCCACGCTCCCGGACCGACCCGGCAGGCTGCCATCCAGAAAGTCCACTCCGACCAGGATCGTCTGCAGCGGATTCTTGACTTCATGGGCCACCCCGGCGGCCAGCGTCCCAACGCACTCCATTTTAGCGGCTTGAATCAATTGGAGCTGGGTTTGCCGCAGCTTTTCGTTCGCCGCCTGGAGCTGGTTCACGGTGTTATTCAGGGTGGTCTGGCTTTGGGCCAGCTCCTGGCAGGCGCGCCGCAGCTGGTCCTCAGCCTGCTTGCGGGCCGTAAGGTCCACATGCGATCCGGCCATGCGCAGCGGATTGCCCTGGGGATCCCGCAAGGCCACCCCGCGCGCCAGGATCCACCGGTAAGTGCCGTCCTTGTGGCGCAGGCGATGCTCGAGCTCGTAGCTTTCGGTTTGGCCCGAGAAATAGGCCTGCACGGTATCCCTGGCGCGCGGGCGGTCCTCGGGGTGCAACAGCCGTTCCCAGCCGGCAAAGGTGTTTTCAACCTCCTGTTCCTCGTAGCCCAGCATGGTCTTCCAGCGCGGCGAATAGTAGATTTCACCCGTGAGGACATTCCAGTCCCAGATGCCATCGTTGGTTCCCCGCACCGCCAGGGCGAAGCGTTCCTGGCTCTCCTTCACCGCCTGTTCGGCCTGCTTGCGGGTCGTGATATCACGCACGATCCCGCTGAAAATCCTGCGTCCCGACAGTTGTAATTCGCTTACCGAGAGATCCATCGGGAACACCGAGCCATCGGCGCGGCGCCCCATCTCCTCCCGCCGGATCCCGATCACTTTGGAGGTGCCACCGGCGCAATACCGGGACAAATGCCGATGGTGCTCCTCGCGGTGGGGGGAGGGCATGAGCAGGCTGACACTTTGGCCGATGATTTCCTCCGCCGCATAGCCGAACATCCCGACCGCTGCGGGATTGAACGATTCAACGATGCCCTGCTCATCGATGGTGATGATTCCGTCGGCGGCGTTTTCCAGGATGGCCCGCAGCCGGGACTCGCTGTTGCGCACGGATTCCTCGGCCAATTTCCGCACCGTGATATCCACGACGACACCGTCAAAGAACACCTTCCCCTGGGCATCGGTTTTCTTGGTGGCCGTGATGGAAGCCCAGAATTTGCGATGGTTGAGGGTCTGCATTTCCACTTCCACGTCTTTGACGAAGCCCTGGTGCAGGAGCTGCTCGCTCAGCTCCCGGCGCTGGGCGGGGTTCACATAAAAATCGCTCGCGCTATGCGCCATCAGCTCACCCTTCGTGACGGCTTCCACCATGGCCAGCAGGGCGGGATTCGCCTCCTGGAACTCGCCCTGGTCCCCCGGCGTGTTGCGGTAAACCCCCACCGGCAGGTTGTCCACCAGCTCGCGGTAGCGCTGGTCGGCTTTGGCCAGTTGTTGTTCGGCGCGCTTGCGTTCGGTCACATCCTCCACCATGCCCAGGTAATGCGTCGGGTCCCCGCGCTCGTCCAATACCGGCAGCAACCGGAACTCCGCCCAAAACCCGGCGCCGCCCCGGCGGTATTCCCGCACCACGGGGTGGTCCGCGGCGCCCCCTTGCAAGATGGCGCGCATGCCGGGCAGGCGGGCCCGGCTGGCCTCGTCCCGCAGCAGGCACAAGGTTTCGTCGCCCAGGGGTTCCGCGGTCGAATAGCCGGTGATTTTCTCGAACGCCGGATTGGCATAAATGATGGGGCAGTCCTGGCGGGAGGCGTCCAGGATGAAAAGGCCGTTCCTGGCACAGGCCATGGCATGGTGCTGCAAACGCAGTTTCGCGGTCATCGCTTCGGCCATGGCCTGCGCCCGTCGCTGGGTGCTGGCTTGCGCCCGCGCAATTCCGAAAACCAGCAGGCTGATGCACATCCCAAGCCCGGCGGCGGAGACGTAGCCGGGCGCCGCGAACCAGGGGGTCCGGACAAACGCGGGGCTGGTGCGGAAGCGCACGGTCCAGACGCGATTCCCACAGCTCAGGGCAATGCTGCGTTCAAAGGCCGGCCGCGGCGTCCGCCCGCCGGGGCCGGGGGGGGCATGGCTTTGCATCAGCCATGCCGCCGGGGCCGGGCGGGGGCCGTCAAAGACCTGGACTTCCACCTCCTCTCCACCCCCATGGCGGATGCGTTCCCAGAGATCCTGCACGACAAAGGCGGCATACACCCAGCCCTGCAGGCTGGCGCGCCGCTGCCCGGCGTCAGCGGGCGGAATGCCTTTTGAATAAACCGGCAGCAAAAACAAAACTCCGGGAGCCTGCGGAGCCTGGACCAGCACGATCTTGGAGGTCAGCGTAGCCTCGCCGGTATCCCGGGCCCTTTGGGCCGCGAGGCATCGGTGGGGCTCACCGCTGATGTCGTAGCCCAGGGCCGGCCGGTTGGAATCCATGGGTTCGACAAATTTGACCAGGTAATGCTCCGCTTGAGGGATGGGCGGCTGGACTTGGAAATCGACCGCGGCGCGGCCGGGCGGCAGGTTCGGTTCCGGGCGGATTTGTTCCAGCCAGACGGATTGCCGGGCGGATGATACCCGCTCAATATACCCCAGGGCCAACAGGCCTGGAAACCGATTGGACAGAGCCAGGCTTTCCACGTAGGTCCGCCACTCGTCGTGAACGACGAACGGATGAACCCCCCATAGCGCCCGGGCATTATCCAGCAATCCAGCATAGCGGTCCAGCTCCCGGAGGATCCCATTGCCAAGCGCTTCGGTGCGGGTGAAAAAGCGCGCCTCGTCCCGGGAACGGATTTGCCGCCAGGCGCCAATGCTGGCCAGCACGGTGACCATCAGGCCGATCCCAAGGGCCAGCCAGGCGGTTGCCGGCCGTGTCATGGCCTCCTGGATCAGCCGCCCCCGGTTGGGGGAAGCAAGCTCCAACAGTGAGCCGGCCTTGAGCTCGGCTTTTGATTTTTCCTGGGCGGTCATTCGCTTGTCTGGAGCCATGCGGTCTCCATATGGAGAAACGCTGTCGCGCGGCGTTTTGGGCCAAAAAATCCCGGGAATCTCTCCGGGCCTGTTCGCAGCCCGCCTGGCAGCTGGCCGGCCTGGCGGCCGGGACGGCTGGAAAAAATTCCGTGAACCTTTTTTTGCACCGGATGGCCCCGGCGCAGGCGCAGCGCTTCAGTAAACCGGTTCCCAGATCCGGGTGCCGTCCGTTCCCGCTGAAACCAGGCGCCGGCCATCGGGGCTGAAGTGAAGCGTCTGGACCGGCTTCAGTGGACCCCTGAATTCCTTGAGGCAACAGCTCCGGGAAAGATCCCAGAGCTTGATGGTGAGATCGGCGGCAGCGGTGGCGAGAATGGGCCGCGCCGGGTGCCAGGCGAGCGCGGTGATGGAGGCGTCGTGGGCGCGGAATTCGCTGAGGATGCCGAGCGTCTGGGCGCTGCGGATACGGACCATCTTGTCCTCCCCAGCCTCGGCGAAACTGCCCCCATCGGGCGCCTGGGCAAGCCGGTTGACCAGAGCCGCGCAGCGCTCGATGCGGAGGCGCTGCCCGGAGGGGGCGTCCCAGAGGGCAAGGCCGTCCACGGAACCCGGGGCCCCACGCGCGGCGTTGGCAGTCACGGCGCCCACCACCTGGGTGCGGTTGAGCCAGACCAGGTCGTTGATCCAGAGAATGCTGCCGCCGCCTTCGAGCCGGGGCAGGCTGGCGCCGGTGGCCGTGTCGAACTGGCCGCTGCACAGGCCTTGGGGAACGAACGCCATGATCCGGTCGCCAGCCGGGCTCAACCGCACCAGGCTGACCGCGAAGGGCACGGTGATCGCGCGTGACTCCTCAACCATCCCCCCGGTTTGGCGCAGAATGCTAATTTGCGAGGCCAGATTGCCCGACTTCACGGCGGCGGCCACACGGCCATCCGCGCTGGCGGCCGCAAGCCAGGCGCCCGGCTCGTTCCTGAACCAGGCTGGCGTGGAAGGGGCCGCGCCCAGCCCGAATAAGGCCATGCCGGACTCGGCGGTGCGGCCCAGGCAAAAAGAGCTTCCGCCCACAAACGCTGCAGTGGCGCCTCCCGGCAGCGCCCATTTGGGCTGCTCGCCGGAGAGCGCCCAGGTTTTGGAAACGTGGCCGGTGATGATCATCTCGTCCGTCAGCGGATGGATGCGCAGGCTCTCGGCCTGGCTGACCCCGCCCAGGACCGACTGCAAATGGGTGCCCGTTTCCGCATCCCAGACTTTGATGGACTGCCGCTGGCCTTCCCCGTCGGCAACCGTCACGAAACGGCGGCCGTCCGCCGTGAAGGCCAGGAACCGGATGATATTCTGGTGGGCCGGCCTTTCAAACACGGTATGGCCATCTTTCAAGTCCACCGCCTGCACACAACCGTCCTTGTCGCCAAAAACCACCGACTGGCCGCCCGGCCGCACCGCCAGCGCATAGGTTGCGCTGCGGAGCGGGCACAAATGTTTCAGGATGCCGCCGCTGGCGGGGTCGAGGACGATGAGTTCGGCCCCGTGCGTGGCGATGATCCGCTTTCCCGCGGGATCGAACACCGCCCGCGACGAGGTTTTCAAGGTCCATAACAGCCGCCCGGCCGCCGCCTCCCAAAGGCATGCCTGGCCATCTATGCTGCTGGACTGCAGCAGCTGTCCGCCATCCGCCGAATATTCCAGCAGATCCGTCTCCGGAGCCTCCCATTCCACCAGCAGCCGGCCGGCGCGGAGGTCGTAAATGGCCAGGCCGCCCTGGCCCAGGCTGCCGGCCGCGATCCGCAGGCCGTCCGGCGATATGGCCAGGCCGCGCTGGTAAAACGCCTGGCGCTGCCTGGGCGTGGTTTGGATCTGAGCGAGGATCTTCCCGGTTCTGGCTTCGACCAGGGCGAGGCCACCGCCCGCCTCCGCCACGGCAAACACCCCCGGCAGGGTGGGATGGGCCGCAGCGCCGATCAAGCGCTGGTTCAAGGTCGTCAGCGAAGTGTCGGCGTGCGCCAGGAGGTAGTTCCAGGTTCCGTCGCGCAGGTCCATCGGCACCGCCTCCAGGGCGGCCTTCATGGCGGGCCCATTTTGTTCACGATAGGCGGCCTCCGCCAGGGCGGTCTGGGCTCCGGCCAGAGCCCGGCGGGTGTTCTCCTGTTCCCGCAGCGCGGCCTGGGCGCTGGCGTCGGCCTTTTGCCGCTGGCCGTCCGCGATTTTCTTTTGAGCCAGGGCGGCAAGGCGCGCCTGGTCGGCGATGTCCCGCTCGGTTTTGACGCGGATGATCCCGTAGGTGGCCAGGCCGAGCCCCAGGACCAAAGCCGCCAATACCGCCCCGGCGGCCGCAAAGGCCGCCTTGTGGCGGCGAAAGGCCTTCTGCAGGCGATAGATGGCGGTTGGGGGACGGGCCAGAACGGGTTCGTTGTTCAAATACCGGCGGAGATCCATCGCCAGCCCATTGACCGTGTCGTAGCGCCGTGTCCGGTCCTTTTCCAGGCACTTCATCACGATCCAATCCAGATCTCCCCGCAGGCTGCGGGCCAGCTTTGGGGGGTCGCTGCGCTGCGCCCGGGCCACGGTTTGGAGATCGCCCAAAGCCAGGGCGCTCAAGCACATGCTGGGGCGGGGCGGCTCCACCTCGCGCAGCGCCAGGATGAGTTCCTCGATCCCCTTTTTCAGCAGCGCCTGGCTGTCCAGCGGCGTCCGGCCGGTCAGCAACTCGTAGAGCACCACCCCCAGGCTGTAGATGTCGCTGCGGGTGTCGATATCAACCTCCCGCACTTCCGCCTGCTCCGGGCTCATGTAAGCCGGCGTGCCGAGGAACTGCTCAAACCGCGTAAACAAGGTCTGCTCGGCCAGGTTCCCCTGGGTGGCCTTGGAGATTCCAAAATCGATCACCTTGGGCGCCGGCGCGCCGTCGCTCAGCGCCACCAGTATGTTGGACGGCTTGAGGTCCCGATGGATGAGTCCCTTCTGGTGGGCGTGCTGGATGGCGCCGCACACCTGCACCAGCAGTTCGAGGCGCGCGCGCAGGGGCAGCTGCCGCTCGTCGCAGAACCGGGTTATGCGCACGCCGTGAACCAGCTCCATCACGAAATACGGCCGCCCGGTGGCGGTGGCGCCGGCGTCAAAAACTTTGGCGATGTGCGGATGGTCCATGACCGCCAGCGCCTGCCGCTCCGCTTCGAACCGGGCGATGACCTGTCTGGTATCCATGCCCAGTTTGACCACTTTCAGCGCCACCCGCCGCCGCACCGGCTCCACCTGTTCCGCCATGTAAACCATCCCGCACCCGCCTTCGCCGATTTTCTCCAGAAGCTGGTAGCGGCCCAGCCGTTCCCCCACTTTTTCTTCCAGAACAGTGGCTGGCCCGGCCGCGTTTTGTTCCGGCGGGGGCAGATTGGCCGCCTGGGGGTTGGGGGGGCCGGCCAGGAAATCCCCGGCCTGGTCCAAAGCGGAAAGCAGCCCCTGCACGCGGGCCAGCAGGGCGGAGTCGTCCCCGCACGCCTGCCGCAAAAACTGCTGGCGCTCTTCCGCAGTGGCCAGATCCATGGCCTGCTCGAAGAGATCCTTTTCCTGCCGCGGATCAGTCATGGCATCATTAATTTACCATCTCCCATCCATACGCTTTAACCGCCCGCTTTGGGCCAGATATTTCCGTTGCCACCGCCGGTGCCCGGAGCCCGGCGGGATGCCCGCTCAAGCGGAGCCGGTCAGTTCCCGGTACAGCCAGGCCCGGGCATAGGCCCAGGTCCGCTTGGCGGTCCGTTCCGAAAGCCCCAGCAATTGGGCCGCCTCCACATTGGGCAGGCCGGCGAAGAACCGCAGCTTGATCAATTCGGCGCTGAGGGGGTCGTGGGCGGCCAGCTTGTCCAGCGCTTCATTCACCGCCAGCACCAGGTCATCATCCTCCGGCCCGGGCAGGTTGAAATCCTCCAGGTTGACGCGCTGCAAACCGGCGCCGTGCCGGAGGCGCCCCTTCCGCCGCGCCCGGTCCACCAGGATATGGCGCATGGCTTCGGCGGCCGCCGCGAAGAAATGGGCGCGCCCCTCCCATTCGGGGTTGGGGGAGCCCGCCAGGCGCAGGTAGGCCTCATGCACCAGCGCGGTGGGCTGCAAGGTATGGCCGGGGGGTTGGCCGGCCATTTTCTGCGCCGCCAGCTTGCGCAATTCTTCATAAACCAGCGGCAGCAATTCATCCGCGGCTTGGGCCTCGCCCCGCTGCACCCGGTCCAGGATTCTCGTCACCTCGCTCATTCCGCATTCCTCACCACAACCTTTGTGGAAGATGCTTTAATCCCGGAGGGCCGGAGAGGGCATCCGGGCTGCTCCCGGGCCCGGGCCATGGCCACCGGACTGAACCGGAGCAACGGCCTGCCTCCAGCTTTTGCCGCTTCACCCGCTTCCTCCAAGGTGTTATGCATAAATTCCTGCTGCCTTCTGAGCCGCGTTCCCGCCTTTGGGAAGGCGGTGATAGAGCCGCAGATTTTTACGCCAGACGGCCAGTGAGCCACACGCATCTCCGGCGCAAACCTGAAACCGGCGAATAACCTATGCCTGGCCCCAAAACAGCCAGCCAGCACGCTTGAGCCATTTGCCTGGAACTGGCTGGCCGTCATTCCTGGCCCACTTTTCAAATGGCCCGCAAAGGGGTTGAATGCCTTCCGGGGTTGAAACCCTGGCCGCGGAACCCCTGCGATTACTGGTCAGTATCGTTGATTAATTGCCAGAGGTCAAATCGCGGCCACAAAACGACGTGCCCGGGGATTCCCGGGCACGCGCGCATTCGATTTCATTGGCCCGCGGATGGAGGAGCGGGCGCGCTGTGCTCCCGCCGGCTATGGTTGCTGGCCGATGTCGCGGTGGTATTCCTGCAGCGATTTCACCGGCGCGCGCCCCTTCCGGCAGGCTTCGATGCCCAGCGCGGAGGCATAAGCGGCGGCGGGGGTGGTGATATAGGGGATCTTGTATTTGATCGCCGTGCGGCGCAGGTAGCCATCGTCATTCTGGCTCTGCTTGCCCGCGGGGGTGTTGATCAGCAGCTGGATTTGGCGGCTTTTCACTTCATCCAGGATGTTGGGCCGCTGCGGCTCGTGCACCTTGAAGGCCAGCTCGGAGGGGATCCCGTGCGTTTTCAGGAAGGAATGGGTGCCTTGGGTGGCTTTGATCTTAAAGCCCAGCTCGTGGAATTTCTGGGCGGTGCGCAGGAGGTCCGGCTTGTCACGGTTGGCCACGGAAATCAGCACCGCCCCGGCCAGCGGCAGCGTGGCCTGGGCGGCGTCCTCCGCCTTGAAATAGGCCAGGCCGAAGCTCGGGGCCAGCCCCAGCACCTCGCCGGTGGACCGCATTTCCGGCCCCAGGACCGGGTCCACCTCCGGGAACATGTTGAACGGGAGGACGGCTTCCTTGACCCCCACGTGGGGGATGTTTTTGACCGTCAGCTGCAGGCTGGCCAGGCTGGTCCCAAGCATCAGCTGGGTGGCCAGCCGCGCCAGGGGCACATTGCACACCTTGGAGACGAGCGGCACCGTCCGCGATGC
Source organism: uncultured Verrucomicrobiota bacterium (assembly GCA_964409245.1). Taxonomy (GTDB): domain Bacteria; phylum Verrucomicrobiota; class Verrucomicrobiia; order Limisphaerales; family UBA1319; genus CAIMWS01. The sequence goes on from CAYPCQ010000063.1 coordinate 46,517, forward strand.
CCGCGGGTTGGCCTCCAGCACGTAAACGATGTCATTGGCGATGGCATATTGGATGTTCATCACCCCCACCACCTTGAGCTCGCGGCTGATCCGCAGCGTGTATTCCTTGATGGTTTTGATGTGCCGTTCCGGCAGCGTCACCGGCGGCAGCGCGCAGGCCGAATCGCCCGAGTGGATGCCGGCCAGCTCGATGTGCTCCATCACCGCCGGCACGAACGCCTCCGTGCCGTCCGCCAGGGCGTCCGCCTCGGCTTCGATGGCGTTTTCCAGGAACCGGTCGATCAGGATCGGCCGGTCCGGCGTCACCCCCACCGCCGCCGAGACATACCGCCGCAGCATCTCCTCGTCGAACACCACCTCCATGCCCCGGCCGCCCAGCACGTAGGAGGGCCGCACCATCAGCGGGTAGCCGATCTGCTGGGCCACGCGCAGGGCTTCCTCCAGCGTGCTGGCCATCCCGGAGGCGGGCATCGGGATGCCCATTTTCTCCATCATGCGGCGGAACCGGTCCCGGTCTTCCGCCAGGTCGATGGTGTCGGGCGTGGTGCCGAGGATGCGCACCCCGGCGGCCGCCAGCTGGCCGGCCAGGTTCAGCGGGGTCTGCCCGCCGAACTGCACGATGACCCCTTCCGGCTGCTCTTTCTCATAGATGCTCAGCACATCCTCCAGCGTCAGCGGCTCGAAATACAGTTTGTCCGAGGTGTCGTAATCGGTGGAAACCGTCTCGGGATTGCAGTTGACCATGATGGTTTCATACCCGGCGTCCCGCAGGGCAAAGGCCGCATGCACGCAGCAGTAATCGAACTCGATGCCCTGCCCGATGCGGTTGGGGCCGCCGCCCAGCACGATCACCTTGCGGCGGGTGCTCGATGGCACCTGGTTGGCCGCGTTGTAGGTGGAGTAGTAATAGGCCGCGTCTTTGGCGCCGCTCACCGGCACCGCGTGCCAGCCTTCCACCACGCCCAGCGCCGTCCGGCGCGCGCGGATCTGCTCCTCCTTCACCCCCAGCAGCTGGGCGAGGTAGCGGTCCGCAAAGCCATCCTTCTTGGCCTGGGTCAGCAGGGCATCCGGCGGCAGGCAGCCCTTGAATTTCAGCAGCTGCTCCTCCAGCTCCACCAGCTCCTTCATCTGCTGGAGGAACCACGGCTTCAGGTGCGTCTTGCGGTACAGCTCGTCGATCGCCGCGCCTTTGCGCAGGGCCTCGTAGAGGATGAACTGGCGCTCGCTGGACGGCTCGTTCAGCAGGGTCATCAGCTCCGCCAGCGGCAGCGTGTGGAAATCCTTCGCAAAACCGAGGCCGTAACGCCCGTTTTCCAGCGACCGGATCGCTTTCTGGAACGCCTCCTTGTAGGTCTTGCCGATGCTCATCACCTCCCCCACCGCGCGCATCTGCGTGCCCAGGCGGTCGATGGCGCCCTGGAACTTCTCGAAGGCCCAGCGCGAGAACTTCACCACCACGTAGTCCCCGGAAGGGGTGTATTTGTCCAGCGTGCCATCCCGCCAGTAGGGGATTTCCTCCAGGTTCAGCCCCCCCGCCAGCTTGGCCGAGACCAGCGCGATGGGGAAGCCGGTGGCCTTGGAGGCCAGCGCCGAGGACCGCGACGTCCGCGGGTTGATTTCGATCACCACCACCCGCCCGGTTTTCGGATCGTGGGCAAACTGGATGTTCGTCCCCCCGATCACCTGGATGGCTTCCACGATCTGGTAGCTGTAGGCCTGCAGCCGCGCCTGCAGCTTGGGGTCGATGGTGAGCATCGGCGCCACGCAGAATGAATCCCCCGTGTGCACCCCCATGGCATCCACGTTCTCGATGAAGCAGACCGTGATCATCTGGTTTTTGGCATCCCGCACCACCTCCAGCTCCAGCTCCTCCCACCCCAGCACCGATTCCTCGATCAGGATCTGCCCCACCATGCTGGCGGCGATCCCCCGGCTGGCCACCACCCGCAATTCCTCCACGTTGTACACCAGGCCGCCCCCCGTGCCCCCCATCGTGTAGGCGGGGCGCACCACCACCGGGTACCCCAGCCGCACCGCCACTTTCTCCGCCTCTTCCACGCTGTAGACCGCCTCGCTCTGCGGCATTTCGATCCCCAGCTTCTGCATCGTCTCCTTGAAGATCACCCGGTCCTCCCCTTTCTCGATCGCGTCCGCCTCCACCCCGATGATCCGCACCCCATACTGTTTCAGCACCCCCTTGCGCTCCAGCTGGGAGGATAAATTCAAGCCCGTCTGGCCGCCCAGGTTGGGCAGCAGCGCATCCGGGCGCTCCTTGGCGATGATTTCCGTGAGCGAATCCACCGTCAACGGCTCGATGTAGGTGGCATCCGCCATGCCGGGGTCGGTCATGATGGTGGCCGGATTCGAATTCACCAGCACGATCTGGTAGCCCAGCTCCCGCAAAGCCTTGCAGGCCTGCGTGCCGGAATAATCAAACTCGCAGGCCTGGCCGATGACAATGGGGCCGGACCCGATGATGAGCACTTTCTTTACGTCGTTGCGTCGAGGCATTTTGACTCCTGTATTTTATGGGGTTGAGGTTGGTTGTGTTCTGGCACTTCCCGGCTCAAACTGGCGCACCCTGGAGGTTCAATTCCAGGTGGCGCCGGCGCTCCCGCCGGGCCGGGCGCTCAAGGGAAATCCCGGGGCCGCCGCCGTGGGTGGCGCCAGGCCGGCGCCGGCCAGCTCAAGCACCAGCTGGCCGGGGCGATCAGCATCGTCCCTGGCGTTTGGATCAGCATCCGTTTGATTGTTGTTTCGGCCATCCCGGTGCTTCGGTTCACCCGCCTCAAACGGCTAGCTGCGGCACGCCGCCATCCCCGGATGGCCGCGCCCATTCCGCCGCGCTTGAGGCAAGATTATTAGCCTCTTTTTTAACAGGGCAGCATTGGAAGGCAAACTAATTCAAACCCCGGGTGCAAAGTAGGGTGTGGGCCAGGATAGTTGGATGTTAACCAGCGGGCGGGTTGGGAACAATCG
>CAYPCQ010000064.1:0-49309 GCA_964409245.1 uncultured Verrucomicrobiota bacterium
AAACCGCCCGGCACGGTGGCGAAACCCACTAAAATTATCGCCAAAATGTCAGTTTGAAATAACCAGCCATCCAGTTGGCTGGCGGATTCGCCATTCACTTCCAAAAGTTTTTCCACAGGCTTGGGCTCGCCCAGCCCGCCGCCGCGCGATTTTTCAAAACTTGCCTTGCGTTTTGAACATGGCAAAATGTCCCCCAACATGAATCCAATAATCCAGTCCATGCGCCTCGTCCGGATTTGCCTGACGGTTCTGCTCGTTTCCACCTCTGGCCGGTGTGCCCAACCGGCTGCCGGAGGCTCGCTGGATGTTCCCCAATTCCAGGAAGCCAAAGCCGTCGATCTGCTGAAGCCCGGATTCCGGGCGGGCGAAATCGTGGGCTGGCGGTCTTTTCATGAGACCCCTGGCACCAAAACCATCGACGTCTGGCAATTCGATCTGGATGGCGTTTTGATCTGCCGCGGGACACCCAAGGGATATCTATACACTGAAAAAAATTACCAGGACTTCATCATTCGTTTTGAATGGCGCTATCCAGCCGGTTCCAGCCAGGGCAAAGGTGGCGTATTGGTGCGCATGACCGGTGAGGATTTGATCTGGCCCAAGTGCCTTGAATTGCAGCTGAACCAAGGCCAGGCGGGTGATTTCTGGGCCATTCGCGGCTTTGAAGTCACCGGGCCGGTTGACCGGGTGAAACTCATCACCAACAGCCCCTACGGCACCTTGCGCCATCTTCCGCGGACCGGCGGGGCCGAAAAAAAAGCGGGTGAATGGAACCTCCAGGAGGCAGTGGTCCGTGGCGGCACGGTGATCCAATACTTGAACGGCTTGGAAGTCAACCGCGCCTCCGGCTGCGAAGTCCAGCCAGGCAAAATCCTGCTGACTGCGGAAGGGCCAGAGATACATTTCCGGAATTTGCGGCTGATGCCATTGCCTGGCCCGGCGGCCGACGGCCGGGGAACCTACAACGGCCGTTTTTACAGCGGCGAAGGCGATACCCGGTTCCTCGAATTATTGGACATATCCCGGCGCATGTTTGAGCCGGATGCGGAATTCCAGAACCTGCCCATGCTTTACACGCCTGCCTGGAATGGTTTTGTCGAAGGCCCCACCTGGGGCGCCTGGTGGATCCAGAACAGTTATGGCACAACCTACTGCGGCCTGCCTTTTTACCAGGAACCGATGGCCACTTTCCTCCAAAATGCCCAAGATCTTTGGTTCGACCAAATGGGCGATGGAAAGCGGACTTTCAAGTGGCAGAATACCGAACAAGTTATTCCCGAAGGCCAATTATGCGATGCGGCTTCCCCTGGCTGGTACATGCCCAAGCAGGGGGACGGCAACGTGGGCATCCATGACTGGGGCGTGGAATTCACTGCCGCCGGCCTCCTGATGCAGGCTGAGACGCTTTTAATCAACCGGGATCCAACCACGATCCAACGCTATCTGGGCAAGCTGCGGCGGTGCGCGGATTTCCTGGAATCCAGGCGAGATCCCGCCAATAACTTGTTCCTGGCTGGACCAGCGGGCAACCTTTTGGCGCCCAGCTATGCTGGCTGGAAAAAGCCTGATGGCACCTATCACCCGGCATACCTGGCCGGGTTGTCCATCACCTACATCGCCGGGTTGGATCGCATGGTGGAATTGGAGAAACTGGCTGGCCATCCCGATCAAGCTGCGGTTTTCGCCAAACGCCGCGATCTGGCCCGCCAGGGATTGCCCAAGCTGACCACCGACGAGGGTTACTTCATCAAATACCTGGATCCGGATGGCACCCGCCACGGGGTTTATGGCGCCGATAAACATGGCTATTTCGAGGCGGTGTGCAATCACGATGCCATCTGCTTTCGCGTGGTTGACGATGCCCAGGCCGAAAAAATCTACCAGAAAATGGCCTCCATCCCGGGCCTGCGCCCGCACGATATCATCATCACCAACTGCCGGGGCCTGGACGATATGTACACCCCGCCCACCGATTGGCTGTGGAAATTCGGCACTTGGGTGAATGGCGGCCATTGGTCCACTTGCGAAGCCCGCATGATCATGGCCTATTACCGCCTGGGCCATTTTGAGGATGCGCGGCGGGCCATAGAGCAAATCCTCAAATTCGCCCGGGCCTTCCGCATGGACAATCCGCTGGTTGATTTTGGCGGGGCCGTTTATCAACCAGGGGAGCCGGTCAATCTTTGCTATGACACCTTTGGCCCGCCCTTCGCCATGGTCCGCGGCTTGTTCGAGTATCTTTACCAGGCGGATGGCCTGGTTCTCAAACCGCACATTCCCCCGGGTATTTCAAAATTGGAGCAGCATTTTCCAGTCCGCTTTGGGTCCAAGCAAGTCTATCTCGCGGCAGCTGGCAGCGGCCCGATCACGGCCGTGACGATGAACGGGCAGGCTTGGAATGGCTTCGGCCAGGACTCCATCAATTTGCCTTTCGCGCAAACCCCCGCCACGGCGGTGGTGTCGATCGGCATGGGGGGCAATCCGCCGCCATCCTTCACGCCAAGAATACCCGATGCCAGCCAGCCGCCCGCGGTTGAACTGGCCAAAATCCCTTTCTTGGAGAGCCTTTTTCCGATCTTATCCCCTAATGAACTCCCGGTGCGGATCGGGGCGGACAGTGATGGCGGCAGCCGCTTCCAAGGCCAGATCGCCCGGGCTCGCATCTACAACCGGGCCTTGGCTGCCTCCGAAATTGCTGAATCCTCCACCGCGGTCCGGCCCGCCTCCAGCAAGGGTTTGGTGGCGGATTGGCGCCTGGACAGCACAGACGGCAAGCTTTTTGAAAACCAGGCTGGCCAGGGTTTATCCGCCCGTGCCACCGGGCCGGTAGGGTTGACCAATACCCTGCATGGGCCGGCGGTGGTTTTAGCGGGTAATGGGTTCCTGGAGGCTGCCAATGATCCCCGCTTCAACTTGACCAATAGCTGCACTCTGGAAGCTTGGATCTGCCCGCAAACCCAGGCGCCAACCGGTGGCCGGATTATCGACAAGAGCAAAGTAGGCAGTTCCAACGGATACTTGCTGGACACCTATCCCGGCAATTCGCTGCGCTTCATCACCGAGTTGGGCGTTTTAAGTTATGATGCCAGGCTCAAACCCGGTGTTTGGGCCCATGTCGCCGCCACCATCAACCAGGATGGTACACTGGCACTTTACTTGAACGGCCAGCAGGTTGCCGCCCTGAATAAGGAAAAAACCTCCAACCTCGCCAGCTTGGATCAACGGGTGGCAAAAATCCGCCAATTCCGCGCCCGTCTGACCGAAGCGGGATTGACCTCCTCCTACGAAGCGGCCCACGCGCGGCTCGCGTTGGAATACGCCAAGGTCACCGAACGCCGATTCCGGCTGGTGGACAGCGGCGGTCTGGCCAAGTTGCCCGCGCGCTCCCAGGTGGCGGCCGACAAATCCTACTTAAGCACGCTCTCCAAGCTGTGTGAAGGCCTGGAAAAAACCGTGGATTCTTACCGCGAGGCCAAGGACGCCCAGCGCCAGCAAATTTGGAAATTGTGGCGAGTCCAATAGCCTGCTGACTGCGGGCAGCCAGCCCCGCTTTATTGAGATCGTAAAACCGCCGCAGAATCCGGCGGTTTCATCCTTGCCGGGTGGCTGGTGTTGCGCGCCGCCACCACCGGCTGGCAGTTTGGATTTGCCTCACCCGTTCTCCGTTCCAGCGCGCATATTCGCGTGGAATTTGCTTGAATTACATCCACAAACGAATAGACTGGCTGTAGCGAGCCGGTTGGTGCCCGATGGCTGTGATTCGCGCTGCGCTATTGCAGAATCCGAATGCTGATGGTTTGGTCAAAACAATCCTGGAACAATGAAAACAAACTGCCGCAACCTGGGGCACTCCAACCGGAGTGCATTAGAAACTGCCCACCGGTCGATCCTATCCGTGCGGTTGGGATTGCTGTGCCTGATTTTGACATCAACCAGCCTCCTGGCCGCCAAACCCGGATTTGGAGCAATTTCCCCTGCTTCAGGGACTACGGGGGTGGAGCCTGGCACCGCTGTCTCCATCGTCATCACCAACGCCGATAGCTTGGTGGCAACCCAAACCCTGGCGTTGCGCATCAATGGCACCAACGTTACCAGCGCATCGGTTATTTCCAATGCACCAGGGGCAGTGGTGATTTACTTTGACCCTCTGCCACATTGGCCATTTGACACCCAAGTGGCGGTCAGCGTTTCCGGCAACGACAATGCGTCCCCGCCCAATTTGATCACCAATTCCTGGCAATTCCGCACCATGGGAGCCATTCCGGTGATCCCCGCAGCTTTTGCCAAACCTGCCGGCTCTGGCAATACCAGAGGCATCAGTGTCCGCACCTCGCAGGCTGGCGCGGGCGATAATACCACGGCTTGGACGGAAGCCCAACTCCGCAATGACAATCCCGTCATCTCGGAAGGATTCGAAAATCCCCAGGTGGTCAATTACCTCGGTTCGGGAGGCGTTGGGAATTTTGGCAATGACAGTCCATTTCCCGGTTTGGCGAATCCCAATTATTTCGCCCTGGAAGCCGTGACCTACCTGCAACTGGCCAGAGGAATTTGCCGGCTGGGGGTCAACAGTGATGATGGCTTTCGGGTCACCACGGGTATTGCCCCTCAGGACGCCAGCCTCGTCTTAGGCGAGTTCAATGGGGGTCGGGGAGTCAGCGATACCCTGTTCGATTTCTTTGTGGTCACGAATGGATTGTATCCAGTGCGCCTGACCTTTGAGGAAGGCACTGGCGGCTATGCGGTGGAATGGTTCGTGGAGGATCGCACCACCAAAGTGCGCACTTTGGTCAACGACACGAATTCGCCGGTAATCGGATATCGATTCCTGGATTCAGCGTTCAATCCCATGGCCATTACCCGTCCGCCGCAGAGCCAGCAGATAACTGAGTGGCGGGCGGCCAGCTTTAATATCGAGGTGGTTTGCGCGGGAATGACCAATCCCGCTTCCGCCATATACCAATGGAAGACCAATGGCGTCGCCGTGCCTGGGGCACGCAAGCCAGCCTTCACCACTCCTTTATTAAAGCTGAGCGAAAACAATCTCCAAGTGGAATGTGCGGTCACGGTTTTGGGATTCCCCGCGGTCACCAGCCCCAAAGCGGTTGTGACCGTCGTTCCGGACCTGGTTTCGCCGGTGGTGGAGAGTGCCGCCACGACTTACGGATCGGCCATCCTGGGCTTGCGATTCAGCGAGCCACTGGACACCGCATCGGTCACCAATCCCGCCAACTATCAGCTCAGCAACCAGGCCGATATTTCCTCCGCCACCTTGCTCCCTGATGGCAAAACTGTGGCGGTCGGCATCAAAATGTATAGCTACACTAACCTCTGGATTGCGGTAAACCAAGTCAAGGATCTCGCGGGCAATGCGGTCTTGGTTACAACCCACACCCCGGTTGTGGTCCAAAACCAATTTGCCCAGGATGTCGGAACCGCTGGCGATCCGGCGGAAGCCGGCTCCACTTTCACCTCCCTCCCCGGTGCTTATGACATGGTGGGCAGCGGCTCCGATATTTGGAATAACGCGGATCATTTCCAGTTTGTTTACCAGGTGAAGGAGGGTGACTTCGACGTCATCACCCGCCTGGAACGTGAGGATTATCACTCGACTTGGGGCAAGGCGGGATTGATGGTGCGGGAAAACCTCACCGCTGGCAGCCCAAACCTGAAAATTGTGGCCAATCCCACCGAAAGCCAGCATGCCTTTTATGAAATCCACGTCCGCGGCCAGCAGGATGCCGGCTCAGGTTCTTGGGCCAGCCTGAGCAACAATGCTGCGGCTCCCGGCATCCCCAACGCCTGGATGCGGCTCAAGCGCCAAACCAATACCTTCTTGGTTTACCGCAGCACTAATGGCACAGATTGGATCCAGATGGGACAAACTGCTTTGAGCCTCTCCAATCGCGCTTTCGCCGGCTTGTGTCTCAGTTCAGTGAACAATGCCGCCGGCCAAAGCAGCGTGGCCTGGTTCCGCGATTACCGCGACCTGGTTTCGGGCAATGAAGGCGCTATTGCCAGGCCGGACCTGGCCATCAGAACTGCGGAAGAAACAGACTGGGATGCCACCCACAGTTACCACCTGATGCCATTCGGCAGGCAAGTCAGCCGTCAAACTGCATTGCCCAATGCCGCTGCAATTTACCAAGTTAAACTCGCCAATGATGGGCAGTTGAATGAGACCACAACCTTGAAGGCACTGGAGAGCGCTGAGAGCGGATGGAACCTGGTTTACAAACTCGGAACCAACAATATCACCAGTGCCTTGCTGAGCGCCTCCGGTTTGGCCCTCACCAATTTCGCTCCCGGCAGCAACCTGGTTTTCACCCTGGAAGCCACGCCCGGCTTGCGTCCTGCCGGGCGCAGCACAAAAAGCGCCACCATCCAGGTGTTTGCCACTCCGCAATCAACCATCGTGCGGGATTCGGTGCAAGCGGTAACCGAGGTCATCCCCACGACCCAACCGGATCTGCTGGTCCGCCGGGATTTTGACCTGAATTACAGCGGGCAGGATATCTACAACAGCGATGGCGCTGGCCAAACGAAAAGCCTGGAGGTGGATCCCGGATCCACAGCCTTGTATTTGGGGTTGTTGCAGAATGATGGAAATATCGCCCAAAGCTTTAAAATCAAAGGCCCATCGGGGGGAACTGGCTGGGACATCTCCTACTTCATGGCCCCGCCAGCGCTGCAATTCAATGGCTCGGACACCTACGTGGACTTGGGTGCCTGGTCTCCGGGCAAGCAATGGACCATCGAAGCCTGGGTCAAGCCCGCCTGGTCCGATACCCGCCGCCGGTCAATTGCCGGGGCTTTTGCTGAATGCCGGGACTGGGGCATCACTTTGTTGAATGGCCAGTTTGCCACCGTGATCCAACCCCCGGGAGGTTGTTCGGACAGCGTCAGTTCGGGCGAACCCGTTTCCAACCAGTGGTATCATGTCGCCGGAGTTTGCGATGGCACCAACGCCCAGATCATCATCAACGGCGACCTGAAGAAGACCAGTCGCTCGGCGGCTTATGATGGCACTGCGGCGGGCACCCGGATCGGCGGTGAAGTTTGTTGCGGGGGCAACAATTTCCCGGGATTGATCAGCGAAGTCCGGATCTGGAATCGCCCTCTGGACACCAACGAAATCCAGGCCGCGATGCACCAGCGTCTTACCGGCAAAGAACCGGGCTTGGTGGGATATTGGCTGTTGGACAGTTTTTCAGGGCCCTTGCCGGATCTGACCACCAACGGGCATGCGGGGATCTTGGTAAACAATCCTCAACTGGCGGCTGGATTAGCCGGCGTGGCTGACGGCATCGATATCACCACCGAAGTCACGGGAACGGGGTGGACTAATACCACCCTCAATCCATTCGCCACCGCGCCTCTGCTGATCGCTGTGACTCCTTCAACCGCAGCCGCTGGCAAAGCCAGGGAGATTCTGCTAACCGCTTCCGCATTAGGCGATCCGGCGAAAGTGGACGCCATCAAAACGGTGACCACCGCCTTGGCTCCCAGCACGGTGCCGGTGAACGCCTCCTTCACCACCGATGCTGATTTTGAAAAAGGCCGTCTCGTGGGTTTGGAATATGGCAGCGTTCACAATCAATTGCAGTTGAGCCGCGAGGCTGTCACCCTGCCCTTCATTTGGGTGCCCAATTCGGATGAAGGAAACATGTCCAAAGTGGATACCCGGACCGGCCGGGAATTAGGCCGCTTTCGCACCATTCCATCCGGCGGCAGCCCCTCCCGCACCACCGTGGATCAACAAGGCAACTGCTGGATCGTCAACCGCACCGGTGGCACCGTGGTCAAAGTCGGCTTGCTGGAAAACGGCCAATACCTGGACCGCAATTTTAATGGCACCATCGAAACCTCGCAGGATTTGAATGACGATGGGGACATCACCGGCGCTGAAATGCTCCCCTTTGGCAAGGACGAGTGCGTCCTTTTCGAGGTGGTATTCACTCCCGGATACGAAGGCACTTACGTCCCAGGCACCTATACCGGCCCATATAATGAAACCGCCTATCCCCGCTCCATCGCCGTCGATGCCCAGGGGAATGTCTGGGTGGGGACCTACAACACGAAAAAATATTATTACGTATCCGGCAGCACCGGCCAGATATTGCGCACGGTGGATGTCAGCCCGGTGAACCACGCTCCCTACGGCGCCGTCGTCGATAAAAACGGCATTCTGTGGTCCGCAGGCATCGATAGGAACTACGTGTTGCGCCTGGATCCAGCTGACAACAGCTTCCGCACCATCGCCATTGGCCACACCGTCTATGGGTTGGGCCTCGACAATCAGGATCATTTGTTCATTTCCGGCTGGCAGAGCGTGAAGCTTTCCCGCCTGAACATTCTCACGGGCACCTTGGATTGGACGCGCCAGGGCATCAACGAATCGCGCGGGATGGCCGTAACCGACGATGGCGATGTTTGGGTGGCCAATTCCCAACCGGGCACGGTCGCCCGCTGGTCCAACGATGGCATTCTGAAAGCGCAAATTCCCGTTGGCAGCACCCCCACCGGAGTTTCCATCGACGCGGCGGGAAAAGTCTGGGTTGTCAACTATGGAGATGAATTCATCAAACGGATCGAGCCTGCCACTGACAAGGTCGATTTGTCCAAGCGCCTTATCGCTGGCCATCATTACGGGTATAGCGACATGACGGGGATCATTTCCCGCAATTCCACCATCCGCAGTGGCAACTGGAATGTCATCCACGATGCGCGGGTGCAAAATACCGCCTGGGATAAGCTCACATGGAATGCAGTGGATGCCACCGGCACCAATTTAACGGTCCGCATCCGCAGTTCCAATGACCGGATTCAATGGTCCGCCTGGGAGATCGCTCGCAACGGGGCTGCCCAGCTGCTGACGCCTCCCGGCCAATACTTGGAAATCGAGGTCGCCATACGTTCCACCACCGATGCCGCGTCGCCGGTTCTGCAGGATATCCAAGCCATTGGTTACGCGGCGGCAGCAGCCGATCTGGCCCTCAGCCAGGAACCTTCCCCTGCCCTGCCGTTAAGTGAACACCCGGTTACCTTTAAAGTGACCGTCCAAAACTTGAGCCCGAATTGGGCCTTGGCCATGACCCTGACCAACGTGCTCCCCAGCGGAGTGGAGTTGCATTCCGTCAGCATACCCATTGGCTATTACCAGGTGGATAAGGGGACCGTAACCTGCTGGCTGGCCGGGCTGAAAGGCAATACCAGCACCACCATCGGCATCACAGTCGTGCCCCAGCAACCCGGCTTTTTCACCAACCATGCCAGGCTGGCGCCTGGCGGCAATGATCCCATATCATCAAATAATGAATCCATTTCTGTGGTCCAAGTCTGGCCAACACCTTGCCTGGCGCCCCCGATGGGCATGGCGGGCTGGTGGCCGGGGGATAACAGTGCGCAGGATTTGATCTCGGGAAATGATGGCCTGGTTCGCGGCAGCCCATCATTCACCACCAATAGTCCGCGCCTGACGTTCTTATTCGATTCCGATGATGACCAGGTAACCATTCCCCACCAGGATTCTTTCAACATTAATCCCTCCGGTTTCACGGTGGATTTCTGGATGAAAGGTGTCAAGAATCAGCCTGGGTCTTTGTTCTTGGTCATCGAAAAATCTCATGGCTGGGTGGATTCCACCGGTTGGGCGTTTCAGGGGGATTCTGCCACGGGCCGGATCTCGCTGGGCATCGGTTTCGGCGGCAGCGGCGCCAGTAATTTTGCCGGTGTTAATTCCAGCACCGACGTCCTGGATGGAAGATTCCACCATGTGGTGGGCACCTGGGATGGATTCGCCATGCGCTTATACATCGATGGAAGGGCTGAAAGCGAGAAAGCCTTTACAACGCCTGCCAACAACAAGCGGACCGTAAATATCGGTTACACCTGGGGCAATAATAGTCCGCAACGGTTTTTCCGCGGCCTGGTGGACGAAGCCGGCATTTACACCCGGGCCTTGTCGGAGGCGGAAATCGCCGCCATTTATGATGCGCGATCCTCTGGCAGGTGCAAGGACGGGCCCTTTGTGAATTTCCCGAAAGAATTGCCAGGGGCCGTGGTTGGCCGCGAATACTCGGCCACGTTCCTGGCTGCCTTGGGCCATCCGTCTTATCGCTATTCCATCACCAACGCCAAACTGCCACCAGGGTTGGATCTGAGCGCCCAGGGCATTCTGGGCGGGGTGCCTACCACGGCCCAGGATTACCCCTTCACTCTGCAAGTTCAGGATGCCCGAAACCAAACCGCGCAAAAGGATTACGTCCTCAGCGTCAAAGCTTGCGTGCCCGCCCCCGACGGCCTGGTGGGTTGGTGGGCCGCCGAAGGCAATGCCGACGACAACGTCAACCGGAACCACGGTGTTCTTGAAAGTGGCGCCACCTTTGCCCCCGGCTTGGCGGGAATGGCGTTTTGTTTGGATGGTGTGGATGATCGCGTCCGGCTGCCCAATACCCGCCTGGGAGCGCTCGATATCACCACCAACCAACTGACTGTGGAGGCCTGGATTTTCCTGCCTTCCACCAACCAGCCACCGACCCACCACCAGGTCATTTTCGACAAGTTTTATGATTCCCGCCCGAATGGATATTACTTGTCGGTTTTAGAGGGCAAGTTGACCATGGGCCTGGCCACCGCCGCCAATGGCGATTCCACCGTCACCAACACGACTGATTTGCCGCTGAATGAGTGGCTGCATGTGGCTGGAACCTATGACGGGCAAAGCGCCCGCTTGTTTGTCAACGGCTTGGAAACCGCGGCCCGCCAGTTGACGGGGAATATCCTGCATAACGACCTGGATGCCGCCATCGGCAACGACAACGGATCCTCCCGCAACTATTGCTTCGTGGGTTCGATCGATGAATTGGAAGTTTATAATCGCGCCCTGACTCCCGACACCTTGAAATTGATCGTGGCCGCGCGCCATGCTGGCAAATGCCTGCCCAATCCGGTGGATCTGCTCGTCAAAAACCTTCCGGAAACCAGTTTCTCCGGCGGCAACGTGTTCCAGGCCGTTCCTTTTGGTTCGCAAGTGAAATCCCAAACCGCCATGCCCTTGACCACAGCCGTTTACCAGGTGCAATTGGCCAGCCTCATCACCAGCACCCAAACCTGTGTCTTGCGCGCTGGGGAAAGCCCGGAAGCCGGCTGGGCTGTGGTTTACCGGTTGGGCGACCAAGTCATCACTTCCCAATTGCTGTCCGCGGCTGGATTCGCCATCACCAATTTGGCTGGTGGCGGAAACCAAATATTCACCGTGGAAATGACTCCCGGCACCAAGGTGGCGGGCTTGGGAAATAAATCCGCAACCTTAGGCGTTTATTGGGATGCCCAAGCCATGGCTGTCCGCGACTCTATTCAAGCCATCACTACGGTCGCTCCCACCTTTTACCCGGACCTGATGGTGCGGCGTGAAAACGATGTGAATTACCTGGGTGAAGGCATCTACAATCAGACCGGCGAGAATCAGACCATTAGTTTTGAAGTCGAGCCGGGTGGCACCGCCGTTTACCTGGTGCGGCTCATCAACCAGGGCAACCTGGCCAACCGCATTGCCCTCCAGGGAAGCGCGGGCGGAAATGGATGGAATATCCGCTACTTCGGCGGTTGGACCACGCTTAATTTCAATGGGGCAAACCAATTCGTTCAGATAGCGGATGCCGCCTCCCTGCACCCCACCAACCTGACCGCCGAAGGCTGGTTCAACTTCTCCACCGTTGGCGGCGTGCGCAGCCTCATTTCCAAAACCTTTGGCACCGGGAATGATAACTCGTTTGTCATCTGGCATGACGGAGGCGCCCTGCACGGCTATGCGCGCGGAAACGCAACCCTCAATTATGGCTGGGTGCCCAATCCCGGCACCTGGCATCACCTGGCCTATGTCGTGGATGCCACGGCAAAAACCCAGGCTTTATACGTGGACGGCGTGGTTCGAGCTTCCGGTGGCGCCACGGTATTGCCGGCCTATGATAACCATCCCTTGCGGTTGGGCATGGAAATTGAGAACCAAAATGATGCTTATGCCTTCGCGGGCCAGATGGCCCAGGTGCGGCTGTGGAATGTAGCTCGCACCCAGGCAGATATTGCCGCCGGCAGGTATGCCCTGTTGAGCGGCAATGAAACCGGTTTGGCCGGCTGCTGGCCGCTGGACGAGGGGGCGGGTGCTGTAGTGCTGGACCGCACCGCCAATGCCACCCATGGCAATTTAATAAATGCCCCGAGTTGGGGTTTGGACGGGGTATTTGACGTAACAGGCCCCATTTCTGGTCCTGGAACCACAAACGTCGCCCTGGCCCCTGGTGGCACATACGCCCTGCGCGTGGAAGTCACGGCAGAGGTCCAGGCCGCACCCGGCGCGGCCAGCACCGTGACGCTCCGCTCGGCCTCCTTGAGCAATTTCCTTTCCTCGATTTTTTATGGTGACACAATCAAGATGGCCACCACCATCACCACCCCAAGTTCCGTGCCGGTGGGGGGGATTTACACTTCCAATATCGATTTTGCCAAAGGCAGTGTTTTGGGAGTCGAGTTTGATGCCGTTCCGAATCAGCTACAATTGGCTGGCGCCTCTGCCACCCTGCCCTTTATCTGGGTGCCCAACTCCAACGAAGGCACGGTTTCGAAAGTGGACACTCGCACTGGCCGTGAGCTGGGACGCTATCGCACCAGCCCCCGCACCGATTCCAATCCATCCCGCACCACGGTTGATCTCAAGGGAAACTGCTGGGTCGGCAATCGCCAGATTGGAACCGTGGTGAAAATCGGCCTGCTGGAAAACGGCCAATATATCGACCGCAACGGCAACGGAGTGATCGATACGTCGCGTGATCTCGACAACGATGGCAACATCACTGGCAGCGAAATGCTGCCTTGGGGCGAGGATGAATGCGTCCTGGTGGAGGTGGTTCTGATTCCCGGCCAGGAGGGCACCTTCGCCCCGGGCACCTTCAAAGGAACTTATGCCAACGACTATTGGAATCCCGGCCCGCGCGGGGTTGCCATCGACGCCCGGGGCAATCTCTGGGCGGGCACCTGGGGCACCACCAAATATTATTATATCAATGGAGTCACCGGCCAGATCCTGAAAACAATCGATCTTTCCAAGCTCGATCATCATCCATATGGCGCGGTATTGGATAACCACGGCATCCTGTGGTCCTCTGGTTACCGTGACTCGGAATCGCAAAACCAGATCCTGCGCTTGAATCCGCTCGATGGATCCTTGAAGTCCTTTAATCTCGGGCAATTCACGTATGGGCTGGCCATGGATCGCAACGATCATTTGTTCGTGGTTGGCTTTAACAGCTCCAAATTGAGCCGGTTCAACGTGCTGACCGAAACCAAGGAATGGACCGTGGCCGCTCCGTATCAATCCCGCGGGGCCGCGGTGACCGAAGATGGAGACGTGTGGACCGCCGACACCCAACCCGGAACGGTAACCCGGTTTTCCAATGACGGCCTTTTGAAAGCCACCATCCCGGTGGGCAGCAGTCCCACTGGCGTTTCCGTCGATTCCGATGGCAAAGTATGGGTCGTCAACAATGGCGATGAATACATCAAGCGCATCGATCCCATGACGGACACTGTGGACCTGGCCAAGCGCATCATCGGGGGAACCCACTACGGGTATAGCGACATGACCGGCATCCTGGTTCGCAACACCACCACCCGGATCGGCTATTGGTCGGTGATCCATAATTCCAAGCTGCCCAACACTCCCTGGGGCCTGGTGACCTGGCAGGCATCAGAGCCGGAGGGCACCTCAATCAGCACCCGGGTGCGCAGTTCCAATGATTTGCGCACCTGGTCCTTGTGGGAAACCTCTTTCAATGGCAGCCTGCTGGTGGCCACCCCTCCTGGCAAATATTTGGAAGTGGAGGTCACTCTGCAAAGCTATGTCCCGGGAGTAACTCCCATGGTTTATGAGGTGGCAATCACCCCTGCCAACTCCATCAACCTCGGCCAGGAAATCTACCACCACGACTTCCACACGCCGCCGGGTTCCGAGTGGTCCAAAACCAACCTCGATTTCACCCCAACTGGCAATCGGCGGTTCCTCGGACAATTCGGCAATGAAACCATCAGCCTCGCCTTGACGAACCTGCCTGACCATTCAGCGGTCTCCATCCTGTGCGATCTCTTCATCATCCGTTCCTGGGATGGCAATAGCAGCGGCACCAATGGCCCGGACCAATGGGAGGCGAATTTGGCTGGCGGTTTGAAATTGATCCAGACCACCTTCAATAATGGACCCGCCAATAGTGCCAGCGATGGGCAGGCCTACCCCGGCAATTTCCCCGGCACCCAGCGTCCGGCCAGGACGGGCGCCCTGGAAACCAACACCCTCGGATTTGTTTACGGCACCCAAGGCGTGATGGATGCGGTCTATCGCATCGGTTATACCTTCCCGCACTCGGCGGAAAACTTGCTGCTCAACTTCCTGGCATCAGGACTCCACACCAATCTCCTGGAAGAAAGTTGGGGACTCGATAATGTGCGCGTTTATATCACTCCCAAGGCAAATCCATTCGGCCTGAAAGCCTTGGGCATGAACAGCAATCGCCAATTCCAGCTGCGCATCCTGGGCGAACAGGATCAATCGGTGGTTCTGGAAACCTCCACCAATCTGTCCGCCTGGACAGCCATCAGCACCAATGTGCTGACCACCAACAAATTGGATTTGATCGACCTGGATTCGCCCAATCTTCCGCGGCGATTCTATCGGGCCTATCAGCCATAATTTATTGCCAGCTTCGCTGCCAGTTTTTCACCCGGGGCACATTTTAAAATGCCCCGGGTATCATTTTTCGTTCCCCAAGGCCGCCCTGCCAATTTTCTTTTCCTTTTTCAGGCAAGTTCCCCGCGGTTGCTTGGTGTGGACACAATCGGAAGGGGGGGGATTATGGGGCATGCGACTGAATCTGCCCGCTTTGCTCCCAACCCTCACCAAGCGCCCTGGTGGAGCCGCCCAGTTTCCATGCGTCACCTTCCCTGGCCATTGGCAGGATATAAAACGAGGGCATCGTTACTGGTTGATTGGGCACCGGATTGCGATCCATTTTGGCTGTTAATTCCATCTTGCCGGCAGCCATGGCTTTGTTGTTGGAGCGGGGAGGATCTGACTCGAGAAGAAGGGTTGCAGCAGTTGGTTACATATTGTTTGATGGAAAGATGGTCAATGGCCAGATAAAAGGCACGATCCTGCCTCAGCCCAGCGAACACGGTGCGCCGCCTGCTGGGGCTGGCCAAGGTGCAACTGCCCCGGAAGATCAAACGCAAGCTTATTCAGGCAGCCACCAAGCCGAAACTCCAAAACACTGGCCAGCACATTCCAAATGAGCACTTAATCCCGATCCCACTCAGCTTTGAAAAAGGAAGATCCGCTGTCACGAGTTCACAGCGAAGCCAGCGGACAAAAGAGCCAGCCAGACCGTTATTATGAATAGCCTCCTATTAACCATCGATCCGGGCACTGGCCAGACCGCACAGGTCGAATTGCCCCCCGGCACCTACACCATCGGCCGGGAAGCCACCAATTCCATCGTGATCGATCATCTCTCAGTGGCCGGCTTTCACGCAGAGCTGGAGGTGGAGGGCGCGGCCGCCAGAATCCGTTGCCTGGATTCCGCGGCCGGCCTTTTCGTGGATGGCCAACCGGTCCAGGAAGCTGAAGTTCCATCAGGCAAAGCAGTGGCCATCGGTTCCGCCACCTTGACGCTATTCTCCCTGCCGCCACGCATGCCGATGCAGGCCTTCCCCAAACCGGCCCCGGCCCCGGCGGTTCCCGCCACACCACAAACCTTTTTCGGGCAGGTTCCCGGCGCTTTCAGCTATCCGCTGCGCAGTGAGTTATGGTTCCTGATCCTGGTGGTGACAGGCTTGGAATTCCTGGCTGCCTTGTTCCCCGCCGGGCCAATGCAATTCCTGAGCTTCCCGCTCGGGCTCATTATTGGCTTTGGCCTGTTTACCTTGTGCCAGGCCATCATCCACTCGACCGCCCGCGGTGAAGCCCAGCTTCCCGCGCTGCCGTTTTACGATTTTGACTGGGAATCCGCCAAGGAAACCTTCGGCCGGT
Organism: uncultured Verrucomicrobiota bacterium; assembly: GCA_964409245.1. Lineage (GTDB taxonomy): Bacteria > Verrucomicrobiota > Verrucomicrobiia > Limisphaerales > UBA1319 > CAIMWS01. Next base: position 16,076 of record CAYPCQ010000064.1, read on the forward strand.
ATTTTATTCTGGGCTTCCTCTGTTTCGCGCCAGCCACGGCCAGCCGCCTGTTTCCCGGCCTGCCTGGCTGGTATCATCCGCTGGCCATCGCGCTGGGGGCAGGTTATTTCCCCATGGCGTTCCTGGGATTGGTCATCACCGAAAGCCTTTCCGCCGCCAACCCGGTTACAGTGATCCGCTCGATAGCCGCAGCTCCGGCAGCCTACGCCGTCCTGGTGCTGTTCCTGGGCGTTTTTCTGACCGTTACTTTTGCCTGGGAGCCTGCGGGCACGGTTACCAAGGTTTCCTGGTTCGTTTCTCTTGGGCAGGTGGTTTTGGGCGCCGCTTCAATGTATATCACTTTTGTTTGGATGCGCCTCCTGGGGCTCTTTTACCGATTTTACCAGGCGCGGCTGAAATTTTAAATGCCATTTGCCCATCACCCAGCGGTTGTAGCCCCGGGTTTTTTCATGAAAACAACCCGGTCCCCCCCGTTTCACGGATGGCGGTAAGCTTGAGCTTGAGGCACGTTGTTGGATTTTTTAATCTCAGCGGGATGCAGTATGGCGAATTAAAGACCGATTTCGCAGTGGCGGCGGCCGCTTTGCGCAGGGTTCGTTTTGACGTGGAGGAATATCCTTGCTCCATCAACGCCATCCTGCCCGGCAGCCGGTTGCGGATTCAGTTGACCATCGATTCCTCAATGGCGCTTTCCCCGACCGGACCCAGTCGGCGGTTTTATTGGGCGTAGAGGTTCCGGTGGCGGCGCTGTAAGACCTGGCAAGGGACACTGTGGACCTTGCAAGATGGCTCCCGCCGGACATCGATGCGGCTGAAAAGGCCGTGATGATCTCCTGCGGATCTGCGAATCCCATCCCCGCATCATCCCTTTGATCCCAGCAGGATTGATTCCGGAAGTGGACCCATTGCGGCAAGCTGGCTGATCCAATTGGCCAGCCTTTCCGCTCCGTGCACGCAGCTCAATGCCCACCCGCCACGGTATAGCCTGCCCGGCGCAGGTCTTCCGCCAAGTCCTGTTCCATCCGGGTGGCGGCTTCAAAAGGCATGGGATTGAGATGGGTGAATAATTCCGGCAGCAGGCGGATGCCGTAGCGCGTCACAATGGAGGCGGCTTTGAGCCCATTTTTGTGATTCTGGAACCGCTCCCCAGGCGGCAAGCCGCTCATTCCCACGTAAACACATGGTTTGGTGGGATCACGATGCGGATTAGCGGCACGAAGCCTGGCCAGCCTGCCCGCCGCCGGATCCAAGAGCACCACGTAAACATGGTGGTGAAGTTGTCCAGCCTGGACAGTTCGCAAGGTTTTGAATCGTCGGCGTTTCATCAGCCTCCACAAAATAAATTCTCCCGGGCACGCTGCGCAAGCGGTTTCAAGCCTGACGCAAGGCACGAAAGCAGCCAGTCAAAGCGAATGGCCTCCCAGTTGCTTGGCGTTGGCGATCATTTTGGCATAAATAATGCTTATAATTCCATAACGGATTTCGGATCGGCATTTGTCATTTCGCCCAACCTATGAATGATGCGATTGCAGAAAACGGGGGCGGTGTTTTGAACCACACCGCTGAAAACGCCACTAAGACAGAACCCCGCTGCGCTATTTGCTTTTATTATCTGGAGGCGTTGGGCTGCGCCTGTTCGCTATCCCCACGCTTCAAACTAAAATATCCCGATTCGCATTGCCATTTATGGAAGGCATTGACCCAACGGATTTCCGCCTATCATCCACTACAGACCGTTCCAACCGCTGACCAACAATTATTCGCCTGAATCGCGACGGAAGCGGATAGGATTTAATCGGTCATCCGACCCAATTTTGCACACCCAGGGTTGCCGGAATCCTGGCTGGTATGCAAAATTTGCGCAGTCAGTGGGTCATGGCATAAACAATGATATTGATTCCCAGGGGGAAATTTTTATTTTCCGAAAACGTGCTGAAGAACCACGGATCGCTGCCTTCCTCCTCCCATCCATCTCCGTTGTCGGTGTTGTGGCACATGAAGACCATCATCCGGTCGCGGTCATCAAAAATAGCCCGGAAGTGGATTTCCCGGGTATTGCCGCCGGCATGGTTATCCTCCCAAGTGATGCCGGTTTCGCGGCTGGCAATGGCCGCATTAATATTGGGTGTCTGCAAGGAGCGGTCGTTGGGGATGTCCATCAGGCAGTGGAAAATGGCGTGGGTGCGGGGCACGTCCACCGGTTCGCGATTCGGGAACACTTTTTTGATGGCCCGGTAAAAGCCATCCCACTCGGCCTGGCCCCAGAAGTCGTCCACCATCAGGAAGCCGCCTGCCAATAGATATCGGCGCAAGCTGCGGGCCTCGTCGTCATCCAGGACGATGTTTCCCACCCCGCTCATAATGATCCACGGATACCGGAATAAGTCAGGATCGGTGATTTCCACCACCTTCGGCTCCGGATTCACTTTGAGGGAGGTGATTTGCTGCAGGCGAAAGGAAAGGTTCAAATCCGCATCGGGATGATCCGTCCACCAGGCAAAGCTGGTCCGTTCCGGCCGGTTGGACCGGTATTTGAGGCGGGCAAAGGTGAAGAGATCCCGGGAAAACTTCTCCTCCACATTCCACCTGGGGACACCCCCGCGCTCCACCGGACCCACGCCAGTGGGGATGCGCCGACGCCCCCTGAATTGGGCGATAGCCGTGGTGGCCAGCACCATCAGGATCAACATCAGCCAAAGCACGCGCTGCCGGGATTTCATGCTCCTTCCACACTAGCAGGTTGCATGCCGATTTTGCCCAGCGCAATGTGAAAAAAATTGTCCCAGCGCCCAGCGTCCTCTGACATCGCGCGGCGCGCCATTTCCCACTTGCGATTGAGTGGCAGGCAGATTTACTACCGGGATGAAGATACTGTTTCCTTTGGCTGTCCTTGGCGCCTGCTGCGTATGGCCGGTTTCCGCGAGCCTGGCTGGTGGGGAGGCTGGCGATGCCCCCACCCGGGTGGGGCAACGGGAGCCGCCGCCGCCTTCATCGCCCGGATCCGCCAAAGGTGAACTGGAACTTGATGCCGCGGGCCAAAAGCTGTTCGGCTTGGACATCCTCCATAAATTCCACTTGAAATTCACAACCCGCGAATGGGAAGCCATGCAACCCGCCATGCCGGGCGGTTTCCCGGGCATGCCACCAGGGGCTCCACGCGCCAAGGAACCGGCGGTGGGCAAACCACCGGACGGCCGAATGCCCCATCACGGCAATATGGTTGAGTTTCCGATCGCCCTCGCCAACCTGGAGACCGGCGGCATCACCTGCTCCAATGTGGGGGTGCGTTTCAAGGGCAATTTCACCTACATGGCCACCGCGCGCGTTTTGAAGCGGTCCCTGAAGTTCGATTTCGCTTTCCAAAACGAGGGCAAATCCCCCTTTCACGGCCTCCGGAAAATCAACCTCCATGCCGGGGTGCTGGATGCCGCCAAGGTGCGGGAAGCCGTGTCCTATGGGGTATTCCGTGAGGCGGGAGTGCCCGCTCCGCGCACCGCGTTTGCCGAGGTCACGCTGACTGTGCCCGGCAAATACGCTGGCGAGTTGGTGGGGGGTATTCACCATGGTGGAACAGGTGGACAAGCTGTTCCTGGCCCGCCATTGCCAAAACGGGGAGGGCCTGCTGATGAAGCCGCAGGGCGTCCGCGGGCCGGATTACCTGGGCGCCCGCTGGGAGGATTACCAGGACCGCTACCGCCCCGAACGCCCCCCCACGGCGGAGGAGGCCAAACGGGTGATCGCCTTCGCCAGGCTGGTCAACCAGGCCGATGATGAGTCGTTCAGGGCGAATATTGGCCGGTTTTTGGATGTGGACCGTTTCCTGCGTTTCATCGCCGCCAGCACCCTGCTGGTGAACCTCGACAGCCCCCTGGCCATGCCCCAGAATTTCTATCTTTACCTCAACCCGGCCGACAACCGGTTTGTTTTTCTGCCGTGGGATCTGGACATATCACTCGCGGCCTGGCCTTTTGGCGGCACCGCGGCGCAGCAGATGGACCTCAGCCTCCTGCATCCCCATGTGGGGCGGCACCCGTTGATCGATCGACTGTTCGCCATGGAGGAAATACGCCAGCAATACCTGAAATTGGTAGGCGAATTGGTGGCCAGCGCTTTTTCCATAGAACATCTCATGCAAAACATCGGGATCATTGAGCAAACCGTCAAAGAACCGCTGGCCCGCGAAGCCAAAGCCATGGCGGCTCGCAATGAAGCGGCCGATTCCTTCGGCCCCGGGGCGATCACCGGAGGGGCTCCAGATCCGCGGACCTTCGTCGAGAAACGCCTGGAATCCGTCCGCGCGCAACTGGCTGGCCAGCGTCCGGGCTACACGCCCCAATCCCAGTTCAATTTTCCCGGCGGCCAGCCCCCGGGCAATCCTCCGGGACGGTTCTCCCCGCGCGATCCTTGAAGGCTCGCCGGGATGGCAGCCACGGAGCGCAATCCGCCCCCGTCCCCAGCCCGCACTCGCCGCCAGCAACCATCGGTCGCCCCGAGTTCCTGCTATTGAGAAGGAAGGTATTGGTTACCCACGAAGAGGCACGAAACACGCAAAAAACGGGGCTACTATGGCTGGGGTATCCTCGCCCTTGCAGGGGTGTGGGGCTTGCTTAGATTCCAATTTAGTTCCATCAGGTTGCGGTTGCAGCTGCCGATTGAACCAAGAGCCGCTCCCAGGCAAAGGACCCGCCGGATTTTTTCTGCCAAGCTTGACATCCTACTGGCATCCGGTAGTTTCTTGCACGCTTGCGGTTTGAAGGCTTGCTTTGGCTGGCCAGCAAACCCAAACGGGTCTTCCGGTGATCCATATCCGGTAGAATCCAAGCGTTGCCTCGGTAGCTCAATTGGCAGAGCAGTTGACTCTTAATCAATTGGTTTCCGGTTCAAGTCCGGACCGAGGCACCAGCTTCAGCAGCAAGGAGTTACGATGTAAAACAGAACCCAACAAATCCCGAAAAGAGTCTGTCCGGACATTTCTTGGGCACTTTTTCGGTTCAACTACTCCCATCGGATTCCTCGCTGCTGACTTATATTCGGTCTTTTCTCCTTCTTGGATTCACAATACGCAGATCCGTCCACCTGATTTTCTTGTGGCGGTATTCACTGTACGGTCTGCTGTCCGGTCCCCGGTAAAGTGGAACCGGAGGCTGCGTCGGTTAGCAGGTAATGCTGATTACGCTGTTCGCTGGATAGCAATGTCTGTGGTCTGCGGCGGAGCCGGCAGTTTCCACTTTTTCGCGGCGGACACCGCCATCGCGCTCACCAAACCGAAATGGGATTTGGTGCTGCTCGGCAAAAATCCAAACTGGCCAAGTCGTGCTCCTAAAATGGGGCGGGAATTGCAGTAACGCTGCCGATTTTGGCGCAAGACGCGAAGTGATGTGAATCCTATCTTGAACAGGTAAGTGCCAAATGACGAATGCCTTACGCAAAAAGATCCCGCAAGCACGACTGAGCTTATTGCCTGGACACGGCCATGTCAGCAAGGTCATCCATGGTTTTAGCCAAGTGGACCACCCCCAAATTCCAGAGTCGCGGAGTCAACCAGGTGCGTTATCCCGGACTGCCAGCTTGCACAACACCGCCGCCGCCAGAACCAGCACCGCTGCCAGCCAGTGGGAAGGCTGTATTGGCAAGCCCAGATATAATCCACTGACCCCCACCGAAAGCAGGGGGGTAAAATAACTCAAAGCACTAACCAATATCAGGTTGCCGCGCCGAACCGCCAGATCCCAAAAGGTATAGGCCAGGAGGGTGGGAAAAACCGCCATGAATCCCGTCTCCGCCAGGCATCGCCAGTTCCACGAGGATTTCTCTTCCACCAGCCAGCGGATCGCCAGCAGAGCGAAGCCGCTGGCCAGAATAAAAAGCGGCACCGCACCCTGGGCTTCGGCAGCCCATCGCCGGCTTAAATTAGAGTAAAGCCCCCAAGCCAGCGCCGCCACCAGCGCCGCCAGCACTGGCAGCCCAGGCCTGAAAGCCCAATCCGTTCCAGGGACGCAGGCCGCCAAAGCCACGCCCAGCAAGCCCACCACACCGCCCGCCACCAGCAAAGGGAATCGGGTCCGATGGTGGAGCACGGGAACCGATAAAGCCAGGGTCAAGCCTGGCCAAAGATAATTGGCGGCGGTCACCGCCACCAGTTCATCTTGTCCGTGCGCAAATCCCACGGCGCCATAAAGCAACACAGTATAGGCAACCATCAAGCCACCACATCCGAAAAGGTATTTCTGCGGGGTTCGCTTGCGAAGGTTGGTCAACTTTCCTGAGGCCAGCAGGATTCCGCAGCCCAGGCTCCCGGACAAAAGATAGACCGTGGCGCCGGAGGTGAATGTCCCCATCGTTTCCGCCAGGTGGCGCGATACTGCAATAGTGGTGCTCCATAAGAGGATCGCCACCACCCCAAACAAAGTCGCCATGCCACTTCCGAGCCAGTTCACGAACCTCAGAGAGTAAGCTTTCTGGATGCAGTGCCAAGCTCGAAAAAATGTGCTTGATCACTGCGTATCAATCAGTTAAGATATAGCAACAAAGTTCAAGCAGCATCGATAACAATTCAAATCTTTATGAGAAAGCGTGATCTGGTGGTGCGCATCAGCCAGGAGCTTAACCTGGTTCAACAAACTGTTCAGGAGGTTGTCCAACGTGTGTTTGATTACATTTCCGAAGCCTTGGCCCGCGGCAATAAGGTCGAACTGCGGAATTTTGGCGTATTTGAAGTGAGAATTCGCAAGGCAAGGATCGGGCGGAATCCCAAATCCCCTGCGAGTGATATCCGCATTCCACCAAGGGCGGTCGTGAAGTTCAAGCCAGGCAAGGAAATGAGCGAGGCGGTGATCCAAAAACCGCCGGCCAGCTTATAAGCCTCTGCGGCGGTTAAAGGCGCAACGGCCACCTTGGATTCAAGACGCCTAACCGATCCTTCCTCGAACTCAATGCAAGCCGAAACAACGGGTTTTGGCTGAGCAATCTCCCAAGGTGCAATCAGCAAACTTGGGGGTTGTTCTCATAGGGCTTTTATTTCCCGGATTTTCATCTAAGGCCCCACCGCATCCACCATTACAAATTACCCCCAGGCCAGCGCTCAGAAAAAAACGGGCTATCTTTTAACGATAGTCCGTTTAGTGAAATATTTTCCTGAACCGGAAGGTGAAATTTAGCAGGTTAAATCGGCCATTGAACTAAAGCAGCTTGGCCAGCAACTCATCGTTGGTTTTGTGCTTTTTCAAAGCACTGATGAGTGTTTCCATCGCTTCTATCGGATTCAGATCCACCATGGTTCGACGTAGTTTGCGGATCGCTTCAATATTCTTGGGCGGGAATAACTTTTCCTCTTTCCGGGTGCCACTGCGCGGAATGTCCAACGCCGGGAACAAACGGCGATCAGAAAGCTTGCGATCAAGGATCAATTCCATGTTGCCAGTGCCCTTGAACTCCTGAAAGATCAACTCGTCCATGCGGGATCCCGTTTCCACCAAGGCGGTGGCCAGAATGGTGAGTGATCCGCCAAATTCGATTTTTCGGGCGGCAGCAAACATTTTGCGGGGAATCTCCAAAGCCCGGGCATCCACACCACCCGTCATGGTACGTCCGCTGCCGCCGTGCACGCTGTTATAGGCGCGGGCCACCCTTGTCAACGAATCCAGCAGAATGAGCACATCCCGGCCGCTTTCCACCATTCTGCGGCAGCGCTCGATCATGAACCTGGACAACCTCACATGGGTCTCCAAATCCTGATCGTTGGAGGAGGCGATGACATCAGCCTTGACCGACCGGTTAAAGTCGGTGACCTCCTCAGGGCGCTCATCGATCAGCAAAACCATCACATAAACATCCGGATGGTTGGCGGTGACGGCGTTGGCAATCTGCTTGAGGATGGTGGTTTTGCCGGTTCGGGGAGGCGCCACGATCAATCCGCGCGTGCCTTTGCCAATGGGCGTCACCAAGTCAATGATGCGGGTTTCCAGCAAGTCCGGCGTGGTTTCCAGCCTGAACTTCTCAATGGGATCAATGGTCGTCAGGTTCTCGAACCGCACCGCTTTGGTGTAGTCCGTGAATGGCATCCCGTTGACCTTGACCACCTCTTTTAATTGAGGGCTGTTGCCACGATGCGGAGGCTGTAGATTGCCCGCCACTTCACACCCCTCACGCAGGAAGTTCTTCTTGATGGTGTCGGGGGTGACAAAGATATCCGACGGCTTTGGTTGGTAGTTGTTCTCGGCGGAACGCAGGAAACCAAAACCTTTCTCGGAAATTTCCAAATATCCCGAGCCGTACTCCGGAAACGCTGGAGACGCTTTACTCATAATTCGCACGTATATGGACCAATAGGATTACTTTTTGAGCACTATCCTGAACACCAGGAAAAATGAACTCTGGGAAAGCCGTCCGCCAGAAAAAAACCTTCGTTGGGCAAAAACGACCGAACCTTTTAATTTCAACTTACCTTCTGAAGCTTGGTTCCGCACCCCGTCATACAGGGCCTGAACAGATCCTGAATAAGTTTACTTCTCTAAAAGTAAAACAACTTCCCCCACCTAGCAACCAGAAAATGCATGAAATATTTAGGCCCTTGGGGATTTGAACCCAATGGAGACTTTAGAACCACTGATTAATGGGCAAATTTACCACCCGGAAGGACCCTCCCGGCTAGAGGAATACCCATGGAAAAAATTTCGGGCAACCGTGATCCAACCGCGTGCTTAAACCCGTCACCCTGCAATGTTTGACACGCTCAGCTCAGCTTCCGTGGCAAATCCCATCATCAAACGCTCGTTTGAAGTCGTTTCAGGACTTCCTGGGCCAGCACCTCATAGGCGGCAGCGCCAACGCTGTATTTATCGTAAGCGATTATCGGTTTTCCAAAACTCGGGGCTTCGGCCAGGCGGGTGGTTCGTGGGATGACGACATCAAATACGAGTTTTCCGAAATGCTGGCGCACATCCCCCACAACCTGTTGAGAGAGCCGCGTACGCCCATCGAACATGGTCATCACCACTCCCAGCAGTTGCAGTTGGGCATTGGCCCCGGAGGTGCGCAATTGCTCAACGACCCGTGTTATTGTGGAAATACCTTCCAAAGCATAATACTCACACTGGAGCGGCACCAGCAGGAATTCGGTGGCCGAAAATGCGTTCAGGGTCAGTATGCCGAGCGACGGCGGGCAATCGATGATGATCAGATCGTGTGAACCGCTCTGCCGGAGAGGGTCCAAGGCCAATTTAAGCCGCATCAAATGCTGCTCCAGGCGGGCGATTTCCAGTTCCGCGCCGCATAAGTCAACCTCGCTCGGGATGATCTCCAACCGCTCAAAGGCGGTCGCCTGGATTTTTTCCTGGAGCGTGCCCTGCCCCAGGAGCGCCTGGTATGCGCTGGCGCCCTCTTTTTTTTCCAAACCCAAACCACTCGTGGCATTGGCTTGCGGGTCCAGGTCCAGTAACAACACCCTTTGCCCCAAGGCAGCCAGGCAGGCAGTTAAATTCACGGCGGTGGTGGTTTTTCCCACCCCTCCCTTCTGATTGGCTACCGATATGACTCGAGTTGGCATGGCGTGTATTGTTAGGAATCCCTCCCTTGGTTGAACAGTAAAAAATCAACCTCTTGTCGGGCTGGGAAGTTCTGTTACCGTGTTGGGAATGAGTTTTTCGGAGGAATTCGACCGGCTTCCGCTCGCGTTATGGCGCGAGCGTTCGCTGGCTGCGACTGAGCTGGAGGTGCTGGAAAGTCTTTCCCGAAACCGTTGTTCCGCTATTGACTTTGCTCATTTGATATCGCCATCCGCCTCCCGGCTGCTTGAACCGATGTGCCAAAAGGCCCGGTTGATCACTCAACAGCGGTTTGGCAAGGTGATGCGGCTCTTTGCTCCGCTATACTTGTCGAACGAATGTGTCAACAATTGCCGATATTGCGGTTTCGCTCGCGATAACGACATTGCAAGGGTCACCCTGTCGCTGGATGAAATCCGGCGGGAATCGGCGCAGATCAACGCCCTCGGTTTTCGCAACCTGCTGCTGGTGGCGGGCGAACATCCCAAGCTCGTGCCGGCAAGCTATCTGGCTCAATGCATTCGTGCCATGCACGATACATTTCCCAGTGTATCCCTGGAAATCGGCCCCCTGGCCACCAGCGCTTACCGCGAACTGGTGGAAGCCGGAGCGGATGGATTGACGATTTACCAGGAGACTTACAACCGGGAGGTTTATGCCGCCATGCATCCGGCGGGACCCAAACGTGATTTCCATTTCCGTTTGCAGACTCCCGAACGTGCCCACGCCGCAGGATTCCGCCGGATCGGGGTGGGCGCCCTTTACGGGCTGGCGGATTGGCCTCTCGAGGCCCTGGCCCTGGCCGCCCATGTGCGCTACCTGCAGAAGGTTTGCTGGAAATCTTGGATTACCATCTCCTTGCCGCGGATGCGCCCTCATGCCGGGCATTTCGATCCCCCGTCCCCTATTCCTGATCGCGAACTGGTGCAGTTGACTGCCGCATTGCGGATTTGCTTTCCCGACGCCGGGTTGGTGCTTTCGACCCGCGAACGGGCGGAGTTGCGCGACGTTTTGATGCAATGCGGGATTACCATGATGAGTGCTGGCAGCCATACCGAGCCTGGTGGCTATACCGGAGCGGGCCGGGAATCGGCGCCCCCTGCCGGGCCGGGGCTTCCAAAAATTATGAAAGCCGCTGGCCCCCCCTGCTCCACCCAGGCCACCGGGCAGTTTGAGATTGCGGACTCCCGATCCCCCGGCGAGATTGTCCGGCAACTCCAACGGTTCGGTTATGAACCCGTCTGGAAGGACTGGGATGCCGCTTTAACCACGTGAGTTTTTTCTTTAAACGAATTTCATATGACCGACGCCAGATCATCTGTTATCGCCAATGGGAAAAAAGTTGCCTCCCGGCTCCCCTGCTCCATTCAAGAATTCCTGGTTTCCCAAAACTTGCCTCCCATCGGGGTGGTCGTGGAACAGAATGGCGAGGCGGTTTCGCCCTCCGAATTTGCCGCCCGCCAGGTGAACCAGGGGGATCGTTTGGAGATAGTCAAAGTGGTGGCTGGCGGCTGAACACGCGCTGAATCATGCCGGAGCGGGACGCCATCAATACGGTGTTGTCGTATCATTCGGCAACCAAACACCATTTCCACCGTTATGCTCCCGGCCCCGGGCACATGGACTGGGCCACCCAGCCAGAACCTTTCCGCCGGTACGCGGGCACCGCGGTTCTGGCCTTGGAAATACCCGATCTACAGCGGGAGCCATCCAGTTTGCAGACGCCGGCCCCTTTTGATGCCCACAGCATCAGCCGCTTGTTTTTCAATGCCCTGGCCATCTCCGCTTGGAAGCAGGCGGGCGATAACCGCTGGGCTTTGCGGGTCAATCCGTCCAGCGGCAACCTTCATCCCACGGAAGGCTATTTGCTGAGCGGGCCGATCCCGGGCCTTGCCGATGAGCCTGCTTTGTATCATTACGCACCGGATCGGCACGCCTTGGAGCGCCGCGCCACGTTTCCGCCCCAAACTTGGGCTGGGTTTGCTGCCAGTTGGCAGCCCGGCACCATCTTCGTGGGCTTAAGTTCCATTCCATGGCGTGAGTCCTGGAAATATGGTGAGCGGGCCTTCCGATACTGCAACCACGATGCTGGCCACGCCTTGGCTGCCTTGGCCATCAGCGCCCGTCTTTTGCGCTGGCACGCCAGCTTGGTGGATCATTTGGCAACGGCGGATCTTCAAAGGTTGCTGGGCCTGAATCAATCCAGCCAGGCCGAGCCGGAATGGGCGGAAACGTTGGTGGCAATCTCATCCGCGCCTATCGGCGAGAGCCGGCTGGCCGAAGCCAATACCATGCTGTCCGCCTTGAGCGCCGGTCCCTGGCAGGGAAATCCCAACCAGCTTGGCCCTTCCTGGATCGATTGGCCGCTGATAGCCGGGGCTGTTCAAGCCGCGAAAAAACCGGCCGCCTCCGCCCCCTTTCAGCCAGAGCCTTCCCAGCCAAATGATTCACCATCCGGGACCAGGGAACCCGTTTATCCACCAAAATTGATCCACCAGCGGCGCAGTGCGATGGCCATGGATGAGCGTGTTTGGATGAACTGCGCTTCCTTTTGGAACCTTTTAGGCCAATTACTGCCCACCCAACCTGTTTTCAGCCTGTTGCCATGGTCATTCACCAACCTGGTGTTCTTTGTCCACCGGGTGCGGGAGATGGCCCCGGGCCTTTATATCCTGGTGCGCAATCCCCGGCAACTGCCGTCGTTGAAGCTGGCACTGCGCCCTGGATTCGCCTGGGAAAAGCCCTCGGCCTGCCGCTCCTCGCTGCCCTTTTACCGGCTGCAAACGGCTGATAGCCAGGAAACCGCCCGCTTGATTTCCTGCCACCAGGAGATCGCTTCCGATGGTTGTTTCAGCCTCGCCATGGTGGCCGAGTTTGAAGAACCCATCACCCGCCTGGGCGCCTGGATGTATCCCCGGCTGTTTTGGGAATGTGGCATGATCGGTCAAATTTTGTATCTCGAGGCGGAAAAAATCGGCCTGCGGGGCACCGGCATCGGCTGCTTTTTCGACGATGCCATGCACCAATTGCTCGGGCTGGAAAGCCAGCAATTCCAAAGCCTTTACCATTTCACGGTTGGAAGCCCCTTGGAAGACCATCGTCTCACCACTTTGCCTCCGTATTCCTGAAGTTTGAACATTACATGCTTGCCCAAACCCCATTTCCCGGGTTGGATGAACGCCAGCGAATGAGACAAAGGATGCAATCGCACCCGAAACATTATTGTGGCCTGTTCGGCATTTACGGTCATCCCGATGCCGCCAGGTTGACCTACTATGGGCTCTATGCCCTGCAACACCGTGGCCAGGAAAGCGCCGGCATCGTCAGCTCCAATGGCGAGGTGTTGAGGGTTCATAAAGGCATGGGCTTGGTGCCTCATGTGTTCACCGGATCCATTCTCGATGAATTGAAAGGCCACATGGCAGTGGGACACACCCGGTATTCCACCACCGGCTCTTCCCACCTCCGCAATGCCCAGCCCTTGACCGTGGATTGCGGACGGGGGCAGATCGCGATTGCCCACAACGGCAACCTGACCAATGCGTCGCAACTGCGCGAACAATTGGAGGCCCAAGGCTCCATTTTCCAGACCACGGTCGATAGCGAAATCATCCTCCACCTTCTGGCTCAGCCATCCACCGGCGCCGGGGTCAATTACCTGGTCCAGGCTTTGCACCGGATTGAAGGAGCATACTCGCTGGTAATCATGACGGAGCGGGAACTGATCGGCGTGCGCGATCCATTTGGCTTTCGCCCGCTTTCCCTGGGCAAAGTGGGTGACGCCTGGGTTCTCGCCAGCGAAACCTGCGCGTTCGACCTGATCCAAGCCAAACACATCCGGGATCTGGCCCCCGGCGAAGTGCTGGTGATCAGCCAGAACGGCCTGCAAAGTTTCCAAGCCTTCCCCCACCAGGAGCGCCGCGCCTTTTGCATTTTTGAATTTGTTTATTTTGCCCGGCCGGACAGCACCATTTCCGGACAAAGCGTTTACAAAACCCGCTTTGAAATGGGGCGGCAGCTAGCCAGGGAGAATCCGGTTGATGCCGATGTGGTCATCCCCATCCCCGATAGCGGGAATTGCGCGGCGCTGGGTTTCTCCATGGAATCCAACATCCCCTACGAAATGGCCTTCGTTCGCAATCATTACGTGGGGCGCAGCTTCATCCAGCCCTCCCAGCTGATCCGGGACTTGAACGTCCGGGTCAAACTCAACCTCATCGAGGAACTCGTCAAAGACAAGCGGGTGGTGGTGGTGGATGATTCGATCGTGCGCGGCACTACTTTCAAAACCAGGGTCAACAACCTCAAGGAAGCCGGCGCCAGGGAGGTCCATGTCCGGGTCAGCTGCCCGCCACACCGGCACCCTTGCGTGTATGGCATCGATTTTCCAGACCGCTCCAAACTGATGGCGGCCAGCCATTCCCTGGATGAAATCCGCGATTATTTGAATGCCGACAGCCTGGCCTACCTATCCGAAACCGGCATGGTGCGCGCCACCGGCCTCCCATCCCAGGATTTTTGCATGGCCTGCTATGATGGCAAATATCCGGTTCCTTTTAATCCCGAATTGGATAAAAACATCATCGAGCGCCGCCGGAACCGGGTCATCGGGATGGGGGAAGCCCTCGCCCGCGACGAAAAGCAGATCAAGCTGCTTTAGCTTTTGTTCTTTCCCGTCCGGATCATCGGCAGCAGCAGACCGCGTAAACCACCAGGTTAACGTATAGCGCCGCCAGCAGATCGTCCATGGTGATGCCCCAGCCGCCGGGCAAAGCCTGGCTCCATCCCACAGGCCAAGGCTTCAGGATATCAAACAGGCGGAAAGCGCCGAAAATGACGCCCAGCCAAAGCCAGTTCGCCGGCTCGAGGCAGATCCGCCAATCAGGCCAATGCCCCAATGCCTGCGACTGCCGGTATAGCCAATAGGCGAAACAAAGGGGTATGGCCACGATTTCATCCAAAACCACCGAGGAGGGATCGCGCATGCCCAGCATCCGTTCGGCAACGCCACAAAGCCAGACTGACGCCCCAAATCCGGCGGTCATTCCCGCCAGCCAGAAGATCCAACTTCCCGGGCAAAGCAAAAGCCACAGCCAGAGCAGTCCCACAAGGGATCCCCAGGTGCCCGGGGCTTTCGGCATTCTCCCGCTGCCCAAGCCTTGGGCCAGCCACAAGAGGAACTGGTTGCCAGGTTCGGGAGTCATGATCCCGCCTGGGAATTCACCGGAGTGCCGGCTTCGAGCAACCACTCGTTCCGGCCATCGGCGTGGCAGTGGCAATGAGCCGCGAAAAAACCGCCGCGGTTCCGCCAGAACAGGGGCCAGATTTGCTCCCGATCCGTTTGGGGAATGGTCAGTTGGCGCAGCTCAGGCACCGCAAAAAAACGGAACTCCCCCTCCCGGTGCGGCGGCGGAGTCTGTTTCAGGCGTGGTTTGACTTCAAACAGGAACATCAGCCAATGGGCCTGGCCTTGATATCCATGCTCGCTGACCATCCCGGCCAGATGCAAATCCCAAGGCTGCAAAACCAGGCCGGTTTCTTCCCAAGCTTCGCGGCAGGCGCAGGCAAAAGGCGACTCCCCTGAGTCCATTTTCAGTTTCCCCCCAAACGGGCTCCACAATCCCAGGTTGGGTTCCTGGGTGCGCCGCTGCAAAAGCACCTCGTCCTGCTCGTTGAAGCTGTAAAGCAGGGTGGAAATCTTATAAGGCAGCGCCATGGATCGGGTGATGGGAACCGTGGATGCCGGCCGCTGGAACCGCCAGCGGCCGGTGTTTGTTGCGCAGTTATAATAGCATCGGCTGGGAGTGAATCAAGCCTTCCAACCCGGGCGGTATTCCTGTTTCACCCAGCGGTTTAAATCCTTCAGATTGGTGACTTGCATGCCCGGGCCATCCCACTCCACCTTCTGATTCACCCCGGCGCATTGCGCCAGGTTCCCCAGCAGGGTGAATTCCGTCAGCCGGGCGCCATATTCGAAACCGGCCGCCGTATTAGTGCGGCCATCACGGGCAGCCTCGAGGAAATCGAGCATGATATTCTTGGTGCGCGGCAAGGTCTTCGCGGGCGCCGGGGTTTCCCGCATTTTTTCCCAGGGCAGTATGTGCATCCGGCCACCGTAGGTTCCAGTATAGATGATTCCCTTGTCCCCGACATACAGCGAGCCGTTGGATTCAAATTCATCCTCGGCAAATTTGTTGCGCATCTCAACCAGCAAAGGCGGCAGGTTCTGGTTGGAGGCGTTGGCCTGGCGTAAATTGCCCTTGCCCTCCCCGGACGCCTCTTTTTTCAAACCCTCATACCAAAATACTTTGACGGCGGGCTGGCCGCCACGGGCTGGAAAATCCCACCGCAGACGGCTGCCAGTGGGGAACCGCTCCTCGCTGCCCCCCCGGATCTCTTCCATCTCGATGCTTAATGGATGTTCCAAGTTGAGCGCCCAATAAACTCCATCCAGCACATGACAGCCCATGTTCCCGAGCGAACCATTGCCAAAATCATGCCACCCATGCCATTCGTGAGGATGCAGGTCCGAATGGAAATCACGGTAGGGCGCCGGTCCGATCCACTCATCCCAATGCAATCCGGCCGGAACGGGTTCCACTGCGGGCCGGGGACCGATGCCGCCATTGGCGCGGTCGGTCCAGCTATAAGTTTCCGTGACCTTGCCAATCACTCCCGCCTGAATGTATTCGACCAACCGGCGATACCCTTCCTCGCAATGCCCCTGGTTGCCCATCTGGGTGGCCACTTTGCACTGGCGGGCCGCAGCCGCCAATTCGCGCGCCTCGCTTACCGTGTGGCATAGCGGCTTCTCGCAGTATACATGTTTGCCCGCCTTCATGGCCATCAAGGCCGGAGGTGCGTGATGATGATTGGGGGTGGCGATGAACACCGCATCGATCTCCTTGCCGATCTTTTCAAACATCCTGCGGTAGTCCGTGAACGCCTGCACGGCATCCGGGTTCAACTCTTTTTTCTTCAGCCAGGCCTTCACTTTCGCGTGCTGCTTTTCATCGGCATCCACGATCCCCACCAGCTCGGCCAGGGTCTTCTCACGGATCACCGCCTCCAAATGGTTCATCCCCCGGCCACCGCAACCAATGACCACACACCTTAATTTATCACCCGCGTTAGCCGCCTCGAGCAGGTTCGGCGCAGCCAGGTATTGAGCGGCTGCGAGCCCGCTAACGGACCAAGCCGCTTGATGCAAAAATCGACGACGGTTCATGTTGGTTTTCATTTTATATCTTATTTGGCGGATCGCGCCTCAGTTTCCCCAAGAGTTATGCGACCATCCCGGCCCTGTCAATTCAGTTGGCAGGCAAAACCATCCTGCTCTCCCGCTCCCTTTGCTGTCGGAATGGAAAGCTTGGCCCCCTGGCAAAAAAGCCTGGCGATCACTTATTCCAGCACCATGCTGCAAGGGGCAAACGGACGCACTTTGATCCTGAACTTGCCCTGGTCGATCGGCAACGCGCCACCTTGGAACTGGCCGCGCAGATCACACAGCCGGGCGGTTTTGAATGCGGAGCCCTCCGGCAGTTGAACCACGCAATCACCGGCCTGGCCGGACAATTCCCAAAGCCTCAACAGTACACCGGTTCCATCCGGATTGGGGCCAAAAGCCGTGGGGATCAATCCCGCTTGGGACACGCGCAAGCCGTGGCGCATCGGAGATTGGATTCCCGCCGGGCCGGCGGTGTAGGCGGCGATCATTGGCTGGCGGGTTTCCATGGCGGGGGTGATCAGCCGGCTCGCTAGGTTCCTTCCATGGACAGCCCACAACCGCACCCTCGAGGTCCAGGTTCCACCGTTCCACAACCGGAAATTGGTGCTCCACTGGTTGTTGTACATGTTGACATAAACGCGCGCCCGGCGTGGAACAAAGTCCCGGCTGAATTTCCAGCAACCCGGCTGGTCCAGGCTCACCACGGCATGGTCCAGCGGACAGATGCCAACGCCTTCACCCTGGTCATCCGCCACCGTCAAGCCGGTGTTGACCGAGAGCAAATGCCGGTTGGCACCTGGAACAATGTCCTTGGCGGGATCAATAATGGAACCCAGGCGTCCGACTTGGAAGACTGGCTTCGCGATGCGCAACGGCAGGCTCATCCAGCACGCTTCCGGCCATGGATCAGCGGGTTTGTCATGCAAGGTTACCTCCAAGTCCAGGAAAGCCTGCCCGGCATAGAGCGTCACCCGCGTGGTGACGCGGCAAGGGATTTCCGGCGAAGCCTCGGTTTCCAGGATGGCGCTGGCGCTGACAGGCGAGGTCTCGAAGCGCACCTTGGCCGGGCGGGGTGAAGCGGCCCGATACGGCGCCGCGCTGGCCGGTGGAATCAGCGGTTTGCCGAATTCATTCGTCGTCCAGGAAACCTTGATCTTGCTGTAGGAATCGATAAACGCCTGGATTTGCCCGGCATCGAACCGCTCGTAAAGGTATTGGCCCAAACCTTGGGAATCGCCGGCCTCCACCCATTCCCGTCCACCCCGCTTCTCAACCACCGAACGGATCACTCCCGCCTCGGGATCCAGCACCAGGCGGAAATCCGCCGATTCCAGGGAATGCGCCTCCTCGGAACATTGGAAGGGCGCCGCAGTCTTGATGGCTGGCCCAGATTGATAAGTGCGATACCCCGTGGCCGGCACCTCCCGGGCCAGGAACCGGATCCGCCCGTTTTGGCATTCCACCGGCACCGGATCCCCTCCTTCAGCTAGCCGCAGCGATGCAATGGCCGGCCCGGGAGCGGGCAACTCCACCAGGCCAGTCCGCGGCCAGGGCAGAGGATTAAATACCACAATCCGCCCCCCGTCCAAATGGACGGAGCTGGCCAGAGCCTGGAGTTGCGCCTGCAGTGCCGGGGCCACCAATCCGCGCGCCCTGCGCGCATAGTCTGAATGCTCCTCCCAGGATGATTCAATGCGCCGGTAATCCCCCTTCTGGCGCGCGGCCTGCCACTGTTCGCCGTAGTAAAAAAAGCGGTCGGCTCGCTCATACTGCATGATCCAGTAGAGGCCGCCTCCCCAGGTGTGCTCCCCGTAAAGCAGGCTCTGCTCGTACGCCGCTTGCACACTGGGCTGGAAGGCGGGGGCCGCAACTTTCCACCCGCTCAACTCAGTGCCCAGGCTTTCCAGGGCCGCCAGGTCCATGCGGACTCGGCGCGCCGTGCTGGCGCCTTCCGGGTCGCACAACGGCCCGTGGATCCACGTGTCCGGCATGTCTCCCCGCACCACCGGGATCGCCGGTTTGGCGGCCAGGATCAAATCCGAAAAATCGGACAACCGGCCGATGCGGACGCGCACCCCGGGCAGCTTTTTGCGCGCATCATCCAGGACTTGCTTGACCTCCTCGGGCGTCGGCGGACCATGGTTGTCGCCGGTATGGATCAATGCCAGCCAGGCGGTATAAGGCCAATCCTTGGGCGGGATGAGGCCGGTGCCGTACGTTTGCGAATACATGGTGAGCAATCGCGATCCGTCGGGGCCTTCCCACCAATAAAGTTCCGGCACCT
Source organism: uncultured Verrucomicrobiota bacterium (assembly GCA_964409245.1). Taxonomy (GTDB): domain Bacteria; phylum Verrucomicrobiota; class Verrucomicrobiia; order Limisphaerales; family UBA1319; genus CAIMWS01. Next base: position 35,130 of record CAYPCQ010000064.1, read on the forward strand.
GGGGCGAGGTGCTTCCGGCATTGCAGCCCAGGTGGAGGAAATCCACTCCCGCGCTTTTCAGCAGGGGCACCAGGCACCAGGCATGGCTGGGCACATCCGTCATCTTCGCGTCGCGCGGCAGCGGCAGCCCCGCCCGCCGGGACAAAGTGGAGGAAAAGTTCATCCCCCTGGCCAAATCTTCCAGTTCGAGCAATTCCGTATGGGTGGTGAAGGGCAATGCGTGCGTCACGAAACGGCCCTGCCGGTAGGCTTCGAGGATTTTCTGCTGGCGGCCCGGATTTTGGCCCGGCCAATCCTCCAGGATCGTTTTCATGGGCCATCCCGGCAGCGTCCAGGCAAACTGCTGTTCCGCCGGCAGATCCCGGTTGCGGTCGCAAACCGTCAAAGCCTGGTCGATCATGGTGGTGCGATAGCGTTGCACCACGTTGCTGGCCATTTCGGTGTAGCCAATGTCGAAATGGGTTTTGAATACCACAATCACATCCGTCACCCCTTCGGCTGCAGCCCAAACTGGCGGCAGGCATACGGCGCTCAAAAACCCGAGCCAAACCGCCACCAGCCTTGCCAGGCGGCTGGTCAACCAGAAGGACACTTGAAGAACTGGATTTCTCATAAACAACCTTTTGGCAAATAGCGACGACCCCAGCAAGCAATTTCCATCGGCGGCAGGTGGGGTGGCAATCCGGGCCCGGGACGGCGAAAATGGAACCGGGAGTCAAATCCGTGGTCCTGCCGGGTTCAGGCCATGGATTTGGTTACCACCTGCAATGTGCTTTATTTATCGCGAGCGAGGTTTAATCTGTTTGAATGGTGATTGCGAACGAGTCCGTGGCTGATTTGAAATGCTGTTTAAAAACCGCCTTCACTCTGATCGAACTATTGGTGGTGATAGCGATCATCGCCATTTTGGCAGGGATGCTGCTGCCCGCGTTGGCCTCCGCCAAAGCCAAGGCGCTGACCACCAAATGCCAAAGCAATCTGAAGCAAATGGGTCTGGCCACCCTGTTATATGCGGAGGACAACCAGGATATGCTGCCCTTCGCCTGGTGGTACAACGCGAGCAATGACGATGCCAATATCAATAACTTCCAAACGCTGCTTTTGCGCTACCTCAAGCGCGCCGCATTCCAGGCCGGGAACGCAACCTCAAACAGCGATTTCGCCGCAGGAGTTTACCCTTGTCCCATCCGTTTGCAGGAGAATCATTGGCGCCAATACGTCAAATACCCGGGCTTTGCCAATCCCTGGAAAATCAGCTACGCCATGAACCAATTCACGCTGCTGAGCTATCCGCCATCCGTGGCCAGCCCCAAAACCGCCAAGCTGGGCACCGTCAAGAAACCGGCCCTGACATTCTTGATTTCCGACGTCTCCCATGAACTGAATCACCCGGCCATCATCTCCCTGGGCAAATCCAGCGAGGGGTTTTACGATGTGGGCTACAAACACGGGCGCAAGCATCCGGCGGGCAAAGCCTGTTTGATCTCCATGGATTACCATGTTAGCCTGTTCGGCGCCAGGGAGACCAAAAACATCATCCTGGATTTCAAACAATGAACCAAAGTTTCCGCTTCATAGGTTGGCTCTGCCTGGCGCACCCACTCCTGCAACTTTCCCTGGGCGCCGCCCTGCCGGCATTCGATTTCACCCAACCGGAGGTGGTCCAAGCCTGGCAGGCGCAACATGATATTGCCAGCCTCAAATCCAGCGCCACCGGGATGGTGGCGCAGATCACCGGCAGCGACCCATACCTGGCGGGGCCAGCCAGGGATTACCCCGCCAACACCCCGCTCTGGCTGCGCTTGCGGCTGAAAGCGGACCAGGCGGGAACCTGCCAGGTTTTTTACTACAGCACGGCTCCCTCCGAAGCAAATTCAGTTAAGTTTGCGGTTCCCGCCAATACTTGGACTGAGGGCCGGGTGCCGGTGCCGCCCCTGGGCAAAGGGTATCGCCTGCGCATCGATCCCCCGGGCGTTGGAGGGCAGGCTGTGCTGGCTTTCCTTAAAATGGAGGAGCGCAGCGTGCTGCCCGATTTCGATTTCACCACCGTGCCGGATGCCACTGCCTGGCAGGCTGCTCATGATGTGTCCGCCCTCCAGAGTGTTCCCGGCGGCTTGAATATCGGGATCTCCGGCTCCGATCCTTATATCTACGGACCGGCCAGGGATTACCCTGCCAACAGCCCGCTCTGGATGAATATCCGGCTGAAATCCGACCAGGGAGGCATGGCCCAGGTGTTCTATTTCACCACCGGCGCCACCGAGGCCAGCTCGGTCCGCTTTGCCGTGCCGGCCAGCGAATGGTGTGAAACCCGGGTGCCGGTGGCCTCGCTGGGGCCTGGCTGGCGCCTGCGCATCGATCCCCCGGGCGCGGGTGGGAATTGCATCCTGGGCAGCCTGCGTTTTGAGGCGCGGGAAACCTTTGCTGCTCCGGCCTGGCCGGCGGTTGATCCCCCCTTGCTGGGCGCCAATGATCCCGCCATCGCAAACGGCGCCCTGCAACTGCGCCACCATCCCGGATTGCTCGGCGGCTTCGAGGTTTGGGTAGCCAGCCAGCGCGTGGCCGTGGGCAATTCCCAAATGCTCCTGGGATATCAAGGCGCCAAAGGATTGACCTGGCTCGATTTGCGGGCGGCCTGCTCGAACCACGTCACGGTGGCCACTCAAACCAATCGCCTGGAAGTAACCGCCCAAGGCCTCGACGCCGATGGCGCGAGCTGGCTTTTTCAGCAGATTTTTTCCACAGCCAGCCTCACCAACCTGATCGCCGTGGAAACCCGGGTCACCGCCAGCCAGGACCGGCGGGTCGTTTACCTGCCGATGCTGAATCTTTTCGCCGGCTTGGGCAGCTTTCAAACCAACAAAAGCCAGGGCCTGTTCGCCGGCCTGGAATACCTGGGCAATGAACCCAGCAGTTCCGAAGCGGACCTCATCGGCCCGGCAGCCAAACGCCAGGTGCCCGACACCCTGAAGCTCACCTTCCCGCTGATGGCCATCGCCTCCAATCAGCGCTACGTGGGCCTGGCCTGGGCTTCGCATCTGGATTTCAGCCCGGTCTTTGACTCCCCTGACCGCATATTCAATTCCGGTGGGCACCTCCTGGGCCTGGTGTTCCCGGGCTCCAACGGCCAGAACCGGGAGGAAGGCAGCCTGCTGCCTTACGGGGGCGAGTTGCTGGCCGCCAGCCAAACCCTGGTGTCGCGTGCCTGGCTGATGGGTGGGCCAGGCGCCAGCCTCATTCCCGCCGTGCAGCAATTCGTGCAAATGAACGGCCTGCCCCCGCTGCCTGACACCGGATACGATTCCGTGGCCTATGCCGAGCTGGCCGCCCACGGCTGGCTGGATTCCCAGATCCGCTCGGGAAACCAATACCGCCACGCCGCCTGGCCAGGCTTCAATGCCCAGCCTGCCGCGGACGCCGCGCTCTACATGGACTGGCTGGCGGGGCAGGTGCGGGAGGATGGCCTGCCTGCCCGGCTGAAAACCGCCGCCAAGGATGCTTTGAGCTTGATCCAGCCCGCCGACCGGAATTCCACCACGATCGGCCACATCCGCTATCCCGTCCCCGCCTTGATCTATGGCGCGGTTGCGGAAAACGCCGACCGCGCCCGAGCCACCGGCCGGAATTTGCTGGCCCGGTTTCAACCCGATGGCACCGTGCTTTACCAGGCGCCGGCGGGAGGAGTCGATTATGGCAAAACCCATTTCGCGCGGGATGCCAATGGCCTGACCGCCCAGGTGGTCGCCTCCCTCCTCGAAGCCGCCGCTTTTTCAGGCGACGCCAGCCTCCAAAAGGAAGGCTTGCGTGTGCTGCAAGCCCTGGACAAATTCGCGAACACCGTTCCGCGGGGGGCCCAAACCTGGGAAATTCCCTTGCACACCCCGGATATCCTCGCCTCCGCCTACCTCGTGCAGGCCTATACGCTCGGCTATGAACTGAGCGGCAGCGCCCGTTTTCTGGACCAGGCCAGGTATTGGGCCTGGACTGGTGTTCCCTTTGTCTATCTCGTTTCCCCGGTGGCCAAACCGGTCGGCCCTTACAGCACCATCCCGGTTTTGGGGGCCACCGGCTGGACGGCCCCGATCTGGATCGGCCTGCCCGTCCAATGGTGCGGCATGGTCTATGCCGACGCGCTGCAACGATTTGCCCAATACGATCCCGCAGGCCCGTGGCGCCACCTCGCCAATGGCATCACCGCCGCCGGCCTCCAGCATACCTGGCCCCGCACGGATGCCGATCGCCAGGGATTATTGCCGGATAGCTATCAGCTCCGTGCCCAGCTACGGGATGGCCCGCCCATCAATCCCGCCACCATGCTGGCGGGAGCCGTGCGGCTTTACAACCAAGGCTGCGTTTACGATTTCAAAAGTTTCCTTCGCCACGGGCTTTTGGTGCACGCCCCAGGCCGCCTTTCAATCCTTGAGGAGCGGGCCGATGGCATTCGCTTCCAGGTGTCAGGCTGGCCGGATCATGCCTACTGGATTTTGGTCAACGGTGTGCGGCAAACGCCCCGGGTATTGATCCAGGATCAGGAAGTGCCCCTGGCAGCGCCCCATGCCTATCAGGCCAGCGAGGGCCGGCTGATCCTCCAGCTGCAAGGCACGCCGGTGGTGGAGATCAAATACCCGGCGCGGGCCGCCCTGCAGCTGCGCAACGGCCCGGGATTCGGCCAGGTGCAGATCCAGTGGCCGGCCGCCGCTTCCAATTTTGTCCTCCAGGCCGCCACCGCAGTGGATCAGAACGCCGCCTGGATCAACCACGAGCAACCGGCTCAAACCTCCGGCAGCCAGTTCGTGGTTACGGAAGCCACCGCCAACCGGAAATATTACCGCCTGCAGCAGGCCGAGTAAAACCGGGGCCAATCTTTGGCCCGCCGGCTGTGCCGCAGCGAAAAGGGTGTGGATAAAATCGGTTGTAGATTCCCAGAATCGGTAGTATAAAAGTTTCCCATGAAGTTCTGGTTGAGTCTATTGGCGGGATTGGTAACGTGGATCAATGCTGGAAACGCTGGCCAGGAATCCCTGACCTTCAAAGCCGCCCAGACGGCGGGCCATTACCAGTTCGATACCGGGCAATTGCGCGGGCAAATCCGGCTCAATGGCAAATCTCAAGGGCTGATCGAGTTGATCCACGTCCCCACTGGCGCCGCTGTGGCACAAGGCGGAGGGTTGCCGGGACTGTTCAGCTACTACCGTATTTTCTCCCGTGGCAAGCGGTTTGGCGATGCCGCCCGCGACTGGCCCACCACCAACCGCATCCTCGCCGATGGTGCCTTGGAAGTCCATTGGCCCTCCGGCCCGGAGCATCCTCTGGAAATGACCGCCATTTACCGGTGGTCCGATCCCCGGACGCTCGATTTGGAAACCCAGGTCAAACCGCTGCAGGACATGCCCGATTTTGAGGTGTTCCTCTCCTCCTATTTTGCGGAGGGATTCAAAGGCTTGGTTTATGTGAAACCCAACTATTTCGCCGGCGGCAACGCCTCCTTCCTGCCCGCCGACGTGAATCCCTTGGTGGATGGCACTTATCTGATGTTTCCCCGCGACCGGGAATCGATCCGCAAAATTTTTGACGGCCGCTGGGATCTGCCGCCCAACCCGGTGCAATGGTCCATCACCCGCTGGCTGGCCGGGCCGGTGGGAATGCGGCGTAATTCCGCCCAAGGGATCACCGCCTTGATCATGGCTCCGCCAGCGGATTGTTTTGCGATTTCCCTGCCCTACAATAAGACCCCACCCGATGGCGTGGCTGGGCATCAATCCTTGTATCTTTCGCTTTTTGGCGGTGACGCCGCCGCCGGACAAATAGTCAAGGCTCGCAGCCGCCTGGTGGTGGCCCAGGATCTATCGGATGTGCAGGCCGGCGAATTATACCAGCGTTTTCTCAAACTCAGCCCTGCCAACCCGTAAAACATGCCCCACTCACTGACCGGTGCGCCACCGCGCATCATGGTGGTCGATGACATGCCGGTGAATGTTACCCTGCTGGAGTTTGTGCTCAAAGGGGAGGGCTATGCGGTGCTGCCATTCACCAATCCCGAGGCGGCTTTCCAAAAAGCCGAAGCTCATCCGCCGGATTTGTGCATTCTGGATATCAGCATGCCGATCCTCGATGGGTTTGAATTCTGCCAGCGCCTGAAAAAAAATCCACTGCTGCAGGAAATACCAGTGATTTTCATCAGTTCCCTGGAGGAAACCCTGGATAAGGTCAAAGCCTTTGAAGCCGGCGGCGTGGACTACATCACCAAACCCTTTGAAGTGGCGGAGGTGCTGGCGCGGGTGGACACCCATCTGAAAATCCGCCGCCTCACTGAAAACCTGGAGGAGGAAGTCCGCCTGCGCACCCGGCAGCTGGACCTCGCCTACCAGCGCCTGTCCATCCTGGACGAGACGAAAAATGATTTCCTCAATTTGATTGCGCACGAGCTGCGGACCCCGCTCAATGGGATTCTCGGCGTGACCGAGTTGTTGTTTGAAAACAATCCCCAGGAAAATTCAGGAACCGAATATCGCCGCATGTTTGACGAGGCGCGCCATAAAATGCTGAAAATCCTGGATGACGCCCTCCTCCTGACCCATATCAAAGTGGACGATCCCAGCAGCCAGGCCAGCGAAATCCTCCTGCAGGAATGTATTGTTGGCGCGGTCAGGGAAGCATCCGTCTTCGCCGACTTGCGCAACGTGAAATTGATCAGCCCCGAAAGCTCGGCGATCAGGATTTTCATCAATGGCCTGCTGTTCACCAAGGCGCTGGCGGCCTTGCTGGAAACCGCCGTGAAATTCACCTTGCCCGGAGAAAACGTGACGCTCACCTGCGAGGATTCCGGCTCCGTGGTGCTGGTGCATATTCAGGGGACCGGACGCACCATCCCCCAGGAATATCTCCGCAACTTCTTCACCGCTTTTTCGGTCACCGATCCGATCACCCCCGGAGGGGATCTGGGGTTGGAACCAGCCGTGGCCGAAAAACTGATCCGCCTGTTCGGGGGGGTGATCTCGGTCCGGAATCAGGAACCGCCCGGAGTGATCTTCGAGGTCGGATTCCGCCAGCATACCGCCCCGGCCTGACCGTTGGCAGGCGCAACTCCCCTGCTCCGGCTGGCACCCCACCGGAAATTACTGAGCGTCACTTTCCTGGCGCTGTGCCAGGTTCCTCGTCAACCACACTCCGCAACGCGGCAAAAAAGGATTTGGCGGTATCCTGCTGAACCGGTTTTTTCTCTTTATCGTCGTTCCACTCCACCAAATCCTTGGGCACTTCCTTGAGGAAAGAGGAAGGGTGGCACTGGACCGTTTCATTATATTTGCGGCGTCCCAGGCAATAGCTCAACCTCAAGGTTTCCTTCGCCCGGGTGATGGCCACGTAAAACAAGCGCCGTTCCTCATCCAATGTGTTTTCCTCCTTTGAACGGGAGTGAGGCAATAGCCCCTCTTCCAATCCCACCACATGAACATGCGGAAACTCCAATCCTTTGCAGCTATGGATGGTGATCAAAATGACCGATTTATCCTGCAATTCCTTATCTTCCAGGCGATCAGCATCCAGGGTGATGTCTTCCAGGAACTCGTGCATTTGTTCCATCGGATTGGCGGACGGCGCGGTATTGTTCAAGGTTACCAGCAGTTCCTTGAGATTGCGGATCCGGCTGTCTGCGGTTTCCACATCTTTCTCCGTCCGCCGGATTTCCTCGATGTATCCAATCTCGGCGAAGAACCGCTCGAACCAGGTATTGAGCGGAATCGGCTGCTCTTCCAGCAAAGGCTTCTGCGATTCTTCCAACAGGCTCACAAAAGCCTGGATGCTGGTGCGGGTTTTGGTGGAGAATCCGGCTTGCACCTCGGGAGTTTGCATGGCCTTGAACACCGAGCAATGCCGCTCCTGGCTTTCGCCCAGCAAACGCTCCATAGTCACGTCGCTGAGTCCCCGGGCCGGCATGTTGGCGATCCGCAGCAGGCTGTTGTCATCGTGCGGATTCATCAAGGTTTTGAAATAGGCCAGGGTATCCTTGATTTCGCGCCGGTCAAAATAGCTTTGCCCGCCCACCAATTGGTATCTCACCCGGGCTTTTCGCAAAGCCGTCTCCAGCGGCCGCGCCTGGAGATTGGTGCGAAACAGGATGGCCTGATGCGCCCAGGGGATGGCGCGGGCAAGGCGGTCAAATTCGATCGCTTCAACCACGGCCGTCGCCTCTTTTTCATCGGTTTCAAACACCTGCGCCTGGATTTTCCGCCCCGGCCCGTTGCGTGACCAGAGCTGCTTTTCGCGCCGGCGCGGATTGTTTTTGATCACGGCATTGGCGGCCTGGAGAATGTGGGTGGTGGACCGGTAATTCTGCTCCAGCTTCACCACCTTGACCTCCGGGAAATGGCTCTCCAAGTTCAGCAAATTGGCAATCTCCGCCCCCCGCCAGCCATAGATGCTTTGGTCGTCATCACCCACCACGCATAAATTCCGGTGTTTTTCGGTGAGCAGTTTGACCAGCCGGAACTGGGTGGCGTTGGTGTCCTGGTATTCATCCACCATCACATATTGATAGTGCGCGCGGCAGGCCTCCAAAACGTCCGGGCATTCCTCCAGGAGCTTCAAGGTCAGCAGCAGGAGGTCGTCGAAGTCCACGGCGTTGCAGGCCCGCAACGCAGATTCATACCGGGGCCGGATATGCTGCGCCATGGCCACCAGGTCCGGATTCAAGTAGCTCCGAAGGTTGTTCTCTTTCAGACGGCTTAATACGCCCAGCACGCCCTGGGGATCGGGCTTGGCATCGCGCATGGAAATCTGGCTGAGCAGCCTTTTGACCAGGCCCAGCTGCTCGGAATCGCTGTAGATCACAAAATTCCGCTTGTAGCCGAGCCGGTCGATGAATTGCCGCAGGATCCGGACTCCCAGCGAGTGGAAGGTGGAGATGGTCAGCCATTCGGCTTTTTTATCCCCCTTTTTCCGGAGGGCTTTGGGAACCAGCTGCACCACGCGCTCCTTCATCTCCCGCGCCGCTTTATTGGTGAAGGTTACCCCGAGGATATGGTGGGGCTTGATTCCGCGATGCATCATATGCGCCATGCGGAAGGTGATCACCCGCGTTTTGCCGGTTCCTGCACCCGCTAAAATCAATAGGGGGCCGTGGATGGTTTGCACGGCTTCGCGCTGCTGCGGGTTCAGTGAATTCAGATCCACCATGAGGCGGGCAAGTGTAGGAGTTGCCAGCCACCTGGCAAGGAGAACCCACAGAACCCACAGGGGGCGGGGGGGGCGGCGGGGGTGTCCGCGCGGCGGCCTGGGCAGCCGCCTGGCAGAATCCCGGCCGGGAATCCATCCCGCGCCATCGGCTCGGAATGGGCACTCTACAATTCAGGGTCGCTTTTATGCCAGCCCATGTTTACTTTCACCGCCAATTATGGGATTGAATTATGCGAATGTCCTGGCCAAGGCCGTGCAGGCCGCCCGCGATGCGGGTGAAATGTTGCGGCGGGAACTGCATCGGCCGGGTGGGCCGAGGGGCGAATCCGGCCACGCCCCGGTGGATGCAGAGGTGGAGGCGATGATCCGGGCCCGGCTCGGCGCCGCCTATCCTGGCTGGGGTTTGGTGGGCGAGGAATTGGGCGGGCAAAACACTTCGCCCAAGGATCTCCAGCGCCATGTGTGGCTCATCGATCCCAATGATGGAACCTGGGGATTCGTCAAGGGCCACCGGGGTTCTTCGGTGTCCATCGCCTTGATGCGCGGCCCCCAGCCGGTGCTGGGGGTGGTTTATGCCTTCGCTTTTCCGGATGACGAGGGCGACCTCTTTGCCTGGGCGGAAGGCTGTGGCGCCCCGCAACGCAACGGCCAGCCGCTGGCCCGCCACTCCTGGGCCACACAATGGGAACCGCAGCACACCGTGTTGCTGCATCACGGCTCGGAAACCGTGACCCAAGCTTATGCCCGGCTCGTGGCTCCCGCCCGCATCCGCCGCCAGGTAAGCATCGCCTATCGCCTGGTGTTGGCGGCGGCCGGAGAGGCTGAGCTGGCCGCCTCGCTCCAAGGCCCAGTGGCCTGGGATGTGGCCGCGGGGCACGCCATTTTGCGCGGGGTCGGCGGCGAGGTTTTCAATGCCTCCGGCGAAGTCCTCCAATATGATGAAGGCAATTGGCTGCGATCCGCCAATGTCTTCGGCGGATCGCCCCTCCTGGCACCCGCCATGGCCCGCCTGAATTGGGCCAATGCGGCCGCCACCGCCCCGGCCGAGCCTGGCACACCCCTGACGCTCTGCGGCCCCCGTCCAGGCCACCTGGCGGCCGATTCGCAGGTGCTGCGGCGGGCCCAAGGCTGCTGGCTGGGGCAATTGGCGGGCGACAGCCTGGGCGCGCTCGTGGAATTCAAAAGCGGATGCGAAATCCAAAACGCCTACCCTGGAGGCTTGCGGGTTTTGGAGGATGGCGGGGTTTGGGGATTGCTCGCCGGCCAGCCGACGGACGATAGCGAACTGGCCCTGATGCTCGCACGCTCCCTGGTGGATAAAGGGAAATACGATCCGGAGGCGGCCGCCGCCGCTTACGCCTGGTGGCTGGAAACCAAACCATTCGACGTGGGCGCCACCACCCGCCAGGCGCTTTCAGCCGGGGCGCAAGCCTTGCACAATCGGCGTCCGGTGGCGGAAGCGTGCCGCTGCGCCGCCAATCCGGCCAGCCAGGCCAACGGCGCCTTGATGCGCATCGCCCCGCTGGGTATTTTCGGCCATCGCCTGCCCGCTGCAGAGGTCGCTGAACTCGCCCGGGCCGATGCCCGTTTGACGCATCCCCACCCCGTCTGCCAGGATGCCAATGCGGTGTTCGCAGTGGCCCTGGCCCAAGCCATCGCAACCGGCGCTCCGCCCGGGGAAATCCACGCTTTTTCCTGCCGCTGGGCCCGGGAAAACCAATGCCAGGCGGCCGTGATCCAAGCCTTGGACGAGGCCCTCACAATCCAGCCAAAGGGCATGGACGGCCACCAGCAGGGCTGGGTGCTCCTGGCCTTGCAGAACGCTTTCTACCAGGCCAGCCACGCGGATTCGGTCGTTTCCGGCCTGGCGGATACCATTGCCCAAGGCGGCGATACCGATACCAATGCCTGCATCGCGGGCGCTCTGCTCGGCGCTCTGCACGGCCGCTCCGCCATCCCGCCGCAATGGCTGGACCGGATCTTGTGCTGCCGGCCCGTGGAAGGCTTGCCCCGCGTCCGAAAACCCCGCCCCAAACCATTTTGGCCGGTCGATGCCTTGCTCCTCTCCGAACGGCTGCTGGCGGCTAATTGTTAAAATTTTAGCATCATTTCGCCGCCGGTTTCCTGGCGATTCGGCTGGACCAGGGACTCCTGAAATGGCGTATTGGAGCCATGCACGAAATATCCCACAACGCGCAGGCCAACCCCAGCGGTTATGAACTCGGCGCCCAGGAGTTAACGGAGGCTGGCATCCTGCGGGATAAAGCCTCGGTCACAGCCGTGGAAAATTCCGCCTATGCTGCCGTCCGCCGTCCGCTTTTGCTGGCGAAAATGGTGGCGGCGGCATCGGGCCGGCAACGCCGTTCGGGCATCCCGCCTTTAGGCGGAAGTGTAATCCCTCGTTGTGCACCCCGTCCATGGGTGACTCTCTTAGCCACTCTCGCCGTGCTGCCCGCCAGCGCCCCCGCGGCCTCGCTTACGCGCTGCGAAGTCGCCGCCAAAGGCATTTCCCTGACGCTCAGCCTGGAAGGGGGCTGCCGCATCGCCGCGCTCACGGTTGGCAATCGCCAACTCCTCGACCCGCGGGATGGCGCCGCCACCGGCTTTGCGCTGGAAGGCTCCCAGCCGCAATCCCGTCTCACGCTTCAGGGAACGCCCCAAATCTCGCAACAAAATGGCACCACGACCGTTGCGGGCATCCATTACTCCCATCCCCAGGCTGCCATTCGTGAAAGCTGGCATTTCACTGCCCGTGAGGAAACGATCACCTGGACGATCGAGCGCGACGTCTCCTCGGCCCTGACGCTGGCTGAACTGGATTCGCCGCGCCTAATGCTGCGCGACCCCGGGGTGTTCGACGCCGCCCTGCTCGATAACGGCGGCAGTGCCTGGTTCCGGATGCTCGATGCCACGCCCTCAGCGCTGGGGCAGAATGCCGCCCAAACCACCTATTGGAAACGCGGCGAACCGTGGTGCCTCACCATCGCGGCCGATTCGCCCGGCGGCCACGTCGCCTCCCGCTTCGCCCGCGAGGCTGATGGCCGCATTTCCCAGACCATTTACGCCGCCCCCGCGCCGCCGGTTTTCAAACACCTCCCCGGGATAAACTTGACGCGCTTCCTCCGCCAGCGCACCGACGTCTTCGCGCCGGCTGCACTCCCCGCCGGCCGCCAGGTCGTTACCATCCGGTTCAGCGCCCGCCAGGCCGAGGCTCTTTATGGCCGAGGCCGCTTCAGCTTCATTTCGCCCGAGATCCTCACGACCATCGGCAATACCATCGCGCGCGTCGGCGTCATCGACCGCCACCTGATGGGCGGCAATAACTATCACACCGGTTTCGTCTGCCTCCACGAGCAATACATCGCCGATCTGGGCCTCTTTATCGATGATCCCGAGTATTTCGAGGCTTACCGCCTGGCCTTGGATTATTTCCGCGATAATGCCCTCCAGCCCGGCGGCCGCGTCAAACCGCGTTTCGATTATGGCCCTGGAGACCACGTCCCAGGCACCTTCGACAAAAACGGTTTTTACGAGTGCCAGTGGGGATTCCTGCTCGATTCCCAGCCCGATTTCGTGATCAACGTCTGTTCGCTCTTCGACCTCAACGGCGACCGCTCCTGGCTGGCCACCCATAAGGCCGGCTGCGAGCAGGCGTTGGATTACCTCCTCGCCCGCGACACCGACGCCGACGGCCTGGTCGAGATGCGCAACGCCTCGCTCACCGAGCAGCAAAGCAGCGACTGGATCGACATTGTCTGGGCCAGTCACGAAAACGCCTTTGTCAACGCCAAGCTATATCATGCCCTGCGCCTATGGAGTCACTGTGAGCACCTCCTCGGCGATGCCGGCCAGGCCGCGTCCTACGCCGCACGCGCCGCCCAGCTCAAAGCCCGCTTCAACCAGGATGTCCAGCAGGGAGGCTTCTGGGAATCCGCCAAAAAATGTTATATCTATTGGCGCGAAAAGGACGGCTCAATCCACGGCGGCAACACGGTCGTACCCGTCAACTTCATGGCGATCGCCTATGGAATTTGCGACGATCCCGCACGCGCCGCCGCCATTCTGGATCAAATCGAAAACCAGACCGCCACTGAAAAACTCTTCTTCTGGCCGCTCTGCCTTGCCTCGTTTGAATACGATGAAGTCTGCCACCGCGGGGCGGCGATGTGGCCGTTCCCCGGCTACGAAAACGGCGATCTTTTCCTTTCCTGGGGCGGCCTCGGTGTCGAGGCCTATGCCCGCTACAAACCCGATCTGGCGCTGAAATACGTCCGCCAGGTTCTCGGCCAATACGAGAAGGACGGGCTCGCCTTTCAGCGTTATCTGCGGGCGAATCAGCAGGGCGCCGGCGACGACATCCTCTCCGGAAATGCCTTGATCTTCACCGGCCTCTACCGCGCCATCTTTGGCATCCAGCCGAAATATAACCGTCTCTACCTCGACCCGCATGTTACCCGGGAGGTCGAAGGAAGCGAAGTCTGTTACCGCTTGCGCGGCCGCGAGTTCAGGATTTCGTACAGCAAGGATGGGACGACGGTGACGGTGGGCAACGCATCGGTGGCCTCGCGCTCCGATTTCGGAGTTTGGGTCGATGATGACGGCGCGATCCTGGTTTTCAATCACGACTCCGAGACCCCAGCTCTGGTCCGGCGCCCCGCGACGCGGGGCGCGGCGTTGAGCGTGAAAATCGATGCCTCGGGGGCGCATGTAATCAACCAGTAGCCTGCAAAATGGCTGATGCGGGCCGTCCGCCACCTGGGTGAACCTGGTTCGGATACGTGGCCACTCCGGACCAGCAAGTTTTTATTCGTCCGCATAAACTTGCGTGAGATTGGGATTAATTCTACTTTGTTAGATTCGATCTAAAAACCCAGGACCCGCCAAATGCTCGCACAAAAATTGATCGGCAGCGGGTTTTTGCCAACCGATTCGCCCGGCGAAGGCAAAAAAAAATCCCTGCCTGCGGTGTGCGCACGTTTTTCTTCGATCAAAAATGTTAGTGGGTT
>CAYPCQ010000065.1:0-49253 GCA_964409245.1 uncultured Verrucomicrobiota bacterium
GGATCTGGTGCTTGCCTAATGTGTATACATTTTAATGAAACGATGTACTAGTTCCAACATTGGAGTTCCACCTGGGGATTCAAGCCATCGCCGCTCAGGCAAGTCTCAACCGGCTCAGCGATGGCCGTGGTTGCTTGGCGGCCATCCGCCGTGTATCCCAGGTAATGTTCGGGTGAAATCGCTTATTTGAGCAATTTCCGGCAGGCGGCTTGGAGTTGGGCCAGCATGCGGTCAGATTTGGCTTCCACGTAGCAGCGGATCAGCGGTTCGGTGCCGCTCGCCCGGAAAGCGACCCATTGGTCATCGGCCAGCAAATACTTGAAGCCATCGAGCGTGATGAATTTCTCCACCGGGTAGGAACCGATCTTCTCCAAGCCGCTGCCCAATTTTTTCAGGATGGCATCTTTGCGGTCCGGTTGGACCGGCAGGTTGATGCGCGCGGTCAGAAACGTCCCACTCTGCTTTTCCAAGGTGCGGAGAACCTGCTTCAAAGAGGTGCCTTCTGTGGCCACCAACTCAGCCATGAGCAGGCAGGCCAGGATGCCGTCTTTTTCGGGAACGTGGCCTTTGACGCTGAGTCCGCCCGATTCCTCGCCGCCCACAATGACCGGCTCGGTTTCCATCAGCGCGCCGATGTATTTGAAACCAACCGGGGTTTCCCGCACCGGCACCCCCAGCAGTTTGGCCACCGCATCCACTTGGTGGCTGGTGGGCACGGTTCGCACCACCGATCCCGTCCACCCCCGGTTCTTCTTCAGGTGGTAAAGCGCCAGGACCAGGATTTGGTTGGGCGTCAGCCAGGTGCCATCCTGGTCAACGATGCCGAAGCGGTCCGCATCGCCATCCAAGCCGAGGCCGATCTGGGCCTGTCCGGATAGGATGAACTGCCGGACTTGTTCCATGCCTTCCGCGCTCGGTTCAGGATGATGCCCGCCGAATAACGGATTCAACTCGTTGTGAAAAACGGTGATTTTCGCACCCGCCTCCTCCAACAAGGTGTCCAGATAACCCCGTCCGGTGCCATACATGATTTCCACGGCCACCTTGAGTTTGGCTTTCCGGATCGTGTCGAGGTTGACCAGCTTGCGGATTTTTTGGAAATAAGCCGGCTGCGGATCGAAAGTTTTGCATTTGAAGGTGCCCGCTGGCTGCGCTTTGAAAGCCCATTTCTTGTCGATGAGGGCGGCGATATTCGCTTCGATTTGCCGGGTTACTTCCGGGTGCGCCGGGGCCCCATTGCTGGTGGAAAATTTCAGGCCCTGATAGGCCGCCGGATTGTGGCTGGCGGTCATATTGATGCCGCCGATGGCCTTTCGCGTGCGGATGGTGTGGGAGATCACCGGGGTGGGGGTGTCCCGGTTGCATAGCAGCGGCTGCAGACCGTTGCCCGCCAGCACCTCCGCCACCGCCAGGCAAAAATCCTGGCCGAGAAAACGGGTGTCGTGGCCCATGATCACCAAAGGCTGGCGCCCATGGATGGCGGATTTGGGATCCGCCAGCGACTGCTTCAGGTAGTCAGCCACACCTTGGGCCGCCAGGCGGGCGTTGGCAAACGTGAAATCGTGCGCGATCAAGCCGCGCCAGCCAGAGGTGCCGAATTTTATTGGTGATTCAATTTTGGTTTCCAATCAAGTGCTCCTTTCTTGAGTGCGTAGAGGTAACCCACAAATAAGATTCCGATAAAAGATAGCATGGATCCCAGGATCAGGTTGGCGTCCGTCTTGAGCAATTCCCGGTAAACGGCCGCCCACGGATACATGAACACCACCTCGATATCGAACAGGATGAACAGCATGGCCACCAGGTAGAATTTAACCGAAAAACGGAGGCTGCCTTCACCCACCGGCAGCATGCCGCATTCATAGGCGGTGTCTTTGATGGGTGGCCGCTGGCCCACTTTGCCCACCAAGGTGGAAAAAATCAACATGCCGGCAATCAAGCTGGCTGCTATCACCAGCAGCATCAGCACCGGCGCGTATTGGAGCATCTGGTCTTCAGCCATGCCTTGAACCTATAGCTTCAGAACGGATTTGACAAGGCGCGGTTGCGGAGATTTGCCGGTGGGTCCATTCACCGGAGAACCGGAGGCTTTGTGCTGAAAAAGCGGCGCGTGAAAATTTGGTTA
This sequence comes from uncultured Verrucomicrobiota bacterium, assembly GCA_964409245.1. Lineage (GTDB taxonomy): Bacteria > Verrucomicrobiota > Verrucomicrobiia > Limisphaerales > UBA1319 > CAIMWS01. Next base: position 2,126 of record CAYPCQ010000065.1, read on the forward strand.
TGGCTTGGGATTGCGGCGGACTCCGTGCTGGCCGCAATCTCACGGGGCGTACATGGCGCAGGCGGCTTTTTGGAAGGTGGCCCCCGGCGGCGGCAGGGTGCGAATGGCCGCATCGTAGTTGGCGATGTATTGCCACCAGTTGTTATAAAATCCGCCAGTGGCGCCGGGGCGGTGGGGCAGGTGTGCCATCCACCATAGATGGTGTTGGGTGATCCCTTCCCAGCCTCCGCTTTGGGCATTCAACTGTTTTTTTCGCCGGGGCAGGTCGGGATAGGTCAGCCAGTCGTCGGCAAAGGTCCATACCTGGTTGGTGTGGCTCCAATCATAATCGCTCCGGGAGTTGGGCGCATAGTGGACGCTGCCCACTTCGGATGCGCCCGGGAAATCCTTGTCCACGCGAGTGAACTGGTTCCACACGTTGGTGCCATTGCGTCGATGATCCCAGGTGCCTTGGCCGATGGTGAGCGATAACACGCTCTCGATGCGATGCGCATAGCTTTCCAGCATCTCCCCCTCGCCCCGTTCATAGTTCCAGCCCATGATCCAGACGGTGTGCTCGCCACCCGGGATGTCATAAGGGCGGTAGAACCAGGGATTATCCGTCTGATAGGGGATCAAGTCGCCCGGGATTTTCCAATGCAACTCATCCCACTGCATATAGGGCGCGCCCCACAGCCAGATTTCAGAAATGTTACCGGCCTTGATGCGGGCTGGGAGATCGAACTTTTTGAACAGCCATTGGAAGCTGGTCATGCCTGGGTTGGCCTGTTTTCGATCTTTTTCCCACATGTCCAGGAAGGCTTCCTCGGTGTAGGTGAAGCCATTCCGGAACGTGGTGAAGCCATCGTAATCGATTTTTCCGGCCACGTGGTAATCCACAAAACCATGGCTTGCCAGCCGGATGTCCTGCACCATTTTCGTGGTGAGTTGCCAGGGATCGGACCATTTCATGTATTCGTGCAGCCGCTGATGGTTGCGCGTTTTGAGAACGGGATCGAAGTTGATCACGAGGACATTGACCGTAATGGCGTTGGTGCCCAACTGGTTGGTGGCCTTGATCGCGCCGGCGAAGCCTTGATTGGCCGCCATCAAAATCAGCAGGGCCAGGCAGAGGGATGCTTTGCCGGCAGTTTGGGAAGTTGTCTTCATCGGTTTTTGGAATGGTCGCCGTGGTTGATTAACAATGGGATGCCTTGGAAATTAATCAGCCCAATAAGCTCCGAAGGTTGCCAGGTTGTCTTCGTTCAGGAAATCGGGTGGTTCCGCCTCCGGTTCGCCCAGGGCGGCTTTGGCCTGGCGCCAAAGCTCGCTGCGCACGTAGCGCTGGTGTTCGCGGGGCCAGTCATTCCGGGTGAGCAGGCGCAAGGTTTCGGCCGGATTCCCGGAGGTCAGGGCCAGGTGGGCGCGGCGTTCGCTGATCCAGCGATGTTCCGGGGCCCGGGCCAGCAATGGCACCCGCCGGTCCGTCTGACCGAGCGCGGCGTATAGCTCGTCCAGTTCCGCCACCGCCACCGGATCCTCGAGCGGACCAGCTTCAAGGTGGGGCACGGCGCCTTGGGGATCGTGGAGGCCTTTCCAAAGGATCAGGCCCGCTACGCGGAGAGTCTCCGGACGCCGGCTGTCAGCCACCAGCGGAAGGGCTTCCTGGGGCCGCCCGCGGGACGCGAGCCAGAGCGCCAGCGGTTCTGCCGCATCGGAATTGCCCCGGTCCAATTCTGCCCGCAGTGCGTTTTCCAGCACCAGGCCAGGGGGCACTGTGGATTTGGGCAGCGGTCCCGCCCCGACGGAAAATTGTTCCCACTCCTCCTGCCAGGGAGAGTGCCCCCAGCCCAGCCAGGGATCGGTCATGGGTGGCAGGTTGAGCCGGGGCCATTCCACCTGTTCACAGGCCGTTCGCGAGTGCACGGGAATCCAGTATTCCTCATAGGAGAGTTCAGCGCCGCTGGGGAAAAGCGGCTTCTCGCTTTGGTCCTGCAGCGGGCCGCTTTCAATCTCCACATAGGACAGGCCGCCGGAGGTGGTGGCCTGCCCCCAGGGACGGTGTTTTCCATAGCCGTAGGTCCACAGTTTTTTGCCGGGCAACTGCCCGCTTTCCGCCAGGTGCATCAAGCCTAATCCCAGGCTGTGGTGGAAGGCGCCAAAGACGGGCGATCCACCCGGTTTCCAGAAATAGGCGGTCATCTGGCGGGCATTGCGGTCCCAATTCAATCCCTCGCCCGGCCAGTCTGCTTCCACCACTCGGTGGTCGTGCACGAGGACCCGGTGCGGGGGATGCACAAATTCGGTGCATTCCGTCGAGCGCAGGGCGCAGATGGTCCACATCATCCAGGGGTGATCCAGCCCGGTGCGATTGCGCAGGCGCGTGCGCTGGATCAGGATGGGCTGATCCGCCGCCAGGCCGATCTCCACCACCCACTCCAGGCCGGTGCGGGCTTCACGTTCGCCAATCCGGATGAAACCGTAATCCTCCGTCTGTCCGGTGGCGCAGCCGACTGTGGCGATGGAGGTGGGGGAGTGGGCGATGGGGAAGTTGAACTCAATGCCGCCCGAGATGAAGCCCCAGATGGGCAGGATCCGCACCGGTTTGACCACGGGGTTGCTGAACAGGATTTCCTGGTTGGTGCGCTTGTCGAACAAGCTGTAAACGCGGCCACCCAACTCCGGCGCCACCGTCACCCGTAAATGCTCATTTTCCAGGGTAACCATCCGGAAGGACAGTGCCACCGGCTCGCGCGCGGTATCCCCATAGCTGGCGTAGGGGAACAGGTGCTCGCGGTGGTATATCAGGGGCAGGCGGGTCAGCGGCGCCGGCCGGTAATAGGGCAAGGTGCGGGTGGTTTCCTGGATTTGGATCATGGCGGGATCAGGGCCGGGGGGTGGCGTCGAAAACCAGCACTTCAAAAGGCTGGAGGGTGAGTTTGACGGGTTGCCCAGCAGCCGCTTCCAGCGGGGATGCGCCCGCAGCATCCAGCCACGGGCTTTGCAGTTGGTAGCGGGTGGTGGCACCTGGGGGCAGCTCGAACGCCGTCCCCAATTCCAAGGCAAATTCGCGCACTCGATCATCCGGATTGCGCAGCATTACCACCCCTTTGCGAGGGGACCAGGAAGCGTAACCATAGACCTCGAGCCGGGCTGGATCGCCACCGATCCAGTGGGTGTCCACCAGCACATCGGCGTTGGCACGGGACCACTTGGCGCCCTCGGCCAGCACGCGCCAATCTTCCGCGTTCAATTTGCCGGGCTGGATGTAAAGTTCCTGCAGCCCGGTGCCGCTGCCGAAAAATGCCCGCACATCGTCGCGGAAACCGGCGGAGTTGAAGGTGGGATCGCCCGCTGATCCCTCGCGCGAGTAGGCCACGCCCTGGTTCATCAACGAGTTGAGGGGATAAAGGCGGCCTTTGCGCACGATGTTGCGGAAGGTCTCCTGGTCCCGGTAAGTCAGCCATTGCTGCTGTTTCGATCCTTTTCCCGCGTAGCCCATATCCCCGCCCTGGCGCCAGACCGAATCGGCGAAACGCAACCAGAACGGCGACGGCCAGGAGCCGGTGGTGAGGTTGATGTAGAGGTTGGGATCTTCCCGCCGCAATTCCAACATCAGGCGGCGCATGGCCTCGGTGTCGCGCATGTAATCGGCCCCCCCGCTGGCATACATGCCGGTGGCGATCCCGTCGAATTTGAAGTGGTTTACGCCATATTCGCGGATCATGCGGACGCAGGCCTGCTTGAACGCGGCGTAATATTTCGGGCCGGCCATCGAAAAGCCGGTGGCATTGATTTCATAGCCCTGCTCTTTCCCGAATTTCAGCCGCTGATCCCGGGGTTCGCCATAGCCGCCGAAGGGGGATAGCCACACTCCGAGCCGGGTATCGTTTTGCCGGCATAATTCAGCCAGCGGCGAGAAGCCGCGGGGGAAGCCGCTGTGGAATTGCCATAGCGAACGCGGGTTGTCCCAGCCGTCGTCAAAAACCATGGCGTCCATCACCACCCCGTAAGGTTTGATGAAGCGTTCCCCAAAGATGCGGATGGCTTCCAGGCAGTTGGTTTCGTTCAAGGCAAAGGGGTGCCAGGCAATATCATACCATGAATTGTAATGCAGGAAGGGCCGGTAAGGGTGAGCGCGCTCGCGCTCCAGGTAATAAAGAAAGGCCCGGCGCATCTGGCCCGCTGGCGCCACCCCCATCACCAAGCTTTGGGTGAGCGTCTCCCCCGGATGGAGCGCGGCATTACGCCGCACCTGGCAAACCAGGCGCCCCCCGGATCCGGCGATGGCAACCGTTCCCCGGGAATCCAGGCGCGCGCCGGCGGGCAGTTTGAAATCCGGGTCCGTGCTCAAGCCGGCCGCCAGTTCGTAGCGCGCCTGAGGTTTCAGTTTTGGCAGGCTTAACAGGTAAATATTTTCAGCATTGGCGCTCCCGGTGCTGCCATGGTGGCCATCCTGCGCCACCTCCCGGCCGTCTTCCAGCAACGCCACCCGGTGGATGTCGAGGCGGTGCGGGCCAGCCTGGTATTGGAACATCACTTCCAGGTCTCCCGTGCCTATGGCGCCCTCAGGGATGGGCCAGGTCTTGGTGCGGATTTTGCCATATTCCAAGTCGGTCGGGAGCCAGCCTCCGAGTTCGCGCCGGTTGCTGTTTTGGGGATTCATCGCGTGCGGATCCTCCGCGCCCAGGAAAAAATTTCCAGCCACCAGCGGGGAGCCATCCACCCGGCCAGCCAGGCGCCCGCCGGGGATGGTTTCATCCAGCCACACGATATCCTGGATGGCGCAGGCCTCCTTCAAAGCGGTGATCTCGATTTCCTGGCGCACATAGTTGGCTCCATCCAGCGCCAGAATGCGCCAGACCACCCGCAGCCGGTCATCGGCGGAGCGCAGGGGCAACTCCAATTGGCGGCCGGGTATGCGAGCCGCCATCCGGGCTGCCTGCGGTTGCACAGCCAGTTCGGTGATCCTGGGGGCTCCTTCCGGCCGCAGCGCGGAAGCGGCGTAGCGCTGGCCATTGGTCAGCACCAGCTGAAATACTTCATTGGTGAAAGTGAGGCTTTGGCCAGTCACTTCATCGCGCAAGCCGACCGGTTTGAGGCCCGAGGGATCGAGTCTCCAGGCAATGGATAGGGCGGTATTGAGGGCCGTGATTGAAGTGCCATGGTGCTCCAGCCGGGTTGAGCCGGGGGCGGCGGCGGGGTAGCCTGAATCAAAACCGAAGGTGGGGCTTCCTGCCTGGCAGCCAGCCGCGCTGGCGGCTGCCAGGATTAATGAAATGGCCAAGGTGTGACGCATCCCCAATTTTTACGCATCCTGGCACCGGTGGTCAAGGGGAGCTTTACGGCCTGATTGGGGCCGCCCGGTGCGCTGCCACGGGTGCAATTTCCTTGTATGGCGGCGCTTTTTTTGCTGTAATGCAGGCGAAATGAACATCAACCAATCCCTGAGGAAATCTTTCCCGTCCTTAATCCCCGCAGTCACCTTGGCAGCCATGCTTGCCTTCGGTGGGCGAGCCATTACGGCCGCTCCCGCTGCTGCTGAGCCAACCAGCTTCCAGCAAACGGCCGCCCACCTGGATGCGGGCGGCAACTTTTATCTTTACCTCGGTACCGAGCAGTGGCTGGCGGGCCTGTCCGAGAAAATATCAGGCTTTCGCCAATTGGTATTGAATTTGCCTGATATTGACGAAACCGGCCGCAAACAGATCGGCCAGGTTTTTGATTTGATCACCAGCCTCGTGAAGAACAGCGGGGTGGAGGAGGTTAGTGGCTTGGGAATGAGTTCCCTCGCGGTGGACAAGGGGCTTTACCGCAATAAAACCATCCTGCACCATTATCCCGACCAGAACGGCGGTTATTTGTGGTCCATGTTTGGCCGCACGGCTCATCCCCTGGCAGGTCTGGATCTGCTTTCGGCCAACACCGCCTTGGCCAGCTTTGGGGATCTGGACCTGCCCATGCTGTGGAAAGCCATCGAACGCGAGGTCAACCGTGCCGGGATCAGCCAGGCCGCCGAGGCCTTCCAGCAAGTTCCCTTCATGTTTGAGCAAGGCACCGGCCTCAAGTTGGACCAGTTCCTGGGATCGCTGGGCAACGAATACGGATTCGTCCTGACCTTGGACCCCAGCCGGCTTATCACCCTGCCGATGCCCTCGGAGGCGGTCCAAATCCCCGAGCCGGGAGTGATGCTGGTGGCCAAAGTCAAAGACGATGTCATTTTCAACCTGGTGGACCAGGTGCTGAAGAGCCAGGAGAACCTCAAATCCCAGCTGGTCAGCGTGGATAAGGATGGATTGAAAATGCGTACGCTGGAAATCCCGCTGCCGTTGCCACTGCCATTCCGTCCCACCCTGGCCCGCAGTGGCGATTACCTTTTCCTGGCCACCTCGGACACGTTGATCGAGGAGGCACTCGCGGCGCAGAGCGGCAAAAAGCCCGGGCTGAAGGCTCAGGCTGAGTTCAAGCGCCTTGCGGAAGGCACTCCCAAAAAGGGGAATTGGTTCGGATTCATGAGCGGGCGGTTTTGGGAAACCATCGCTCAAATTCAGATCCAGGCCATGAAAGCCAATCGCGAAGTTCCCGAAGCGGTCGTCAATTCGCTGAAAACATTCATGAACGCGGCCCCCCCCTTTGATTTCAGCGTGTCCGCCAATACGCCTGATGGCTGGGTTTCGATTGGCCACGGCAATCAGGATTTGCGCATGAGCATCCTCGCGCCGCTGGCGATCATCCCCGCCGCAGTGTTGCCGGCGATCGCCATCCCTAATTTTGTCCGGGCACGCACGACGGCGCAGCAGAATGCCTGCATCGCCAATCTCAAACAATTGGATGGCGCCAAGGAAGTCTGGGCCTTGGAAAATAAGAAGAAAAGCGGCGATGAGTGCCAAATGAGCGATTTGGTCCCAACTTACATTAAAGCGGAACCCAAGTGCCCGGTGGGCGCCGGTTCATATAAATTGAATCCCATTGGGACTAATCCCCAGTGTCCAAATCATAACGCCAACGATCCCCAATTGCGAAACCACAAGCTCCCGGATTGATCGGGGATGAGTTTAGCCGGCCGGATTTTTTCCTGCCAACGGCTTTCTGGCGCCTGCCGAAGGGTATGCGCCAGTTTGTTTTTACCTGCTGTTGGCCTTTTGCGGAAACGAGAGGCAATCCACTAACCGATGGACATCGGCAGCACTACAAAAAAAGTCGTGCCCGATTCAGCCGTGGATGTGAAATGAACCTGCCCCTTCAGGTATCTTTCAGTCAGCAATTTGACACTGTAGGATCCCAAACCGCGGCCTGAGCCCTTGGTGGTAAAGGAACGGTTGAAAATCTGCAGTTGGACGGTTTTGGGCATCACTCCAGGATTGTTGATGTGGAACACCATGCCATGTTCCATGGTATCGCACCCAACCATGACGGTCTGCCCCGGATTCGTGGCCTCCAGCGCATTCTTGATCAAGTTTCCCAAAATCCGTTTTAGCAGAACCGGGTCGCTGGGAAAGGTTTTATCAGCACAATCGGGCGCCACGGCCACCCAGCGGTTTTCCGCCAGGGTGTGCTTCTGATAGAGTGCCGCAATTTGGGTTAGGAAGTGGCGGGAGGAAATTGGCGATATGGAAACTGAAAGCTCGTTCCGCTCGGCGGCGGTTAAATCCTTCTGGGTGGAGATTTCCCCCAACAAATCCCTCAGGCTGCTCTCCAGCAGGGTCAGGTCTGAGCGCAGGCTGGGCGGGGCGCTGGTTTTCAGCATGCCCGCCAGGCCCTCCAACCCGCCCGCAGTGTTGATCACATCGTGGAAAAAAATCCGCTCCAAAACCTGCCGGCGTTTTTCGTGGCTGATGTCGGCCACCGAAAAAATCGTGAATTGTTCTCCATCGATCACTATGGGATTGGCCTGTACCAGCAGATCCAGGGATTCCTTATTCAGGTTGATGAGCCGGGTGATCCGGCACTCCTCGGTGCAGGATTTGCCGGCCAGGCTGCTGAGGATGGCTTTCACCGCCCCGCATTCCTGGCAAAAACGGGAGGTCCCACAGCCACCGGAAGCCTCCTGTGCATGGATGCAATCCAAAGCTTCACCGGGCCGCATGCCCAAGACATTCTGCAGATCCTTTCCAGGGAATAAGCTTTGGCAATTCTTGCTGAGGAAAACAATCTGCCGGTGCTGGTTGAGAATGAACACACAGTTCAGAACTGAATTCAGCACCTCGACGGTCAGGGGAACTTCGCTCAACTTTTGGGCCTGGCGCTGGACGACTTCCACGGGCGCCCTCTCCGCTGAGGCGAATTCCGTTACGGGGATGCTGGTCTGCATAATCTGAGCATGTATTCAAACGCCTTAATAAACCTCACATTCCCTATTATGATGGCTTCTTTGCCAATTGCAATGCGCTTTTTCGGTTGCGTCCCGGCCAGCCTTGCGCCACCTTCCTGCCGTGGCGAAATTCGTTCTTGGCCGGGGGCTTGGCAACCTCTTGGAAGGGACCCCTGCAAGAGAGGTGCCCAAGGCTGCCCCTTTGCCCCAATCCAGCCCCAATCCGGGAGCTGTTTCCTCCGGCTTGCGGGTGCTGATGAAGGAAGAGCCAGCTACTCCCCGGCCGGCTTCAGAGATCGATCCCGCTCTTCCGCAACGGATTCCTTTCAATCTCAACTGGCTGCGCGTTTCTTTGGTCGCCGCTGATGTGGTATTAAGCGCCCTGGCGGTTTGGATGGTCCAGCGAGTCCAGCCGCAGTTTGGTTTTTGGGACGGAGTTTTCGCCTTCTGCGCTTTGGGAACAGGGGCGTTGCTTTCGTGCCTGTCCCTCTGGCTGCCGCACCAACGGGATTAGCCAGGCCTGCTCAGGCGGGGATTTTTCCGTGGCGCAAAAGTCGGTCCGCTTTTGGGGAGCCGGTCTTTTCACCACGTTTCATCGCCCGGCACGCCCGAATAAATCTTACTCCTTGGCCAACCCGGTTTGGGTGAGCTCATACAGATCGTCCAGTTGGGGCTTGAGTTCGAGCTTTTCCTGGATGTTCATGCGGTCCACGAAAAGGATGCCGTTCAAATGGTCCATTTCGTGTTGAATGGCCCGGGAAAGCAATCCCTCGCACCGGAACTGAACTGATTTGCCTTCCGCGTCCATGGCGCACACTTCAGTGGTTTCCGAGCGGGGGATTTCGGCATAAATTTCCGGAAAGCTGAGGCAGCCCTCCGGCCCCTCCACCTTTTGCCGGCCCAATTTCAATTCCGGATTCAGCAAGGCCAAGGGCATGAAACCTTCCACCTCTGCGGGTTGGTCGTTCAACCACAGGGAAGAGGGGCGGTCATCGATGCCACGCACATCGATGACCATGAGTTGCAGGGCGTGGCCCACCTGCTGCGCAGCCAGGCCAACTCCATGCGCGGAAGCCATGGTATCGAACATATCCGCCACCAATTTCTTGATGGCGGGGGTGATGGTTTCAATGCGGGCGCCCTTTTTGCGGAGCACTGGGTGCCCGTATTTGGTGATGGGCAGGATCATCGCTTATTTCTGGGGCCAATTTTTCAAAAGAGTGGCCACGTCCTTGATCGCCGGGCTCTGGCCTTTGCGGACGTAGAAGCCGCTGGTGCAGACACCCGCCAGGAGACTGGCGGTGTTGTCCAGGCCGAGCATGCGGCCCATGCAGAATCCGGAATTGAAGTGATCGCCCGCCCCGGTGCTGATCAACGGTTTGGCACAGAAGGGGCCTTCCACCACTTTCACCCCATCCTTGCCAGCAGCCAGCGCGAAGGAAACCGGGTGGACTACCAGGGTGTTGATGGGCAAATGGGAGTATATTTCACCAGCCAGGGCGGCCAGGCCTTCGGGGGAGTGGTCCTGGGTGTTCAAACCGAGCGCGTCACCCACCTCGTAAGCTTCCTTTTCGTTCAAGCCGAGGATGACATCGAAGTACTGTTCAAACTTCACGATCAGCTTCATCGCTTCCTGCAGATCCTTGATGGGGCGTTTCTCCGGATCGGCCAGGTCGAAGAAGATCAAACGCCGTTCCTTGCCGAGTTGAGGGCAGACCTCCTTAAGCAGGGACTTCCAGAGGGCGCTCATGAAAGGAAGCATCGTCCAGTTCACGAAACCAACCAGGTTGCTCTTGGAGAATTTGGCGATAAATTCATCCCGGCCATACCGTTCCTGGAGGTTGGCCCAAGTCACATCGTTCAGCTGGACCGTCTTGGGGAACATGATCTTGCCGTCGTCGAATTCCAAGGCGTCCGTGTGCCCCGCCTCCGCGATGCTATGCACATCAGCCTTTTTGGCGAAATCGCCGAATACGGGATGCATGTTGGGATAGCCCAAGGCGCCCACGTAGGTGACTTTGATGCCGAAGCTGCTGAGAGCGTTGGCCATGATGGGGCCATTGCCGCCGAGCTTGGTGCGCTGGTTCACCAGTTCGATATTCGTGCTTTTCCCAGCGGCTGCGCTGATGCGTTCGCCCAGCTTGGCGATGGTGGGCACGCGGGAGTAAACTTTGGCGTTCTCGCGCTTGTCCACGACGTGGATGATCTCATCAATGAAGCCATCCAAGCCCACAAATGCTGTTAACTGAGGGGTCCGCTCTGCCAAGGCCAGGAGTTGCTTGGCGGTTTCTTTCCGAATCTCAGGCGAATTGATCATACAATTTGTTCTATTTGTTAATTGGAGGACTTTTACCGTTGAAGGGGAGTTGTTTCAATCAACTTTTACCGAAAATATGCCGAGGAGGCGGTCCAGGTCATCATCGTTGAAAAATTGGATCGTGATGGAGCCACGCCCTTTTTTATAGCGCAGGGCCACTTTCGAGCCGAAGCGTTCCTGCAAGCGGGCTTCCAGATCGGCGATATGCACGTCGCGCGGCGGGGCAGTCATCGGGGATCCGGCTTCCGCCGGCGCGGACCGGTGGGCTTGCCAGCGGGTTACCCATTCTTCGGTTGCCCGGACACTCAAGCCATCTTTCACGACCGCAGTCGCGGCGGTGGCCTGGTCCCGCGGATTGTCCAAGCCCAGGATCACTTTGGCATGGCCGGAGGAGAGTTGACCCTGGCGGATTTGATCCTGGATGGTGGCCGGAAGTTTCAACAGGCGCAAGGCATTGGTTACGGACACGCGGCTTTTGCCCACCTGGCCGGCGATATCTTCCTGGCGCAATTTGAACTCCGAGCCGAGGCGTTCATACCCCAGCGCCTCGTCGATCGGATTCAAATTCTCGCGCTGAAGGTTTTCAATCAGCATCATTTGCAGCACGGAATGGTCATCCGCTTCCTTGATCACGATCGGCAACTCGGTCAGCCCGGCCAGTTTGGAAGCGCGCCAGCGCCGTTCCCCGGCGATCAGCTCAAAATTGTTGCCCTGCCGCCGAACTACCAGCGGTTGGATGATGCCCTTGGCCCGGATCGAGTCGGCCAATTCTTTCAATGATTCCTCGGAAAAATCCCGCCGCGGCTGCAGTTTGCTGGGTTGAATCTGGTCAATGGCCACCGAATTTTCCCGCCCAGGGGATTCCTCGGAGGCCTTGGGCGCGGCGGTTTTCTCAGCCGGAGCCGACGTGCTGGCGGCCGGTTTGGCCGCCGCTTGTGCGCCACCGAGCAAGGCTCCCAACCCCCGTCCAAGTGCAGGTTTTGACATGATTTGAGCTTGTCCAACCACCTTGCACTTGTCAACCTCAGCCCGGTTGCGGCTGCCGCCAGTGATCGAGCAGATCATTGATCTGCCGGTTGAGGTGCGGAAAACAGCCCCGGAGAACCTGGATCAGGGTTTGGGAGCTTTGGGCGAGGTTGAGGTTTTTTTTGAACGGGCGGCCCGCTGGGCGGGGCCATGCTGGCGAATCAGTGCCAGGCTGTGCCGGGTGATTTCCCGGACGATCGTTTTGAGTCGGCGATAGTTTTGCGTCCATGTTTTGACTTCCGCGACGAGATCCATGGGCACGTAAACGGTGGTCGTTTTGCCTTCGTTTTTATAGGTCAGATGCCAGCCAGGCTGGGCACAGCCCGGGCGTTTGAAGGAAGCCAGGTGGCCCTCGATCAATGGCCCCAGCTGGCCAAGCTTGGCCAGGGCGGCCTGCCGCCGCGTGTGGTGCCGGTTGCCAGTCAGAACGGTCGCATTCATTTCAATATTAAAACATACTTATTGATATAGGCAATAAAAAAGGGGGGCGAAGAAAATTCCCCAGCGGGGGATGGCCGGAATAGCCCAAACTGCCGCCAGACGGCCCGGAAACCACCCGGATTCAGCCCGGATAATACCTGATTCAGAATGGGGGGCGGCAGCAGCCCATTGAATCGATCCACTCAACCATCCGCGGGAGGCTACTGGTAGAGCAAGAAACGGCTGCGGCGTTGCAGGAACTGATCCAGGTTCGGTTTCCAGCTTTGGCGGATCTCCGCCAGGGATTTGCCGGTTTTCAGGGCTTGGATGGTGGCCTGGTGCCCAAGGAGATTATCGAGTTTATCCAGGTTGAATTGGGCGGGATATAGCTGGTGCAGCGTTTTGGCCAGGAGCAGCCCGATATCCACCACCGGGCATTGCTGGCGGCTGGCCAGGATGATGCCTACTCCTCCACAGAGTTGGTTTTTATAGGTGCTGGCATTGGGGGTGTATTGAATGGGGACGAATGCCACTCCAGGCAGTCCGCCCCGGTTCAACTCGGCGGCCAAGGCCAAATCTTTCACGTAGGGCGCACCGATTACTTCAAAGGGAGTGCCAGTGCCGCGGCCCACGGATAGGGCGGTGGTTTCCAGCAAACCGACTCCGGGATACAAGGTGGCTTCCGTGAGGCTGCGCATATTGGGCGAGGGATTGATCCAAGGCAGTCCCGTTTGGTCAAACCACAAATCGCGGGACCATCCCTCCAAAGGAATCACGGTCAAGGGCGCTTTGAAATTGCATTCCTCATTGAACATCCGCGCCAGTTCTCCAACGGTCATGCCATGTCGAACCGGCAGGGTATGAAAGGCGATGAAGCTGGTCTTGCAGGTCAAAACCGGGCCGTCCACCTCCCAACCGTTGATCGGATTGACACGGTCCAGCACAATGAACTGAAGCTTGGCTTGCCCCGCAGCTTCCAGGCAATTCCCCAGCGTGGAAATATAGGTGTAAAACCGGCAGCCAATATCCTGGATGTCGAAGACCAATGCGTCCAAATCACGCAACTGCTCCAATTTGGGTTTCCGGTTCTCACCATACAGGCTCACTATGGGCAAACCGGTTTTTTCGTCCACCGCATCATTCACCTTTTCATCCCGGTCGCCCCGGATGCCATGCTCCGGGCTGAAGAGAACCTTCAGTTGCACCTCTGGGGCGGCGCGCAGCAGGTCGATGGTGCTTTGGCGGTGGCGGTCGATGCCGGAATGGTTGGTGATCAGCCCGATGCGCTTGCCTTTCAAAGGGCTGAATCCCTGTTTGGCCAGCACATCGATGCCATTCAAAACCGCCGCCATTTTGCCTGGTTTTACACTGGAAACTGGACGCTCGGTGGCTTTGGGCGCCTCCGCCGGGGGACGGGGCAAAAGCGCTCCTGGCACATAAGCGAAATTGAAACCGATGAGCGATTCCGCCGCCAGCGTTCCCAATTTGGTCTGGAGCGCCAGCACATTGCCTTTGCCATCGGGATGCACCCGGTTGGACAGCAGAATCCAAAAGGTTTCCGAATGCGGATCGATCCAAAGGCAGGTGCCTGTCCATCCGGTGTGGCCAAAGGAACCCAGGGGGAAATGGGCGCCGCGGCGGCTGTATCCCGTATCGATATCCCAGCCCAATCCGCGCCGGGAACTCACGGTGGGCGGGCTTTGCACGGAGGTCATCAACTGGATCGTGGCGGGAGTGAAAACCTGCACCCCGTCCAAACTGCCCTGGCCCAGCAGGAGTCGGGCGTAGCGGGCCAGGTCGGCGGTGGTGGTGAACAAGCCAGCGTGCCCGGCCACCCCCCCCATGCAGCGCGCGGTGGGGTCGTGGACCACCCCGTGCAGGATGCTGCTTCCATCCCGCTCAGTGGGGGCGATGCGCCCGCGTTTTTCGGCCGGAGGCAAAAAACCGGTATCGCCCATTTTCAGGGGACCGTAGATTTCCCGGGCGGCGAATTCATTGAGCGGCAGGCCGCTGGCCCGGCGGACCACTTCGCCCAGCAGAATGAAATTGATGTCGCTGTAGCGGAATACGGTTCCCGGCACATCCTGGGGTTTCTCATGGCATGCCAGTTCGATGCCGCGCTCGTAGCCAGACCAGGCCGGGGAACGGCTCAATCCGGGCCGCAGGCCTGAGGTATGGGTCAGCAAATGCCGGATGGTAATATTTTCCCGCCCTTCGCCATCAAATTCCGGGAGGATCGATTTCACGGGATCGTCCACGTGGATTTTATCGCGCTGGAGCAACAGCAGGATGCAGGGGGTGGTGGCGAGGACTTTGGTCAACGATGCCGCATCGTAGATGGCATCCTCCGCCGCCGGTTCTTCCGCGGGAACGATGGCCTTGCGCCCATAGGCGCGATGATACACGGTCCCCTGGCGCTCGAGCCAGAAAACGGCCCCGGGAGTGTCGCCGGCCTCGATGCACGCTCCGATGGCCGCGTCAATTTCTGCGAGTTTGTTGGTTTGAAAGGCGGCGCTGATGGGCTTTCCAGCCGCCAGGATGATGCTGGGGGCGGCCATCAGCAGGCAGATCAAAGCTCGTAAATTGGGGGCTTTCATGGGCAATGGTCGGTTGGGTTGGCTATGCAAAAAGGGCTTGCCGGAGAGATCCGACAAGCCCCTGAAATCGCTGATTTTTACCTTCAGCCTCTATCCCGGAGGCCTATTTTTTGGGCGGCGCGTTGGTCTGGCCGGCCGGGGCGTTGGTCGCCGGGGCATTTACCTTCACACTGCCATCCTGATTCAATTCCACGTTCAGGTTAAAGTTGGTGCCCTTGGCGGCTTCCGGAGAAACAGCCACTTTGGCGGCCTCCTTCTTGGAACTCGAGTATAAGCCCAAACCGCGGCGGATCCATTCCAACTGGCGGGCGATGGACAACTCGTCCCGCATCTGTTTGACTTTGTTACGCAGGAAGGCCAGGTCGTTCAGCTGGCGCTCCAGGTCGGCTTTTTCTGTTTGGAGGCGCTTGAGCTCCTTAAGGAGGAATTCGCGGTCACCTTCGGCAGAGGCAAGCTTCTTCTCGGTATCGGTGATTTGCTTTTCCAGGTTGTCGATGGAGGAATTGAGTTCGGTCATGCGTTTGGTGAGATCGTCACGCTGGCCTTCCAGTTCGGAAATTTTAGCGTCCCGTTTGGCGAGTTCATCCTTGGCCCGTTTTTCGGCCGCCTTGGCATCCGCATCGGCCTTGGCCAGCTTGGTGTTTAAATTCACCACCTGGTTGGATTTGGCTTCCAGTTCTTTGATGCGCGATTCAAGGTTGGTTTCCAAATCGCTGCTTTTGATCTCCAAGGCGGCTTTGGCCTTGCTGGTGGTTACCCAGTTATTGGAGATCACTTTCGAGGAGTCGATTATTTTTTCCTTCTCTTCTTTGCCGGTATAAAGCACATAAACCAAGGCTGCCCCCAAGCCCAGGCAGACCAAGATCAGGATAATGACTACAGTCTTCGGTTTCATACGGATAAAGATTGCCGTTGGTCAGGGGATTTGGCAAGCATTTAACGTGGAATAACCTGCATTTCCCGTGGCGGGCGGCAGGTTCCACTGGGAGGGGTGTTGTTGGGTGCCTATTTCCGGCTTGGAATTAGTCCGCGAAGGGGCTTGCTTTCGGGACGGCAGGTTTTAATGTTTCGTCATGGATGTGCCGACTCAATTGCCGGTGCTGGTGGTTTCTGATATGCCTCTTTTCCCGGGGGCCATGCAGCCATTTCGCTTTACCGAACCCCGTCCTTTGCGCATGTTGTCCGATGCCCTGCATTCCCACCGCATGATGGTTGTGTCGGTACGCCGCCCTTGGTGCAAAAGAGATTTGCCCTCGCAAATTTCGGGCATGGGGCTGATCCGCGCATCCGTCACCCATCACAATGGCCAGGCGGACGTCATCATGCACGGTTTGTGCCGGGTGAAAATCCAGGAGACCATCCGCCTAAAACCTTATCGGGAAAACCGGGTGGAAGTCGTGCGCTCCGGCGGGGAGATGGCCGATATGGATTTGTCCGGCTTGGTCAGCCAGATCCGCCTGCTGGCGGCCAAACGTTTGAAGCAGGGCATCACAGTGGATGCTTTGCGCATTGATAAATCCCTCCCTCCCTTGGACAATCCGCAAGTCGAAGAGCTGACCACCTACCTGTTGAAGAATTTCCTGGCTTACCTGTCCACCGTGGATGACCCCGGCCAGATCGCCGATCTGGTGGCCTGCACTTTGCTGCCCAAGGCAAGGGATCGGCAATTCATCATGGAGTCGCTCAATGTCCGGTTCCGCTTGGAAGGGGCCATCCATTTCCTCAAAGAGGAAATCCGGAAACGGCCCAAAACGAATTAATACTGGCGCAGGAACACGAATTGCTGGCCAAAGGCCTTAAAGCTCAGTTGATCCGCATCCACTTGGGCTTGGACATTTTCTGAATCGCCCTTCGGATCCTTTACTTTGAGTGTGTAATTATTTTCTTCCCCTTCCCAATTGCCTTGGAAAGTCGTGGTTTCAACCTTGACCGGAGGGGTCGTAGCCTGGTCCGGAGCAGGGGCAGCGGCTTGGGGTGGTGGCTGGGGCGCCATGCCATACCGTTGACGCAGCATGGCCGGCATGCCGGACATGCCACCGGCGCCCAAACCCTGCGGCCTGGCGGGAGCTGCTCCTTGAGGCCTGGAAGGTGGCGGGGCCATTTGCGACAGTTTATTGAAATCAATGACATTCCCCTTTAAAGTCAAAACACATTGGTTATCGGTGGTGGCTTTGAAAGTGGTGCCAGCCGCCATGGCCCTTAGGGCGCTACGCACGGCCATCAGCTCCCGGCCGGTGATATCCGGCTTGAGCTTCTTGGCCACAATCACCACCTCCTCCGAATCCAGAACCCAGCGGCCCACAATCTTGAATGGATCGTATTTGGGCGATTTCCCGGTCTGCAAAAAAGTCTGCAAGTCAGTCAAATCCAGAGTGTCAACCAATTGCCATAATTCCGTGTTCACCATGAACCCTTGAATCCGGCCATTACTGGACAAATCAACCAAGCCCGGCTTGCTCTGCATGAATTCCAGGAACTCCTTCTCGTTCGCGGCGTCCATGATATCCTGGCGCTCGCTCCAGCTTAAGAAAGGAGGATACATGCTCAGACGGTTTACCACTTGAGGGTTGTTTTGGTAAAGAAAGGCCAGAACATCCGTCACCTGGTAAAATTTCTTGGGCATGTAGTCAAAGCGGGCTGCCAGGCGGTCCATCCCACTGCCAGCCATATCGCTGCGCAGGCGGGTGGCGAATTTGAGCCAGAAAGGATCTTTCTCCTCGTTGGCGAACTGGTAGGTGAAATATCCAATGGGGTATACGGCTGCCATGCACATTACCGTCACGACCAGGCCGTTAATGATCCCCAGCACCGCTCCCGTGCGGAAGTTAAGCCGGCTCAGACGGAACCGGGTGATGTCATCCCGGTTGCGGAAGTGCTTCAGCACGAAAACTTGGGCCACAATGGCGAGAATGAGCATCACCAACAGGATCACCGCATAAGCCAGCACGGCAGGCATCAGCCAAAGCCAAACTTGGCCAGTCACTCCCAACTTGGGGACCAACGGCGCGAAGGAGGGACCCAAAGGCATGGCCAGCGCCCAAGCCAGAGTTACCCCCAATAGCATTATGCCGGAACCGGCCACACCCAGCCCATAACCGCAGGCGGCGGCCAACAGCACCAGAACCAACATCAGAATCCAAATAGTCATAAAATCAAATTAGGGTCACGGTTTTTAAAAAGCACGCATAAAATAAATCCGGCTTTAGCTTATAGCACTTTTCATGCCGCAGCATTTGTCGGGGATTCAATAGAGCCGTGGCGTGGCTCATGGAATCCCTAGGGCGGTTTGGTGATGCGGCATTTTCGCGCAGTATTTGCGGAATCCGGCGAAAAGGGGTCCGTAGTGTTAGCCTCCCGCCTATAAGTGGAAATCCGCCCCTTTCATTATCCAGTTCGCCTTGCAACCCCAGGCCGGGCGAAAAGTGTAAACCAAGCCGATCAAGGCCATCCGCGACCTCAGGTCCGGGTGTAGCGGCCGCATCACAGCAAAAATGAATTCCGGTGGGGCCATGCCCCCGATTGGATGGCAGCAACTTTTTGCCGCAGGTTTGGAATTGGCTTTTTCCCATGGCGCAGAAGATTGCTCAAGCCGTCAGAACACGATTTCAAACTGGTGTCCCGCTGTGGAATTGGGATAGCGCAGCAGGAGGCTATGGCTGGCCTCGTCCCATTCCTGGGTGGCGGAGGCGGCGCTGTTCAGGATGCGCACGGATTGTGGGGCGCGGTTGAGCCGGAGCCGGGTGGCGGCCAGGGTGTCCGCCGGGCCGGCGGCCAGGAAGCGGATGGTGTTCAACCCGGCTGCCTGCCCTGCGGCTGGGCGGCTGGATTCGGCGGTGCAGGCGAAGCCAGTTATTTTGGCGGCACTGGCGAGGACGAGCGGTTGGCCGGGCGGCACGCGGTCCAAGTCCAGGAGGAAAAGACGAGCTCCAGCTGTGATGCTCAGGCTGGTGGAAATGGCCAATGCGGGATCGAAGAGGTTCACCAAGCGGCCGTTGAGCTGCCGGATCTGGTCCGCCGGGCTTTCGTCCAGGCCGGCCGCGATCACGTAGGGGCCCCGGCGCAGCAGCAGGTGATTGCGAGGGGTCCATGCCAAGTTGGCGCTTTGGCAGGCTTGCCGGGCCAAGTCCAGCACTTCCTCCGCGCCGGAGGCGAATTTCGAGAGGGCCGCCGGGCTTGCGGTGCGGTAGAGGATTTGTCCCGCCCCAAGCGCGTGGCGGCCAGGGGCGGTTTCCGGCCCCAAGCCGAGCTGTTCGAAGAGATGGCGCCGGGGATTGAGATACGTCAAATCGCCCGTATTCCACCATTCCTTGACGGAGTTATAGGGATCCTGGTCATCATCCACAAACACGAGAGTGCCACCGGCTTTGACCCAGCCGGCCAGCTGGGCATGGAGCTGGGGCAGGGGAGGTTTCTGGCCTTCATAGGTGAGGAAGAGCACCTTGAAAGGGGCGAGGAAGCCGGCCAGGCCGATATTCTCATATTGCACCGGCTGCACGGGCACCCCGCTTTTGATGAGCGGCAGCGCCAGGCCGTAGAACGAGCTTAAATGCGGGTCGCTGGGGGTTGGTTCACCGCGCTGGAACATCATCGTGTCAGACACCAGGATGCCCACACCAGTGGGGCCACATTCCCATTCCACCTGCGGCTGCCGCAGGTCGTTCAAGGCGTTGAAGACGGTCAGCAGTTCGGTGGCGTAGGCGGGGGAAATGCCCACCTTCTCCACCGGTTCGCCCGGTTTGCGCGCCGTGATGTCCCGCACCGGGTAATGGTGGATGAACGGCCGTTCGGGCCAGGGCGCCACCTCGTAACGCCACACATCCGGCCAGAGCAGGGAGGCTACCAGGGTGGATTCCCAGTTCCGGCGGTAATCCTCCCAGCTATGCTCGGGATTGTCTTCCACCGGATCATTCAAATAATACATGCGCCGGCCGGTGGAGCGTACGAGGTTCTGCAGCACGCCGTATTCGCAAAAGGCCGTTTCGAAAGTTCGTTCCTTGAGCTTCCCCTGGTAACGGTTGGCTGTGCGGGCGGTGCCGGTCCACACCTGGCCGATGTATCCATCGCAGCCGTTCAGCAACACCAGGCTCTGCTCCGGGCTCACGATTTTCCAATGCGCATAATTGATCAGGCTGTGGGTGGGCACATAGCAGCGGACGTTGCGCCCCGTCTTGCGGTTGTATTCCAGCACGTGGTCGAACACCTGCTGCAGCGCGCGGCGATACAGGAAATACTTGAGCTTGCTGGCCCGGTATTGCGCGTCCGGGGTGGTGTGCGGAGGGAGCCAGCCTTCGTGGTAATATTCCCGCCAGGCCCGTTTGAAGCTGCCGCTGTAGCCGCCGTTCACCCAGAATTCCGGCTCCTCCAGGTGAATGGCCTCCACCCCCGCATCCAGGGCTTTTTGCACCCCCACACACAAGTATTTGCCATAGGACTCGGACGGCGCCACGTATGGGACTGTGGGCCCGTGCAGGATGGGGCGGCCCCGCCGGTCTGTCTGGGCTTCGTCTTCGTGCGAAGTGCCATCCCATTTGCCGCTGAAATAATCCTGGTAGTTGCCCCAGGCCACACCGGTCATGAAATGGATCAGGTATCCATGGTCGCGCCAGCCCTTGATGCGGCCGTCCAGATCCCCTTGGAACCCGTAAACCACCGCCACATCGGATTTGATGTCCACCTTGGGCTGCCAGGCGCCGCCGGTTTGGAAACAGGTCCGCTCCAAGGCTTGGCCCGAATCCGTTGCCACCGTGCTGGTGGGGGTCTTGGTTTGACCCTGGGCAGAGGCTGAAGGAGCATTCACGGCCGCCTCGGCGGCGTGCAACGCCGGCCAGGCGGGAATGGAGCCTGGCCACGTTTGGACGGCAGCTGCCGCGATGGCCAAGGTGGTTCGCCAGGGGCTCTTGATGGAGCTTCGGAAATTCATCATGGCTTACTAATGCCAGCCTTGGCATCCCTTACAAGCTGGAAAGATCCGGCTCGCTATTTCCCCCCTGAGAAACGGTGCTGTTTCCTGTTTTTCCAGGCCCAATCTTGGGGGCGGTTGGTTACGCCTCCTCAATATTGGGGCGGTTTGAGGCGGGCAAGGAGTTCCTGAAAGCGTATTTGGGCTTTGGCAAATTGCCGGGGGTCCATATATTTCCCAACGGTATCGCGGGTTTTAGCCAGGCGAGCATCCTTCCTGGCGGCCAAATTAAAAAAGGCGAATGCCTCCGCCGCATCCGGCTCGACCCCGTTGCCATGTTCATATATGTCGCACAGCTTACATTGGGCCTCCGGGCAGTCTTGTTCGGCCGATTTGTGCAGCAGCTCCAAGGCCCGGCCATAATCTTGTTCGACACCATCACCTTGGGCGTAATGGCAGCCCAAGATATACTGTGCCAGGTAATCCCCTTGATCAGCGGCCAGCCGAAGCCATTCAAGCGCCTCGGTCACATTTTTCTTAACGCCATCGCCGCGTTTATGCAGCACGCCCAGAAGGCACTGGGCTATGGCATCCCCTTGCTCCGCGGCTTTGCGGAACCATTTGGCGGCTTCCGCGGCATCTTTTTTTACGACTGCGCCCTCGCGATACATGAAGCCCAGAGAAACTTGGGCATTGGCATCGCCTTGTTTGGCATCCAGCAGGAAATGGTCAAAATCCTCCGCGTCATAGAACTCCACGTCTGGTTGTCGTTTTCTGCCCATGGCCATATTATTCAACATCCGCAGTTCATAGTGAAAGGCAAATCCAGTTTCCAATTCATCGCCCGCCAGGGCGACCAATGCGGAGGACCACTTGACACCGGATTGGCCACCGGCCATGCTCCGTTCAAGCAAACAATCATTTGGAATTTAATATGTGGCTGTGCACCAAATACGGTTTTTTCAGCATTGTTAAAAAGGGAGTGCCGGAGACTTGGCAGGTCAGGGCCCGCGTGGCCGCGGATTTGGAGAATCTGATCTTAGCGGCCCAGCTGGAAAACAAAATCATCCCGACTCCGGAAGGCGATTATTGCTGCCGCATAGTCGTCGATCAGGCCCAGTTGGCGGCAATCATGCGGCTTATGGCGGAATCCATTGACTACCCGAATTTCAAGGATTGCATCGCCCGTCTGCCAGGCCAGAAAAAGAAGCTGCACGCCTACCACAATTTCTGGGGAGACATGTTCCAGATCCAAAATGGCGGATAGCCAACTGATCCTTGCCATAATGCCGGTGCGGTGGGCTACGCGGAAGCCAAGGTAAGCGATTCCACGCCTGGCCTCGCCAGCATGCCTTGCGACATTGGCGGTTTTCGATAACCTCCGGTGTTTATATCGAAATATGCGAAACTTGGGTTAGCTGGCAGCAGTCCCAGCCAATAACATATCCAGCACTATCCCTGTCATTTCACATGGTAAAGTGGTGAACCAGCCTTAAAGTAGCCGGATTATTTCGCCAGCAAAGCGCGGTAAAAGCGATTGGTGGCGGAGCCTGGCGGCAAATCCCTGAATTCCACCAAGCCAAGGGCAGAAGTATTGGTTTGGGCAGGGCCCCAATGCGCCAGATCATCTGAGATTTCCAAAACCACGCTCATCGATGCCGGGCTGGAAAGAATCAGTTGGAAGCCATGGTCGGAATCCCAGCCAACGCTGGTGAACTGCAGCGGCCAAGCCACGTTTTCGTTATTGGAACCGGGAGTGGGACCGGTGGCCAGTCGGACAATGTTGCTGCCACCATCCGGCACCCGGCCTTCTGATAAACCGATGACCTGCTGGCTGATATCCGCAAAATCAATGATTTGAAAACCAGCCGTGTAAAGCCGCAGCGTTTCGCCCTGCCAATCCAGCTTGAAAGGCAGGTGATTGCCGCCCTTTTGCACCTCGCCGTCCGTCTTAAAAAGGAGGTAGCCATGTCCGGAGATAAAGCTTAACGGTGCAAACTGGTAGTTGGTCTGGCCGCTCAAAGACGGATCGTCCGTGAGGAAAAGCCCCGACAGCGAAACTGGATTGGCATCCAGGTTGTATAATTCCAGCCATTCCTGTTGGTTGGTGGAGGAGGCCAGCCATTCATTCAACCGCAGGTTGAGCGGATCGCCCTGGGTGGCGGCTGCGGAGTTGGCCAACCCCGGAGTAGGCATTTTGAGCAATTGCCAGGAGTTATCAATCCGGCCAACAGCCGAACCCGGGATTTGGGAACCATACCGGAGCAGATCGAGCATTTGGCCGCTGGCATTGAGAAGGGAAATCATGCCGCCATCAGAATCCAACTGGCTGCCCACGACGAGGTTCGTGGGTGAAGAAAGGGAGGCCGCCAGGGGATCGGCGCAGCGGACCACCGCAAATCCATGCGCGGCCAGCCTGGCGCCAGGCGGGAATAACCAAATATCCGCTCCTGGCTCGCCTATACGAAGGCCGCATCCAGCCAGGTCATAATCGGTATCGAGCGGATTATGGATTTCGATCCAGGCCCAATTAGAGCCAGAGCCTGTCCCAGGCCGTGGTGAGGCGAGCAACTCATTGAGCAGGGGGCCGGCCGCGAGGTTGAATTGATTGCTGGCGCCCGGAGTGGCTAGATCAGGAAACGGGTTCATGGGTCCGGTGCCATCGGGCCAGCGGCCTTGGGAAACGCCGGTTTTTTGACGCATGTAAGGCGCCTGGTTCAGGAGGGTTCCACTGATATTCATCAAAGCCAGGTTGGACCCTCCCGGGGGCAGGGTCAGATCCAAGTGAGCGGCGCCCGGTTTTTGATCGGCCCATAGCTGGGCATATCCGGCCGGGCCGATGAAAGACAAGGAGCGTAGCTGGCAAATCCCGTTGGTGGCATTGAGCAGCAACCCGCCCAAGGCTGCGGGCAGGTTCGGGTCGAGGTTAAGCAGTTCCACCCAGCCATCTCCACCGGGTGAGGGATTAGCCAGCAGTTCGTTGATAACCAAGTTGGTGGCAGCTGCCAGCAGAGCCGGTTCGTTGGGATGGCCAGGGGTGGGTTCAGTGAGATCCCAATCAGGCTCCCGGCCAGTGCGGCCGATGGCGTAATCCGGCAGCTGGAACCCAAAGGAAATGGCGTCCACCCGGTTGGTGTGATCATCGAACAAAAATACGGTAGTCCCCTCGCGAGCAAGCCCAAAGCCAGTGTGCAATCCCGGCTCGTTCGTGCGAACATCGCACCAAACGAGCAAATATCCCAAAGGCGGGATCTGGCTGCCGGCGGGTATTGAATATTGGGGATGGCTGGCGTTTTTACCCAGCCCCCAATTTGACACGTCAATAGCCTGCAGGCTGGAATTAAATATTTCGATCCAATCCGAACTGCGGGCATCCACTGGATCGCCAGGCCGGTGTCCGGCATAAACTTCATTTAGACGCACTGGATTTGCGGGCGGCACCGGATTGGGCAAGCCGGGAGATCCGCCTGGTTCGATGCTGGCGTGCCAATTGGCTGGTGCGTTAGGATCAGATCCAGGATCGTTGATTTCCAATGAAAATCCCGCGCCGTCTGCCAAGATCGGCCAATCATCCTGGTCCCGATAATTCACCGAGGCCAGCACCCGGCCCAAGCGGTCTTTAATGGTCAGGCGCTCACCACTATTTGCCAGCCGGCCTTTATAAATTCCGCCAATAGTTGTGCTGGGATAGCGCCGCATGAAGGCGGCAGGATTGGCGTCCGAGATCGCAACGATCCGGGCTCCCGGCGCCAGTGGCGGGGTGGACTCGTCAAAAGTGAAATCAAGGCCGCCCAAGCTGAAGCCTCGCAGGTCAAAGGCCGCGGCGGAATCGTTAAGCAATTCGATGAATTCAAAGGCATCACCGTCCAGTGGATTATACATGATCTCCGTGATGCGCAGCGGAAGAAAAGATTCATCCACTTGAAAAGCCGCCTCCGTCAGCGCGCTCCAGTTGGTGCCCCATTGGGTGCGGGCTTTGAGCAAGGCGGATTGCAGCAGTTTCAGCGAGGTGTCTTTGGCCAAAACGAGGGCTTGTGGGGCAGGCGTGTTGGAAAAGGTCAGGCGGGGATCGGAGCCGTCGGTGGTGTAATAAACCGTTCCGTTGGTGGCGGTGGTCATCGTTAGCGCAAAGCCGGGAGCCACCCGGCCCCCAAATTGATTAAATACCGGAGCATTGGAACTGGAGAGAAGGCCAGCGGCTGAGAAATGGGGCATAAGATAGCGGCTGCGCTGGGGAATCCAGGAGGTGCCAATCACATCATTAAAACCGGAAATGGAACCTGACATCTGGCTTTTGAGCCAATTATAACGCTGGCGCAAACGGTTGTCGCTCAAGGCGCCGTTATTGTAAAAATGCTTGTGGATGCGATCCGCGAACAGCAGCCGGAATTCATAGCTGCGCTTGAGCCGCTGATAGTAATTGGCGATGTCCGAGCCGTTGTTTAACTCGTTGGCCAAGGTATTCCAGGAAACCGCGTTGTTGAAACCGAAGGACCATTCGGCGTCCCAGATGTAAAAGCGCCATTTGGCTCCGGTGACTTTTTCGCGGGCCGCGCGCCAATTATTATTGGGCCAGTCCTGGGTGCCGGCATAGATGGGAGGCAGCAAATAATCGATGAAATTGACCAGGTCCAGCCGCCTGCTGATTTCGAGGTAATTCGTGGCGTAAAGGGGATCCTTGGTGGTGATCAGGGTCCGCAGGCTGTTCCAGTCGGTGGCGGTGCCTTCCTGCACTTCGTTCATTTGGGCCAGCACATCCCATAGCTCGCCCCCGCCATGCCAGGAGCGGAGGAAATCGATATTGATATGTTCCGCAGGGTTGTAATAACCCTTGTAAACGCCGTTCATGTAAAAATGGGCGAAGGTGCCGTGGCTGGCCACTTGGCCGGTGTCCGCCGCCATGCGCCTGACCATTTCATCGCGGATATACGGATTGGTGGGGTCGTTCATGCCGGCGCGCAGGGCAATATGGTTGAACGATTGCACAATGGATTCGGGGAACCACGGGTAATCCAAACGGGTGGCTCCGTAGTCGCCCCGGAAATACAACCGGAACGAATATTTGTTGAAAGGAATGGATCCCCGGTAATCGTATTGTCCCCGGATATAGGCTCCGCCAGCAACCCGCAATCCGCAGTCGAGATGAAAACCTTCAGCGCCATTCGGGAACAGCAATTCAACGGATACGGGGCGCTCCCAGGCAAGGCCATGCATGGTGGTGTTGCGCGGGTTGGTTTCCATGATGCCCTTGGCTCCGTAAAGATTATTGGAGGCGGTGACCAAAGACAAAGCTGGCAGCAACAGCCGATTCTGGCTTACGCCATATAAATAGGTGTGCGTCTGGATATGCGAAGGCAGGCTGTTCGTTTTAAAAGCTGCCGCCCGGATGACTCGAGTGGTGGTGATCGGGATGGGATTCGTATAGACGATGCCATTCGTTTCAGCCGGCGGGCTGCCATTCACCGTATAAATGATGCGCGCTGAGGGGGTCGGTGTCACCAGTTGCAAATTGAATGGCCGGCTGAAAAAACCACGTTTAACGCTGAAATGCACGTCCTCCACTGAGTCCGCAATGAGGCTTTCCCCATTGGCTGCGCCGGGCGTGGGTGTGCGGTAATAGCGCCACTGGTTCTGCGGATTCAAGCCGCAGGAATAATCGTTGCGCTGCTCAGGGAAGGCCGGGGCGAGCGAATGGGCTTCGGCGCGGGGCATATCCGGGCTGTATAAGCCCAGGAATTCACCGGCGATGTTCAGCTTGAAATTGGTGTGCAGGCGGCCGCCGGCCAAGGTGGGTTTGCGGTCCTTGCCAGAGGCGAACACAACCAAATAACCTTTGGCAGGCAAACTCACCGCCGGGAATACCCATTTGCCAGTTTCACGGGGGTCGTCGGTTAATGACCATCCATTCAAGGATGCCGCCGTGGTGCCAGGATTGAATATTTCGATCCAGTCCTCCGCGCTGGCATCCTCATCCTTCAGCCCGTTGTCGTTTTCCGCCACGAATTCATTAATGATCAGAGTTTCCAACGGCAGTGCTGAATTCACCTCGTATTGCCAGTTGGTGCCCAGGAAAACCGAGTTGGTATGATCCGGATTCACGATGCCATGGTTGCTGCGCCAGCTAAACTGAGCCAGGCCGTTGGCAGCCGGTGCAAATTCAAACAAATAAGGGCCAGCGGACAGACCGGTGACCTGGGTGGCCGGCAATCCGTTGATCAGCAAATCAGCCGCCTCCACACCATCGACCGGGATGTTGAAAAAAACTTCCACCTGTCCCAGACGGCGCAGTTTCAAACCAGGCGGTGGATGGATGGCGGTCAAAATTGGAGTTTCCAACGTGATCAGCTGGTAAGTCCAGGTGGAATTGTTGCCTGAAGGATTGAAAGGATTTGGTGGCACTGCGGTATCCGTGATGCCGCACGTAATGGACCAGGAAATTTGGACCAAGCCATTGGCAGGCTTGGGAAAGCTGAAAGTATAACTGTTACCCTGGGCAACCATGTTCGTGGCCGGGACGCCATTGATAAAAAGATCCTCAGCGTTTACACCTGTGACCGGTTCGCTGAAAGTGACGGTGACCTGGCTTAAACTGCTGAGCAGGCCGGGCGCCGGCACGAGGTTGGTGATTACCGGGGGGGCCGTTTCCTTTAATGCAGCATCCAAAGCGGCATCGAACACCAGATCGCTGCTGCCCAAACTCGTGTTGAAGACTTGGACCGCCAGCACATTGGTGCCCGCCTGCAAATATCCCGTCAGCGCGGGCAAGGCATAATCCTGGTATGCTATCGGCTCCGCCACGTTTTGGCTCGATAAGGAATTATACTTGATAGTTCCGGCGGGCGCATTATAAGCGGCCACTTGAACTCCGTTGATCCAGGCCACAAATCCATCGTCGCAAATGGCACTTAAATGCAGGTCGCTCAAAACGGATAGGTTCGTAACCACGAAGTAACATCTTAAAAAAATCGTGGAAAACGTATTTTGCATGCCGGTGATGGTAGTGCCGACCGGAATGGTTTCGCCGTAAAAGAACGGGGCGGCGGAATTGAGCCAGGCCGAGTCCTTGAAATTCAGCTGACGCCAGGCTGCCAGGTCGGGCTGGGAAGCTTCGTTAGTGCCTGGCAAAAAACGCCAAAAGGAATTGGTGGTGGTCAGTGGCATTGCCTGGAGGTCGGCGGGCATCCCCCAAATGGCCAGCATCAGCAGTAAACGTTTAAGTATTTCCATAACCGGGATTCAATAAGGTATTCTAAACAGTGGGAATGAGTGTGGCAAGGCGCATTAATTGGGTGTACACAAAAAAAGCGCCCGTTCCCGGGCGCTTTGGAATAGTCCTGAAAATGAATTCTTGCAGCCTACGCAACCGGAGGCTCTGCTGGAGGCACTGGTTCAGCTGGCTGGCTGGGCGCTTCCGCCGCCGGGCTTTCTTCCGCAGTGGCTTCCGCAATGACCGCTTCGGCAATTTGCGCGGGGGTTGCCGGGGTTTCCGCAGTGCCCGCAATGGCGGGGGCAGCTTCCCCGGTTCGGACTGGTTTAGGGGGCCGGGGCAGGGGGCGCTTGGCGGTTTCGAGAGTGCCATTGGCAAACTCGATAACATGTCCTTGATGGATCAACCAATGCAGGTCGCTGATCACAATGTTCATTGCAGGGGTTATCACCTGGCTTTCAGGCGAAACCACAGGCGTTTCTCCCGCTGGCGCCGGGACGGCAGGAACACCCTCAGAGGCAGCTACCACAGCGGCTTCGGGGCTGGTTGCTGCTGGCACGGGCGCGGCCACGGGAACCGCTCCCTGCGGAGCCGGAGCCAGGACGTCCAGCAACTGGCGGCGGGTGCAGCCCGGGGTGGCATCAATAAGATTGACGATTTTTTTGACGCCATCCGAAACCGGGGTGGTGGCCATGTCCAGGAAGTGGGGCCGGGAGGTCGCCACGTGGGTCACGGATTTATGGACCTTGAAGAATTGCAGGCCATGGGACGCAAACATCTGGCTGAGCACGGTCACCAGCTTGAGCGGAAAGCGCCGCTGTTCTTCAAAGGCGCGCCGGGTCAGAGATTTTAAGATCCCATTGGGCTGGCTTTGCACGATCCCGCCATTCATCACGAAAGAATCGACTGATTGCACTACGTTTGGCAGATGAGTCTCGCGGAAATGGCGATCCACTTCTTCGCGATTGGACAATTTCAGCGCATCAGGAATGTTCAAGCACAAGTATTGGGTGCTGAAGCTTTGCTCCTCTTTCCATTTATTGACGATGGCTTCGTCTTTGACAATCCTCACCCGTGATTTGTATGCCTCAAAAGGCAGGTATGAGTAACGTTCGGAGTGCAACCGGCGCAATTTGGTTTGGTAGTCGTGGTAATTCGGAGGTCCGAGGACGATGCCGCTCATGCCACATTGCGCCACAAACGTGAACACGCCTTTAGGCGGATCGGCTGGGATTTTCTCTTCCTGGTAGAAGATGTTGAAATGCTTTGAGAAAATATGGTCGATGGCCTCAGCCTGGGAGAACCACAGCGTCTGGTCTATGGAACATAAAAATAGCGCCTGAACGACTTCGCCTTCCGGCTTTTTGATCACGTTGAAACGCACATTGTAACGCTCCGGCTTCTTGAGGATCAGATGGCCGATGTCAAAAAGCGGGTAAGCGCGGCCGGTCATCTTGATCTTTTTGGCCAGGTTTTCCACGCCGTGCTCTTCCGGGAAAATATTGACCTCCACTTCTGGCAGCATCCGGGGGGGGTCGCGCCGATCAGGCCCGGGGCCACGCCGGCGATCTCCCCGGTCACCACCGGGCCGGGGGCCATCCTGCTGGGAGCGGCGGGGACCAGGTCCACCACCTGGCCGCCGGCTGTCGCCGGGACCATCCCTCCGGGGACCTTCGCGTCGGCGCCCGTCACTGCGCCCGCGTCCCCCGCGGCGATCATCCCTTTCAGTTGACTCCCCTTCATATTCGGCGAAGGGATTGGACTGGGCTTGCGGTTGGGCCCATGCCGGCAAAAAGTGCAGGTCCAGGTCCAAGTTCGATTCAGGCGACGTATTATTCATGCGCTATTCTCACAGTCGGGCATTTAGCCCGTGATTCCATCAGTTTTAATCCACAATGGGGATTGTCTGGCCGGAATGCAAGTATTCACTGCTACCAAGGCTTTCCTATTGGTTGATGTGAACCACCTTGGCCGGAGGAAAGCCATTAAACCAGGTGGCTGAGGCATTGCTGTATGCCCCGATGTTTTCCGCATAGACCAGATCTTCGATGTCCAAGTCGGGCAGGGATTCCGCCAGCGAAATAGTGTCCAAAGCATCGCAGGTCTGGCCAAAGACTGAGCTGATTTGAGTTTTTCCTTTTTTGAAGGCTTTCAGATGGTATTGGCAATGGTCGAACACAATACCTGAAAAGGTGTGGTAAACACCGTCGTCTATATAATAACAGGTCTTGCCGTCCCGGCGGGCTTTGCCAATGACCTTGGCCACAGAAGAGGCAGCGGTGGCAACCAGGAACCGGCCCGGTTCGGCAATGATTTGGATTTCCTTTGAGAACAGGCGGTCGATCTCCGAATTCAGTTTGACCGCCAGGGAGGCGAACGGCTTGACATGTTCGTCATAGGGAGCTGGAAAGCCGCCGCCGATATCGAGGATTTTGATCTCGCGGCCGCGGTCACGAGCTTCGCGCATGACGCTGGAGGTCCAGTCCAAGGCATGGATGAAATTCTCGAAATTGGTGCATTGGCTCCCTACGTGGAAGCTGATGCCCTCAACAACCAGTCCGAGGCGGAAGGCTTCATCGATCAAATCCACGGCGTCACCCGGATCCGCCCCGAATTTCGAGGAAAGCTCAACCATTGAGCCGGTATTGGGAACCCGGAGTCGAAGGATTACTCCAGCGTGCGGGGCATACTGCTTGATTTTTTTCAGTTCACCCAGGTTGTCGTAAGTAACCAGCGGTTTGTATTGATCCAAAGCCTGCAAGGTTTCCTTGGGCTTGGTGGGATTGGCATAGATGATCTTGTCCCAGATGAAATCCTGCTGGGCTTTGCCTGGCAGATCCTTGATCAAGTTGTAGACCAACTGGAATTCAGCCAGTGAAGCGACATCGAAACTGGCCCCAGCATCATAAAAGGTGCGGATGATGGCCGGATCCGGGTTGGCTTTAACGGCGTAATAGGCCTGGACTTTGGGCAAATTTTTCTTGAAATCCGCGTAATTGCGACGGAGCACATCATGGTCCACCACCACCACCGGGGTGCCATGCTGCCGGGCAATACTCAGCAGTCGCTTGGGTGTCATAATTGGCGGTTGTTTATCCCTCAGTCCAGGCTGCCAAGCCAAATGCGCTAATCCAATTGCGGTTCCGATCCGTCGAGCATTTTTACCTGGTTGTGTTTGAAATACTCCTTGGTGAGAGCCTTCAACATTTGTCCGCGATGATCGTAAAGGCGCTTGAGACGGCGCTTGGCGTGGTTAGCCAGTGCGTAATGGGTGATTATCGGCAGGGCGATCGTGGTGTCCGTATAGCACACCACCGCATCCGGCAGCCGATCCGGATCCACTTTGCCCCAGCTGACCGCCTCATGAGGCGTGGCTCCCGATAAACCGCCGGTATCCGGACGGGCGTCGGTAATTTGGAAGAAATAATCCTGGCCGACTTCCTTAATGCGCAGCACCTCCTGGATCTGGGGCTCGGTTTGCAGCATGAAATTTTTCGGGCTTCCACCACCCATAAGCATGACCGCGCTTTTGCCGCCCGAACGCTTGGCGGCCAGCACAAAGCTGGTCGTTTCGTTGACGTCGATGGACGGATTGACCCGCAACTTGTTGCCGCGCAATTCCACGCCGGCCACGTTCATGCCGATCGTGGAATCACCGGGGGAGGAGGTATAACATGGCACTCCACAGCGGTAAGCGGCCGCCAGCACCGACACATGCTTCAGCTTGTTTTGCCGTTCCCACTCATCGGCGTATTTTCCCAGCAGATAATGCAGTTCCCCGGTGCCCATTTCCCTCTGGAACTCGGGCTGGACGAGGATTCGGCGCAGGATCTCATCGGTTGCCATCAAGCAATCGCTGTAGCCGAGCAGGACATCGTAAATGCGGACGATGTCATTTTTACGCAAGTCGGTGTCGTCCAACTGGTGACTTCCGACATGGACAGGGTAATTCAACGCGAAATGTAAATCGTGATACAGGTTGGCCCCGGTGGCGACAATCCAATCAACAAAACCTGCCTCTATCAGGGGAACGATGCAGGAGCAGCCCAAACCGGCCGGAGTGAGAGCGCCGGCCAGGCTCATCCCCACGGTGACATCGGCTTCGAGCATTTTGTGCGTGAAGAGGTGGCAGCCTTCCTTAAGGCGGGCCGAATTATATGCCAGGAAGACCGAATCGACGATGGAACTGAATTTTTCCTTGCCAGTGATGCCGGCGGGCTGAATCCGCTTGCCGGAAAGGTATTGGTCCCGGTGGGGACAATTCTTCTTCTTCATCCAATCCGGCATTTCGCTCAAATCTTCGCGAAGGCGATTTGTTTTCTTCATACTCATAGTTCCAAATTCAAATCAGGCGGCAAACTATACCTGAAATCGGCTTCCTGCCAATCGATAAATCGAGGCAGCAAAATTTGCGGGTAAAAAAAACCAGCGGTGGAGCAAGGGGGGAAGAGGATCGATTTCAGCCATATCGGGCGGAGATTTGTTCGCAAATTTCAAAAACCTCATTGATGCGCGAATCGGGCAAACCGGGGTCCAGACCGGAACACACCACATCGCAGGGGCCGCATTCGCGAGCAATACGCTCAAAGTCCATGGTCAACTCCAAGTAGGTTTTATTCTCCAAGTCCAAAGTGCTGTAAACCACCCCGCGGCGGGCTTTGGGGAAAATAATCCGGGTGATTTGCAGATTGGTGTGGATTCCCACATCCACATACCCAACATGTGGCCACTGGGAATAGTATTCCAGGAAGGAATCCGCCTTCCAAACCCCGTTTTGAATACCCGTGGTGCCAAAAGCACCTGCCAGCTGGCTGTCGTATGGGAAGAGGCAATCGTTATAATCCTGAGGCGCGATGATGTTCAATTGGGGATTGCTGACCGCAAAAAAATCTGGTCTCGAGGATTTCTGCCTGGAATAGAGCCGGTTTACTGCATCCAGAGTGGCGGTAGTGACGCAGGCGAAAACGTGCCTGGCCAAGTCTGGATTCTGTTTGATATCTGCATATATTTGGAATCCTCGCAGGTGGTTGGCGTTGGCCAGCACACCCTGCCAGTTAAGGCAGCCCTCAATGGCCCCGGATTCCCGGGCGATCCAATCCAACTGCTCAAGAAATTCGTTCCAGAACGGATTGTTGTCGAGGTCAGGCGGTTCCAAACGCCGGGCTTGCTGGTCATTGAGGAATTGGCTGGCCTGAATCCTGGGCCAATCGTTTTCCGGCCAGGTTACAGGAACTCCAAACAAGCTGGGGACCATCATATTCCCGAAGGTGCCCGATAGCAAATCCGGTGGATTTTCAGAGTTCTTACTCCCGCCAAACTGCTGCGAAGCCGGGAATCGTTTGCGAAGGCTGGCGGCCATGAGAGCGATGGTTTCGCGGCGATACTCGGGTTCAAAATGCCATTTCCGGCCAAAAGATACCCCGCAGACTTCACTGAACCAGCTGGGCGAAAAGCCTATATCCGGCCTTAAAAAGGCCTCCGTGCCCGCCGCTGGCCTAAGGGTGGCCGGAGCTGACAAGGCGGTATAGCTGATCAAAGGCTTTACCGTGCTCATTTTGCAGGATGTTACGGAAGAAACGCATCTAAAGCAACGGTCCTTCATCTAATTATTACGGTCATCCAGGCCGGCGAGTGAGCATCATCTCGACAAGCAGCCATTCGGGTGGCAGATTGGTGCCATGGTAACAGACAAGATGGAGAAATTACGGGAACTTTTGAAGTCGTATGGCTCCTGCCTGGTGGCTTATTCCGGGGGCGTCGATTCCGTTTTCCTGGCCTGTGTGGCGCGCCAAGTGCTTGGCGATCAAATGGTGGCGGCCATCGCTGACACCCCAAGTCTGCCCCGCCGGGAATTGCAGGAGGCCATGGATTTGGCGGAACGGTTTCATTTTCCGGTCAAGGTGGTTCACTCCAAGGAATTTACGAATCCAGGTTATCTCGCCAATCCCCAGAACCGTTGCTATTTCTGCAAACACGACCTCTTCGCCGAGCTGAAGCCGCTGGCGCGCGAGCTGAATTTGTCGGTCATAATTTACGGGGAAAATGCCAGTGACATAGGGGACTTTCGTCCCGGCGCCCAGGCGGCGGCTGAATACCATATAAAAACCCCCCTGAAGGAGGCCGGCCTGACCAAGGATGAAATCCGGCGTTATTCCGAGGAGCTAGGATTGCCAACGGCATTCAAGCCTCAAATGGCCTGCTTGAGTTCCCGGATTCCGTATGGCGAGGATGTCACCCCAGGCAAACTCAAAATGGTGGAGGAGGCTGAAAATGCCCTGCGGGACATGGGCTTTTATGAGGTGCGCGTTCGCCACCACGAGCTGAAAGCCGGGCACTTGGCCCGGATTGAAATCGGCCCAGGGGAGCTGGGGAAAATTTTTGTTAATGGCACCCATTCCCGGATTGCCGAGGTTATCAAGAAAGCCGGATATCTTCATGTGACGTTGGATCTCCTGGGGTATCGCCGGGGCAGTGTAAATGAGGTTCTTGAAAAATCCCCCGTGATTCAGAGAACGATGACCGCGTCTTAATGATCCGGCAGCAGAAACTTTTCAGCCGGCCGGGTTTTTAACGGGATAATGGTTTATGCCTCAATTTGCTTATAAAGCGCGCCGGCGATCTGGAGAAACTGTGCAAGGCACTCTGGAGGTGGCGGATCGTACCGCCGCCTTGGCGCAGATTGAACGCCAAGGTCTGGTTCCAGTCCAGGTGGAAGCTGCCAAAGGCTCCGCTCCGGCCGCCAAAAGCGAGCGCAAAGCGGAACGTCCCAAAGCCGCCCAGGCAACCGGCCCACAGAAGCGGGATGTATTGCCCGTTTTTGTCCGGAATTTTCTGCAGCGGAAAAAGCGGCCCAAACTACAGGAGCTGGCCACTTATTCCCAGCAATTGGCCAATTTGCTGCACGCAGGGATGCCGCTGGCAGTGGCCTTGACCAGCATGTGCCATCTGGAATCCAAGGGCATCCCCAAAGATGTGAGCAAACAGTTGAAACAGGATGTCACTGAGGGGCGCAGTTTGTCCGCTGCGATGGCCAAGCAGTCTCACGTATTCTCGGATCTGTTCATCAACATGGTCAAGGCGGGCGAGCATAGCGGGGCGCTTGAGGATGTGTTGCGGCGCTTGGCCAGCCACTTCGAGCGTTTCTCTGAAGTGCAGTCCAAATTCAAATCCTCCCTGGTTTATCCCGCGATCGTGGCCTCGGTGGGGGTTTTGATCATGGTTTTTTTCATGACCTTCATGCTGCCACGGTTTGTGTCGATTTTTGAGGGTTTCAAGGTGCCGTTGCCGGCCGCCACCCAATTATTGGTCGATACGAGCAACTTTGTTTCCTCATATTATTGGCTGCTGATCCTTTTGGTCATTGCCGGATTAGTGGTTTGGAATCGATTCCAAGCCACCAGTTCCGGGCGCCGCACCATCGACCATTGGAAACTGAACGCTCCACTCCTGGGCAAAGTCATTCGCCTGAATGTGTTTGCCCAGTTTGCCAGAACCCTTTCCACCCTGCTGGTCAATGGCGTGCCCGTCCTTAATGCGCTCAAGATCAGCGAGGAGGTGCTTGACAACCGGATCGTCAAGGAGGCGGTGGTGCTGACGCGTGAAGCTGTGACAGATGGGAAGACTATTTCACAACCGCTGGCCCGCAGCAAAATATTCCCCCAGCTTATGATCGATTTAATCAAGATTGGCGAGGAAACTGGCGATGTTCCCGGCTCATTAAAAAGTGTGGCCGAAACGTATGAGAATGAGCTGACTATCTCGCTGCGAATGCTCACGAACATGATCGAACCGGCCATGATCATCGTTATGGCGATTGGCGTCGGATTCCTGCTGTTCAGCGTCTTATCGGCCATGTTCGCCATTACCTCGAGCATCACCCGCTGAACCGCCGCCCGCTTGTTATGCCCGTTCCACACCAATTCCTCTCAGTTGCCCGGCGGCGGTTGGGCGGTTCGTCACAGCGGGGCTTTTCCTTGGTGGAGATCATGATGGTGGTGGGCATCATTGGCTTGGTTATGGCCATCGGCATTCCAGCCTTCGTGCAAACAACCCGCAAGGATCCCATGCGCCAGGCCGTGAGTGACCTCGTGGAAGCCTGCAGCACAGCGCGCGCCTGCGCCATCATCAACGGTGCCGCCGCTGAAATCCAATTCGCCGTCAAGCAGGGAACCTTCAATGTGGTAGCAGGTGCCGCAGCACAAAAGCCTGGTGACCCAGGGGTTCGTTTAAACACCAAATCTCCTGAAGCAGGCAAAGCAACGCCCAGCGTGCCTGGCTTCAGCGGACATTTATCCGAATCCTTAGTGGTGGAAATGCTGGATGTGAATTTCAAGGAACACAAGGATGAAGAGCAGGCCCGAGTTCGCTTTTTCCCCAACGGCACCACCGATGAGTTCACGATCGTGCTGCGGTGGCCGGAAAAGAACCAGTACCGAAAAATCACTTTGGATATCATCACCGGGCAAGCAGATATGGATGTAATCCGATGAACCGTGTTTTACCCCAGCCCAAGGCCTTCACTTTGTTGGAAGTGATGATTGCCATGTTCATCTTTTTCATGGCCATATTCGCCATCCTTGACCTGGTTTCCATGAACATCCGGGCGGCTCGGATCATTAAACCCGAAACCATCGATATTTGCAGCCTGGCGGCGGAATTGACTTTGACGAATAAATTAACCGAAGGAACGGTTTCCGGCGATTTTGGGGATTTGTATCCCGGCTTCCATTGGACCAGGGACATTTACCTGGTTTCCACCAATGGGCTATTCCAAGTGGATTTTACTGTAAGCCCTGATTCCAGCCGGCAAAACCAGGAATCGAAACTGAGCATTCTTCTTTTTCGGCCGGAATCCGGCACGCGGGCGGGCTCAGGTGTGGGACAGGGATTTCAAATGCGGGGAGGCGGCCGATGATCCTGGATGGCACGTTTTCCGGTGGGGCCACAGCCGGTGTTTGTTTTCCGCCAATGAGGACTATTTTGTCACCACCAGCGGGCGATGGTGGCCGTCAAAGTGGTGGAGAGCAGGGGCTTGGTGGAACTCCCAAATGGCAGGGTTGCCACAAAGCGAAGCGCGGCCCGTTAGGCACCATGGCCTTCACCTTGCTTGAGATCATGATCGCCATCACTATTTTGGCGGCCGTACTCACGGCGATTTATTCAAGCTGGTCGGCAATCGTGCGGGCGGCAAAAGTTGGGTTGGATTCCGCAGCCCGCATGCAGCGCACCAGAATGGCCATGCGCTGCCTGGTCGATTCCCTAATGTGCGCCCAGATGTTTGGCGCCAATTGGGATTTTTATTCATTTGACGCAGATACCGCCAGCGATTTTGGCTTCCTGAGTTTTGTGGCGCGATTGCCCGTTTCCTTCCCGGAATCCGGTTTATTTGGGGACCAGGTATTGCGCCGGGTTACTTTTCAGGTTGAAAACAGCCAGGATGGGCGCAACCAGTTGGTGATGTATCAGATGCCGCTGCTGGCCGAAACCAACTCCATGCAGAAGCCGTTCCAGATTGTTTTGGCGAGGGACATCAGCCAATTCACGCTGGATTTCTGGGGTTCCCAAACCAACGATTGGTCATCCGAATGGCGCTTCACCAACCAAATACCCAAACTGGTGCGGGTCACTTTAGGATATGGAAAGGGTTATGCCTCGGAATTAGATGACATTTGCACCCGGGTGGTGGCGATGTCCAGCATCGTGGTTCCGCCCGCCTACCAAAATGCGGGGGGACCTGGCGGTAATGTTCCACCCCCGGGCATGATGGGGGGATCCAACCTTCCTCCGGGCATCTCCACTGGTCCGCCCGGATCGCGCGGCTTCCGCGACAGCCAATCCGGTGGCTCCGGGAGGGGGCGATGAAGATTCGCCAGACACCTTGCGCCAGCGGCATTGCCTTGATCATCGTCATGGTGGTCATTTTCATGATGTCGATTCTGGCTGGGGGCTTCGCGTTTTCCATGAAAGTGGAAATGCGGCTTGCCCAAAACCATAATGCCGAACCGGAAATGGCCTGGTTGGGCCGAAGTGGAGTCGAGTTAGCCCGTTACCTGCTGGCGCAACAGTTGCTGATTGCCAGTGAACCTTACGACGGGCTTAACCAAAAATGGGCTGGAGGCACCGGGGTTACCAACGAAAGCCTGGCCGATATTTCCCTGGAGAATAACGAACTCGGCTCAGGTTCGTTTTCTGTGAAAATCATCGATATGGAGCGGAAGTTCAATATCAACGCAGCCGCCTCCGACGCCATTATTTTAAAACAGGCGATGAACCTTGTGGGCATGGATGCTGCCGATTCCTCCGCCATCGTGGATTCCATCATGGATTGGCGGGATCCCGATGATGATCCGCATTTAAGCGGCAAGGAAAGCGATTATTACCTGTCGTTGAATCCCCCTTATTTTGCCAAGAACGGCCCGATCGATGACATCACTGAACTATTGCTTATTTACGGAGTCACGCCGGAGATGTTTTGGGGGCCGGGTGGAGTTGATCGCAGCGCCTCTGCTCCCGTGCCGCGCAGTTCCCTGCCTCCCCGGCAGCAATTGGGATTCCAAACCCCAAGCCAGAACGAAACGGTGGTGGGTTTGATCGATCTGTTTACCCCAATTTCCGGCCGGATGGTGAACGTCAATACCGCTTCGGCGGCGGTTCTGCAGCTTTTGCCCGGCATCGATGCCAACGTGGCCAATGAGATCGTCCGCGCCCGTTCGGGGCCCGATGGCACTGAAGGCAATGAAGACGACACTCCTTTCCGAAACGTGGGTGAGTTGATCAATGTTCCGGGCATGAACCGCGGGGCTGTGGGCCAGCTGGCCAGGTATTTCACGGTGCGCAGCGGAACCTTCGAAGTGACGGTTACCGCCCGGGTGGGCAATTATCAGCGTGAATACATTGCCCTGATCCGGCGCAATAATGCGCGCGATTTGCAGACGTTGTTTTTTTATTGGAAGTGACTTGCCACTAAATTGGCAAAGTGCAATCGCTTCGGTTTTCTGAGCGGTTCACTTGGAATAATTTAACTTCTCTGGTAATTCCACACTCCCGCCAGCGTGGATCACACGCGGTTTTTGCAGATTATGGAACGTCCCATCTGGTCAATCCGGATTGACTATATACCGGCCTCGGGCTAAGTTCCGATTATAAAGCTATTCTGGTCCGATTACAATTTATTATGAGGCGGCAGTCGCAAACCAAGTCATGTGAATGGTTATTCAAAAGTGGCTGGCCAGGTTGGCCCGTCCAATGAATTCATCTTCCATGACCACCGCCAACAAAGTAACCATCCTCAGGATTCTGCTGGTTCCCTTTTTTACCGTAAATGTGCTGTATTATTTCGAGGATGGCGACGAGGTGAACCGATTCCTGGCCCTGGTGTCATTCGCTGTGGCTGCCATTAGCGATGCCGTGGATGGCTATATTGCGCGCCGCTATCATCAGCACAGCGAGTTGGGGGCTGTTCTGGACCCTCTGGCCGACAAATTGCTGCTGGTTTCCGCCATTCTTTTGTTAAGCCTGCCGCACCAGCCATTTCTTCCGCGTCTGCCTTTGTATCTGGCCGCCACGGTCTTTGGAAGAGATCTTATTGTCATCCTGGGATCCGGCGTAATTTATTACTTTAATGGCCGCGTCACCATCCGGCCCCGGTGGCTGGGCAAAATTGCCACGGTTTTCCAAATGCTGGCGGTTACCTGGGCCCTATTGAAATGGAACCCGGCTTGGATTCCCTGGTGGTCCATCAGCGCCGCAATCTGCACGGGTGTTTCCGGTTTGTTTTACGTTAATGATGGCATCAATCAATTGAGCGCCAATCCCTCCAGTTCTCCCAAACCGCAAAATTAAAATGGAAGCTTTCTTATGCTGAAATATTTACGTGTGCCAGAGGCAACCGGATGGCTGCCCGCCATGGTTTTATCTCCCCCCAACTTGGCCAGGCGATCCTGGCTTGCCAAAAGCCTCGCACTGGCTTTCCTTTTGCATTCTTTCTGGCAGGCTGTTGGCGGAGGATTTTCCGTCCACGCAGAGTCGGCTGCCACTTCTGATCACCCCGCTTTACCGGGCCAGGTTTTGGCCCAGCCCTTTTTTAGCGTCGCGGTGGTTGCCGATGTTCAGTACGGGGACAAACCTGCCGCAGGCAACCGGGCTTACGCGGCCTCCCAAAGCAAATTCCAGGAGGCCGTCATGGCCTTTAACCAGCAGGAGTTGGCCTTTGGATTGGACCTGGGTGATTTGATCGATGGCAACCGCGAAAAATCAGCCGCCGACCTGCAGACCATTATGGAGGTGGGCAACCAATTGAAAGTCCCCTGGCACCATGTAATAGGCAACCATTGCCTGGGGGAAATGGGGCGCAGCGCCGTCTTAAAGGCGCACGGGATGACCAATGCCTATTATTCATTCGATTACGAGGGCTGGCGGTTCGTGGTTTTGGATGGCATGGATGTCAGCCATTGGTCAGAGCCTGATTCCTTCGAAGCCAGGCTGGCGGTGGAATACGAACGCAAAGGCCCCCCATTTTATCTTTTCAACGGGGCCGTCGGCCCGCGGCAAATGGCCTGGCTTCGTGATACTCTCCAGAGTGCCAGCCGGCGTGGCTTGCCCGTCATTGTATGCTGTCATCTGCCAACCCTCGCCGCCGCCAGCAACCCGGGGCTTTTGCTATGGAACCATGCGCAAGTGCTGCGCATCATCGAAAATTCAAAATGTGTCCGCGCGTATTTTGCCGGCCATGATCACCCTGGCGGCTACGCTTTTCAGAGGGGTATTCACCATGTCACCTTCCAAGGGATGGTGGAATCACCAGCCAATGCCTATGCCATCCTCAAGGTCTTTAAGAATCGGATTGAAATCCTGGGGGCCGGCCAGACTCCAAGCCGGAATTTGACCTGGCCATGAAGATTGCCGCCTGACAAAATTCGCTCATCAGAGAGTGACCTCCGGTGTTTCTCCCTGAATCTAACTATATGCCTCCATTCTTGTATTTGACGGCTGCGGATGTGCGCCAGGCTTTGCCCATGGCTGAAGCCATCGACGCCATGTGTGAAGCGTTCACTCAATTATCCAACCGGGCTGTTGGCATGCCCGCCCGCATGTGCGTGGAGCCGCCGGGTTGCTCCGGATTCCTGCTTTTGATGCCGTGCCATTCCGCCGTTGCCCAGCGGTTGAGCTTGAAAATCGTTGCGCAATTCCCGGGCAACCGGGAACACGGTTTGCCGCTGATCCAAGCCCTGGTAATCCTGCTGGATGCGGCCAACGGCACCCCGCTGGCCATCCTGGACGGAGCCGCGCTCACCGCTATCCGCACCGGGGCGGCGGCCGGCCTGGCCACGCAAATCCTGGCCCGGCCGGAGGCCGGCGCCGCCGCCATTTTCGGCAGCGGCGTTCAAGCCCGTACCCAACTGGAGGCGGTTTGCGCTGTCCGCCCGATCCGCGAGGCGATGGTTTTCGACCAGGATGCGCCGGCCGCGGCGCGCTACGCCTTGGAAATGTCAGAGCAAAGAGGCATTCCCGTGCGCGCCGCCCGGGATCCGGCGGAGGCTTTGCGCAATGCCTCGGTGGTTTGCTGCGCCACCACTTCGCGGACCCCGGTCTTCGACGACGGGCACCTGGCTCCCGGCGCCCATGTCAACGGCGTGGGCTCCTGGAAGCCGGAGGCCGCGGAAATCCCCGTTGAAACCGTGCTTCGGGCCCGGGTGGTGGTGGATCACCGCGAGTCCGCCATGGAGGAAGCGGGTGATTTGCTGATGCCCCTGCGGCAGGGGCTGATCAGGGCTGAACATTTTAAGACTGAATTGGGGGAAGTGCTGGCCGGCCGGTGCCCTGGGAGGCAGAATGCCTCGGAAATCACGCTGTTCAAAT
Source organism: uncultured Verrucomicrobiota bacterium (assembly GCA_964409245.1). Taxonomy (GTDB): domain Bacteria; phylum Verrucomicrobiota; class Verrucomicrobiia; order Limisphaerales; family UBA1319; genus CAIMWS01. Next base: position 43,739 of record CAYPCQ010000065.1, read on the forward strand.
CAGTGGGGGTCGCGGCGCAAGACCTGTTTGCCGCCAACCGGGTGGTGGAAAAGGCCCGCCACCTGGGGCTGGGCATCAATCTGCCGCGTTGATTTCCTACCCGCGTTTGCCTTTACCATCCGGCGGCTCCGGCATCCGCGGCCCGGTGGTCCATCCCTGCTTCCAGCCAGCCGGTTTGGGAATTGTGGGAAATGGCACACACGAAACCTTGTGGATAAGGCGAGCTTTCCAGCCGGTAGCCCTGCTGCTCCAGCAAGCCGAGGGTGTCCGGCGAGATGCCGTGGCGCTCAAATACGATCTGGTCCGGCAGCCACTGATGGTGGAAACGGGGCGCGTCAACCGCTTCCTGGATGTTCATTTCAAAATCCGCCACATTCAGCAGGGTCAGCAGGATGGTGTTGATGATGGTCCGCCCGCCAGGGCTTCCCAACACCAGATAGAGTTCCCCATCCCGGGTCACAATGGTGGGGGTCATGCTGGAAAGCATTCGTTTGCGGGGGGCGGCCAGGTTGGGCTGGGTGCCGATCAGGCCATTGGTGGCGGTCAGCCCGGATCCCGCGTTGAAATCCCCCATTTCATTATTCAAGAGGAAGCCAGCGCCGGGGACCACGATGCGTGATCCGAAACTGTCTTCCAACGTATAGGTGAGGGCCACCGCGTTGCGGCTGGCATCCACTACGGAAAGGTGGGTTGTTTCCCGGCTGTCTTTTTCATCGAGCACATCTTGCGGATTGGATGCTCCAGCGCGGCCGGAGGGGAAGGCGGCCCGCAATTCGCCAGCGTAATCTTTGGAAAGCAGCCGGCCCACCGGCAGGCCGGGATTACAATCCGGATCCCCCAGGTATTTTGCCCGATCCGCAAAGGCACGCCGCATGGCTTCCACCACCCGGTGGATGTTCGCCGCGGAACCCATCCCGGCGGCTCGGAGGTCGAAGCCTTCCAGGATGTTCAACATTTCGACCAAAGCCACGCCGCCCGAGCTGGGAGGCGGCATGGAAAAAATTTCCAGGCCGCCATAAGAACCGTGCACCGGCTCGCGGCGCCGGGCTTGATAGGAAAGCAGGTCTTCGCCGGTGATGAGGCCCCCGTGGCGCCGCATTTCCTCGGTGAGCAGCCTGGCTGTTTCACCTTCGTAAAAACCGGCGGGACCACGCGCGGCGATCCTGCGCAAAGTGGTGGCCAGATCTTTCTGGCGCAGTTTGGCTCCGGGCTGGAACGCGACACCCCGGCGGGAGAATTGAGCGAGGGAGGCCGGGTAATTGGTCAATTGAGGCAGGATATTTTTCAGCGAGCTGGCGAGCGTGTAGGACACCGGGAAACCATCCTCCGCCAGCCGGATGCCGGGGGCGAGCAAACGCCGCCAGGGTAGTTTCCCATGGTGCCGCCAGGCCAGATGCAGCCCGGCCACCGTTCCCGGCACGCCCACGGCCAGGTGGCTGAGATGATGCCGTTTCGAGTCGTAACCGCCGTCCTTCAGGAACATGCGTTCGTGGGCCGCGGAAGGAGCTGTTTCCCGGAAATCGTATGCGGCCGTTTCGCCTTGGGCCGGCCGGTATAGCAGGAAACCTCCGCCGCCCACGTTGCCCGCCGCGGGATAGGTCACCGCCAGCGCGAAGGCAGTGGCCACTGCGGCATCCATGGCGTTTCCCCCCTCGCGCAAAACCTCCAGCCCCACGTGGGAGGCGATCGAGCACTGGGAGACCACCATGCCCTGGCGCGCGTAAATCGGGGCGCTGGCGGCGCCCAAGTTGAGCGGTCCAACCACCAGTCCGGCCCAAACAAGAACCGTCTGGAAAGCCGCCCGTCCCCAACGCCCCGCGGCCGGCGGCCTCTTATGTTGATTCATTCCCGCCATAGCACCAGCCTATAGAACCAATGGGGCGCTGCAAGGGCCACTGTGAATCGCAAGTTATCCCCGGCAGCAACCAGGGGATCGCCCAGGGGCAGCCAGGGATCCGTGACGCAGTCCGCGGTGCATTGCACCTGGTATTTGAGTCCGGGGGTGACCTGCCAGGCCAGTTCCAGGCTGTTGCCGTGCAACGCAAAACCGTTGAAAGCAGGCGGCAGGGCCACCCATACCCGGAAGGTCAGACTGTTGCTCAACGGCGGAGTTCCGCTATCGGTCACCGCTAGCTGCACCGCGTGAATGCCCAACTGCCCGAGGCCTGGCGACCAGGAAAACACCCCGGTATTCCTCTCCAGGGTGGCCCCGGCAGGTGCTTCGGGGCTGAGCCTGAAATCCAGTTGCTGCGGCGGCCAATCGGTATCGGTGGCGGAGATCGTGAGGCTCAAAATCTGGCCGGGTGCCAGGACTTGGTCACCCACCGGCTGGAGCATCGGTGCCGTGTTGGTGAACGGTGGCAGGTTGGGCGCTTGTGGAGTGCTGTTGGTCATCGAATAGATGGCCAGCGAACCATCCGGAAACCGGCCCTGGCTCACATCCGGCCCCTGAGAGTTGAAAACGACCGTGTCCACCGGCTGCCTATCCCGGGTGAACAAACCGATGCTTTCCCCGGCGGCATCCAATTTGAAATTGACGTGCAAATCCGGCTGGTTGTTTTGGTTGAAGCGTGGCTCGCCATCGGCCCAGGCCAGCAGGAATCCGCCTGGCGGCACGGAATAACCGGCAGGAATGGGGAATTTCAGCGGGGTGCTCAGGTCATCGGTCAGGTAAAGGCCATCGAGGCTGGCCGCCTGGTTTCCCGGGTTGAATATTTCAAACCAGTCGTCATTTTGGCCGTTGGCCGGATTCACCCTGGTGCGCCGGTTGTCGGCCATCCATTCATTGATGAACAGATTCACGGGTGGCCCGGCTGGCTGATTGGCGGCGCCGGGGGTTGGCGCCGCCATGATCCCGCGGAAATCGGGCTGCCCATCCGGGTAAGAGCCATAGCTCCAGCCGCTGTTCAAGCTGGGCCAGGCCAAGGCATCCAGGACGATGGCCGCCGGGCCCGTCGCCTGCGAAAGAGCGAGCCAGCCATGGGTCAAAGGTGCCGGGATGGGCGCCTGAAACCGGGCGCCTGGCACTGGATTCATTCCGCCATCCAATCCCACTACAAGGAATTCATGTGGCCCCAGGGTGGAGTTGGTGGGAAACGGCCACTCCAGCAAATTGGTGGAATTGCCACTGAGGAACAGGCTGGACAGGCTCACGGGACTGGCCGAGGGATTGAATAGCTCCACCCAGGCCGCCCCGGCCGTGGCCGGGCTGGCGGGATTCACTTCGTTCAGCCAAATGGGTGGAAAATCCGGCAAGACGCTGCGCATGGAATTGGCGGCGCCCGGGGTGAAGCGGGCGGGAGGATACAAGGGCACTCCGCTGAAGGCGCAGTTGGTGGCGGCCCAGTTGCCAAGGGTACGGACCACCAGGGTATTGTCGTTGGTGCCGGGAAACCACCAGAAGCTCACGGTGTATGGCTGGCCGGTGGACAGCGTGGGCGAGAGTTCTTCATAGACCGAGGAAGCAGTGCTCCCTGGGGCGCTGGCGGCCAGGTGGAGGGCTCGCGCGCCCCCATGGGTGCGTTTGGAGGAAATCTCGGACTGGGCGTGGGTGCCAGCCAGCTTCCAAGGCCCGGGGAAGGCGCCCTCGAAATCGCTGTTGGTTAGCAGGTTCAAGCCTTTTTCCGGAACCGTTCCAGCGACCAGCTTGAGGTCGTCCACGTAGGCATCGCCGCCATCCTTCAGATAAAGATAGATCCGGCTGTAGCCGGCGATCCCACTGGCGGTGGCGTAGCGCCAGGAGGCGTTGGTCGAAACCGCGGCCCAATTCCCTGGGCGCCGGTTATCCTGCCGCGCATCGATCAGCTGCAGGGAGGCCCCCGTGCCATCAGCCTCCGCCGGCCAGGGCGGCGAATTCCGATGCGTCACCCGGTTCACGACCCGCTCCGTTTCCGGCCTCGCGCCCGGCATGACCAGCGACAAGGTTTCCCCACTGGCGTCCAGGCTGCCTTTGAACTCGCCACCTACGGGGAGATTGCTGCCATACGCGGAGGCAAAGGCGACCCGGTTGCCTGCCAGCACCAGGAAGCCACCGGGGGGCAGGACGGCGCCCTGGCTGAATGTGAAATCCAATCCTTGAACCTGCCAGCCCGCCAAATCGATGGCATTGGTTTGGGCGGTGCTGAAAAGCTCCACAAAACTGGCTTCCGGGCGTGCGGGGTGATACATGATTTCGTTGAAGACCACCGGGGCTGGCTCATCCGGTGCGGTGCAGACGATCTGCAGGCCGGCCATGGCTTGGGTAAGCGCCTGGCCTTGGTGGTTCAGCCCTTGCACCGCGAGCGCATTAGCGCCGGGCTGGAGGGCCACCTGCAGGTTGAAATTGGTGAGGCTGGTCCAATTGGCGGAATATTCCACCCCGTTGATGAGGATGCGCTCGACCTCCACCGGCGCGGTGCCGGAAAGGGAAAGCAGGTTGCCTGATACCGAAAGGTTGGTCAGCCCGCCACTGGCGATCCGAAAAGGCTGATTCACCCGTGCCAGCTGCTGCTCGATATAATTCCGGCGGGAATTGATATAGCTTTTGATGGAATCCGGTTTGACCGCACCCAATCCCGTGGCGCTGAAGGCCTGGTATTTGCGGTCCAGCAGCGCCCCAACCCGGTTGGTCAGCAGCGGGCCGCGGGCGGCTTCCATCAGGGCGCGGTAATAGGCCCGCAGGAACACGGGCTGATTGTAGATTTTTTGGAGGTAGGTGTCGCCGAAGCCGAATAAAGGGTCGGTGGTGGAAGCGGCCACAAACGCGAAATCAATATCCCAGATCAACAGCTTCCAGGTTTCGCCGGCGGGCTTGGTGGTGTACATGTTCTGGCCCCCCCCGTAGCCCCAGCTGTCGGTATTGCCCACGATATGCTCCACGGCCAGGGTGCGCGCCCATTCATCGACATCCACTAAGTTCCGGATTTGGCTCAGGTAGGTTTCCCCGGTGGCGGTGGTGGTGGCCGCTTCCTGCAAGGCCAGCAGGTTTGTGTAATTGTTCGCGGTGGAGCCAAACGCGCGGGCGCCCCAATTCCAGCGGTAGCGGGCCAGCTTCCTGGCGCCGCCCGTGGTGGTCCAATTCCCGAAGCTGCAGCCCACCGCGTTGAAATTGGCCAGGGTGTCGTCGAACTCGAACCAGACCTGGATCTTGTGCAGGTCGGCATCATCCGCGCCGGGATACCACTGTTTCAGGAAATCGCCGTTGGGCTGCTGGGAGTCGTCCATCAGCGCCGGCGCGCGGCGCTGGCCATTGAAAAAGACCGACACCGGCCGCCGGTAGGTGAAAGGAAGCCCCAGCTGGTTGGCCAGCCAGTAGGCGGTCTGCTCGGTTTGCAGCGTGGAGTCGCAGCAGCCATTCCCCGGCAGCAGGAGGCTGATCTCCTCGTCATTAAGCAAGGCATCATCCCCGGGGAATCCCAGCACGTAGTCGCAGTAATTCCCCAGCGGCGAGCTGTAACCCGGGGCATGCCACGGGCTGCCGGCACAGGGCAAACGCATTAAAAAAACTGTCTAAATGACTGGGATAGAGGAAAGGAGG
>CAYPCQ010000066.1:0-49011 GCA_964409245.1 uncultured Verrucomicrobiota bacterium
GACTCCACTTTTTCGTCTCATGGAGTGTCAATCTATTCCAGGACGGGACCCCCGGTAGAATTCCGGGTTTTGGAAAGCGGCCACCCGGAGCAGCCGGTTGCGCAGAGCCGGCGGCAGGTTTTCCCGGGCGATGTAAACCTGGTCGCCCAGCACCAGCTCCATGGTCTCGGGCAAAGGCCCGGTGATGGGCGGATCCTTCCGGCGGCGGGATGGGGGCAGGGTCCAGGGCGGGTCATCATCCGCTTCCAGGCTCAGCACGGGCCGCACCCCCAGGATGCGGCCCTGGCCTTCCGCGGCCAGCGCCAGGTTTTCGGCCTGGGTGCGGGGGATCTTCCCGAGGCCGGCCAGGAATGCCCATTGGTCGCCACGGGGCGCCAGTTGATCGTCCAGGAAGACGCTGTTCCCGCTCGCCCGGGGCTGCTTCTGCAGCGGCAAGGCGATCAGGTTGCCGAAGCCTCCCTTGGGCATGGTGTCCTGGTTGGGGAACAGCCGGTCGTAGGACTTCAAGCCGAGGTCCGGCCGGTTTTCCATCGTTTCTGTGAGCAGGTGCGAGCCCAGATTGCGCGCGATCCGCGCCGGCACGGCTTCCTCAAAGAACAGCCAGATATGGCCGCCATTGCCCGAGCGCGACCGCTCCAGCGCGGCCGGGAGCCCCAAGCCCCGGCAGGTGTGCAGGAACGCCAAGGCATCCGCCTGCCAGGAGTTTTGGTCAAAATCCACCGCCAGGAATAAACAGGTTTCGTCCTCCAGCAGGGGATAAACCCCCATCACAAAATCCTGCCCCTGGCCGTTCCTGCCCGAGAGGTGCCACCCGGCCACCTCATCCGTCACCGGGAGAAAGTTCCGCTGCGGGCATTGGGCGCACTTGACCTTGGGCTTGCCGCACCGGCCTTTAGCCCATTCGCTGGCGCAGGCGGGCTGGTAGCCGGAGCGGCCGGATTTGCGGCTCTCAAACCGGCGGGCATAAACATCTTCCCGCCCGCGGAACAAGGAGCGGAACAGGGCGATTTTTGCCTCGCGGGACGAGTTTTTATGGACCGTGCCAGGCTCCATTGTGGCGGTGCCCGCTGCCGCCCCGGGCGTCCCTCCGGATGGGGTCGCGTCTTGCATCACCTGGTGAGGATGCCGTTGCCGGGCGGGTTAGTCGAGCCACGGTTTACAGGGTGCCGGCCCGGGCCACCGTGCGCCTCCCCGCGGATTGACTGCCCGCCGGGGAACTGTCAACCTGAAGTACAAGCATGAATGGAGACCTTCATTTTCCCATCCCGGCTCAGCTGGCCGTTTGCCGCGCCACCGCGGCAATGGCAAGGGGCGGTGGCAAAAGCGGCACTTTTTTGTGTGCAAACCCTGAGATTGGCCGTGCAGCCCGCCCGCTGGGCAGGTAAAAGGAGGGCCGAATATGAGAGTTGACCGGCTCAATCTGCGGAATTTCATGGGCTACGCTGCCGCCCATGACCTGGATTTCGACGCCCGATTCATTTTGCTGGCGGGCGAGAATGGCGCGGGCAAAACCAGCTTGCTGGAGGCCATGGCGGACGCGCTGGGGATTTGGCACGCCACGGTGCCGGGCTACGGCCTGCGGAATATCTCCGAAGACCATATCCGGCGCGCCTGGGTCGGCTCGAACGGGGCCACAAGCCTGGAGAAACAGTTTCCAGTGGAAGCTGCGGTGGAGGGGGAAATCGACGGCCGAAAGCTGCGCTGGGCGCGGGGGATCTACAGCGGCAGGAGAACCTCCAACAAGCAGGCCGCGGAAGCCCGGGACATCATTGAAGGCCTGGCGGACAAGGCCCGGTCAGGCCAGCCAGTGGAGCTGCCATTGGTCGCTTATTATGGCGCTGGCCGCTTGCATTTGGACCGCCAGGTGCGGGCCAGCCGGGGAGGCAGGGAGAATCCGCGGCGCGTGCAAAACCGTCTTTCGCGCTTTGAAGGCAACCGCAACAGCCTGGACTCCCGGATTGCCTGGAAGGATTTGATGCAATGGGTGGCGCGCCAGGAGTGGGTGGCATTCCAGGAAAAGCGGGAGCCAGTGGAATACCAGGTTTTCAAGCGGGCTATTCTCGATTGCCTGGATGGAGGAGAGAGCTTTGGCTTCGACGCCCGCACCGAACAGATCCTCGTTGGCATCCAGCGGCAAGGCGTCCTGCCGCTGGAACATTTGAGCGCCGGCCAGCGGAGCATGGTGGTGATGATTGGGGATCTGGTCCGGCGCCTGGCGCTGCTGAATCCGCAGCTTGGACTCGAAATGGCGAAGGAATCCCCCGGGATCGTGCTGATTGACGAGCTGGATTTGCACCTGCATCCCATCTGGCAGCGGAAAATCGCGGGGAATCTGAAGCGCACCTTCGACCGCCTGCAATTCATTTGCACGAGTCATTCGCCGCAAATCATCGGCGAACTTCAGCCCGAGGAAGTGCGCCTGCTTCAAGGCCAGCAGGTTTGCCAGCCCGCGCAATCCTTCGGGATGGACGCCAATTGGGTGCTGGAAGTGCTCATGGGCGGCAGCAAGTGCAACCCGGTGGTCAAGGGCCGCCTGGAGCAGGTGTTCCATTGGATCACGAACAAAAAACTCGCCGAAGCCGAAGCCGGGGCCATCAAGCTTCGAGGTGAAATCGGCAACAGCAACGATCTCCAGCGGGCGATTTCCCTGATTGAACGCATCAAGCTCCTGGGCAAATGAGGTGGATTGAGAAAACCGGAACTCCGCCCGCGATCCGCGATTACTTGGCGGCGCAAGCCCCGGTCGGGCACGGTTTGGATTACGAGACCTTCGCCTCAACCGGCAGCCCTCTGGGCGGCACCCGGGGCGGGCAGTTGCGCGGTGAGCTGATCCGGGAACAGCACGGGCTTTGCGCCTACACTGGCGCCGGCATCGACCAGCGGATTGGGGATCTGGCGGAGCCGGCCAAACGGTTGAGATTCAGCCCCCACAACGAGCACCTGAAACCCCAGTCGGAGTGCCGGAGGGAATTGCGGGCGGCTGGGAAAACCTGCGGAGCGGAGGTGGGCGAGGATCTGTCACATACGAACATCGTTGCGGCATTGCTGGTGAGCGGCGGCGGAAAAGCGAGGCTCGATGATTTGTTTGGCGCATCATATCGCCGGAACCAAGCTTTGCCGGTGTGGCCAACCCATCCTGATTGTGAACTGCGGTTTGTTTTTGACGGGCAGGGCCGGATTGAGGCGGCGGCAACGGATGACGATGCCATAAATACCATTGCCGTTCTTAACTTGAACCATGAGACTTTGCGGGGTTGGAGGGAGCAGGCAATAACAGCCTTCATTGAAGGAATTCAAAGCCGCGCAGACGCCGGGAAATTGCTTGAGAAGATGAAAACGCCCGAAAACGGAAGATTGCCCGAATATTGCTTCGCCATCCGGCAAGTTGTCGAACGAATGCTTGGTTGACCACGCCTGCCGCACGCGGCCGGGCCTGGCCTTTGAACTCCATCCCTTCAGGCGCCGGCAACAAAAAAGGTGGCAAGTTCGCGCCGGGATTTTGCTTCAAGGACAAGGCACAAATGAGGACCGAAGTCCTTGGGCAAAAGAACCAGCGCGGCAGGCGAAATTAATATTGCTGCATCTGCTCCACCGTTGCCTCACTGCGGGCATGGCCATTCAAAAGCCCCACCAATCATTCGGCGGATCCAACCATCGCCGCGGAGGTCGCGGATTGACTGCCCGCCGGGGAACTGCCAACCTCTGGCTTAATCATGAAACAGCTCATTCATATTGTGGTTTTGGCCGGTTGGGCGGCCGCCGTTGGCTCCGCCGCTCCCGCCCCGCTGCGGGATAAGACACTGGTGGCCTGGGTTTGCCTGGCGGACACGGCCCAGCGGGCCGGCAGCGCGTTGACGTTGATCGACCAGGAGGAGCACTTCGACGCCATCGTTTTTGGCGAGATGAGCGCCGGGAAGTGGATGGCTGGCAGCGATTTCTTCCGGCGCACCCACCAGGACCAGGCGGGCTGGGCCGTGGAGACCGCCGGGCCCAAAACGCCGGTGCAGGTGGCCATCACTTACCGGGGGGAACGCATCACTTTGTTCCGCAACGGCCAGGAATACGCCGCTTATCCCATCAGCCAGGGCCAGGCATTTGGCGGGGAGGCCACGGTGCTGATCGGCCTGCGTTACCTCGGCGGGCTGGGGGAGATCGGCTTCCTGGCCGGGGAAATCGAGGATGCCCGGATCTACGATGTGGCGTTGACGCCGGAACAGATCGGTGCGCTGCGGCCCAACCAGGCTTCGAGCCCGGCCCCCCTGGCCTGGTGGAGCTTTGAGAATGGCCAGGCCGGCGACCTGATGAAAACCTTTCCCGCCGGCCGGCTCGAAGGCGGCGCCCGCGTGGCCAACGGCCGGCTGGTGCTCGATGGCAGCGGGTATTTGTGGGCCGCCCGGGATCCCAAGCTCCTGGCCACCCAGGAAGAGGAAACGCCCTTGGACACCAGTGTGCAAACCCTCTTCTACAAGGCGCGCTCGAAGCGCACTGGCAACATGTGGGACACCTGGCTGTATTGGCACGAGGGAACCTATTACCTTTACTGCCTGGCCAATGCCCGCGGCCAATGGGACAACATCTCCCTGGCCAGTTCGCCGGATGGGGTCCACTGGCGGGAAACCGGCCGGATCCTGTCCAAGGGCCGGGGCGTCACCTGGATGGGCACCGGGTCCACCTGGAAATCCCCGAACCACGCCGCGGACGGCAAATTCTTCATGAACTTCTCGGAGTGGAAAGGGCCGCGGCAGACGATCTTCTTCGCCGAGTCGAAGGATCTCGTCCATTGGACCCGGCTGCCAGACCAATACGAATTCAAGCAGGACGAGCGCTGGTATGAGCGCAACGGCCGCTGGGACTGCATCTATGCCATTCCCCGTCCCGGGGGCGGGCTGTATGGCTATTGGACCGCCACCCCCAAGGCCGGCACCGGCGGGCGCTTCGGCTTTGGGGAATCCGCGGATGGCGTGACCTGGGCTGCCCTCCCGCCGCCCAGGACCGAAGGCGTGGGCGAAGGCGAAGCGGGCGCGGTGGAACGGATCGGCGGGAAATACTATATGATGTTCGGCACCGGCGGCCAGATGAGCACGCTGGTGGCGGACCGCCCGGAGGGCCCTTTCGTGGTTGCCCGGAAAAACCCCAGCCTCCTCTCCGGCCACACGTATTTTTCCCGCTTCTTTCCCTCGCCCAGGGGCGTCCTCGTCAATCACCATTCCATCGCCCGCAATGGGCAGGTCTATTTCGGGCTGCTCAAGCGCGCTGTGCCCGATGCCGAAGGCACCCTGCGCCTGGCGTGGTGGGAAGGCTATGAAGGGCTGAAGCGTGAGGTGGTGCCGGTGCTTGCGCCGGCCGCCGGCCCGGGCGCGACTCCGCTGGCGATGCTCGGGAATGGTTTCGATATGGACCAAGGCCTGGTTTTGGAGGGGGTTCTGCGCCTGCCCACCCCGGCCGATACCAACGCCTGCGGGCTATACCTGGAGCACGGCCCGGGCAAAGGCATCGCCATCCGGGTCGGCGCCGGGGGCATCACCGAGATTGGCCCGATGACGGCCGGCGGGGCTGGCTTCAAACCAGAGAACCGCGTGGACCGCGAACTCTCCTTGGGGCCCTCGGCACGTTTCCGCCTGGTGCTGAAACTTTCGCTGCTCGAGTTTTACCTGGACGATATCCTCATCCAGTGTTTCAGCCTTCCGGAGCGGGCCACCGGCAGGATTGGCCTGGTGGCTCCCGGCCGGCTGGGAGAGCTCAAAGCCTGGCAGCCGTAATTCTTTTTTCCGGGTTTTACGGGTGGCCGGTGGCTGGGCGCCTTTTCAAGTTGCGCTGGACTGCGAAATCCTGCGCGTGCACATCGGCGATTTTTCCAGCACCGACAAGTAATTGAAATGCAGCAGGTTATCGATGGCGGCCGCGCGAAATGGGCAGAACCCTCCCGTGAGCGTTGGCGGGCCAACCCGGATGCTCAGAAAAAACAATCATTGCTGATGGGCCGGTTTTTCAGGGTTCCCTTTTGCGCCATCCAGCAGCCGGATTCCCTCCACCCAAGGCTCGTAATTGGCGCCTGAGCAAAGGGTTGCGGCGAAACGCGGTTCGCCGGGCTCGGGGTGGGCATCCCCACCAGCAGTTCGCAGCAGCTGCACCAAGGGGCGGTTTTGGGGGCGGGCGGCGAACACCAGCTCCGGCTCGAGCATCCGTATCCACCCGCAAAGCCGTGGGGACGGCGTGGCGCCACCGTGTGGATCATGGCCGGCAAAACGCAGCTGGACCACCCCCCGGCAGATGAGGAATCGTTGCCGGTCTGGATAACGCTGGCGGAGCGGGGGCGCCTGCAGCCCGGCGTCCACCACGGAAAGCCGGGATCCATGGCCATCTTTGGCTTCGGCTTTTTTCCAGGCTTCGCCCCCGGCTTCCAGGACCAGGAAGGCCGGTTTGGCAGGCAGCGCGTCATAATGCCGGCGGGCGCCCGGCTGGTCCAGAGGCATCCGGCAATCGAAGCCCAGCTCCGTGAGTTTGGCCGCCTCCAGCCAGGGGGTGAAACGCCCTTCCCCGTCGTCTTTTTGATCGGTGGCCCATGCGAGCCTCAGCGCGGTCACGGTGCTTTCCGGAACCTCGGCCACGAGGCGCAGCTCGCGCTCCGTCAATTCCAGCTTCCCGCCCAGGGCCTCGCCGCGGTTGCGCCAATGCCCCAGGACCGCCCAGCCATTGGCCAGCAGGACCAGGCCCGCGGCGGCCCATAACAGTATTCGCTTCATAGGCTGGATCCTTTCGCTGACCGGGCGTGCAGGCGGCGAAAGAGCAGCAGCAGGCCCATCGCCGTGAGCCCGATCAAAAAGAAAAACAGATATTTGGGCATCAGGCGCCACCACCAGGCATGCAGCCGGATGAACAGGAACACCAGGAACGCCATCGACCCGAGGTTGAGCAAGCCCTTCCAACCGAGCCGGACGGCGTGGGCGACCACCCCGGCGCTGAGCAACAAGCCCACTGTCTGGTACCCCCCTGCCACCAGGTCCGGCGTCAATCCGCCGCAGCACAGATCCCCCGCCGTGGAGAGCAGCAGGATGGCGAAAAGGCCCAAGCCGGCCCCGCACAGGCGATAGACACGGTCAAAACCATCCAGCGCCAGCCGGGGCGCGAACCAGGGCACCGAATAAATAACCACAGCCGCGGGCATCAGATATTGCGAATTCTGGATAAACCCGTCCCAATGCCAGCCCTGTGCCCCGAGGATCAAAGCGGCGGAATAAACGCCGAGCAGGACCAGGCCGGCGCTTAACAACAAACGAACTCCGCAGGCATAGGCCACCAGCACGAAGAACCATCCCCAGACCAATAAGGCATGGGGGGAGGCCCGCAGATTCAGCACCATGCCCACGGCATTCAGTTCCGCCACAAAAGCGGCGGCGGTGGCGAGCGCCAGCAAACCGACATAATAGCGGTCCGCCCGCCGGGCGGAAGCCAGGCCGGTGGCGGCGAGCAGCACCAGGGGCACTGCGGCCAGCAGCAAGACCTGGGCTGGCAGCGGAAGAAAGCCCCAGATCCGGTGCAGGAAAAGCACCAGGGCGGCAAAGAGCGCGGCCCCGCCCAGCAGCGCGGCCACCTTCATCCCCCAGGACACCCGCCTGGCCGCCTCTGGAGCGTCCCCGCCTGCCCGGCCCGGGAGGCCGGAGAGCAGGCGGTTGAGATGGGCGGCCAGGCGGGCCTGTTGTTCGGAAGTAAGGGTGATGCCCCCCTCCTGCTCCAGCTGGGTTAATTCAGCCTGGAATTGCCGAATCCGCCGGGCGCGATCCAAGGCTGCCTGTGGAAAATCATCAGCCATAATCACCCTCGTTTTCGTGAGCGTGTTTTCATGCCTGCAACTTACCATCCAATCGCCGCGGGGTGTTAATCGATAAAAACCGCCGGATCATCGATTTCATCAATGATCCAAAGGCGGGCGCCCCGCTTGTGGAATGGCCCGTTTCCCCCTGGCTGGCCGGCGCCCGCTGGCTGCCCGCCGGATCGCCAGGCACCCCTCATTCTGGATTACCCGCCAGCCGGGCCCGGAACTGGACCACCGGCAATCCGTGGCGGCCCATGAGGTTGGAAATGTCCGCCGCCCCCCAGGAAAAGCGCACTGCCACCGGGGATTTGACTCCGCTGACCTTGACCTCCTCCCCCATCACCTCCGCTTGGGCTGGCACGAACCTGCCATCGGCGCCGGCCAGCTCAAAACAGGCCGGCGGGGCGCCATCGCGGGTGAACAGCCCGCCACCAGTGCCCGTAAAGGAAACATACACCGCATCCCCCTGGGCCTTGGCTGACTTGAAATAGGGGCCATCGGCAACCAGATCCTTGAAACCATAAGTCTTGGCCAGGGCTTGCAGGGCAAGCCGGTGGCCGACTGCGCGTTTGTCGCGGGGATGGCCTTCGTTCACGTTGGTGGTGTCCGTGTTGACGGCCATGCCGGTGTGCGGCAGCTTCAGCGCGGCTTGCTGCGCTTCGCGCAATTCGGCGGGCAGGCTGCCGAGCGGCAGGTGAATCGTGAAGGGCGCGATCTGGGCGAAATAAAAGGGGAGGTCCGGCTGGCTGAAAGCGCGGCGCCAATCCTGGATCAGGGCGGGGAACAGGGTGGCGTATTGGGCCGGCCGTTTCATATTGTCCTCGCCTTGATACCAGATCACACCGCGGATCGCCAGGGGCGTCAGCGGCGCGATCATGCCGTTGAAGAGCACGGCGGGGGTATGGGGAAACATATAGGTGTCAAGGGCGGGAACCGCCTGGGCGAAATCCGGCAAGGCGTGCAGCGCCTCCAAGCTCATCCACGATTCGGCCGGGGTTCCCGACCAGTCGGCGGAGATCAAGCCCACCGGCACGTTCAATTTTTCCTGGAGCCGGGCGCCGAAGAAATAGCCCGCGGCGCTGAAATGGCCGGCGCTGGCGGCGGTGCTGCGGGTCCAGCAGGGGGTATCCGGGCCGCCCTGGCAATCGGCCCGCGGCTCCAAGGCCTGGACATTGGCAACATCCAGGAGGCGCAGGCCTGGGCGATCCGCTTTGGCGGATTCGCCCTTGTTCCATGAGCCGTCCCCGCAGATGGTGGCGATGATCTGGTTGGCGGGCGCCTCCCAGCCGCCGTACATCTCCATGTTCGATTGCCCGGAGCAAAGCCACACTTCACCCAGCAGGAGGTCTTTTAACTCGAGCTGGTTTCCGCTGGAGATGCGGATCGTCTCCGGGCGCAATCCCTGGTCCAGCGTCTGCGCGGCAGCTGTTTTCACCTTGGCGCGCCAATCCCAGTTGCGGCCGGAGCGCACTTGCGCCCGGGCGCCCCAGGAAGTGGCGATATCCACGGCGCTGCCGCCAGTGGTGGTCCAGCCCCAGAGGGTGATTTCCGTGTTTTGCTGCAGCACCATGTGATCCGCCAGCACCCGGGGCAGGCGGACCTCAGCCGATGCCGCCACGGCCATGGTCACAAAAACCGCAAAGGCGGCTTTCCATTTGGTTTTTTGCATGGTTCCGAATGAATCAGGATTTTCTCAAGCCCGGCCGGCTGGCCGGTCCACCAGGCCTGCCATCAGCGGCGGCGGTAGTCGTCCATCAGCTGCAGGATGCCCGTGCGGATATCGAGCAGCTCCCGCCGCGCCTCGGCCGCCATCGTTTCCGGCAGGATTTGCTTCCGCGCGGCGGCCTCCAGCCCCGCCAGGGATTCGTGCAGATGGCTCAGGGCGCGCTTCAAGTAGGCGACCACGAAAGCGGGGTCGCGCACCGCGCAGCCACGGGCGATGCTGTTCAAGGCGCCCGCCAGCTTGGCGGCGGTGGTTTGGAATTCGGCCAGAAACCGCACCCAATCGTCATCACCCTCCTGGTCGAGCCCCAGCTGGCTGGCTTGCCGCCAAAACTTGATGGCGCATTCCGAGCAACGGTTTTGCAGCGGGTGCCGCAGGTCGCCGTTCGGGGTGCGGATCCAATCGATGCCTTCGCGGCTGGGATCCGGCTCGGGCGGTGGCGCGCTGGCGGCGGCATCACAGATGGCATTGATCTCTTCGATGGACAGCGAGCCGCCCTCAGCCTCCCCTTCGGGGCCGTCCCAGCCCATTTCTTCGGCGATTTGTTCCATGGCTTCCTGGGATTCCCCAAATTTGTCGAGCAGCTCCATGAACTTGTCCGTGCGGGCGTCGCACTCTTTGAGGAATTGCTCGTAATCGTGCTCGTCCCACTCCACCTCGGCTTCCTTTTGTCCGGCTGAGCGCTGATCGATGGCGGCATCCAGCCGGGCCAGGAAACGGCGCATGGCGGCCTCCGCCTGCCCGGCCCGCTCCTCCTCCTCGGCGGGAGTCAGGCGCCATTCCGGGGTGGAAACCGTCAATTCATAATCGGTGCTTTCGATCACCACCCGGCCGTTGGCCTCGCTGAACCATTCCAGGTAAAGGCAGTTGGCCAGGCGCTCGGGCGGTGGCTCGCCCCGGCGGCGCATGGCCGAGGCCTCCGCCATCGGCACGGCGCAGGCCCGCACCTTGCGGGAGGCTGTGAGATCGCCCACGCTGCCGCATTGGAGGGATTGGAGCGAGTCCAGGTGCGGGTGCATGGTGCGCTTCAGCGGGTTGACGAACGTGAGCAGGCAGCCCGCAAGGTCCGGCCAGGCGTTGCCTTGCAGCTGGAGCGAAACCGGATCCTCGCGCCCCGCCAGCCAGATCTGGCCCCGCACCACGCCTTTGGCGCGATTGTCAATCTCACCCCGCACCACGCTGTCATGAATCCGGAAGGCCATGTCTGAAATTGTGCACCTTTCACCGGGTGATGGCAATAGGGAATTGGCAAGTATCCTGGCCGCCGGCACACCCTTGCCTTCCGGGTTGAGGTGCGCAGCCTGGTGATTCCCTGCGGGCGCCCGCGTATCGGCACGGAGCCGCGGGCCGCGCTTTTCCATTTTCAGGCCGCCGGAATTCGGCTAATCCTTAAGCGGTGATGAAAACTGTGCAAAATATTCGGGCATGAACGACGATGCCCAGGATGCGGAACTGGTGCAGCGCGCGAAGCGGGGAGACCTGGACGCTTTCGAGGCGCTCACCCACCGCCATGAACGGCAGGTGTATTCGCTGGCCCTGCGGATGCTGCGGCAGGCGCAGGATGCGGAGGACGTAACCCAGCAAACCTTTCTCAGCGTCCTGGAGCACCTGGAGGATTTCCGGGGGGAAGCCAGCTTCGCCACCTGGCTGATGCGGATCGCCACTTACGGCGCGCTCAAAGTCATCCGCAAGCGCCGCGGCCTGGAAACCGTGCCGCTGGAGCCGGCCGGGGAAGCCCAGGACGGCTGCGAAGACATTCCCCGGCCGGAGTATATCGCGGATTGGCGGGAATCTCCGGAGCGGCTGGCGCAGCGGAATGAAATCCGCCAGCTTATTGACGAGGCCCTGGGCCAGCTGGATGAAAAGCACCGCCTGGTGTTCCTGCTGCGGGATGTGGAGGGGCTTTCCATCCAGGAAACCGCCGAAACCCTGCGCTTGAGCGAGGCCAACGTCAAAGTCCGGCTGCTGCGGGCCCGGCTGCAGCTGCGGGAATTGCTGACCCGGGCGCTGGGCGATCCCGGCACCCGGATGGAGCCTGGGCGGCATCATCATGCGGAATCCACCCCCCCCAAGGTCACATGAGCGGAAGCTTCCAGGAACGGGGCGGACTGTGGGTGATGGCCCAGGCGCTGCTGCTGCTGCTGGTGCTCGGCTTCAGCCTGTGGTTTCAAGCGGCAGACTATTGCGCTGGAATATTCACCGCCGGAGCCATCAGCCTCGCGCTGGGGGCGGTCACCGGCATTGCCGGAGCGCTGGCGCTGGGCAAAAACCTCACCCCCTTCCCCCAGCCCCTGGCGCAGGCCACCCTCGTCAGGCACGGCCTGTATGCCTATATCCGGCATCCATTATATACCAGTGTGGTGTTGTTCGCGGCCGGCTGGGGCCTGGCCTGGCAAAGCTGGCCGGCCGTGGCTGTGGCCGCGCTGCTGGCCCCTTTCTTTGATGCCAAGGCCCGCCGCGAGGAGGCCTGGCTCAAGGCGCGTTTCCCCGAATATGAGGAATATGCCAGGGCTACCCGGAGGTTCATCCCCTGGATTTATTAAGCCGGTGGCCGGATTTCCACGTGGCCGGGTGGATTGAACGGCAGCGTGAACCAAAAGGAACAGCCTTCTCCCGGCCCGCCGGTCAGGCCGATTTGCCCACCGTGGCATTGCACGGCCATTTTGCAGAAAGCCAGCCCCAAACCCGCCCCCGGGCGGCGGGCGCCGGTTTCCAGCCGGCCATATTTTTCAAAGACCTTGCGCTGGAATTCGGCCGGGATCCCCGGCCCGTTGTCCTGCACGATGATGCCGGCGGAATCATGTTCAGAGAGGATGGCCACCTGGACGCAGGTTCCGCGGGGGGTGTGCTGGATCGCATTTTGGACCAGGTTGTCGATCACCCGCTGAATCAGGTCCGAATCGCATTGGGCCATGACGGCTTCCGCCGGGAGGTTGGCAACCACCTGGCGGTCCGGGCTGCGGGCGGCGGCGGCGCGCACGCTCTCTTCAGCCAGCAGGCACAAATCCGTGAGCGAACGGTTGATGGGCATCCTGCCCGCCTCCATCCGGCCGATTTCCAATAGGTTATTGGCCATGGCGCGCAGTTGGCGGGTGCCATCGCGGCTTTGCCGCAGGTAATCCTTATCCTCCTCGCTCAGCCCGATCCGGGGCGTATTGAGCAAATATTCCAACAGCGCGGAAAAACTGGAGAGTGGGGATTGCAGGCAATTGGCAATCACTTCCGCCGCTTGATTGCCCACGGTTTCCAGTGTCTTGATCCGCTCTTTGCAGGCCTGGAGCTGGTCATATAAGCGCTTGTTGTTCAAAGCATTGCGCACCCGCAGCATCAAGTCGAGCGCATCGGGCGGCTTGGTCAGAAAATCGTTGGCGCCGCATTCCACGCCTTTGATGCGGGCCTCCCGGTCGGATAGGCGGGTCAGCAGCAGCACCGGGATGGGGGCGGTCCGCGGATTGGTTTTGAGGTGGCGGCAGACATCGAATCCGTTCATCCCAGGCATTATGACGTCCAGCATCACCACATCCGGGAGGAGCTCGCCACACGCTTTCTGGACGGCGTCCGGGCCATCCGTGGCCAGAACGATGTTGAAGCCATCCCGGTCCAGCAAGGTGGCAATCGCGGTCCGGATGGTGGCTTCATCATCCGCGATCAATACGGTACCTTTTTTTGTCATGGCAACTGGCAAGCGCTTATTACCTATTCCGCAACATTTGCTGTGGTATTTATCGTTTTCCTCCAGGAGAAACTCAAGTGGAAAAGTGAGGTTGCCAAAATCCACGGCGGGAAAGGGCCGCCGGCCGGCCCGGGATAGTGCTGGCCAAAGCAGCCCGCCGCGGGGTTTGGGCGGTTTGGCCTGCCCGGCCTGCCCGGCCGAAAGCAATGCCGATCAGGGCTTGACCACGGCGGTTATATCCACCCGGCTGGCTTTTACCGTGTTGAGTCCCGTGGCGTGGGCGGTTTGGACCTGGTTGGAGGCCAGGAATGGGCTGAGCGCAGGGAGGTGTTTCGCGGGCAAAATCAGCAGGGCGGGCCCGGGCTGCGCCAGGAAATTGGAGGCTTGTTCCAATTGGATAAGCTGGAGGCGGTTGGTCAGGTGGGCGCGGAACTCCCAGACCAGGCTGGGCTCGCTGAATTCCACGGCGGCAAAACGCATCTCCGGCTTGAGCCAGGGCCGGGTGTCCCGGGCCAGGGCATGCGCCGGGAACAAAGGCTTGAGCAGGGGAAAGCCCGCCAGGGTGATGACCGCCACCGCGGCCGCCATCATGGCCGCCCACCGGCGGGGCTGGAGGCTGGGCGCGGCCAAACCGGCCGCATGCTCCCGGGCCAGCCAGAGCGAAAGGCAGGGCAGGGCGGGCAGGGTGTAATGCGGCAGCTTGGTGCGCACCAAGCTGAAAACGACAAAAACCAAACCGGCTTGCAGCAGCAAATACCACCCCACGGCATCCTCCCGCCGCCGGCGCCACCATTGCCCCAAAGCCCGGGGGAAAACGCAGGCCCAGGGCAGGTAGCTGGCGAAAAAAGTGAGGAGGAAAAAGGGCAGGGTTGCGATATACCCCAGCCAGCCCCGGGCGCCATGGCCTTCCATGACCCCCACTGACCGGTAAACCACGTGGCGGCCAATGCCTACTTTGAAAAACTCGCCCTGCGTGGCCAGGAGCGCGGGCACACCCCAGCAGGCGATCAGCGCCAGGGCCAGGGCCAGGCCCGCCAGGGTAGAACCGAGGGGCAGGCGGAATTCCCGGGGCCGCCGCCACCGGCCCAGCCACAGCCCCCCCAGCGGCAGCCAGGCCACCGGGCCTTTGGCGAGGAAGCCCAGGCCCAGGCTGATGAAAAAGATCCACCACCAGCGGCGGGACACCGGGCCGCCGGGCCGGGTCCACTCCCAGCCGCTCCAAACCGACACCAGGAAAAAGAAAACCATGGGCATGTCCGCCACCGCCAGCCGGGCGTGGATCAGCATCTGAAGGCAGGTGGCGGAAAACAAAGCTGCCAGCCAGCCCACCTGGGCGCCGCCGAGGCGGCGGCCCCATAAAGCCAGGAGCACCGCCACCCCGGAGGCGAACAGCACCGAAGGCAGCCGCGCCGCCAAGACCGTTTCGCCAAACAGCCGGCCGGCCGCGATCTGGCACCAATAAATCAGGGGGGGTTTATCGAAACGGTAGTCGCCGTTAAACCAGGGAATCAGCCAATCCCCACGCTCCCGCATTTCGCGGGAGGCTTCGGCAAAGCGCGGCTCATCCCGGTCCACCAGGGGCAGGGACCAGGATCCGCTGAAGAATAGCAGGAAACTCAGGATGGCCACCATGCCCGGGGAACCCGCTTTGAGTTTTGACAAGATTTGGCGCATCAACTAGTTTTGATCCTGCACTAAGGCTGTCAGGGATGGCAATCCATTTGCGCCACGAGGCGGAGCGCGAAGCGGTTCATTTCATCAGCCGGGAATTGGATCAAGGAAAGTGAATGCATGAGGCCCCCGAGCGCTGGCCGGATAACAGCAAACCGTTTGCTGGCCCGCGCCCATTGAGCCTCGCGCACCGGCTGCTCTGGCCGGGCCTGGCCGGGCTGGTTTTGCTGGCGGCTTTTTATTTCGATGGTTCCTTGACCGGACTTTTCCGGATCAAGGCCTGCACCGTGCTTTACCCGGTGGCTTGGGTGGCCAGCAAAGTGGGGGATTGGCCGGTGGTGGCGGCGGTCGGCGCCGGCCTGGCGGGTTTGTATTACGCGCGCGGCCAGGGTGAGCACGGCCGCGTGATTTTGTCCGTGGTGCTGGTGGGCCTGTTCAGCGGTCTCACCGCCTCGGTCCTCCGCGGCCTCACCGGGCGCACCCGCCCGGAAGCCCAGGAGGCGCAAGGTTTTTACGGGATTTATCACGCCTCACACTGGCTGATCGGCCGTCACGATTACAACTCCTTCCCCTCGGCCCACACCGCCACGGTCGCGGGGCTGGCCGCGGCCAGCTGGGCCTTCCGGCGGCGCGTGGGCATCCTGGCCGGCGCCTTTGCCGGCCTGGTCGGATGGTCCCGTCTGGCGATGGGATGCCATCATTTTTCGGATGTGGTGGCGGCCGTCATTTGGGGCCTTTTTTGCGCCCGCCTGGCTGGCCGATACCTGGGATCAGGCCCGGCCTCGAAGTGGCTTTGGCGCCGTGGATCTGGGGCCTCCTGGCAGCCGGTGGCCCACCCGGGCTCCTCACTCTGATATCCCCCTCAACATGGCCACCATGGGCAAACTCCCAAAAAGGAAAGGAACTGTGAAAAACCCCATCCTCCGGTTGATCCCGGCCTTGCTGCTGGGCGCCCAATTAGCAGCCAGCGCCGCTCCCGAACCGGAGGTGGGCGGGCGGGAGCCGATCAAAGCCTTTTGCATCGATTTCAACTGGGGTGAAGGGGGGCCAAACGGTTTCGCCAAGCCGGGCCTCTGGGCCGGCGCCGATCCCGGCGAGCACGTCGCCTGGTATGGCGGCCTGGGCTGCAACGTGATCCAGACCTTCGCGGTGTCCTGCAATGGCTACGCCTGGTACCAGGGGGGCCGGGTGCCGCCCCAGCCCGGCTTGCAGCACAATTTCCTGGCGGACATGGTCCGCCTGGGCCACGCGCGGGGCCTGCGCGTCATGGGCTATTACTGCGTGGGCGCCAACACCCGCTGGGGCCTGCTGCATCCAGACTTGAGCTATGAAATCCCCAGTGCGCCGCACATTCCTTTCACCACCGAATACCTGGACTTCCTCTGCGCTTCCATCACCGAAGCCATCCAACTGACCGGCCTGGACGGTTTCATGATCGATTGGGTATGGAATCCCGGGGATCTGGATGGCCAGCCGTTGCGGTGGCTGCCCTGCGAACAAAAAATGTACCGTGAATTGCTGGGCGCGGATTTCCCCGGCCGGGAAAAAATTTCCAAAGACCAGGAGCTCCGCTTTCGCCGCCTGGCCATCGACCGCTGCTGGGAACGCCTCCGGGCCGCCACCAAACAGGCCAAGCCAGGCTGCGTCCTCTGGCTCAGCTGCTGTGATGTCAATTCCCCGGTGGTGGCTGGCTCGAAATTATTCCGCGAGGTGGATTGGCTGATGAATGAGGCCACCGATCCGGCCGTGCTGGCCCGCCTCGAGCGCATGAAAGGCGCCCATACCCGCCTGCTCCAATGCGTGGTCGGCTGGGGCGACTCCCACGACGCCCGCAAGATCCTCCAGGGTGGCGATCGCCCTTTTGGAGTCTATGGCTTCGCGAAGCCGTCCCCCAATTCCCTGCCCCGGCCCGTGGCGGAATACCGCCAAAAGCCCGTCACCGAGTTCCAAGGCAACGACCGCAATATCGCGGTGCTTGCCCGGTTTTTCACCGGCGCATCGCTGGAAATCGTGGTGGACCAGGAACCCGATGGCAGCCTCCGGCTGGCGCCTGCCTCGGCCAATACCGTGGGCAACAGCCCGGTGGTGATGGAGGGCCAGATCGGCCACTGGGGCAATCCCCAGGACTCGGTCAACTGGCAGTTCAACCTGCGGCAGCCCGGCCGCTTCACCATCCTCCTGGAATACGCTGTCGAGCGCAGCCTGGGCGGCAGCAGCCTCGTGATCAAGGCCGGGGCTGCGGAATTCCCGCTGGTGGCGGAGGAAACCGGCTCCTGGCGCACCTATAAAACCTTCACCGTTGGCCAGGTGGAGCTGGCCCAGGCGGGACGGCAAACCCTGGCGGTGATACCCGGCGCCCAAACCCCGTGGAAAGCCATCAGCCTGAAATCGGTGACGCTCACCCCGGTCAAGTGAAACCCAGCGCAAGCTCTTGAACCATACCTTATGACCTCCCGAGAACGAGTCCTGGCCGCCTTCGCCCACGAGGAACCCGACCGGGTGCCGATCTGGTGCGGCGCCTCGCCGGAATTCATCGCCAAAGCCAGGGCGCAGCTGGGCATTTCTGGAACCGAGGAATTATTCCAGCGGTTCGGGGATGACTTCCGCCGGGTTTTCGCCCGTTATGCCGGGCCGCCGGAATTCAGCCCCACCGGGCAGCTATCCCCAGGGGCGACGTACCGCACCCCGTTTGGCGTGGAGCGGCACGGCCTGGGTTATGGCCAGCCACTGAACCATCCGCTGGCGCAGGCTTCGCTGCGGGAAATCCACGGCTATCCCTGGCCGGACCCGCGCTGGATGGAGGTGTCCGCCATCAAAGGCGAGGCCGAAGCGTGGCGGCGGCAATACGCCATCCTGGGCGGCGATTGGTCGCCTTTCTGGCACGACGTCATCGATCTGCTGGGCATGGAAACCATGTACCTGAAAATGTTCGACGAGCCGGCCCTGGTGGAGGCGGTCACGGCCCAGGTTGTGGATTACTACTACGAAGTGAGCCGGCGGATCTTTGAGGCCGCCGCCCCGGCCCTGGACGTTTTTTTCATCGGCAACGATTTTGGCAGCCAATACGGCCCCCTGCTCAGCCCGCAGCAGTTTGAAAAGTTCATGATGCCGCACCTGCGGCGCTTCATCGGCCTCGGGCACGCTTATGGATTGAAAGTGCAATTGCACTGCTGCGGCGGCTACGAGCCGCTCATCCCGGCGCTGGTGGAAGCGGGCTTGGACGGCCTCCACGCGGTGCAGCCCTGCTGCCGGGGCATGGGCTTGAAAAGCCTGAAGGAACGCTGGGGCCGCAAAATCCTGTTCAATGGCGCCATCGATTCCCAGCATGTGCTCATCGACGGCACCCCCGATTCGGTCCGCCGGCAAACCCGGGAAGTCCTGTCCATCATGGCCCCGGGCGGCGGTTACATCGCGGGCGCCAGCCACGATTTCATCCTGGAAGAAACGCCGGTGGAGAACGTGGTGGCCATGTTCGACACCGTCCTGGAATCCGGCCGTTATCCGCTGACATTATGATCCCAATCACCAAACCCTGGCGGGGTTGCCTGGCCCTGACCCTGGCCCTGGCCCTGGCGGGCTGGGGCTGGCTCGCCACCGGTCAGGCCCAGCCGGCGGCCCGGGCGGAGCCTTGGCTGAAACCGCCCAGCCTGGGCATCATGGCCGGGTTCATTTACGAGCCTAAAAAGCCATACCCGATCCAGGAGTGGATCGAAAAGCTGGGCCACCGCTGGGATGCGGATCAGTGGGTGGAACAATTCCAGGAGGCGGGCGCTTCCTACCTCGTGTTTTACGACAAGTGGATCGACGGGCTCGTGTTCCACGACACCCGCACCACCGGTTTTAAAACCCGGCGGGATTTTGTGCGGGAAATCGCCGGCGCCTGCCACCGGCGCGGCCTGCGGCTGGTTTACTACTTCAATGCCGTCAGCGACGGCAACCCGGAATTCGATGCCTGGTCGCTGCGCGACCGGCAAGGCCAGCCGATCGTGTTCAGCCCGGAGTGGCCCACCCGCTACCAGACCCTGCACTCCCCTTTCCACGAAAAAGCCGTGGCCCAGTTGCGCGAACTGTTCAGCGGCTACGGCCAGGTGGACGGGATCTGGCTGGATATCTTCGGTGAGCGGCTGAACACCTCCAGCGAATGGGTGGCCAGGGGCTTCCAGCGCCAATACGGAGAACCATTCGCAAAGGCTTCCCCAGCCCGGCTGGCCGATTTCAACGCCCGCACCCTGGGCGGTTTCCTGGACGAAGTGCAAGCCTTGGCGCGGGATCTGGGCCAGTCCAACTGCCTGTGGACCGCCAATGGCGCGGCGGGGAATTTCCTCCAGTCCGGCGTCTGGACCAGCCGGGTGGGATCCCGGCTCGATTACGGGAGCGACGAGGGGCACACCTTCCACGCCAACGACCGGCTGGCCCGCATGGCCTGGGTGCTGCCCAAGCCGATGGACATCTGCTATTTGCTCAACAGTTCCTGGTTCACACCGCTGGCCGATCCGCCGCCGCCCTCCCATTTGAGCGCCGCGCAGGCCATCGCCGGCACCGCCATCGGGATCTGCCAGGGCGCCAGCGTCTATTTTGCGCTCACGCCCGGGCACGGCGGAGAGCTGGGGGAAGACCTCCAGCGGGCCAAAGCGGCGGGCGCCTGGTTCCGCCAGGTCCAGCCATTTGTGGCCCAGGCCGGGCCGTACGCGGATTTTGCCATCATCCTGGGGACACCCGCCGCGAGCGGGGCCGGCTTCCCGCCGGTCCTTTGGAAAAACAAACCACCCGGCCAGAGCGATGCCATCACCCACGCTTTGGCGATGCAGGATGCCCTGCGGCGGGAAGGTTTCTTTTGCCGGATCCTCTATGCCTGGGAAAACCAAGGCAGCTGGCAGGAGCCGCTCTCCCGCTTCCGCAAGGTGATACTGCCCGAGCAGGCGCCGCTGGATTCCCCGCACGCCGAGGCTTTGCGCCGTTATGTCCGCGAGGGCGGCACCTTGATCTCTTTTGGCCAGGGTTCCCGGCTGGCTGCGGACGGCCAATGGCAGCCGGATTATGCGCTGGCGGACGTGCTGGGCGCCAGATACCTGGGGGAAACCGCCTTTCCTGACGCCACGCCCCCGGCCAGCGTGCGGACGGATTCGGATTATTCGCCGGGATATGCCGCCGCCCATCTCCTGGATGGCCTGCCGGCCGCCTGGGCCTCGGATGGCTCGCCCATGCCGCATTGGGTGGAAATCACCTTGCCGAAAGCGGTGGAAATCGAGTCCGTCGAATTGATCAACCGGGAGCAGGAATACCAGGTGGCCGATGTGGATCTCGAATGGCCGGACGGCGAAAAGTGGCGTTTGGTCAAATCCGTTCGGGATGCTTCCACCCGCCAGGTGGTCATCCTCTGTTCCCCCCCGGTTAAAACCGACCGGATCCGGATCAAAATCCTGCGTGAGCTTTACCAGGGGCGGGATCGGCAATACGCGGATCTGGAAGGAATACGGGTATTGGATAAAGCGGGACGGGATTGGGCTGGGTGCAAACCCCGGCTGGTTTCCGCCCGCCACCTCTTTCCGGAATTTGAACGGCTGGCGGGTGGCCTCTCCTTTGCGCCTTGGGCGGCCGCCGTGCAACCCACCACCGCCAAAGCCGTGGCCCATTGGGATGCCGCCGGCCGGGAACCGGCGATACTGACCAATCAATTCGGCCTCGGCACGGCCTGGCTGGTGACCGCCAGCGACACGGCCCAGGGTGAAAACCCCGGTTTCTGGCGGAATTTCCGGACCTGGCTCAATGAAGCTGGCACCATTTCCATGAGTGTGGAGGATGCCCGCCGCTACCACCCGATATTAACCCAGGTGGGCAAGGATCATGTGCTGCATCTCATTGACACCCTGGTCCCGGGGACCAATTACCAGCCCAAAGGCGTGCCGGTTTCCCTGCGCGCAGGCCGGTTGGGCGGAATCCGCCAGGTGCGCTTGATCGGCCCCGGCACGCCGCTGGAATTCTCCAGCCAGGAGGACGAAATCAAGTTCCTGATCGAACCCAACCCCGTTGCCAGCGTCCTCCTCCAGAACCCCCGGCAATGAAATCCTATAAACCTTGCTTCGTGATCGGCGGAACCTTGACCACTGAAGGGCCTTCCAGCTGGGGATCCCTGGCTTTGCGCCCCCAGCCCCGTCCGGCTCCCGCGGAGAAACCATTCCAATTCCTTAATGACTAAGAAGATTATGCCAGCCTCAGACAGAAACGAAAATGCCATGAACGGCTCCAACTCGAATTCCACGATGGCGGTTTTCCTCGACCTGGAAAACATCGCCCTCGGCGCCCACGACGCGCATTACCCCCGGTTCGACATCCAAAAGGTGCTCGAACGACTCCTGCTCAAGGGGCAGATTGTCGTCAAAAAAGCCTATTGCGATTTCGACCGCTACAAGGAATTCAAACGCGACCTCCATGAAGCCGCGTTCGAGCTCATCGAAATCCCCCACCTGCGCCAATCCGGCAAAAATTCGGCCGATATCCGGATGGTGGTGGACGCCCTGGACCTCTGCTACACCAAGGGCCATGTGGACACCTTCGTCATCATCAGCGGCGACTCCGATTTCTCACCCCTGGTGAGCAAGCTGCGGGAAAACGCCAAGACCGTCATCGGCGTGGGGGTTAAAAGCTCCTCCGCCAACCTCTTCATCAACAATTGCGACCAGTTCATTTATTACGACGACATCGTCCGGGCTGAGTCGAAAAAAGCGCGCCACCATCGCCCGCCCGCCGCGGAAGCACCCGCCCCCTCCTCCTCCTCCTCTTCTTCATCCCCCGCCAAACCGGCGGCCGCCAAAGAGGATGTCAAAGGCCCGCCCCTGATTGACGCGCTCGACCAACTGATGGCCACGCTGGAAGCCGTGGAAGAGGAACGCGGTGAGGATGAGCGGATCTGGGGCTCCATGATCAAGCAGGCCATCAAGCGCCGCAATCCCGGCTTCAACGAGCGCGCCTACGGTTTCCGGTCGTTCAACGACCTGCTCCTGGACGCCCAGAAACGGGGCCTGTTGAAGCTGGAACCCGATGAGAAATCGGGCGGGTATATCGTCCATTCGATCGATTGATCCGATGGAACTGGGACCAGCCCTGCTTTTGCGGCCGGCCACCCGGGCGGACCAGCCAGCCATCAAAGCGCTGGTCTTCGGTGTGCTGGCGGAATACGGTCTGGGCGCGGATCCAGCCACCACTGATGCCGACCTCGACGACCTGGAGAGCGCCTATTTCGCCCGGGGCGGAAGCTTCGACGTGCTGGCCACCGCTCGCGGGGAGATCGTGGGTTCGGTGGCCCTCCAACCGCAGGAGCCGGGTGTTTGCGAATTGAGGAAAATGTACCTGGCCCGGGAGTTCCGGGGCCGGGGCCAGGGCCGCCGCCTGCTGGCCCACGCCCTGGCCCACGCCCGGGATTTGGGCTTCCGGAGGGTCACGCTGGAAACCGCTTCCGTGCTCAAGGAAGCCATCCGGCTTTACGAACAGCACGGCTTCCAGCGCTGCCAGGCGGATCATTTATCCAGCCGTTGTGACCAGGCATACCACCTGGATTTGGGCCGGAAACAGGAGACAATGCCCAAGCTCAAAGGCGGGTAGCCACCGCCGGGTGCAGGCGGTCAACTCAAAACCACCAGCACTTCTTCCGGGTGGGCCTCCGGTTTGACCTGGGGCCAGATCTTGAGGATTTTGCCGTCGGCGCCAATCAGGAAAGTGACCCGGTGGGTTCCCTGGTATTTGCGGCCCATGAAGGTTTTTTCGCCCCAAACGCCGTAGGCTTGGACAATTTCCCTGGCCTCATCCACCACCAATAGGAAAGGCAGGTTGAACTTGTGGGCGAATTTTTGATGGGATTTCTGGGAGTCGGTGCTGACTCCCAGGATCACCGCGCCTTTTTTCTGGAACTCCGCGAAACGGTCCCGGAACCCGCACGCTTCCTTGGTGCAGCCCGGGGTGTCGTCCTTGGGATAAAAGTAAAGCACCACCGGTTTGCCTTTGAAATCGGCAAGGGCCACAGGTTTTCCATCCTGCGTCACACTCGCGAACGGCGGCGCGGCATCCCCTTCCTTTAATGATAACTCTTTAGCTTTGGCCATCGGCGGTCAGATTAGCAGACCTCCGCGTGGATGTCAGGAAAAAGTTCGCGGAAACAATCCGGGCAAAAACCATGGGTGAACCGCGCCTCGGAGTGGTCCTGAACGAAGAGTTCCAAAGGCTGCCACAAACCGCGTTCGTCACGCACCTTGCGGCAGGAGGAGCAGGTGGACAGCCAGCCCCGGATGGCTTTGACACGGGATAGCTCCAACCGCAGCTGGTCCTGCTGCAGCTGCAATTCGAGGGTCAAACGGCGCAGCTCCAGCAGATCCGCCTGGCGCGCCCGGCCGATGGTGATGGCCCTTTCCAGCTCATTGTCCTGGGCCGGCTTGACCAGGTAGGAAGCGATCCCCGCCTCGCCCGCCATCCGGATCAGCTCGGGCGATTCGTGGGCGGTGAGCAGGATCACCGCCGCCAGGCAGCGCTCCTTGAGCTGCTGCGCCGCTTTCAATCCCGCTTGGGGGTCTTCGCGGCCGGTTTCGGGATCGATCATTTGCAGATCCATCAAAACCACGGCCGGTTGCTCCTGCCGGGCCATTTCCACGGCTTGTGGGCCGTCATACGCCTGGCCGGCCACGGCATATCCCAGCCGGGCCAGCTGTTTGGCGGTGCCTTGGTTGATGAGCGGGTCATCTTCCGCCACCAGCACGCGGGTCGCATCAGTTTCCATCATAAAACAAACTCTCTGTCAGCCGTGTCCATGCTCTTGGCTCACTTCTCGTCTTGCTCAATAATCTGTGGCGCAATCGCTTCCCTCCCCAATGCCTGAACACGGCTCAGGCGGGAAGGGCCAGGGCGAAGACCAGCTCCGCCACCGCTCCCCCTTCATTCCGCAAAGTCAATTCGCCCCGCAACGGGCTCCGCACACTGGATTGGATCAAATGCAGCCCCACCGACTGCATGGGGCCTTGCAAGGCCTGCTCCGGCCATCCGGGGCCGTCATCCCGGAATTCCAATCGGATCCGCGGCCGGGGCTGGCTGCAGTCCTCCACCTGCAGCCGGACCT
The DNA here is from genome assembly GCA_964409245.1 of uncultured Verrucomicrobiota bacterium. GTDB lineage: Bacteria > Verrucomicrobiota > Verrucomicrobiia > Limisphaerales > UBA1319 > CAIMWS01. Next base: position 23,981 of record CAYPCQ010000066.1, read on the forward strand.
CCAGCCGGCCTTCACCGCGCTGGTTGAAAGCGTATTTGATGCTGTTGGTGGTGAGTTCGCTGACAATCAGCGCCACCGCCGTGGCCTGCTCCGGCACCACCCAGAGGGGATCGGAAGGCGTCACGACGGACAACCGGATGCGATGCCCCAGCGCGGAACCGTTCAAAGTCTCGGACAGGATCCGGGTGATGAGCTCGTGCAATGGCAGCGGATGCCAATGGGCGCCGGAGAGCATCTGGTGCACCACCTCCATCCCATGCAGCCGGTTCTCCAGATCGCCGAGCACATCGCGGATGCCGGTTTGCGCCAGCGTGGCACTTTCCCGCTCCAGGCGGACGATTTCCACCAGGCGCATCAGGTTGTTCTTCACGCGGTGGTTCACATCGTGCAGCAGGGTGGTCTTGATCGCGGCGTCCCGGCGCACCTGCTCCACCAGGCTGGAATTCCTGATCGCGATGGCCGCCTGGGTCGCAAACAGCCCCAGCAGGTAGGCATCGTCCTGGGAGAAAAAGCCGGGGCGGTCGGACGAAACCGCCAGCACCCCCAGGAATTTGTCGGTCCAGCGGATGGGCGCGGCCATCGCGGCCGCGAACGGTTGCTGGCTGGCCAGGCTGCCGCAGCCCTCCCAGTGCGGGTAATCGGTCACCACCAAAGTGCTCCCGCTTTGCCAAACCCGGCCCACCAAGTCCTCGCCGCGCCGGGCGGAGCTGAAAATCGCCGAATCATCCCGGCCTTCGCTGACCACCAATTCCAGCGCGGAGCGGTCCGGATGATGCAGGAACAGGCCGCCGGCCTGCCCCTGGAAAAGCGTCACCGCTTCGTGGGTGATCCGCTGGAACAGGGTCTGCGGGTCTATTTCCGCCGCGATGCCCAGGCTGACCTGATATAATGCGGCCAGTTGGGCCGTCCGCCGCTCCAAGGCTTTTTCGGCGGTTTTGCGTTCCGTGAGGTCGTGGTAGATGCAATGCAGGACGGTGTGGTTTTCCAACTCCAGGTTTTGCGTGATCACCTCCACATTGCGGGGTTCGCCTTTTTTCGTCCGGTGAATGGTTTCAAAACGGCTGCCGGAGGATGGATTCGGGAGGGCGGGCAAGTGGCCGGCTTGATAATCGGCGATCCGGAGCCGGGCCATTTCCTCCCGGGTGTAACCCAGGTGCTGGTGGGCGGCCTCGTTGAACTCGATCGGCAGGGTGGTTTTCGGATCGATGATCACAATCCCGTCGGGGGATTGCTCGAACAAAGCGCGGTAGCGTTCTTCCGTCCGCCGGATTTGCTCCAGCAGACGGTGCTTCCCCTGCCATTGCCTGGCCTCCTCCTGGGCGCGGACCTTGGAGATGTTGGTTTGATGGAAAAGCCAGGCCGCCAGGCTGATGCCTCCCCCTAAAATCCCCAGCAGCAGCAGGGTTTTGGCAAAATTCTTGTTGAGAAACGCCGTCACCTCCGCCTGGGGCACATTCACCACCACGATCCACTCCGCATTAGCGAAGTTCAACGGCGCGTAGGAAGCCAGTTTCACGGGGCCGCCCCGCAACTGGTATTCCGTGGTATCCGGTTTCCGGGTGGCCAGCATTTTTTCCGCGTAGTCGAACGAATCATGGCAGTGGGTGCAGGCCGGAGCCACCCGCCGGATGTTCTCCCGCGCCATTTTGGGGTGCTCCGACTGCAGCAAAATCGTTCCATCCCGGTTCATGATCCAGACCCGTTGGGACATGGCGGGGCTGAGGATCGCCAGGTGTTCGGTGATGGCGGAAGGCAAGTCCAGCGCCATCACCAGGATGCCCGCCCAGGCGCGCCTTCCCCGGCCGGGTGGGGCGTTGGGATGGGGCCGGTAAACCGGGGTTCCCATCAGGAAAAACCGGGGCACCGCGGGGCCAGCCTCCTCAACTCCGGATTGCACCAGGGAAGTGATGAAAAACTGGCCCTGGTTTTCCCGGTTCCTGGCCCAATCCAGCATTTCGCTGGTGGAGTAATTCAGCGTGCCCCCCGCCAGATTGGTCGAAAAGAGAACCGATCCCTGGTCGTTCACCAGGCGGATGGACAGCGGAGGAGAGTGCTTGGATAATTGGTAGAACTTATGGATTTCCTCACCCAATTGCCCGGCGTTGTGGGACGCCGCCAGCGACTCCTGGGCGCTCAAATCCTGGGCGCACGTCCGCAGGTAACCGGTCAGTTCATGCACCGCCTCCTGGGCCAGCAGCACTTGCATGGCCTTGAATTGGCTGATGACCTCCTTGCGGCCAGACCGGCTCAAATCGATGGCCAAATATACCGCTGTTCCCAGGCACACCAGGGTGATGGCGGCCAGGAGCGGGATGCGCGCTCGTACAATCTTAAACATACCTTTTCGCTGCCAAAGGGTTCAGCGATTCAACTAACGTCTCTCGGTATGGTGGCTACGGCCATCCAAAATTCGTCCCTTTGAACAAGTTGTTGTAGATTACCTGATGTTTGCCATTAGTCAATATGACCCGGTTAAAAACTGAAAAATGACCCTGGTGGCTCAGTGTTATTGGCAATTGCCCGATTAAGGCCATTCAGCTCCCCACGGCAAGGCAGGAATCTGCCACCCGGACGCAAAAGATCATGGCTTTGGCTGCTCCCGCTCTTAGGCTGGGGGGAGTGGCAATATTGGAAGCCATATTGGCCCAAACCGGGCGTTTCCGGGCGGCGGGGCTGGAATCGCCCCGCTTGGAGGCCGAATTGCTGCTGGCCCACGTGATGAATCGGCGGCGGTTGGAACTGGTTTTGGAGCCGGGAAAATTTTTGTTGCCCGCTGAAAGCGAGTTGTTTAAGGGCTATTGCGAACGGCACCTCTCGCGGGAGCCTTGGCAATACATCACCGGCTCCACCGATTTAACAGCCGCAACCGTTCCTTGAAGAGCTGGTCATGGTTGACTGGGTCGCCGGGTAACATGGAGGGTAGCATAAGCATCAACAGCCTGAACGAAAGCATGGATTTGAGAGAATCAGCGCCGCGGGGCGGGCGGCTGATCCAGTTGAATGGTTGCGGGTCAGCGGTCAAGGCAGCTGGATGGCCCGGTAGAACCGCTGGTTCAGCCCGGGCGATTGGGCATCGAAATACCATTGCTGCCGGTTGGTGAGGGTGAGGGTGTCGAGCAGGTTCCAACTCTTGGTGGATCCGATCATCTCCTGGTATTCGACCCGGAAACGGGCACCCGGCTCACCCGCCACCAGGAGGCCGGCCATCGTTGTTTGGCCGGTGATGGAAAGCACCGCTTCGCTCTGCGCCAGCCCGGCGGAATTGCTGGCGGAGAAGGTGTAAACACCCGCTTGCTCGAAGGCCAGATTGGCCAGGGCCAGGGTGGCGTTGGTGGCCCCGGGCAGGATGGAGCCGTTAAGCAGCCACTGGCAGGCGATGGGTGCTGTGCCGGAAACGCCGGCCACGAAGACCGCCGAGCCGTGCCAGGCCGCGGCCAGGTTCGTAAGCGGGAGGGTGTGCAATGGCCGAGAATGATTTCCGGTTTCCGGTTTTCAAGGGGGGGACCGGAATGGCCACGCAAGAGCGCAAAGGGCACAAAATGGAAAGCGAACGCTGACGGTAGCCGTGGGTTTTTACCCACTTCGCGGCTTGCGAAAAAAACCCAGCCGGCACGACCGATCCAAATGCAGGAACACCGCTGGGCCTGTTTCATGGCCGCGCCAAGTCAGCCATTTTGGACCAACCAGGCATCCAGATCGGCCTTGGAACGGAAATCCAGCAGGGCATCGGTCAGGCCCTCCAATTGCCCGCTCGATAGCTTTTTCAGCCTGGCTCTCATCCTTGGCGCCAACACCCCAAACCGCCGCTCCAGCAACCGGTTCACCACGGCCAATTGGCCTTCCTGAAGCCCCTCCCTTCGGCCTTCCTGGCGGCCCTGCTCCAAGCCTGTCTCCAGACCTCTTGCCAAGCCTGTTTCCAAGCCTCTGGCCATTCCCTTCTCTTCCCAGGATGTCATCAATTTCATAATCTTCTTTGCTTCCTGAACTGCCAGTAATTTACCCGCCTCGGCCTTGAATTGCAATGCCTCCGCTTCGTTCAACCGCAGGTAGGTGTCGATGAACACCCCCAGGAAATGCTGCTTCACCGGGTCCACTTTCAAGGTCAGCAGCATCCGCAGGCACTCCAGCTTCACCCGTACCCGCTCCTCTTTGCTGATGCCCATTTTGGACATCAAGGCGCACACCGCCGGATTTTTCTGTTGGAGGAAATCCTTCCAGGAAAGCCGCGCCAGCTGGATTACCTTGAAGCGGAATTGCAGCACCGTGAGGTCGGGCAGGGAGATTTGTAAAAAGTCCCGTTCGGCCGCCTGGCTGGGGTGGGAAAAAACCACCACCGGGTAAACCGGCAGGCCGTGTTTCTGATACAGCAGTGAGAAATATTGGAACATCCGGCCCGCGAATTCCGCCTGTTTCTGTGCCTGGTTTTCGATGTGCACCAGGAAACAGGCGGGCGTGCCCTGGAACTGGCATTTGGCCACGAGATCCACCACATGCCGCTCGCCCTGCTGGGGCAGTCCGAGGATCTCCTTGTCGAGGAACTGGACCGACTTTTTATCGAGATATTGGGCGGCCTCAGGCAGGAAGGCATCGACGAAATCGCCAAAGAACAGCCGCAGCAGTTCCTTGAACAGCTGGTCATGGTTGACTGGATCGCCGGGTGACATGGGGGCACCATAAGCATCAACCGCCGGAATGAAAGCCTGAATTTGAGGAAATCAGGTTTGCGCACGGCGCGGTGGCAATGCAGGGAACGGGAGCAAAAGGCAAACGCCGAGGGCCATCAAATAATGGTTGCGGGTCAGCGGTCAAGGCAGCTGGATGGCCCGGTAGAACCGCAGGTTCAGCCCGGGCGATTGGGCGTCGAAATACCATTGCTGGCGATTGGTGAGCGTGAGGGTGTCGAGCAGGTTCCACGCCTTTGTGGATTCGATCACCTCCTGGTATTCGATCCGGAAACGGGCGCCCGGCTCCCCCGCCACCAGGAGGCCGGCCATCATTGTTTGGTCGGTGATGGAAAGCACCGCTTCGCTCTGCGCCAGCCCGGCGGAATTACTGGCGGAGAAGGTGTAAACACCCGCCTGTTCAAAGGCCAGGTTGGCCAGGGCCAGGGTGGCGTTGGTGGCCCCGGGCAGGATGGAGCCGTTAAGCAGCCACTGGCAGGCGATGGGTGCTGTGCCGGAAACGCCGGCCACGAAGACCGCCGAGCCATGCCAGGCTGCGGCCAGATTCACAGGCGGGAGGGTGATCACCGGTGGCAGAATCCGCACGGCCAGGGAGGCCGGCGCGCTGGTGGCGCCTGTGGTGTAGTTGGTCATCACCACGTGGTAAAGGCCCGCCTGGCTGGCTGTCACGGCCGGCAGAGTCAAAAACTTTCCGGTGGCCTCCGCCAGCGGCTCGCCATTGAAGAACCACTGGTACTGCAGCGGCTGGGTTTCCTGGACCGTGACACCAAACCACGCCTCCTGCCCCGCCACCACCTCCAGACTGGCCGGTTGCAGTAGAATCGCAGGGGCGCCCGGCCGGGGTCCGGCGGTCACCCGCGCCCCGAAATTGCCCAGTGAATTCGTGCCGGCAACCTCATTCGGAGACAGCAGCGACCATACGCCATCCAGGCGCTCCCAAAAATTGGTGGCGCTGGCGCCCACCGCCGGCGGGCCGTAGAACAGCAATCCCGCCTGGCGTTGTTCGGAGACGCCACCCAGCTTGACGGTCCAATCAAACTCGCCGGGCACCTCCACCCCCGGGGTGATTACCAGGTCATTCGTGCCGGATTTCGCGGGCAAAAGGCCGCTGTCATAAAGCAGGTTTTTGGGTGCGCCTTTCGGGCCGGTGGCGTCGTAGAATCTGACACGTATCGTCTCGGCGCCCGTGGCGTGGTAATCCAGGTAATAACGCACTTTGAACTCGGTGACATACCGTTCCAGGGCGCTGCCTGCCAGCGTGACCTGGTCGCCCACTTCGTTGATGGTGCTGCGCATTTTTTCAAGGTTATGGGTGAGGTTGTCATAGGCCACCTGGTTTTCGGCGGGATCCGCCACTTCCACCCGGGCGGGCTGGCTGGCGGCCGTCCCCGCCAGGTTCGACACCTCAACCTGGTAAGTGCCCGCCAGGCTGGCATCCACCATCCGGAATAGCAGCTGGGGCCGGTTTTCGCCCGCCAGCACCTCGCCGTCCTTCAGCCACTGGAAGGCCAGGGGCGGTGTGCCTGAGGCGGCCACGCTCAAATACCCCTGGCCACTATTCAGAAGGCTCTGGGATAAAGGCTGGCTGGTGATGACCGGCGGCGCGAGGACGGCGAGGGTCGCCACCCGGCTCGTGACGGCGCCGAAGGCATTGGAGATCACCGCCCAATATAGCCCGGCCTGATTGGTGGATACGGAGGGGAACAGCAACCGGGTGCGGTTGGTTTCCCCGATCGGCTGGCCATTGAACCACCACTGGCAATAGAGGGGAATGGTCCCGCCCGGCTCCACCTCCAGCGCGGCCGGCAAGCCATTGGTGGCCAGGGTATCCAAGGGCTGGCTGAGAATGCCGGGCGGCTGCTGGGTGTGGTCATAATCCGCGATCACCTGGGCGTTGAAATTCGCCTGGACCCCGTTGATGGTCCGCAGGGTCCAGACCTGGCTCTGATGTTCCCAGTAAGAGGCCGGCGCCGATCCGAGGCTGGGAGGATCATAACACCGGAGCGCCAAAATCCGGTCCTCGGAATTGTCCACCGCCACGGTCCAGGTGAAGGTGTCGGGGACGGCGAGATTGGGATAGGTTTTGATGGTGTGGCTGCCATTGGTGACGGCCAGGGGCGGGCTTTGATAGAGGAGTTTGCCCGGGGCGTTGCTGAAGCCCTGGTTGTCATAGAAACGCAGGCGCACCACTTCGTTGCCGGTGGCGTTGGTGGACCAGGTGTAGCCGAATTTGAAACAGGTCACCACGCGCTGGCCGGATGGCTCCGCCAGGGTGATCTGATCTCCGAATTCGGTGGCAGAATAAAAATCCAAATTGAGGGGAGTGGCGGTATTGTCATACACGGCGCTGCCGTAAACCACCGGGCTGACATACAAATTGGCGGGATCGCTGAGCGTGAGCCCGAAAGCGTTGGAGACCGCCACCCGGTAAACGCCAGCCTGGCCAGCCTCCACCGGCTGGAAAGCCAGCACGGGACCGGTGGCGCCCGGAATATCGGCGCCGGAGCGCTGCCATTGGCAGGCCAGCGGAGCGCTGCCGGTGGCGAAGACCTGGAGGGCGAGGTTGGCGCCCGCCGTCACGTCCCAGCTCCGGGGCTGCCGGGTGATTACTGGTGGTTTCTCATCCGGCTGATTGGCCGCGCTCACCCGCACATGGAAATTGGCCGGCAGCGCGCCTCCGGAGTACAGGTATTGCCGCCAGCCATCCTGTCCGCAGATCCAAAACGCATTCCCGCTGGAGCCGACCGTGGGCGGCCCGGTGATGACCAAGCCCACGATGGCCCCGGTGCCGGCTTGAAACTGGACCGTGTAGATGAAGGTGTCCGGCACTTCCACGCCGGGGTTGACGGCCACGAGGCCATAGCCATTGGTCAACGCCAGCTGTCCGCTGTCAAACAGGAGGCTGCCGGGGGCCTGGTTGGTTGGTGCATAAAACCGCAATTGCACGGTTTCGGCGCCGGATATGGCGCCGCCCAGGTAGTATTTAAAGAGAAACTCAGTGACCACCCGCTTGGGGCCGCTGGCCAGGGTGATATCCTCACCGTATTCGTTCAAGGTGCGCTCCATGCCGGATACCTGGGCGCCCGTGTTTTCGTAAACGACATCCCCAGCCCAGCTATTAGCCGGCCAGGCGGCTGCCAGGGCCAGGAACAAAGCCCATCGGCGGGCGGTTTTCACTATTCCATGGTGCTTGGCGTTCATGGAAGCAGGCGGGGAGGATTTTCCAATTGCTGGATCATTTTTTGCATGCTCTGGCTTTGCAGCTCCAGGTTGACGGCGGACACCAATTCGCGGGCCGCTGCCTTGTCCCGCCGGGCCACCCGCAGCCGCAATTCGCAACCCGCACTGCCCGGGATGCCGTGCAGGGCGCGGAGATTGCCGGTCCGCAGGGTGATCCAATGCTTGAACCAGCCCGCCTGGAAGTCGATGGAGGAGAGGTCCGAATAGGCGATGTGGGTTTCGTTGGACCCCAGTTTCCAAGTCTTGAATAGGGACTCCTTGATTTCCCATTCCAGGCTGAGCCCATGCGGGCGGGTTTTCAAAATACCCAGCGCCTGGGCCAGTCCCAGGAACAGCTGGGCAAGGTGTACCGGCAGGGAGATTTCGCTTGTTACCATGCTATTTCCTTATGGTTGGGCGCCTGCCGCCGGTGTTTTCAGCGCCTCTGATCGCTGCCCTGGGATCGAGGATGCGGGCCCGGGCCAAGGTGGCTCCAGATCCCACCGGTAAAGGAATATTTCCGCCGCGTGCCAGGCAGGAGGAGCCGCTAATTTGAGCCGGGCAAATTCCTGGCGAAACAGAGCGGGTTCCTGACGGCATGTTTCGCGCGCCTGATCCGCGGCGGCAGATTCCGGGCTGGCGGCTGCCACCCAAACCACCATGGCCAGCCAGGCCGCCGCCGCTCGCAGCCATCCTGGCGGTCCCACTGGAGCCTGCCGAACCCATCTTGCCCGCTTTTGAACCATGGCCGATCTTCTTAGCACAGCCATCGGCTTTTCAAAATGAAAATATCCTTGCCCCCGGGGGCGGGGATTTTGCATTCGCGCTGCGCAGCGGTTGAATCCCCGGGGAAGTTCGTTGAACCGCCGCCGGGGCTACTGGACAGCGATCCGGATGAAAACTTTTCCACCCGGATCCAGGGGCATCCGGGTGGAATAGCCGGCTACCGGAGTCCCGTAGTTGATCCAGGTTCCGGCGGCCGGCATCACCTCGTGGGTGGGATTGGTGGTTGAGGCTGGCCCGCATCGTCCAATTTTTCATGCCGCTTTCGGTTTTTACCTCCCGAAAATAGCGGAGAACGCCCGCTTCCGCAAATGCGGACGGCGGGTGCCAGCCTCAAGTGGCCACGGAACCGGGGGTCGCCGCGCGCCCGGCAATTGAATTGCCAAGCGCCAATAACCGGGTAGAAAATAGGCAGCGTATGATGTCACTGGCGACAACCCTCACCTGCAGGCGGATCGCGCTCATGGCGCCCGCCATGCCGGCGCCAGTGTGCGTTTGCCCCCGTGGCTGATCATGCACCCGGAATCCGCCAGCGCCATCAATGCCAGCACCCGCTACTGTGCCGTTTACGGCTGGCCCATCCGGCATTCCGCCTCGCCGGCCATGCAAAATGCCGGCCTGGCCGGCCTGGGTTTGGACTGGCGTTACCTGGCGTTCGAGGTGCACCCGGACCTGCTGGGGGAAGCCCTGGCCGGCGCGCGGGCGATGAAATTCATCGGCCTGAACCTCACCGTGCCGCACAAACTGCTGGCCGTAAACCGGGTGGATTTGCTGGATGATTCGGCCCGCCTTTGGGGCGCGGTGAACACCGTCCGGTTCGAAGGCCGGCTGCCCTCGGGGGAATGGCGGCCCCTGGGTGAGCTGGACCCATCCGCGGCGCTGGAAATCCGTTCCCAGGGCTTCAACACCGACGCCGAAGCCATCACGCGTTCGCTCGAGGAAGACCTGGGGCTCCGCCTGGAGGGCCTCGCCGCCGTGGTGCTGGGGGCCGGTGGCGCGGGCCGGGTGGCGGCGCTCAAACTGGCCGCGGAAGGGGCCTCCCGCCTCTGGCTGGTGAACCGCACCGCCGAAAAAGCAGCCACCGTGGCCCGGGAAATCAACCATTTATACCCCTCGGTGAAAACCCGGCTCGGTTATCCGGGCGGGGCGGTGGACTTGATCCTCAATGCCACCTCCCTGGGCCTGAAAGCCTCGGACGCCCTGCCCTTGGACGAAGCGGTTTTCCCGCTCCCGCGAGCCCGGGCGGTTTACGATATGATCTACCGCCCGGCGGAAACCCCGCTCCTGGCCAAAGCGCGCCAGGCGGGCTGCCAGGCCGCCAACGGCTTGGGCATGCTGCTTTACCAGGGCGCGCGCGCGCTCGAAATCTGGACCGGGCGGCCCGCGCCCATCGACCTCATGCGCAAGGCCCTCAAGGAGAATGTATATGGCCATGTTTGACCGCCAGGTATGGGCCGCCGTGCCCTTTCATTTCTGGTCCGTGGTGGTTTTTGTGTTCGGCAGCCTTGTCGGCAGCTTCCTCAATGTGTGCATTTACCGCATGCCCCGGGGCGAAAGCGTGGTCTCCCCCCCTTCGCACTGTCCGTCCTGCAATTACCACATCCCGTGGTTTTTGAATATGCCGCTCATCACGTGGGTTTATTTGCGGGGCCGCTGCGCCCACTGCCGGGCGGCCATCGCCCCCCGCTATTTCCTCGTGGAATTATTGACCGCCTCCCTCTTCCTCGGCAGCTGGCTCCGTTTTGGCCGGCTTTCCGCGCCGCTGGCCCTGGCCTATTGCGTCGTGCTGGCGGGCTTCATCGTGGCCACTTTCATCGACCTGGAATTTTTCATCATCCCGGACGAAATCACTCTGGGCGGCATCGCCGCGGGCTTCCTCCTCTCGGCGCTGGCGCCCGGCCTGCACGAGACCCGCGACGCCACGGTGGCGATGCAGCGCAGTTTCCTGGGCATCCTGGTGGGCGGCGGTTTGATCTATGCGATCCTCCAGATCGGCAAGCTGTTCCTCGGGCGGCAGCAGGTCAAGCTGGAGCCGGGATCGCAGGTGGTCTTTGGCGAGAACAGCCTGAAATTCCCCGGCCATGAACTCCCCTACGAGGAAATTTTCCACCGCAAAACCGACACCATCGTGGTGCAGGCCGCCTCCGCCCGGCTGGGGGATCGCTCCTTTGAAAACGTGACCGTGGAACTCCGGCCATCCAGCCTGCGGATCGGCGAGGAGATCATCGACCCGGAGGCGGTGAAGGAGGAACTCGTGGTGGTGACCGACCAGGTGGTGGTGCCCCGGGAGGCCATGGGTTTCGGGGATGTGAAGTTCATGGCCGCCATCGGCGCCTTCCTCGGGTGGGAGGGGGTTCTCTTTTCGCTCATATTCAGCTCCGCTTTGGGCTCCTTGTTTGGCGGGGCCCAGTTCGTTTACTACCGGATCAAGCAGGTGCCCTGGTCCACCCGCATCCCCTACGGGCCGTATATCGCCCTGGCTGCCACCGCCTGGATCTTCGGCAAATTCCTGGTCCTGCGCTGGCTGATGCTCAACCTGCGCTGATTTGGATTTCCATGGGGTTGGAGCCCCCCCGATCCGGCTCGCACAGACCGGCGCTTGCCCGCCCGGATGAGCCTGCAACGGAATTTTTTGCACGCCGCCCCCTCCGCTACCCGTTCCCACCTCTTCCGCTCTTGCCGATGTCACTCTGGGGCCAATACCGGGCGGAACCCCATGTTGGCTTCTTGAATACCTGGATCGAACCCGCCCCGGACAGCCGGGCGGCAGAAAGCACCGGCCTGGTCCCAGCTACCCCCGCGCCATACGCGGGACGAACCCTCACCCGGCCCTCTTAGGTCAACCACGCTTCCGCCAGGATAGGTGCCATACCAGTCCTGGCACCACTCCGATACGTTCCCCTGCATGTCATACAAGCCCCACGGATTGGGCAATTTCTTCTGCCCCACTCGATGGGTTTGGTAGCTGCTGTTATCCCAATACCACTCGTAATTCCGCAAGCTTGAGTAGTCGCGATCATCCCCATAGCTGAACCGTGTCGTCGTCCCCGCCCGGCACGCATACTCCCATTCCGCCTCCGTGGGCAGCCGGTAAACACAGCCCGCAGGAAACGCCCGGCCCGGCGCTCCAACCCGGTCAGCGCCACGCAGTAATTAGCCGCATCTTGCCAGCTCACCCGCTCCACCGGACGGCTTAGGTCCACGTCGATTGGTTGTTACTTATAGTCTCTGGTTGTGAAACGAGAGTGATAAGTTTTCATCACCGAAAAATACGCCTCCTGCGTTGTCTCATACCGGCTCATCCAAAAAGCCCGCGTCAACTTCACCTCCGTCTGTGGCCGTTCCTCCTCTAAAAAAACTGGCTCCGAGTCCGGGCTGCCCATGGTAAACGTGCCCGCGGGTATCCCCACCAGGCCGGGACCCAGCCCCACCCGCGCCACGGCGGAATACGGGCTTAATACATTGTCCCCATAAGCAATCACCCGGTAATAAAATATTAAACAGTTATATATCCATACCAGTTCGGTGCGCAATACTACACGCCACGGTGGCAGGAATCCTCCCCATCCCAACCTCTCCCCGCCCGCGGGGCGAGGGGATTCACTGCGGACGGGCAGGCACCCTGCCACCCGCCAGGATTCCCTCTGACGATCCAGCGATGGCACACCCCACGGGTCTTCGCTCTTCGCTCATGGCACCCCGCTCGCTCCCGCTGCCCACCCGCTATCCCTGCCAGCTTATTCGGGGGCCAAAACCGGCCGAAAACCCAAATAGTCGGACTTGAACCCAGGGTAGAAACCATCCCGGAATGCCGACCGGCAACTTCTGCCAGGGTATTGCCACCCTCCCCCGCGGGCCACCGGGCCTGATCCAGCCGAGGGCGCAGGATCGGTCACACTGCCACCGCGGTAGGCCCCATCCCAGTCCAGGCACCATTCCCCGACATTCCCATGCATGTCATACAACCCCCAGGCATTCGGCCTTTTCTCCCCCACTGGATGGGTTGTGTTTCCCCCCAGACGGCCATACCACGCATATTGGGCCAGCCCGGAATAATCGGGATCATCCCCATAAGAAAACCTATTAGTCGTGCCCGCCCGGCAGGCATATTCCCACTCTGCCTCCGTGGGCAGCCGGTAAACGTATCCCGCCGGCAGCCGCCCCGCACGACGCTCTTGCGCGGTCAGGCCCGCGCAATAATCCTTCGCCTCGCTCCAGCTTACGGACTCCACGGGCCGATCCAAATCCCCGCTGCAATAGCTGGGATTGCCGCCGAGAACCGCCAGATATTCCCGCTGCGTGATCTCGTATCTGCTCATCCAAAAGCCGCGCGTCAGAGTGACTGTGGTTGGCGGGCCTTCGTTGCTGAACCGCTCCGGCTCGCCATCCGGGCTGCCCATCACAAAGGCCCCCGGCGGAATCCATGCCAGCCCGGGCAGCATCGCGCTGCTGACGGCTGAATCAGGGCTGACCACATTCCCCGCCACCGCCCGGACCCGGAAGAAAAACCGGCCCCCTCCGGCCGGCAGATTGGTCACGCTGAAGCTGGTGGCATTGCCCACGTCCTGGTTCTGCACGAAACAAACACCGAAATCGGCATTGGTTGATACGTCCAGGCGGTACCCTTGGGCGCCAGGCAAAGGAGACCAGTTGGCCGTGAAACCCGCCACGGTCGCCTGGGTGGCGGGCTGGACGGCCGGGGCTGCCACGGCGTCCAATCCGATCCGCATGGCCTGGGAAGAGCTGCTGAACACATAGCTGTTATAAGCAATGACCCGGTAATAGTAAGGACGCTGGGCGCTGGCATTGGTGGCCGCCCATTGAACGGGGCACTGGTTGGTGGCGCCCGCGTCGATGGAGGCGGTGGGCTGGCCGTCGTTTTCCGTGAAAGTGCCATCGGCCGAAACTTCGACCACGTAACCTTCCGCTCCCAGCACTGCCGGCCAGGATGCGTTGAACCGGCCTGGAAACTGAACCTGTCCGGCCGGTGCGGCGTCTGGCGCGGCCAGACTCGGGCGGCGCTGGCAAGGCGCACCCAATGTGGTCAAGTCCCAGGAAAACACCGAATACTCAGGGCAGCCAGTGATGGGAAATTCAATGCGACCCACGCGGTAATATGGATATGGAACGAGGCCCAAATACATAACATACGCATTTTCCAAGCCATAAAAACCGAAATTATAACCGTAGGTGGAGGTCATCCGAATCCGGGCCAGGCCATGGACCACATGCCTGGCATCCAATTCGTATTGTTGTTCAGGGATCGGCTGCCAGTAAATAAAATATCCAAACAACCAGAAACTTCGTCGCTCTATGGATAATTTCCAAGTGTTCGTGAAATGATTAGTATTATAATATATATCGACCAGGTAATGCAATTTTTCCAATTCAAATAATGAGGGATCCTGGGTCGAGAAATCGGCCGTCTGTTGATCCTGGCTGGACACCACCAGGGGCGATCCTGGCTGGCCTTCCGGCTCCATTGGCCAGCTGAGGCCGTCCGCCGATTTCATGGGAACGACGGCATAGCCGCCGGGCTTCACGTTGCTGAAAAAGTATCTGCCATCCTGGCCGGTAAGGGTGGCCGCGATAAAACCCGGCCGGTTGTTCTGCAGGTTATTGGTATCGGCCGGAAAGTTCGTGTCACACAGGTAAACCGCCACCCCGGCCACGGGCAGGCGGCTGTCCTTGAACAGCACCGTCCCTGAGATGGCGCCACCCACCGCGGTTTGCTGAACTTCAGGCTCCGGCCGCGCACAAGCCAGTGCGACCCGGAACCCCAACCAGGCGTCCCGGTAATCCACCCCGCTCCGCGCATCCCGAGCCCCCGCCCGGCAGAACGCCAATGGCGCCGCGCCACTGCCCCCCCGCACCACCCGGCAAAGCCCGGCAATTGCCCCCATGGGATCCAACACCCTCGAGCCGGGGTAATCCCCGTACACATCCATGCCCCACTCGGCGACGTTGCCCGCCAGGTCATAGATGCCCCAGGCATTGGGCCGCAGCAGGCCGACCGGATGGGTCATGCCCTGGTTGTTGTCCGCCAGCCAGGAATTTTCACCGGCCTCCGCTTCGCCAAAACTGAACCGGTCCGGGCTGCCGGCCCGCGCCGCGTACTCCCATTCCGCCTCTGTAGGAAGCCGGTAGCGCCAGGTGGACGGAATCCGGCCCGCCGACTGGTCCCGCTGGGTCAATTTGGCGCAGTAGGCGGCGGCTTCCGCCCAACTCACTGTTTCCACCGGCTGGTTGGTGTCGCCAGTGAAAGTGGCGGGGTTGGTCCCCATCAGGGACCAGTATTCCCCCTGGCTGACCTCTTTCCGCCCCAAAAAGAAGCCCTGAGTGAGCCGGACCTCCGTTTGGGGTCCTTCATTGGCGATATAATCGGGGTCGGAAAGCAGGCTGCCCATCAGGAAGGAACCCGGCGGCAGCCAGACCATGTCCTGGGGTGCAGCCGGACGTTCCGGCCCCCTGGCTACAGCGCGGTAATAGCGCTGCCCGGTGGCGCTGGCGTTGGTATCGCTGAAAGACCAGGTGCTATTGGTGAGCACCACCGAACCCAGGCTGGTCCAATTCCGGCTCCCATCGAAAGCATCCGCCCGCTGCAGCTCCTGGGTGGAACCCAGTTCGCCCAAGAGGGTGACCTGAGCGCCCCGGCGCAGGCCCAGCACGGAGATCGTCATATCCGGCGGGGCAATGCCCACGGCGGGCGGCTTGCCATAGCCGGCGCCGCCGGATAGGACTTGAATCCTGGAGACGGAGCCATTGATCACCACAGCCAGGGCAGCGGCCCCGGATCCGCCGCCGCCGCCAATGGCAATGCCCGGCGGCCTTGTGTAGCCTTGGCCGCCATCGGTGACCACAATGCCGGTGACGGCCCCATTGGCGCCAACGTCCGCCACGGCTTTGGCTGCCCGCTGGGCATGCAAGGCATCAGGATCAGCCAAGACTAACAAGGCCAGGGCAAAGGCCCGATTCCAAGCCAGGTAATTTTTCACGTTCATACGTTCAAGTCTGATTAGATCTCACAATCATTTTTTCCCACCACCGCCGGCACAAAAAGCCACGCCCCCTCCTCTATGGCAGGCCATTGGGAAGCCTAATAACCATCAGGGAAAGGAAATCGGGCTCAGCACCACCCGGAAGCCCACGGTTTCCGGCAAAAACCGGTCGGTAGTCGTTTCCCAGGCACGGGCCGCCGACCGGCAATCGGCACCAGGACTCAGGAAACTTCCGCCGCGGGATGTGGGCAGCACAGGCGCCCCCCAGCCGGCAGGGCCGGCCACCGGAGTGCCTGGATAGTAAAAAGGCTCGATGCCGAGGCACCATTCCGCCACATTGCCGTGCATGCCATACAAGCCCCAGGCATTAGGAGGCAAAGGGTAGGGAATGAGCCGATACAACTGGAACCACACCGGCGCCGGCCGTGTCGGAGCCGCCCCCCAGGCGCCGGTATTGTAGGGCTTTTCGCAATTAAAAATGGCTTGGAAGGCGCCCAGGCTGTCACCAAAGGCGGTGGCCGTCGTGCTGCCGGCCCGGCAGGCATATTCCCACTCGATTTCAGTAGGCAGCCGGTATTGCCACCCGGCAGGCAACCGGCCAAGCGCGCGCTCCCGCCTGGTCAAGGTGTCACAATATTGCCTGGCCTGGCTCCAATCTATGGACTCCACAGGGAAGCTCATGTCCCCATCCGTTTTGAATTTGGACGGATTGTTTGTCATCACCGCCGAATATTCGCCCTGGGTCACTTCAAATTTGCCCATCCAAAAGCCCTGAGGCAAGGTCACCCGGGTGGTTGGCCCCTCCACCAATGGATTGCGGCCAATTTCGGTGACGGGGCTTCCCATCCAGAAGGTGCCTGGAGAAACCCAAACCAGGCCGCCATCTTCCGGGCTGGCGTAAGTGTTTTTCAATTCGCCTGTGTTCCAGTCCCAGGAAAAAACATTGTCGGCTGGGCATCCGGTGACCGGCAGGATCAGCAAGCGCTCCCAGCGCACTCCGTTGCAGGAGAGGCGCAGGAGGAAACTGTTATCCAAGGTGTACCACACACAGGTCCAGCCATAGTCCGCCGACAGGCTGAACTTTTCCAACGCCCACCCCCGGGTATCCCGGGCTGGCTCGCCGGTGAGGACCACGGACCGCTTTGCCTCCACCGAAGACCCGAAAAATGGAATACAGACGGCCCATTGCCGCCGGCTTTGCTCCATAAGGATGACATCGTGGTTTATATTGGTGGGGACATTCACCAGCCAAATCGTGACCTTGAATTGGCCGCCCTCATACAGTGAGACATCCTGCGCGACAAAGTCCACAGCCCGGATTTCGTTGTTTTTCAACGCCATCGCTGGCGGATCGGAGAGGCCGTCGTGGTCAATCCTCCAAGTCCCGGTGGGGGCGGTCTTGATGGGCGCCACCGCATAGCTCCCGGGCTTGAGGTTGGTGAAAAAGTATTTCCCATCGTGCCCGGTGGTCGAGGCCGCCACCATCGCCAGCCGGTTGTTCTGGAGGATATTGGCATCCACCGGATAGTTCGTATTCACCAGGTAAACCGCCACCCCGGCTGCCGGCAGACCGCTATCTTTGAGCGAAATGGTTCCGGAGATCGTGCCCCCCACCGCCGCCGGATCCACTGTCGGTTCGGCCCGCGCATAGGCCAGCGCCACCCGGAATCCGAGCCAGGCGTCCCGGCAAGCCGCGCCGCGCCGCGCCGCCCTGGCGGCCGGCCGGCAAAACGCCAGCGGCGCCGCGCCGCTGCCACCCCGCACCACGCGGGCGGCCCCGGCCGCCGCTCCCGCCGGATTGAGCGTGGTCCCGCCCGGGTAATCGCCATACAGATCCGCGCACCACTCCGCCACGTTGCCCGCGAGGTCGTAGAGGCCCCAGGCATTGGGCCGCAGCAGGCCCACCGGGCGCGTGATTTCCTGGCCATTCCCCCCCTGCCAGGCATGCTCGCCTGCCACCGCTTCACTGAACGCGAACCGGTTCGTGCTGCCTGCCCGTGCCGCATACTCCCACTCCGCCTCCGTGGGCAGCCGGTAGCTCCAGGTGGCTGGAATCTGCCCCGCCGCTTGTTCCCGCTGGGTCAAGCTGGCGCAATAAGCCTCCGCTTCCGCCCAAGTAACCGTTTCCACCGGCCGCTGGCTGTCACCGGCAAAAGTGGAGGTATTGGTCCCCATGACCGCCGCATATTCCCCCTGGGTCACTTCGTGGCGGCCCAGGAAAAACCCCTGGGTCAACCGGACTTCGGTTTGCGGCCCTTCATCGGCAACATAGTCGGGATCGGATGGCGGGCTGCCCATCAGAAAGGATCCCGGCGGCAGCCAAACCATATCCTCCGGGGTGGCCGGCCGATCCACCCCTCGCGTCACCACTTGATACCGGCGCTGCCGGCCGGGGCTGGCGTTGGTGTCATAGAAGGACCAAACCCCATTCGTCAACAGCCGCGAACCCAAGCTGGTCCAGGCTTGGGCGGGATCGTCCGCATTAATCACTTGCACCTCCTGGACGGAGCCTGGCTCACCCAGCAGCGTGACCTGCGGCGCCAGGCGCAGGCCCAGCCTGGCCACCGCCGCCTCCGGGGGATCGATCCCCACCGCTGGGGAATTGGTGTACCCGCTGCCGCCGCCAAGAAGCCGGATGCCCACCACCGAGCCATTGGCCACGCTGGCTTGGGCACTCGCGCCGGAACCCCCGCCGCCCCCGATCGTAACCAGGGGAGGCACGGCATAGCCCGTGCCGCCTTCCATCACGGTAATGTTCGTGACCACTCCGCCGGCCACAGCTGCCGCCGCTGCCGCCATCCGCTGAGCGGCTGAGGGCTTATCGGCGCCGAGGCCCAAAACGGCCACCACCCATAATATTGCCATTATTTTTCGTTTCATATCTATTGGCTTCGATACGTTTTTATTGCCACCAAAAGTGAACCCCGCTGGCCTCATCTTCCCTGCCAGATGATATGATCGGTCCGGCCGGCAGGAGAGCGCAGCACCAGCTCGTGGGTTTCCATATCCCACTCGTAATGAATATCCACAGGCGTTGCCCCGAGCGGCCAAAAAATACTCCAAATGTATTCCCGCCGGCTGAACGAATCCTCTTGAACGATGGCGTAGGAAAGACAATTATCCCAGGTACTAACGCCCCAGCAAACGCCATAGGGGCAGTCGCCCTTGTATATATCCTGCCGGGTCACCTCATCGGAACCCGATTTGCTCAATACGTGATACCACATGTCGCCTTCCTTGTATTCGACCCAGAGCGGAAAGCATAAAATCCAAATACGGCGCAGGCAGGTGATTTCAGAAACCTGTTTTTGGATCGACATGATCTCGTTGGTAAAGGCGCTCTGCAGGAAATTCCGGTTGCGCCAGCGGATCTGGCGGGTGGACATCTCCACATTTTGAGGCGCCTTGGTATCGGCCGGGGCCAGCCAGAGCTGGGCCTTGCCATCGTAGATGTCCCCCTTGCTGTTGAGGATAATTTGATTGAAGTCCCGGGCCAGAACCGCCGCCACCGCACCGGCGTTGGTGGAGGCGGACAGCAGGGCCAGGGTTTCAGCCGGCAACTGCCCGCGCAGATACTGCTCCGGGGCGTTGGTGGAGGATCTGATGCGCGCGGCCAGGGCCAGGGCCTTGTTGGTGTAAAAATGATCCGCTTGGAACCAATAGGCAATGGTGTGGATGTATACATGGAATGGATCCCGCAAGGTTTCCCACAATAGAGGATCCTCGGTGGTGAAATTCACGGTCCGCGTTTCATTGCTCAAAATCAGCACTGGAGAATTGGATGAATCCTCCGGAATGATCGGCCAATTGCCCACCGCATCGGCTTTCTGTGCCACCACGACGTAATGGCCTGGTTTCACGCTGCCAAGCCAATAGCGCCCGTCCTGCCCGGTGACGGTGGCGGCCACGATGGCTGGCCGGTTGTTTTGGAGGGTGCCGGAATCGACTGGATGGTTCGTGTCCACCAAATAGATCATCACCCCGGACACGGGCAAATCGGCGCCTTTTATCCGCACCGATCCGGAGATGGCCCCGCCCACGGGGATTTGGTCCACCAGCGGAACGGGCCGCGCATAGGACAGTGCCACGCGGAAGCCCACCCACACGTCCCGAACATCCGTCCCCTGGCGAACGTCCCGCGCCGCCGCCCGGCCAAAGGCCTGCGGGGCCACCCCGCTCCCACCCCGCACCACCCGGGCCTGGCCCGCTGAGGCCCCCAGGGGATCCGCCACCACCCCGCCGGAGTAATCCCCGTAAACACCGCCACACCATTCGGCGACATTCCCTGCCAGGTCAAAGATGCCCCAGGCATTGGGCCGCAACTGGCCAACGGGGTGGGTGGCCTGCCGGCTGTTGCCAGCCTGCCAGGCATTCCCATCGGCCTCCGCCTCGGCAAAGCTGTAACGGTTCGTGCCGCCCGCCCGGGCGGCATATTCCCACTCCGCCTCGGTGGGCAGCCGGTAGCGCCAGGTGGCCGGAATCCGCCCCGCCGCTTGTTCCCGCTGGGTCAACCTGGCACAGTAAGTTGCCGCTTCGGCCCAGGTTACCGTTTCCACCGGCCGGTTGCTGTCACCGGTGAAGGTGGAAGGATTGGCCCCCATGACCGCCGCATATTCCCCCTGGGTTACTTCGTGGCGGCCCAGGAACAAGCCCTGGGTCAACTGGACCTCAGTTGGCGGACCCTCATTGGCAATATAATCCAGGTCGGAAAGCGGGCTGCCCATCGTAAACGTGCCGGGCGGCAGCCAGACCATCCCGGCCGGCGTGGCGGGCCGCTCATTGCCCCGGGCCACGGCGCGGTAGTAGCGCTGGCTGGACGGGCTGGCGTTGGTGTCATAAAAAAACCAGAAGCTATTGGCCAGCGCCACGGAGCCGAGGCTGACCCAGGCCGGGCTGCCCTGCAGCGCGCCGGCCATCTGCACCTCCTGGGTGGATCCCATTTCAGCGTGGAGCGTGATTTGGGGAACCAGGCGGACATCCAGAGTGGAAACCGGGATGTCGGGCGGATCGATGGCCACGGAAGGGGCGTTGGTGTACCCCGCTCCGCCGGAAACCAGCTGGATTTCCACCACCGCCCCATTGAGTATGCTGGTCCGCGCGCTCGCGCCGGAGCCGCCCCCGCCGCCAATAGTAACCCCTGGGGAGATGGTGTAGCCAGCTCCCCCGTCAGTGACAGTGATCCTGGTGACCACTCCGCTGGCGCCCAAGTCAGCGATAGCCAAAGCGGATCGCTGGGCGAAAAGGGATTCCGTGCTCATCAGGCCAAGCATCAGGCTGGCCGCAGTAAGAATGGTTAATGGTTTCATAATTTTGTTGGGTTGGCTGGTTCCAAGCCCCGTGGCCGGGCCAGGCAAGGGAGAACTTTGTGCAGCTGGCCGTTGCCAGGACGCCTCATCGCACCTTCCATATGATGTAATCGCTCCGCCCAGTGGGAGAACGCAGCACCAATTCCTGGGTTTCCAAATCCCACTCGTATGTGATTGTGGCCGGCGTGACCGACAGCGGCCAGTATGCCGCCCACACACTCAGGGTTGTTTCCGTGGCTGAAGAGTCCTTCTGCCGGAGGTTAAAAGCCAGGCAGTTATCCTCCCAATAGATGCCTAAAAGCGCATACCCATAACGCCGTTCCACTTTTATGGGATAAGGCTCCACCTCGGAGTTATAGGCATAGACACGGTCGTTCCCTGCCCAGTGAGGAAACATTAACCACCAAGCCCGGAAGTTCAGATCCACCGAGTCCAGGCGCTTGGTGGCTTTCCATTCCACATGGTAAAAAGCACGATAAACAAGCTGCCGGTTCAGCCACCGGACCTGGCGGGTCGTCAGCCCACGGGAGTTCAAAAGGTCGGTTTCGCTTTTTGGCAACGCCACGTCGGCGAAACGGTCCGGCTCGTAAATGCATTCCGGCCCAAGGATGAGCTGGTTGAAATCCCGCGCCAGCGCCGCCGCGCACGCCACCGCATTGGTGGAGGCCAGCAAAGCCAAGGTTTCCTTGGCCAATTGGCCCTTCAGGTATTCATCCACTGCCCGCTTCGGATTCAACAGCCGGAAAGCCACTTCCGCGAGGTGTTCTGGATCGAATTGATCCGGCTGCATCAAATAGGAGATGGGATATATTTCGGAGACGTAGCTGCCACCAGTCTCCCACAATCCCGAATCTTCCAGCACGAAGTTGACCGTGCGGGACTCATGGGCCAGGCTGAGGTGCGGGGAATCGGAATGTTCATCGAAGAAAAACCGGCCTTCCATGGACGGATTGCAATTCATGGGCGCCAGCAGATAATTGCCGGCCTTGACCCCGCTGAATGAATATTTCCCATCCTGCCCCGTCATGGAAGCCGCCAAATAGCCCTGCCGGCTGCTCCACCAGTAGTTGGAGCCAGGCAGTTGGTTCGTATCCACCAGGTAAACCGCCACCCCGGGCGCCGGCAAACCGCTGTCCTTGAAGGTCACGCAACCGCTGATGGTGCTGCCTGCCGCGGCCGGATCGACAGCAGTCTCTGCCCGGGCAAGGGCCAGAACCACCCGGAACCCGACCCAGGCGTCCCGGTAATCCGCCCCGCTCCGCGCATCCCGTGCCCCCGCCCGGCAGAAGGCCCGCGGGGCCACCCCACCCCCGCCCCGCACCACCCGCGCCTGGCCCTGGGTGGCCCCCTGGGGATCCACCACCACCGCGCCGGGGTAATCCCCGCAGGCATCCGCACACCACTCCGCCACGTTGCCCGCCAGATCGTAAAGCCCCCAGGCGTTGGGCCGCTGCGCTCCTGTTGGGTGCGGCGCCCCCAAGCTGTTGCCAGCCAGCCAGGCATTTTCATAGATTTCCTCTTCGCGGAAACCAAACCGGTTCGTGCCGCCGGCCCGGGCCGCATATTCCCACTCCGCCTCGGTGGGCAGCCGGTAGCGCCAGGTGGCCGGGATCCGCCCCGCCGCCTGCTCGCGCTGCGTGAGCCGGGCGCAATAATTTGTGGCCTCCCGCCACCTCACCGTCTCCACCGGCCGGTTGCTGTCCCCGGCGAAGGCCGAAGGATTGCTCCGCATCAAAGCGGCATATTCCCCCTGGCTGACCTCTTTCCGTCCCAGGAAGAAGCCTTGGGTGAGCCGGACCTCTGTCTGTGGCCCTTCGTTGGCAAGGTAGTCTGGATCGGCCAGCGGGCTGCCCATCCTGAAGGTTCCCGGCGGCAGCCAGACCATCCCCTCCGGTGTGGCCGGCCGCGCCCCGCCCTGCGCCACTGCACGGTA
This sequence comes from uncultured Verrucomicrobiota bacterium, assembly GCA_964409245.1. Lineage (GTDB taxonomy): Bacteria > Verrucomicrobiota > Verrucomicrobiia > Limisphaerales > UBA1319 > CAIMWS01. Next base: position 46,902 of record CAYPCQ010000066.1, read on the forward strand.
GAACCGCTGGCCCGCGGCGCTGGCATTGGTGTCCTGGAAACTCCACAATCCGTTGGTCAGCACGGTCGATTTCACCGTGGCCCACGCCTGGCCGCCCCCCAGGCTTTCCACTGCCTGCACCTCCTGCGTGGAGCCGATCTCCCCCGCCAGCGTGAGCGCCGCCCCCCGGCCCAAGCCCAGGACCGTCACCAGCGCCTCCGGGGGATCGATCCCCACCGAGGGGGCGTTGGTATAGCCAGAGCCGCCGGATAGGATCTGGATGGCGGCCACAGAGCCATTGGCCACGACCGCCCGGACGGTGGCCTTGGAGCCGCCCCCGCCGCCAAGGACAATGCCCGGGGCGGCCAGGTAGCCCGCGCCGCCGGCGCTGACGGTGATATTCGTCACCACCCCGCCGGTGTCCACGGCGGCCCAGGCCGCCGCCGCCCGCTGGGCGTGCAGATCCGGTAGATGACCCAAACCCAAGGCGGCTAATCCCGCCCAACACAAGAATGACTTTTTCATGCTATTTCCCTGGTTGTGATTCAGACCGGCAGTGCGGCTGCCAGCATTCCCCAATGGCCGCGCATCCGCCAACACCCGCGCCGCATTCCCTTCTGCCATGCCACCCAGCGGCCACCGGCCTATGCCCTACACCCCTCTTCCGGACCCTGAAAACACTGGCACCGGTGGGATAACTAACTGCTACCGGCCCATCATTAGGCCGTGCTTTTGGCGTGTGCAAGAATTTCCTCCAACTTTCGCGACGGCAAAAACGCGATTTTGCCGTCGCAGAATAGCTTGGCCACAGTAGCGAAAAGGACTATGCAGACACTTATTCATGGAAATCCTCCGGCTTTTGCTGGACGCCGGGGGTGGCCGCACCCTCCCCTCACCCAGCACCCTCCCCGCCAGCGGGGCGAGGGGATTCACCGCAGGCGATTTCCAAACCTGGCGCAATCCACGCAAGGCCCGCAGCCTGTTGGGGTTTGCGGATCGCATAGGCAGGCGCATGGTCCAGGTCCGCCTCCTGACCTCGGCGGCTACCCGCGTTGGATGCGCGATCCATCCCGTTGCATCCGCAAACCTAACGCTGGTAGCCGCCGAGGTAACGAGGCGGATCTGGCACTGGCGAATGCCAAACCAGAATCAATCCGCCCAAGACTCGACACCCGGGATTTGCGGACCGCACAGGCATACGAATGGTCCGGGTCCGCCTTCTTACGTCGGCGGCTACCCGCCTTGGGTTAGCGAACACTTCCGTTGCAGAGAAGAGCCCAACGCTGGTAGCCGCCGAGGTAACGAGGCGGATCTGGCACTGGCGAATGCCAAACCAGAATCAATCCGCCCAAGACTCGACACCCGGGATTTGCGGACCGCACAGGCACACGAATGGTCCGCTGGCGGGTCTTCGCCATTGCCACCCCCCCGTTTAGGCTGCTTGCAAGGGATTAAAAGGCTGCCGGCCGGCGAATCCCCATGCAGGAGAATGGGCAAGGCGGCGGTGCGGAGGCGAAGGCTGGGGAGCCAGTGCTCGACCACCGGCAGTTGCTCACCGTGGCAGATGATCGCCAGGTGCGGCGGTTGGGCGCCCAGATTGGGCGGGAGCTCGCCCGAAACAGGATGGCAAACGGGCTGCCAGCCCCGATCCAAAACGCCGATCCGGCCTGCCAATTGGGCACCCGCGGCCGGGCAAGGGCCAAGGATGGCGATCGTGGTGGCGGGCGGCCCGGCCATGGCGGCTGGAGTGGATTGACGCGTGGCTTCCCCCCGGTTATTCCCCGTTGCTTCCATAAAAAGACCAGCCTCATTCGAGGGCAACCAGGCGCCGCACGAATTCGTGATGGCATATATTTCGGGAATCACCATATCCGGCCAGCCCGAATCGGCTCCATAATTTGGAACCGTCACCGTCCGCGTTTTTGAGGAACGCCGAGGGCGCGATGGGATCGCCAACCCCACAGGGGATTCACGGAGGGAAAAGGGAATGGCCACGAAAGAGCGCAAAGGGCACAAAATGGACCGGATTGGCAGGGTTATCCCGCCCTTTCAGGGCTTGGGCAGATAATATTCCAGTTGACAACAACCCAGGGCGATGCCCCATAAGCGCTAACTTGTTTTGTTGACCTCC
>CAYPCQ010000067.1:0-48250 GCA_964409245.1 uncultured Verrucomicrobiota bacterium
GTTTTAACTCCTTGTCACCACCATTCCCTCTCAAACCTGCGAAGGTAGGGCTAGGCAACTCCTGGTCGTTGCGGGTTTGGCAGAATTAGGTGTGGCGTTATACCTTGAGTACGGTTTTACGGATGCCTCGCGAGCTCGGGTTGTCTTGTGGTTAAGCCTTGTGTTTGGAATGTATCGGCTTGGATTATGGGTCGTCGGGTTTAGGGGATATTGTAAATGCTTCGGGCACTGGGCTGTATGGTTGAACCTCTCGCGTGCCCAGTTGACTGTGGCGGCGGATGTGATTCTGTGTTTTATGTTTCTTGGCAGTATTGCAATCCTTGTGCCGCGTAGTATGAAGGACATTCGTTTGCGTGGCCTCGAAAACTGAGGCTGGGATGCCGTGAACGCTGGGCCAAGAGAGCGGATCTGATGTGACGACAAACCGGCAGAACGCCATCGGCTATGCCCGCCGAGACACCGTCTCCGACATGCCCAAGGAGAAATGATATTAGTAAGTACATAGCCGCCGAATCCCATTGCAAAGCTGGACTAGGCCCGACTACCGAGTGCCTTTTCGTTCTGTAAGTAAAATTGCTTTGGGTAAAAGGGGTCATAATAGAATCGGTCCAAATCGAAAAAAACCACACTACTTGCATAGTTGTTCGCCAGAGGGTGTGAGAAAGATAATTAACGAGCCGGGGAAAAACGCAAAAAGGCCTGCAAACACAGGTTTTTGGGTGTGAAATATTGCGCTGAATTTTGTTGGCTCAAATTGTCCCGAGGTCCGAAGTACGAGGTCGGAAAAGCCGGGAACGAAGAGTAGAGGGCGGAGAAAAATCGGGGGATCCGGCCTACAGTGGGCTACGTGCCTTGGCCGGTGCGGCCTCTTGGAAGCAAGCCAAACGGGATAGATTCCAGATTCCAAATGGCAGATTTCAGATTTGGCGTACATAAGAAAGGCGTCCCGGGGATGGGACGCCTCGCAGTGAATAATTGTTTTCGGAATTACGATTCCCAACCGGGGCGATTGTCGCGTTTCACGAACTTGGCCGCTTCCGGCAGGTTGGTGGACCGCATGTTGGGCCCGTCCCAATCCATGCGGTTGCCTTCGCCCACGCGCAGCGCGATGCAGCCCAGGAGGATGATCTCCGTCAGGTAGGCGGCGATATCGAAGTTGGAATAGGCGGGCGTGCCATCCTTCATCATGTTGAACCATTCCCGCATGTGGCCGGGTGAGCGCGGGATCGAGCGGGGGACGGCATTTTCGGAGCAGGCGGGATGCTTGTCGCTGGCCTTGAATTCATCCTCGCCCTTCAGGCAGACGTAGAAGCGGGCGCCGTAGTCATCCGGGGAGAACAATTTACCCTTGTCGCCCACGATCAAAGCTCCGCTGCCCGGGAGCTTGCCCATCATCCCGATGATTTCCTTGGCCACCTCGGCGTCGGGACGGAGCGGTTTCAGGGCATCGTCCGGATTGCCGTCATACCACCAGAATTTCAATGGCGGCAAACCTTCGCGCTCAGGGAATTCGAAGCGGATCCGGGAGGTCTTGGGGAAGGTTTCCGGATAAAACCGGGAATTCAACTCGCATTCCACCACGCTGGGATAGCCCAGTTTCAAGGCGCGGAAGGGCATGTTCACCGTGTGGCAGGCCATGTCGCCCAAGGCGCCGGTGCCGAAATCGAACCAACCGCGCCAATTGAAGGTGTGGTAAACGCCCTTCTTGTGAGGCCGGTTGGCCGCAGGCCCCAGCCACAGATCCCAATCCAGGTTATCCGGCACCGGGTCCGAGCCCGCCGGACGGTTGAGCCCTTGGGGCCAGATGGGGCGGTTCGACCAGACATGCAACTGCTGCGGGTTGCCGATCACGCCGCTTTGGATCACCTCCACCGCCCGGCGCAAGCCCGACTCGGAGCTGCCTTGGTTGCCCATCTGGGTGGCCAGCTTCTTCTCTTTGGCCAGCTGCCGCATGGTCCGCGCTTCCCATACCGTCTGGGTGAGCGGTTTCTGGCAGAAACAATGCTTGCCCATGCGCATGGCCCGGATGGCCGCCGAGCCGTGGCAATGGTCGGGCGTCGAAACGGTGACCGCATCGATTTCGCTCTCCATCTCATCCAGCATCTTCCGGAAATCCTGGTATTGCTTGGCCTTCGGGAAGCGCTCCCCTTTCTTTTTCAAGGTGTTCAGATCCACATCGCAGATGGCCACCAGGTTGCCCCCACAGCCAGCAGCGTCGCTGCTGTCACTGTCGCCTTTGCCTCCCACACCCACGCAGGCGACATTGATGCGTTCATTGGCGCCCAAGACCCGGCCCACATAGGGAAACGCGAACGTGGCGGCGCCCGCAGCCGTGGCGGCCCGGCCCAAAAATTGACGGCGAGTTAATCCATTCATACTCAATTAATTTAATTTGTTTTTTCTCCGTTGATCCACCGATCTGCCCTCCATGGTTGTGGCAGCCCGTGAATGAACAAGGTCGAAGCTACGCCCTCCCGCCCCGGCCCTCAAGCAAATTGACTCAAAAACAGAACCTCCGGCGCGCAGCGCCTGCCGCCCGCTGGTTTTTCGTTTGGCCCGCCCGCGGCCTGCCGCAGGAGCTCAACCTCACCCGGCCGGCGGGGAAAAAGGGGCCGCCCAGCCTGGACGCAGGGCATTCCACCCGCCCCGCCCGTTCCCGCACTGAAAACTGGACGAATCCCCGCTGGCCGGTTAATTTGACCGTGCAAGCTGAATTGAATTGGCCGGCAGTGGCGGCCTTGAAGCGGGCAAAACCTATACGATCCCGGATGGGAGGAACCATGCTGAAGACCTACAGAATCGAGCAGGGTAAAGTGGTGGAAGCACCTGATGGCCTCGGGCCGATCTTGCTTTTTGTGCAGCCCAATGAAGAGGAAAAGGCCCGGCTGACCAGCCAATACGGGATCAACACGCATAACCTGGCGTCCGCGCTCGATCCCAATGAATTGCCCCGGCTGGAAATCGAGGACGACCACCTGGCCATGATTTTCAAGCACCCCAAGTGCTACACGGCGGCGGATAATTTCCAATTCCACATCCATTCGATGGGGCTTTTCCTGTTCAAGGATGCCCTGGTGATTTTGGCGCCCGCCGAATTCGCCGAACTGCAGGGCCGCTCCTTCAGCAAGGTCCAGAACATCCAGATGGTCATGCTCCGGATTTTGTCCGTGTGCATCGCCCATTTCATCTCCCATTTGCAGGTGATCAACGACATCTCCGACGAATTGGAGAGCAAGATCCTCAAATCCATGGAGAACCGCCACTTGCTGTTGATGTTTACCATCGAAAAAAGCCTGGTTTACTATGTCAACGCCATCAGCGCCAATGGCCGCGTGGTGGAGCGCCTCAAGGCCAACGCCAAAAACAGCCAGACCGCCGGCCTTTCCCCGGAGATGCTCGAGTTCGTGGATGACCTCGCCATCGAAAACGCGCAATGCCTGGAGCAGGCCCAGGTTTACGCGAATGTATTCACAGGGCTCATGGATGCCCGCGCTTCGATTGTCAATAACAACCTCAACGTCCTGATGAAGCGTTTGACGGTGATCAACGTCGTTTTCATGCCGCTGAACGTGCTGGCCAGCATCGGCGGCATGTCGGAGTTCTCGATGATGACCAAGGACATCCCCTGGCCGATTTCCTACAGCCTGTTCACGCTGGCGCTGTCGGTGATCGGCGCGGCCACCTATTTCATCCTGGCCTACGTGGAAAAGAAAACCTTTGGCGGTTCCAAGTGAGGCGGCGGCCCTCCGCCAAGCCTACCCGATCTCCGGGCCGGCCAGGGCGATTTGCTGGAGCGCTGCGCCGGGCTGACGGTTGGGGCCGAGGCGCATGCGCGTTAATGTCCGCTGAACCGTGCAGCGGGCGGCCCGGGCCCACTCGATCAGCCACTGGTTTTGATCCGGCAGATCCCAGTAAATCTCCCGGCCAGGATTCAGCGTGATCAAAGCCCGCACCAGCTGCCCGCCGATTTCCGGCCGGGTGGCGATCACCGGCCCGAGATAACCGGCCCGGGATCCCGCCCGTAAAAGGCCAGCCCCCGCAAGACCCCCGGCGGGGCTTTCAAGCACCAGCGCGCTCCGGCTCTGCCGGGCCAGAACGCTCCACACCTTCCGCCGGGACACGCCAAAGGCGGCCCGGTCCAGAAGCTCAATCCGGTCCAGATCCCCCGCCCGCCAATTCCGGATTCCAGCCACCGGGCCAGCCGGCACTTCACAAGCGGCCGGCGCCACCCACCTGGAAAAGGTCCATTCATCCTGAAAACCGAGCTGGTCATAGACCGTCTTCCCCAAAGGGGTGGCATCCAGCTTGATGCACCCCATCCCGCGGCTCCGCAAAAAGGTGAGGCACTGTTCCAAAAGCGCCCCCCCAATCCCCCGGCGCCGGTAATCCGGATGGACCAGCACCATGCCGATCCACCCCACCTCCAGGCCGTAGGTGATCGTGGTGGCGGTGCCCACCGGCTCGCCAGCCCACTCCGCCACAAAACAACCGTGCGGCTCGGCCGCCATGAACCGCTGCCAATCTTCGACGGTCTGGTTCCAGCCTGCCAAGTCCCGCAAGCGGTCGGCGAAGGAAAGATCGCCGGGCGTCATCACCCGCAGTTGCAAAGGGGCGTTCATGGTCCCCAGCCTACACGGTCCGCCCGGATTTTGGCCAGCCGCCAAATCCCGCCCCCCCAGCCGAACCGGCTTCGTTCGCCGGCGCCACGGTTTGGTCTTGATCCACGAACAGCCCCGGCGGATAGTGGCCGGCGAGCAAAATGCCCGACCATATCGACATACCCGGATCGATCCGTTCGCTGGAGGAATTGGAGGATCGGCTCAGCACCCCCTGGGAGCAGCTGATCGAGGGGTTTGGCCGCCGGGAGGGGGACGTGATGATCCTGGGCGCCGGCGGGAAAATGGGGCCGTCGCTGGCGCGCATGGCCCGGCGGGCCTGCCAGCTGGCGGGCGGCCGGCGGCGCGTCTTTGCCGCCTCCCGGTTTTCCGATGCCAGCAAACGCCAGGCGTTGGAAGCCTGCGGGGTCCACACCATCGCCTGCGATTTGCTGGATGAGTCCGCCCTGGCCGGCCTGCCCGCAGCCAGCGAGGTGGTTTACCTGGCCGGGATGAAATTCGGGGCCACCAGCCAGGAACCGCTCGTCTGGGCTTTGAATGCGCACCTCCCCGGTTTGGTTTGCCGCCGATACCGCGACAGCCGCGTGGCGGCTTTCTCCACCGGCAACGTCTATGGCTTGTCGGAAACCGGCCGCGGCGGATCCCGGGAGGAGGATCCCCCCCGGCCCGCCGGGGAATACGCCATGAGCTGCCTGGGGCGCGAGCGGATCTTTGAATATTACAGCCAGGCGGCGCAGCTGCCGGTGGCGCTCATCCGCCTGAATTACGCCTGCGAAATGCGCTACGGAGTGCTGGTGGATCTCGCGCGCCGGGTGCTGGCGGGCGAACCCATCGATCTGGCCATGGGCTGGTTCAACATCATCTGGCAGGGGGATGCCAACGCCCTGGCCTTGCTGCTGCTGGAGCGGGCCGCGGCCCCCGCGCTCACCGTCAACCTCACCGGCCCGGAGCTTTTGAGCGTGCGCGAGGTGGCCTTGGAATTCGGCCGCCAGCTCGGGAAGGAGGTGCGCTTCCAAGGCCAGGAGGCCGCCACCGCATTGCTCAGCAATGCCGCCCGCCTGCGAGAATGGTTCGGCCCGCCGCGGATTGACGCCGGCCAATTGATCCGCTGGATCGCCGAGTGGGTGAAGCGGGGCGGGGCCGCGCTCCATAGGCCGACTCACTTCGAGGTGCGCGATGGAAAATATTGAGCTGATCCGGCGGCGCCTGGGCTCCGGGCTGGTGATCCCGGCCTGCCCCCTGGCCCTGGACGCGCGGCGCCAATTGGATGCCCGCCGGCAGCGCGCCCTGCTCCGGTATTACCTGGCCGCTGGCGCCGGCGGAATCGCGGTGGGCGTCCACACCACCCAGTTTCAAATCCGCGATCCCGCCGTGGGCCTGTTGGAGCCCCTGTTGCAGCTGGCCAGCGAGGAGATTTCCCGCGCCACAGCGGATCGAGCCGCGGATCATTTCCCCCTCAAAATCGCCGGCCTCTGTGGCCCAACCAGGCAGGCGGTGTCCGAAGCCACCCTGGCCCGCCACCTCGGCTACGACGCCGGGCTACTGGGTCTGGGGGCTTTAAAGCAGGCGACTGAAGCCGAATTGCTGGCCCATTGCCGCGCCGTGGCGGCCATCATCCCGCTCTTTGGTTTTTACCTTCAGCCCGCGGTGGGAGGCCGCGTGCTGTCCCATTCCTTCTGGCGCCAATTCCTGGAAATTGAACCGGTGGTGGCCATCAAAATCGCGCCGTTCAACCGCTACCAGACCCAGGATGTGGTCCGCGCGGCGGTGGAATCCGGCCGGCACGAGGTGGCCCTCTACGCCGGCAATGACGACCAAATCGTGCTCGATCTGCTGACTCCTTTCCGTTTCCAAACCAGCCAGGGCCCGGCCGAACGCCGAATGGCCGGCGGCCTGCTCGGCCATTGGGCGGTATGGACCAAAACCGCGGTGGGCCTGCTGGAAAAGTGCCGGGCGGTGGCGGAGCCAGCCGGCCCGATCCCCTCGGAATTGCTGCGCTTGAATACGGAGGTGACCGACGCCAACGCGGCCTTTTTCGACGCCGCCCATGGCTTTGCGGGCTGCATCGCCGGCTTGCACGAGGTGCTAAGGCGGCAAGGGCTGCTGGCAGGGATCTGGTGCCTCGATCCCGCCGAAACCTTGAGCCCGGGCCAGGCCGCGGAGATCGACCGGGTGTATCGGGCTTATCCGCACCTTAACGACGACGCCTTTGTCCGCGCCAATCTGGATGCCTGGCTGGCCGATTAAACCTTTTTCAAGCGGAAGGCGTGGCGCTGGCCCGCGGCCAAAGAATACCGCCATAGCGCGGCATTGGATTTCACCGGCAGCTTTGGCAAAGGCAGCTCCTCCCCGGCGGGCACCACCAATTCCGCCTCACATCCGGCGGGCAGTTCCACGGCCAGCTCCCGGCTCCCCAGCGGGCCTTGCGCTTTGAAGCCCAGCGGCCCCGGGGCGGTGTGCGCCACCAATTGCAGCTGTTCCAAATCAGCCAGCTGCGGCCGGATTTCACACCGCCGGAAGCCCGGCTCCAGCGGCTGGATGCCGGCCAGATTCATGAAGGCCACGAACAACGGCGCCACCGGGCAATGGCTCCATTGGGCGCCGGAGTCGGGCTGGGCCTGCCAATCCTCCTGGAGCGTATTATTCAGGCGCACGGAGTCCATGGTGGCCCACCGGGTCCGCAAATCCTTGATGACTACATCCGTTCGCCCCCCTCGCGCCAGCGCCCACAGCCGCCAGCCGGCATTGGCCGGATACGAAAAACCCATCCTCGGCGGACAGGCCACCAGGGCGTCCAGCGCGGCCTGGTTATGGCCCCGGGGGCATTGGTTGAAGAGGATGGCGGTGGCCAGGGAGCGGTCGCACAGGCGCGGCTGTTTCTCCTCCGCCAGCCAGGGCAGGTTGTTCACAAACAAATCCTGCTCCACGCTCCAGAAATGGCGGATGGCGCCGGCCTGCAGATCCCTTCCAAAATGCACAAAGGCCTTCTCCCGCTCCGCCTCCCCCAGCGCCAGGCAGATGGGCGCCAGGGCATGCTTGAACATGGCGGAGGCATACAAGTTGAAGGCGCATTGTTTGTGCCGGGTTTTAAGATAGGCGTTGTGATCGATCCACACGGAGGGGATGCCCAGGTTCTCCACCGGCAGCAGCCCGTTGCGCTCCACCAGGCCCATCAAATAATGGGCGAACTTCAGCAGCCGGGGGAACGGCTCCCGCAGCGCCTCCAGATCCCCGGTGTATAGATAATGATGCCAGCAATCGAAATTGAAACCGACTCCGTGGTCCAGCAGCGGCCCCCAGCTTGTCAGCTGCAGCTGGCGCTCCATCAACCTCGCCAGGCGGTCATAGGCGGGCCAGCAATCCAGGAAATAACCATCCACCGTCAGCCCCTGGCTGAAAGTGGCCAGATAGCGTGCCGGCAGCCGCCGCTCGCCGAAGGCGGCGTAAATGGCGTGCAACTGGTGCCCGCAATCGCCGCTGTATTGCTGGCGTTCCCGGCCCATGCCATCGGCCAGCGTCTCCTGGGCGCAGTTGTCCAGCGTGTTCACCGCCGCGCTGAACAGCCGTTGCAGGGCTGGTTCCCGCACCAGGATCACCGGGCGGTCCGGCCAGGGGTAAACCCGCCGACGCAAGCCAACGGCCGATACCACCACCCGGCCCGGCGCGCCATGGATATGCAGTTGCAGCCAGCGGCAGCTCTCGAAATCGAAGGTTTCAAACCGTTCCGGCCCGCCCCGGCAAATGAACCGGGTCCAGGCGTCGAAATGGGTGTTCAGCAGGACCGGCCCGCCCGGCTGGTGCGCCTCGTGGACCAGGGCTTCCACGACCGTTCCCGCCGCGGCCTCAATCGTGAAATACGGCCAGCCCACCACTTGCTCATCAAATTCGAAGGTGAGCACCGCCCCGGTTTCCTTGGCCTTGCCGCCTGCGGCCGGCAAATCCACCTGCCAGCTCCCCGGCCCCGCCGCCTGTGCCGATGGGCTTCGCTCTTCCCGGCAAGCGCCCGGCACCCGGCACTCAAAATACTCCCGCGGCGGACGCATCCATTTCACCCAGGCGGATTCGGCCAGCCCCTTCACCGCCACGAGGGTCTCCACCATCAGCGGAATGCTGCGCGGGCGCAGCTCCGCCACGGCCGGATTACCGCCGATATCCAGCTGGTATTCGGGATAATTGGTGCAAACGGAAGGTTTATTGGGGGAGCCGCCCAGGGGCATCGCGGGCAGCCAATCCTCGCCTGCCGCATAACCGGCGGCATCCCACCCGTGCGGATAAATGCGCGAATCAAACTCCTCCTGCAAGGCCCGCAGATACCATCGCTTGTAATGCCCCGGCGGCCAGGCCGCCGCCAGGTGGCTCTGCCACGTTTCATTGGAGACCACCTTTTCTTTCCGGCCATCGCTCCACTCCAGCTCCAGCCAAAACAGGAAGCCCGCCTTGCCCATCGGCGAGGTCCCGTCTCCCTGGCCGTAAAAGAGCACCGTGGCGCCGATCACGTTTTTCCCGGGCTTGAGCAAGGCCCCCAGATCCACCGGATCCGCCTCCATCCAGCGCGGATCACACGGGGCCGGCCCCCACTGCACCCGCTCCCCGTTGACGGTCAACCGATACCGGCTGTCGGCCACGATCCAGCCCCGCGCGCGAACCGGTTTTTGCGCCACCTCCAGCTCTTTCCGGAACAGCACAAAAGTGTTGGGCAGGCACCGGCCGGAAGGATACCAAATCCACTGCGCGGGCTGCAGATCGGGCAGCGCGGCGGGCTTTGGGCGGGCAGAAGCCACCGCGCCAGCGGGGGCATCATCCTGGGTTGGAGGGACGGTCATGGCCAGCGAAGCCCCACCGGCTAACATGGCCCCATGGATGAATTCTCGTCGCGTCATACTGGTTCCCGAGCCTAATTCCCGGCGGACGCTTCGGCAATCAATATCCATCCCGGGCCGGGTGCCTGCGCGCCTGCCACCGGTGCAGGCGGAGGGCATTGCCGACCACCACCAAATCGGAGAGCCCCATGGCCGCCGCGCACAAAATCGGGCTCAGGAAGCCCAAGGCGGCCAGGGGCACGCCGGCCGCGTTGTAGAAAAACGCCCAAAACAAATTCTGCTTGATGGTTCGCAAAGTGGCCTGGGCCAGTTCCAAAGCCTCGGGGATGGCGTGCACGTCCGATTTCAAGAGGATGATGTCCGCCGCTTCCCGCGCCACATCGCTGGCCTTGCTGACCGCGATGCCCAGGTCTGCTTGTTCCAGGGACGGCGCGTCATTGATGCCGTCCCCCACAAAGGCCACCCGCTCCCCTTGCTGCTGGAGCTGGCTTACCAGGGCGGCTTTTTGCTCGGGGCGGATTTCCGCGTAAATGTGCTCCGCGGGGATTCCCAGCTGGCGTCCGATGGCGTTGACGGTCAGGCGGTTGTCCCCGCTCACCAGGCACACCTTTTTCCCCTGGCGGGCCAGCTGGGCCACCACCTCCGGGGCGCCCGGCTTGGCGGGATCGCGCAGCGCAAATAATCCCCAAAGCCGGCCCTCCCCGGCCAGGGCCAGGATGGTGGACCCTTCCCCGGCGGCCCGCTCGATAAAGCCGGAGGCAGCCTGGAAATCCACCCCTTGATCCCGCAGCCAGTTCAGCGAGCCCATCTGCACCAGGCAGGAGGCGGAGCCGAGGCGCAGCCTGCCCTGCACCCCCGATCCGCGGAACTCCCGCCACTCCTCCACCGCGAGCGGCACCGCCGCCAACCGGGCGAGCGCCTGGCTGAACGGGTGCTGGGAAGGCCGGGCCAGGGTGGCTACGATTTCCTCCAGCGCAGGCTTCCGGGAGGCCGAAGGGCGGACATCCTCCACCGCCGCCACCGCGGCGTACCCCTGGGTGAGGGTGCCGGTTTTGTCGAACAACACCACGGATATCCGGCCGGACTTCTCCAAGGCCATGGCATCCCGGATCAAGATCCCTCTCCGGGCCGCCGCATTGGCGCCAGCCATGATCGCCACGGGCGTGGCCAGGCCCATGGCGCACGGGCAGGCCACAATGAGCACTCCCGCCAGCACCATGACCGCCATGGCGAAGGGGTCCGCCAGGACATTGGCGTGCCACAGCCAAGCCGCCAGCCAGCCATGCACCCCCCGCGCGCTGGCGGGCGCCAGCCACCACCAACCACCGGCCGCCAGCGCGATCACCACCACGGCCGGGACAAAAACCTGGCTCACCCGGTCCCCCAGGCGCTGGATCGCCGCGCGGCTGGTTTGGGCCTTGCGCACCACGGCGATGATGCTCGCCAGGGCCGTCTCCTCCCCCGTGGCCGTCACCGCCATGATCAGCGAACCGTTTTCGTTCAAGGTTCCAGCCAGGAGCCGGTCCCCGGGCCGTTTGGCCACGGGCAGGGATTCCCCCGTCAGCATCGCTTCATTCACGCTCGCCCCCCCCTCCACCACTTCGCCATCGGTCGGTATGCGATCCCCCGGTTTCAGCACCACCCGGTCCCCCGGGCGCAAGCTGGCCACCGGGACGGATTCCTCCCCGCCGGGGGCGGTTTGGCGGCGCGCGGTTTGGGGCGCCAGATCCAACAAGGCCCGGAGCGCGGAATCCGCCCGCGCGCTGGCCAGCGATTCAAGCCAATGCCCCACGCTGATCAAGGTGATGATGGCCGCTGATTCCATGAAATAGAGGTGCATCGGCTGCCGGCTGAACAGGATCCAGGCGCTGAAGGCGAAGGCCGCCGTGGAGCCAAGCGACACGAGGGTGTCCATATTGGCCGCACCCACCTTGAGCTGGCTCCAGGCCCCGCGGTAAAACCGCCAGCCGCACAGGCTCTGCACCGGCAAGGCCAGCGCGAAGCTGGCCCAGCGGAACCACCCGGTCAGGCCCAGCTGGAACCACCAATCCCCCAGGAGCAAGGGCAGCGTGGCCAGGGCGCCCACCACCACATTGAACCGCCACCCGGCCACGGGGGACCACCGCGACCCTGCCTGGGAAGCTTGCCCGGCGGAAATCTCCCGGGCCTCAAAGCCCGCGGCCTGGATGGCCTGAATCACTGCGTTCAGCTCCCGGGGCGCTTCCAACTGCCAGCGCACCTGGGCCTTCCCACCCTCCAAGTCCACCGTGGCGGCGGCCACCCCCGCCACGCCTTGAATGGCTTCCCGCACGTGGCGGACACAATTCTGGCAGGTCATCCCGGACACCGCGAGCCAGGACGCCGCGGGCGGCAGGCTGGCTTCAAATCCCGCCTTTTTCACCGCCGCGATCAATTGCTCCACCGGCACCGGGCCATGCAATTTCACAACCGCCTGCCCACGCTCCAAGTCCACCACGGCCTCCCCCACCCCGGGCACGTCCGCCAAAGCCTCCCTCACCTGGCGCTGGCAATTCTGGCAATTCATGCCCTTGATGGTTAAAGTGATCTGTGAATTCATGGGCGCCCTTGCATGTCGATGGCCAGTAAGCACTGCCCGCCAATCCAATCCCGGGATCCCGGGCAATGCGCCTCCTCCCGGAGCACAGGATGCTCCGCCGGAAAACGTGGGCCTGTGTGGTTATGACTCCGTGCCACCCCGGGAAAGTAATCAAACCACCCGGGCCATAAAAGCTCAAAAAAACAAAGGCGCCTTGGAGCATGCCGCTTAGCCGCTTGGCAACCGGCCCGCCGTCTGGCACGCTGGCCCGCATGGTCACGGTACCGCTCGAAAAAATCACTGCCTATTGCGACGGCTTGTTGAAAACGGGACTGCATGAGGATTGGCCGGGCGCGGCCAACGGGCTCCAGGTCGAAAACCGCGGCCGGGTTTCCCGGCTGTCGGCCGCGGTCGATGCCAGCCTGGCGACCGTCCGCCTGGCGGTGGCTGCCCGGGCGGATTTGCTCCTCGTGCACCACGGTTTGTTTTGGGCCCCCAGCCATCCCTGGACCGGCCGGAAATACGAGCTGGTGCGGTTGCTGATCGAAAACAACCTGGCCGTTTACAGCTCGCACCTGCCGCTGGATGAACACCCCCGGCTGGGCAACAATGCCCGGCTTTGCGAGGCGCTCGGCTGGAAAAACCGCCAGCCCTTCTTCCTGGATAAAGGCCGGCCGCTCGGCTGCAAGGTCCGCGCCTCCATTGCGCGGCGGGATTTGACCGCCCGGCTGGCCGGAGTGCTGGGCAAAAGCCCCATCCTGCTGCCCGGCGGCCCGGAGCAATGCCGGGTGATCGGCGTGGTTTCCGGCGCGGCGGGCGGCCAGCTGGGCCTGGCCGCAGCCGAAGGGGTCGATACCTTCATCACCGGCGAAGGCCCCCATTGGTCCTTCGCCCAGGCAGAGGAACTGGGCATCAACGTTTTCTATGGCGGGCATTACGCCACGGAGACTTGGGGCGTGAAAGCGCTGGGCGAGCACCTGGCGGCCAAATTCAAGCTCCCCTGGTCCTTCCTGGATCACCCCACCGGCCTCTGATGAAACCCCGGGGTAAAACCATGGCCATCCTGTCCCTCCTGGTGGGGGTGCTCGGCCTCCTCACCTGGCAATTCGTCCCCCTCAAGGCGGTTTTTGCGATCTCCCAGCTCAGCGATCCGGCCCGGCTGGAAACCTTGCGGGAGCGGGGCGCCAATGCGCGCCTGAACAAAATCGTCTATTGGCTGGATCAGACCCGGCATTCCTCCCTTTCGCCCGAAACCGTCATCCGCGCCGCGCAGCTGTATAACGGCACCCATGAGCCGCGCAAATCCCTCGTGCGGGCTGCGCTGCTGCGCAATTTGAAGATCGCCGACGAACTGGGCCTGCTCACCGCCGAAGGCCGCCAAAGCCTCCGCCGCGGCCACGCCGCCCTGGTGACCAAGGGGCCCTACGAGGGCGATCCCACCGAGATCGACCATATCGTGCCCATCAGCCTGGCGCCCGAGCTGGGCAACGAGCTGGCCAACCTGGAAATGCTCCCTAAAAGCTTGAACCGGCGCAAATCGGATCGCGTGGGCCAGCGGCAATTGGACGTGGCGGAACAATTCTTCCAGGCCGGGCTGCTGAGCCGTGAATCCCTCGACCGCGTCCGGGCCAAGAACACCAAAACCGGCAAAAAATAACCGCTGATTCCGGCCTGATGAATTCCGGCCTTGCTTCGCACCGCGCCGGTTAATATTGATTGAGCCCATGTTCAATCACCAATTTGCATCAAGACTATGGTATCTGGCAGGCGCCTTGGTTTGGGCCGCCCCCATTCGAAATCAAGCCGCGGATCTGGCTCTGCCCCGCAGTTCGCCCGAGGCCCAGGGCGTTTCCTCGGCAGGCATCCGCCAATACATCGAGGCCGCCGACCGGCAGGTCAACACCATGCACAGCTTCATGCTGGTGCGCCACGGGTATGTCATCGCTGAAGGCTGGTGGAAGCCGGAAGCGCCGGATAAACCCCACGTCCTGCATTCCCTGAGCAAAAGCTTCACCTCCACGGCGGCCGGCCTGGCGATCGCGGAAGGCAAGTTGAGCCTCGACGACCCGGTGCTGAAGTTTTTCCCGGAGGAGGCCCCGGAGGCGCCCTCGGACAAGCTCAAGGCCATGCGGGTGCGCGACCTGCTCACCATGTCCTGCGGCCATGAAACCGAAGCCAAATTCACCGATTCGGCCTCGTGGGCCAAAACCTTTCTGGCGCATCCGGTGCAGCACAAGCCTGGCACCTTGTTCCTCTACAACACCCCGGGCAGCTACATGCTTTCAGCCATCGTCCAGAAGGCGGCCGGCCAGACCGTCCTGGATTACCTGCGTCCCCGGCTGTTCGAGCCCCTGGGCATTGAAAATCCGGAGTGGGGCACGAGTCCGCAAGGGGTCAGTTTCGGCGGTTTTGGCCTGAAACTCCGCACCGAGGACATCGCCAAATTCGGGCAGCTCTATTTGCGCAAAGGCCAATGGCTGGGCCGGCAGTTGGTGCCCGCGGACTGGGTTGAAAAAGCCACCGCACGCCAGGTCTCCAACGGGAGCGATCCCTCCAAGGATTGGGACCAAGGCTACGGCTTCCAATTCTGGCGCTGCCGCCACGGCGCCTTCCGCGGCGATGGCGCCAACGGCCAGTTCTGCGTCATCCTGCCCGAGCAGGACGCCGTGGTGGCCATCACCGCCGACGCCCGCGACATGCAGGCCGAACTTAATGTAGTGTGGGACAAGCTCCTGCCGGCCATTCAGAACCTCCCCCTCCCGGCCAATCCCGGGGAGGAAGCCAGGCTGAAAGAAACCCTCGCCAGCCTCGCCGTCCGCACGGCCGCGGCGAAATAGGCCCGGTTATTGATTTTCAACCTGCCGGGATGGACCGTCCCGGCGGGTGAATTCCTCATGCAGGCGGGCATAAGTGCCACCGGCGGCCACCAGCGTGGTGTGCGTGCCGCGTTCGACGATGCGCCCCTGGTCCAGCACCAGCACCTGGTCCGCCTGGCGGATGGTGCTGAGGCGATGGGCGATGACCAGCGCGGTGCGGCCGCGCAGCAGGATCTCCAAGGCGCGCTGGAGGCGGGCCTCCGTCACGCTGTCGATCGCGCTCGTCGCCTCGTCCAGAACGATGATGCGGGGATCCGCCAGCAACGCCCGGGCGAAACAGATGAGCTGCCGCTGCCCGAGCGAAAGCGCCGCGCTTTTCTCGCCCACCTCCGTATCCAAACCGCGCGGCAGCGACTCCAGCAGGTCCAGGCAGTCCAGGGAACGCAGCACGGCACGCACCTCCTCCAGGCTGGCCTGGGGCCGGGCCAGCCGGATGTTGTCGAGGATCGTGCCGGCAAACAGGAAATTGTTTTGCTGGACACTCCCCATCTGCGAATGCAGCGAGGCGCTGGCCACCTCGCGCAGGTCAATCCCATCCACCAGCACCCGCCCGCGGGATGGCAGGTAGAGTTTCTGGAGCAAGCCGGCCAGGGTGGATTTGCCACTGCCGGTGTGGCCCACCAGGGCCACCGTTTGCCCGGCCTCGGCCACCAGGGAAATATCCATCAGCACCGGGCGGCCAGGCTCATAGGCAAAATGCACCCCGTCGAACTCCACCCGGCCATCAAGGCGGGGAATCGGCCGGGCTTCCGGCGCATCCTGCCACTCGGGCTGCAGATCGATCAGCCGGAAATACCGTTCGGCGCCAGCCATGGCCGTGAGCGCCTGGCTGTATTGGTTGCCGATCACCTGGACCGGTTCGAAAAAGAAGTTGGCCAGGAAGAAAAACATGACCAGGTCGCCGAAATCCATGTGCCAGGTTCCCTGCCAGCGCAAGGCCCCGTAGCCGCTGGCCAGCGCCGCCACCCCCAGGAAGAGCTGGCTTTTCATCTGCAGCAGGGGAATAAAGACCGCCGAGGCCTGCGCCAGGCCCACGTTGTTTTCCCCATGCAGGTTCACTAATTTGCGGAAGAATCCGGAATTGATCTCCTGGCGCACAAAAGCCTGGGTGACGCGGATGCCGTTGACCGACTCCGCCAGGGTCGAGGTGAGCCGGCTCCAGGTCTCCTGGACCTGCCGCAAACGCTGGCTGGCTTCGCGCCGGTATTTCCGGTTCACGAGCCAGATGATGGGCACGAGCAGCAGCATCAGGGAGAACAGCCGCCAGTTATACCAGGCCATCAAGCCCGCGGCCACGGTCATCTGCAGGCCCTGGATGGTCACCACAAAGGCCACGTCCTGGACGGCCATCCGGATGCTGTCGATGTCCGAGGTCAGGCGGCTGATGATCCGGCCGAACTTGGTCTTATTGAAAAAGGACATCGGCAGAGTGGCCAGCTTGCGGAACAGTTCGGACCGCATGTCGTGCGCCACCGCCTCGCCCAGCTCCAGGGCCATGCGCTGGCGGAAAAAGAGCGTGGCCACCATGGCGCAGACCAGCACGAAATAGAGGCCCGCATGAAAATAAATGCCGCCCAGATCCCGCCCGGCAATCGGGCCGTTGATGGTCTGCCCGATCATCCAGGCCAGCACCGGCAGCTGCAGGCCGCGGATCAGCGTCAGGAAAAACAGGCAGTTGCGGCGGGCCGCATAAGGCCGGGTGTAGCCATAAATGCGGCGGATCCATTGCCCGCTGAGCGGGGCGTGGTCAGCCTCGCGATCCTCCAGCGGGCGGTAATAGGTGATGGCCTCGCGCGCGCTCTCCAGCTGGCTGAGCCGCCGGCCCGCCGGGCCAGGTTGCGCTCCGGATACGCTCATGCGGCCTCCGTAAGCGGTTCGGTGAGATCCATCAGCTGCAGCAGGGCGGTATCGCGATAAGGCCCGGCGCGCTGCACCAATTCCGCGTGCGATCCCCGGTCCAGCAGCCGGCCCTGGCCGAGCACCAGGATCACCTCCGCCCGGCGCAGGAGGCTGAGCCGGTTCGCCACCACGAACGTGGTCCGCCCAGCCATGGCCTGGCGCAGCGCCGAGACGATATCCTGCTCCGTCTTGGAATCCACCGATGCGGTCGGATCGTCCAGGATCAGGATGGGAGGCTCGAGCAGCAGCGCGCGGGCCAGGGCCAGCCGCTGCCGCTGGCCGCCGGACAGATCGACCCCCGCCTCGCCGAGCACCGTCTCGTACCCTTGCGGCAAAGCGCGGATGAATTCGTGGGCGGAGGCGGCGTGGGCCGCGCGTTCGATCTGCTCCTGGGTGGCGTGCGGATTGCCAAAGGCGATATTCGCCGCCACCGTGTTCGAAAACAGAAAGCTCTCCTGGTAAACAATGCCGATCTGCCGGCGGTAGGCGTCCAAGTCCAGCTCCCGCAGATCCCGGCCATCAGCCAGGATGCGCCCCTGTTGCGGATCGTAAAACCGGGGGACCAGGCCCAGCAAGGAACTCTTGCCGGCCCCCGTCATGCCGAAAATACCGATCACCTGCCCCGGGGCGGCCTCGAAGGTGATCTCCCGCAAAACCGGGATCGCGGGCTGATACCCAAACGTGACCTTTTCAAAAGTAATGCGCCCGCTCAACCGGGCCGGGACGATGCTTTCCGGGGCGTTTTGCACTTCGGCCTCGGTGTCGAGCACTTCAAATACCCGCCGCGCCGCGGTGAAACTTTGCTGCACTGAATTGGCGATGGTCGTGATGTTGGCCACCTGGCCATTGAACTGCTGGAGCAAGCCGGCGAAAACCACCAATCCGCTCCCCAGCGCCACGCGGTCCTGAACGTATAGCCACCCGCCATAGGCGAACAATATGACCAGGCTCAACTGGGAGAGGAATTGCGTGCCCAAGGTGAACCAGGAGAGGTCGCGGAAAATATTCTGCTGCTGGGAAGTCACCTCGTCATTATCCGTTTCAAAGCGCCGGATGCGGTGGGGCTCGGCAGCGAATCCCTTGATGGTTTGCATGCCGCGGACATTCTCGGAAAAGGTCAGCACCAGGCGATCCTGGATTTGCCGGTTGCGCAAATACCCCGGACGCAGGCGGCCGGAGTAATGATGGGTAACCCACCACAACGGCGCTGTGACGGATAAGCACGCCAGCGTGAGCCCCGGGTGGATCCGCCACATGAACACAAAATAGACCACCAGGGTGAGCAGCATATTGGCGCCCTGAAGCATCACCCCATCCACAAACAAGCGCGCATTCTGCACATCCCCCGTCACCCGGTTGAAGATCGAGCTGGAGCCGTGGATATCGAAAAAACGGAAGCTCAACCGCTGCAGTTTGGCGTAAAGCCGGTCCCGCAGATCCGGAACAATCTGCCCCTGCGTCAGCCGGGCGATCGTCATGTTGTAATCATAAGTAAGCCAGGCTCTCAGCAGCGCCTGCCCCACGATGGCCACCGCCAGCGCCGTCACGGTTTGCAGCGGTGTCCAGGCCGCTGACGGCTGCCATCCGAGCGGATAGGCCGGAGGGCGCTGCGCGGGGTCAAGCGCGTGGCGGATCACATCCACCACCACGCCCAGCAGCTGCAAGCCGGCGATGCCCAGCACCAGCATGCACAAGCTCAGCACCAGCGACCGCAGGCAATCGCCGCGGAACGGCCACGCCAGCGCCAGCAAACGCCGCACCAGCTCACCGGTGGGGTATTCCTGGCCCGCTTGATTTTTTTTAGAACCCTGAAACATATCCGAACGGCTGAATATAGCCCACATGCGTGCCCCTTTCCAATCGGAATGCGCGCAGACCTGGCCGTGCCAAGACTGTTTTGCATCGGCCGCGGACCACCTGGTTATGGATGGCGCCAACCTGCCGCGTGGCCCGCGGCGTGCCAAAATGTTTCGCCAAAATGTTTCGCTCGCGTATTGACCTCCAGTGAATATATTACGTTACTGGATTTCGTTGGAGGAACATACGATGAAAGCACTTGCAAAGCTGATCGCCACCGGGCTCACGATTCAAGCCACGCATTCCGAAGCCCAAAATATCCTGTTTGATTTTGAAAACGCCCCCGGCTTTTCACCGCTGCCAATCAATCTGACCGCCGGCGGGATCACGGCCAGGTTCACCGCCACGGGACAAGGTTTCTCCATCCAGCCGGCCAACTCCATGGGCTTCACTCCGGCGGGCTTTTCGGGCCTTTGCCTTTATCCGAACAGCGTGTTTGCTTCCGACCTGACCATCGCCTTTTCCCAAGTCCTGACGGCTTTTTCCATCTTGTATGCCCCTCAGGAGCTGGCCTGTGATTCCTCGGCCCGCATGCGGGTGACGGCTTACCTGGGCAACACCCAGGTGGGCACCGCCACCATCACCGCCGAGCCCCCAGGCACCTGGCCCTCCGCCACTCTGGCTTTCAGTTCCACCCGGGCATTCAACCGCGTGGTGGTCCACTACGATGCCCCACCGCCCACGGGAGGCGACTACGGCCCCATTTTCCTGGCGGATAATCTGCGCGTCACTCCCGGACCTCCGGCCTTAAGCCTTTCGGCCTCCAGCACCAATACGGTGGTGTTGTCCTGGCCCGCCAGTGCCACTGGTTTCGTCCTGCAGGAAAACACCGGTTTGCTGGTGGGCCAGTGGATCGACTCCACCAACCAGGTCAATCAAGCCGGAGCCAGCCAGGAGGTGGTGGTTCCCTCTGCCGAAGGCGCCCGGTTCTACCGTTTGGTTCACCCTTGAGCCACCCCGGAACCACCCGCCGCTCCGGTCAGCCCCCCTGCCGGGTTTGAGCTTTCATCCGCCAAATCACCTCCAAAGCCACGGAGGCCGGACGGATCAGCCGGAGGCACTCCAGCGGGTAGGTATTTTGGCAGTTGGATTGCATGCAAGGCACACAAGGCAAATCCGCCCGCTGGATATGCTGGATCTGGCGATAGGGCCCCGTGCGGGAAGGATTGGTGGGGCCGAACACCGCCACCACAGGTTTATCCAAGGCGGCGGCCACATGCATGGGGCCGGTGTCATTGGTGACCATCACCCTGGCCAGCCGGATCCATTCAATCATCTCAGACAGCGAAGTTTGCCCGGTCAAATCCAGGCAGTGCTCAGGCGCGGCGGTGTGGATGGCGGCACCCAAGGTTTTATCTGATTTGGCGCCCAGGATTGCGAACCGCAACGGCAAGCCGGAGGAGATCAATTCCCGCACCAGCCCGCCGTAATTTTCCACCGGCCAGCGTTTATTGGACCACCGTGCTCCCGGATGCAAAACAATCCAATTTTCATTCCCCGGATGCCATTTATGCTGGATGCCAGCCAGGATATCCGCCCGCAAAGGCAGCCAGTCAAATTCCCAATGCACCGGCACCTCCAGCTGCGGCAAGGTCTTAAGATACCAATCCACCGCGTGCACATCCGCGGCCCCGCGGGGAATGGTTACATCATAGAAAGTGGACGCCCCTTCGCGGAAATCATCCAGGCCGACCGTGAGGGTTCCATTGGCCAGCCACGCCACCAGGGCACTCCGCGCCAGGCTTTGCAAATCAATGACCCAATCGAATTTCTTTTTCCGGATTTGCCGGATGCTGCGGATCAAGCCCAGCCAGTCCATGGGCGATTTCCATCGGCGGCGATAAAACGGGAATAATCCGCTCAGATCGGGATCCCCCTCCAGCAGCGGCAAGAGATTGCTGGCCAGCCACCAGTAGATCTGGCTCTCGGGGAATCGTTTCTTGAGGAGCCTCAATACCGGCAGGGCGTGGATGACATCCCCAAGGGAACTGGGCTTTAAAATCAGGATTTTTTGAGGATGACCTGCTGGCACGAATCAAAGCGGCGGTTTCAGGCGCCCGGGCGATTTCGCGCTGGCTCGTGCATAACCCGGAAGCGGGGGGTTATTTGCCATGCGCCAGGCGCTCCGCCAGGCGCTCAGGCAATCCGTTCGCACGGATTTTGGCCTGGGTTTTAGGGATGTCGTAATCCAATCTCCGCAATTCGATGGTGCCTTCATCCAAGTCATAGACCCCATAGGCACACTTGGGATTGTTATCGCGCGGCTGCCCCACGCTGCCAATGTTCACAAAGTATTTCCGCCCCGATTCCACCTTGAATTTGGAATATGATCCCCCGCGAACCAAGGCCACATCGCGGATGAAGGCCGTCGGCACATGGGTATGGCCAAAAAAACAGACATTGGTGTTCTGGTAAGTGAAGCTCGAAGCCGCCGCTAATTTGTCGAACACATAGCCCCAGCGCTGCGGGGCATCCATGGTGGCATGGACCAGCGAAAAATTGGCCACCAACCGGATATATTTCAACTCTTTGAGCCACTGGCGGTCATCCGCCGTCAAATGATTACGGGTCCAGTTGATCGCCTCCCGGGCATGGGGATTGAATCCCTCCAGATCCGCTTCCGAGCAGCAGTATTCATCGTGGTTGCCCTTCACGCAGGGCATGTTCAGTTTGCGCACGATCTCCAAACATTCCTTGGGATTGGCGTTATAGCCGACAATGTCCCCGAGGCAGGCATAATGCGTGCACTTCTGGGCCTCAGCATCGGCCAATACCACATCCAAAGCCTCAAGATTGGAATGTATGTCAGCTAAAATCGCGTATCTCATCTTGTCACAATCTCTCTAACCAACAATCGCGAATCCTTTCAGATCTCCCACTGCTTCTTCCCAGGCGATCTGCGTGTTTCGGACTAAACCGCCCAACCCGGATTCCATTATAGCCTTCAAAAATTCTTCCAGTTCCCCTTTTTCCCCTTCCGCAACCAACTCTACCCGCCGATCTGCCAAATTGCGAATGATTCCTGTCACTTCAAAACCCGCCACCAAAGATTTCACCGTATAGCGAAATCCCACACCCTGCACGTGGCCGGAGTAAAACACCCGGACCCGCTGCCGATTCAGGCCCATCCAGCCCTTTGGTTGATTTTTTTCAAATTTCCCAACTTAAAATGCCTCTCAATTAAAAGCTAGTTCCATGCCAAGATGCAACCATATACCAGCCTGGGGAGGCAACGATTTTCCATCACCGGGCGCCCTGAATCCAGTTAAAACCCATCGCCAATTGTCACATCTTGCTGGTTACCAAATGATTATAATAGTTGCCACCATTAAACACCATCCCCATTTTATTTTTTTACCGGCTCCGGCACCGACAAGGTGAAATCCAGCTTCACTGGGTTTTGGTCACTCACCGAAACCTTTTTCTGCAAGGTTCCCGCCTTGGGATGCGCTATCTCGATGACGTATTCTCCCCTGGGTAAATCGCCCGGCAGCTGGAATCCCCCTTCCCGCCCGGTCACCGCAAAGAAAGGATGGGGCGCCACCCCGATAAAAGCGAATTCCCAAGGGTGGACCTCGCATTTGATTTTGATCAAGACTTCGGGCCGGTCAAAAAAGTTGGTGCTGACCATGCCCGGCAAAGGTTGCGCGATATTGAACTCCGGATTGCTTTTGGGCAGGGCGTGAACCGTATCCATGTAAGGCTCCGAATTCCGAATCACGAATTTTTGCCCGGCCTGCACCCCTAACACATAGGGATAAAACCCGGCGTTGGTTTGATCCAGCAATGGCTGGCCGATCGGGGCTGGGAATTTCTTTCCTTCCAATCCCTCTTTGACATACACAAATACGTTCTGCAATCCGCCATCCGGCGCCAGCAACCAATGCCGGGTATATAAGGCCTCGGGATGAACTTTTCGGACGTCCGGGAAATCCGTTAAATCGACCAGGACTGGCGGGGGGGGAGTGCCCCGCAAAGTCACTTTCCCCAGGATCGTCGCCGCTGGCAATTCGCTTCCCAACGCCAAAAACATTAACGCCATCGCCAGCCAGCCTTGCCCAAGGTGAAGCCGGAACGATTCAGCCGGGCTGAAAGCGCCCACCCCACAGGTTTTTACGCCAGCCGCTGGACACACCAACCGCTCACTGTCTGCGGGAAAAAGGCCCCACCGGGGCGATGGATCCTGGTTCACGGCTTAGCGCAGGAACAGCGCCGATTCAATGGTGCGGGCGATCAGTTGCGCTCCGGCCGCATTGGGGTGAACCTTGTCGGGAAACAAATCCGGCCGATTGCTCAGAGCTTCATAGAGATCAATGATCGGCGCGTGCGACTGGTGCGCGGCGCGCTTGAGGGCGGGAATGACTCCGTGCGCCAGGGTGTCGTCGTTGATGCCCCATTGCGTTTCGTAAACCGGCACCGGGAAGCACACCCATACCTTGGGGCGCGATGGCAGCCGGGCGAAATGGTCGATCATCTCCTTGAGATTGGCCTCGAATTCAGCCCCGTGTTTCCAATTCTGCTCTTTGGTATCGTTGGTGCCCAGCTTGATGATGACCAAATGCGGTCCGTAGGCGGAAGCCTGGTTGAATTCCGGCTGGGTCCAGTAAGGCTTGTCGCCTTTTTTCAACAGGGTGGCGCCGCTCACCCCGAAATTCTTCACCTCAAACTTCGACCCCATCAATTTGCCCAAAACGGCCGGGTAGCAGTTGGTTTCGCGGCCTTCCACTCCGGCTCCGTAAGTGATGCTGTCGCCAATGCACGCCACCCGCACGGTCCCCTCAATGTGATCCCACCGGAAAGCGGAGCGCCGCGAGGTTTTGCAGCCAGTCAGCCCGAGGGCCATGAGCGCCGTCAAACTCATACCCAGAACCAAGCCAAACTTTCTTTGCGAAATGTTCATACCGGGCCAATCTAAGCCGGAAAACCGGCCCCATGCAACGGCGAACTTGATGCCGGGCACCCAGGATCCAGGCTCCAGAATGAAACAGCCCGAGCAGGTTCCACGGTAGTTTGGCCGGCAATTTGGCGGTTAAAAACGCCCCCCAAGGGCCGGTTATGCGCCCGCGCAAAGCACGATGCATGGGATTATGATCCGACCAGCCAATGGCGTTTTTCCATGGCATGGGCCCCTGCACTATTATTCCTGGCTTGGAATTTTCTCAATTGGATGCACATTAGCCTCCATAAATTGGGAATTGGGCGATGGCCAGGCAGCCGCGATCCGGTGCCGTCCTATTTTCTGGCCGGGCTGGGCAGGTCGTGCAGAAAGCGGAGTTTAACGGATGAAAACTGGCAAACATATTTTGGTAGTTGGAGCAGGGCCTGGCGGCCTGACCGCCGGAATGCTGTTGGCGCACCGCGGATGCCGCGTGACAATCGTGGAAAAACAGGATCGTGTGGGCGGCCGCACCTCGGAGGTCAACCTCGGCGAATTCTCGTTTGATCTCGGGCCCACCTTCCTGCACCAGAAGTTCACTTTGGACGAAATGTTCGCGGAAACCGGGCGCCGAAGCGATGATTACCTCGATTTTGTAGCCCTGAAACCAATGACCCGCCTGACTTGGGGCGATACGTCCCTCAACACCTATAGCGACACTACCCTGATGGCGGAGGAGGTCGAACGGGTGTTTCCCGGCAGCCGCGACGGTTTCCTGCGCTATATGAGCCACCACGCGGATAAATTCCGCGCCATTTTCCGCTGCCTCCAGGAGCCTTATCAGACGCTGGCCTCGTATCTGCGGCCGAAGCTGCTGCGCGCCCTGCCTTACGTGGCCACCACGCGCCGGGTCTGTGACATTCTGGGTGATTACTTTGCGGATGACCGGCTCAAGCTGGCCTTCACTTTCCAGGCCAAATACCTCGGCATGTCGCCGTGGCACTGCCCGGGCCTGTTCAGCATCCTTTCCTATATCGAATACCGTTTTGGCATCTTCCATGTGCGCGGCGGGCTGAACCGTATTTCGCATGCCATGGCCAAGGTGTTCACCGAACTGGGCGGGGAATTGCGATTGGGCTGCCCGGTCAAGGAACTGCTCTTTGACGGCTCCCGCATGACTGGTGCGCGGCTGGCCAGCGGAGAGCGCCTGGCCGCCGATGCGGTGGTGGTCAACGCGGATTACGGCCACGCCGCCACCCATCTGTTCGGCGAACGCAACCTGACCGAATCCGCCATGCGTCAGCGCCGTTTTTCCTGCTCCACGTTCATGCTTTACCTCGGGGTGGATAAGATCTACCCGGATCAAGCCCACCACCACATCCTCTTTGCGGACAATTACCGGGCCAATGTGGAGGACATCCAAAGCGAGCGGCGCGTTTCCGATGACATGTCCATTTACATCCGCAACTCGTGCATCAACGATCCTCACGTGGCGCCCCCGGGGCAGTCCGGCCTTTATATCCTGGTCCCCACCATCAATACGCGCCACGGCTTTGATTGGCGCCAAAACCAGGAGGAATATGCCGATAAAGTCCTGCGCCGGATCGAGGAACGCACCTCGATGAAGGATCTGCGCCAGCACATTATCGCCCGCCGCATCATCACTCCGGCGGCTTGGGAAAGCGATTGCCCGATCTTCCTCGGCGCCACCTTCAACCTGGCCCACACGCTCCGGCAAATGCTTTATTTGCGGCCGCACAACCGCCTGCAAGGCTTTGCCAACTGCTACCTCGTAGGCGGTGGCACCCACCCGGGCAGCGGGCTGCCCACTATTTTTGAATCCGGCCGCATCAGCGCCAACCTGATTTGCCAGCAGTTGGGGATGCCCTACCAGGCGGTGGATTTGGCCGGGGAGATGCTCCGCCCGGCATGACCACCTTCGGATTCCTTCGCCTGCTGCGCGCCATCCTCTCCCCGCAGGCAGCCGTGGACCCGGCGGCCATCGAACGCCTGGGCTTGCTGGCGGTAAAAATCGCCCAGATGTATGCCGTCCGCCCGGACCTGATTGGGGAGGAAAAATGCCTCCAGCTATCCCGCCTGCTCCACCGCGCCACCCCGTTGAGCCGGGATGATTTTGAGCGCCGCTGGCGTGAACTGGCCCCCGAGCGGCTGCTGTCCTGCCTGGGCAGCCTGGACAAGGAACCCCTGGCGGCGGCCTCCCTGGGCCAGATCCACCGGGCCACCCTCCGGGACGGCCGGCAGGTGGTCATCAAATTCGCCAAAAGGGAGTTCCACGGCGAATTCCTGAAGGATGTGCGCCGGCTGCGGCGCTTGCTGAAGCTGATTTTGTTTTTTTATCCCAAACTGGAGCGTCTGGCGGATCCAGCCGGCGCTCTGGAAGCCGTCGAACGCCAAACCCTGACCGAGATGGATTTCCTGGCGGAAATAGCCGGGGCCAAGCGCCTCACCCACTTGGTACAAGGCCAGGCGGCCAGCCTCCCGCACCTGCGGCGGCTGCACTTTCCCGAATACCTGCCGGATCTCAGCCACCCCCGTTTCCTGGTGAGCAGTTTCATCGAAGGCCGCACACTGGCGGAATGGCTGGCCGCTGGCAACCTGCCATACGAAGCCTTGCTCGACCTGTTTCGGCTGCATGGGTATTTCCTTTTTGTGCGCGGCGAATTCCATGGGGATCTGCACCCGGGCAACATCATCTGGCATCAAGGCGAGTTTTGGTTCCTGGACAATGCCACTATTGAAACCATTCCACCCACGTTCGCCCGCGGCCTGTTTGACATGCTGATGTTGCTGGGCCAGGGTGACCTGCCGCGCGCTGGCGCCCAACTCGCCGCGCTGTCGCTGAAACCCTTGAGCGACCGCCAGCGCCGCCAATTCCTGGACGAATTCGCCCGTCTTTATCTCGGCTTTGCGGGCAAAACTGTGAGTGAGGTCAGCCTGACCACCCAGATGATGCGCACCATCAAAATGGCGGTATTGAACGGTTTGACCTTCCCCCGCGGCGCGTTCCCCCTGATCAAGAGTCTCATGTACCTCGACGGCATGGTCCTCCGCTGCGCGCCCCAAGCGGTGCTGTTGCGGGATGTGGCCCGGTTCCAGCAGGATTTCCGGCCGGCCTGACGATCCGCCGTTTCGTTGACCCGGCCGGCGGGAATTTGCTACAACTACGGAGCCATGAAATCACTCACTGAACATCTTTGGTTTGAAGTGCCCCAGCGGATGGGTTTTGTGAATATCACCCGAACCGTGGAAGAATTGGTCCGCAAAAGTGGAATTCAGGAGGGCCTTTGCCTCGTCAACGCCATGCACATCACCGCCTCGGTTTTCATCAACGACCACGAGAGCGGTCTCCACCACGATTACGAGGTTTGGCTGGAAAAACTGGCCCCCCACGCGCCCGTTTCCCAATACCACCACAACCGCACCGGCGAAGACAATGGCGATGCCCATCTCAAGCGCCAGATCATGGGGCGCGAAGTCGTGGTGGCCATCACCAAAGGCCAGCTCGATTTCGGCCCCTGGGAACAGATTTTTTATGGGGAATTTGACGGCTGCCGCCGCAAGCGGGTGCTGGTGAAAATCATCGGCGACTAGCGCTATTGGCTTGTGCCACCCGGAGGCTTGCGCTATGGTGCCCCGAGGTTTTTGAAAAACCGCGCTAATGTCGCACTAAAACATACTCTGAAAAGGTAGTCACTCCCATGAAAAGCTCCAAGTTCTTGCTCTGTTCCCTGCTTCTGGCAGGCTCGCTGGCGCAGTCGCCCGCCCAGCCGGTGGTCAAGCTCAGCCTGCGCAGCTACACCGATGTAACCAATCTGGTTACCCGGATTGGCACCAACGTGAATGCCAGCCTCCAGGACATGCCCATTCAATCCCTGAAAGCGGGGATGGGCATCGACGACCTTTCCCAAGTCGATCTCAAGAAACCTTGGGAAATCGCCCTTTGGTATGACATCTCCGCGGGCATGCCGCTGCTGGCGGTGAAGATCCCGGCTGCCAGCTGTGACAAACTGAAAACCAGCCTCGGCGAAGGGGGATTCCTGCGCCAGGAGGCCAAGCAATGGAGCCAGCTGGATAACGGGGTCAGCCTGCTGGTCTTCAAAGAAGCTGATTCCCTGACGGATGCGGAAAAAGGCTGGCTCAAGGATTGGAAAGCCGAGGCACTGCAATCGCCAGCCCGCGCTCTGGAACTGAACCTGCATCTGACCGATGCCCAGCGCGCCCAACTCACGGGCGGCCTGGCACTGGTCAAAATGTCGGCGTTCCAAGCCATTAATTCCCAGAAAGCCCCGGAAGGCGCCCCCAATCCCAAGACGGTTTCCGAGATGATGAACCTCTACTTTGAAATGTTGGAAACGGTGATCGCCGGCATGCAAAACGCCAAAATCGGCTTGGAACTGGGCGCCGACTCGCTCAGCGTGGACAAGGTGATCACCGCCAAGCCCGATTCCGACCTGGCCCGGTGGCTTAAAAAACCAGCCATCCAATTGGCTGACGCTGACCTCAACGGCTTGAATTCCGCCGCAGTGGCCTCCTTCGCGGGCTGCATGGGCAAGGATGCCAGGCTGCAAAAGAGCATGGAAAAGTTAATCACGCTCAGCTTCCAGATGCAAAACGCCAAGACGGATGAAGCCACCGTCAAGGAAACCAGCGAAATACTCGACCAACTGCTGCCCATGGTTTTCACGGTGTTCTTTGATTTCAAAGGCCAGCTTTCCTTCAGCGGCGTTTACCGTTTCCCGGATGGCAAGGCCCAGGATAAATACAGCCGGCTCGTCCGCTTCATGAACACCAGCTTCCAGTCCCAGGTAGGGGAGGACAAAATCTATTCCTCAGCCAAAATGACCGAAAAACATCACCAGGTAAATGGGGTTCAGGTGGATCGCTTCACGTTGAAGGTGAATGAAAAAAGCCCCCTTTTGAAGGATGCGCGCCAGGCGGAACAGATGAAGCTGTTTTGGCCCAATTTCCAGATGGAATTCGATTATGCCATGAAGGGTGACCAGCTTTTTGTGGCTTCGCCGGAGCAGATGCAAGCCCTCTTGGAAGGCAGCGCTCCGAAAAGCAACCTGGCAGCCCGGATGAAATTGGAAGACGGAACCTGCATGGCGGGCCATTTTAACCTTCCGGCTTTGCTTTCCCAAATATCCTCCATGGTGCCGGAACCGCAAAAAACCATGTTCCAGAAATTGAAAGGCAAAGACGCGGCGATCACTTTCCAGATCAGCTTGAACCAGCAATTGCATTCCTCCGGCACGGTGCCCATGCAACTGCTCCGGGAACTGGGCAGTTTGAGCGGCGAATAAATCGCGGCCCGGCGCAGAAAAAATTCCGCCGGGCGTTTTTAATACTTTTCGCCCAAATCATATTACGGTTAGAATGCCGTCGTGATCGAGGTTGAAAAGGTGGGTTTTTCCTACCCGGACGGTCGCCTGGCTTTGAAGGAGATTTCCTTCCGGGTCGCCGCCGGGGAGACGGTGGGTTTGATCGGGCCGAATGGCGCGGGCAAATCCACCCTCCTCATGCATCTGAACGGATTGATCGGGCTGCCGCGAAAGACCGGCGTCATCCGTATCGGCGGCCGGGAGGTGAATGACCAAAACCTGCTCGAAATCCGGCGCCGGGTGGGGCTGTTGTTCCAGGATCCGGATGACCAGTTGTTTTCCGCCACCGTGGCCGAGGATGTGGCCTTCGGCCCGACGCAGCTGGAACTGCCCCCCAAGGAGCTGGAGCAGCGGGTCCAGGATGCCCTCCGCGCGGTCCACCTCTCGGGCTTTGCGGCCCGCGCCCCGCATCATCTGAGCCTGGGGGAAAAAAAACGGGTTTGCCTGGCCGGCGTCTGGGCCTGCCAGCCCGAAATCCTGGTTTTTGATGAGCCAACCGCCAACTTCGATCCCCGCGGCCGCCGCGAGTTCATCGCCCTTTGCCGTTCCCTGCCGGCCACCAAGCTGATTGCCAGCCACGACCTGGAGATGATCCTCGCTTTGTGCAGCCGCGTGATGGTGCTGGATGGCGGTGAACTGGCCGCCGTGGGGGAAACCGCCGCCATCCTCGGCAACGAAGAATTCATGCTCGCCCACGGGCTGGAAAAGCCCCACAGCCTGTTTCACTCCCATCCCCACGCGCACCGGGCGTTGCCAACGGTTTGCCAGCCCGCCAACGGCCTGGCCAAACCTGCGGTATGACCGAGCCGGAGGAACTGCCCGGACCGGTCGAACTGCCGATCGATGGCGCACTCGATTTGCACACTTTCCGGCCCGCCGATGTAAAGGGAGTGGTGACGGATTACCTGGCCGCCTGCCGGGAACGGGGAATCCTGCGGGTGCGGATCATCCACGGGAAAGGCATCGGGCAACTGCGGCAGACCGTGCATGCGCTGCTGCCCAAGCTGCCCGATGTCGAATCCTGGCACCAGGCCGGTGAACTCCTGGGTGGCTGGGGCGCCACCATCGTCATCCTGAGGCCAGCCCAGCCGTAAAGATGGGCGCTAAAAGCTCAGCAAGCACTGCCAGATGAACATGTTCCCCAAGGCATCGTTGTTTTCCCAAATGCGTTTCACGAGAGCGGCATCACCCGTGATCGTCGGTATTTCCTTCAACTTTTCCTCCCAGGGGATGCAGACGCCCGGCTTGATCCGGGACTGGGCCTGGCCGGCGGCGGAGAATGGCGCGATCTGGCTGACCTCGGGCTTGGGTGGGATCGGAGGCGGTGAAGCGCTCCAGGAATAAGTTCCATACTCGCGCGTGAAGTCGGTCAACGCCTGCATGTTCTCGATGCTCGTGTCATTCTGCATGATCGCGCTGGCATCCATGATATAGCCCCCGTTTTTGGCAACGCCATCGATGACTTTCTTGCAGCATTCCCGCACTTCGCCGGGCTTGCCGTAACTGAGCAGCACGTTGGGGATGCCACCGCTCAGGCAGAATTTATCGCCCAGCCTGGCATGAACCTTGAAGATGTCGCCGCGGTCCACATGATACAGGATGCTCTGATCCGGCAGTTCCGTGAAGGCATCCAGGTGCGCATCCCAGTTGCCTTCGGCATAAAACATGGTCTGGTAGCCGTTGCGGAAGAATTCCTGGATGATGGGCTTGAGCGTTGGCCAATAATGGGAATGGAACTGCTTATGAGAGATGAACGGCACGCAGCCGCGATGCATCCAAAAACCGATGGGCACGGTCTTGGTCGGATCGGCGGTGGCCAAGCCTACGTGCAGCAAGTGCGGCATGAGGGCCTCGCAGGCCTTCAACACCTTGTCCGGCTGCTGGAACATATCCATGGTCAGGCCCACGTATCCCCGCAATTTGTCGGCGATGATATCGAAGGGCGACTTGAAGATGCCGGCGATGGCCGACACCGTGCCGCACTCCGTTTTCAATAATTCGTTCTGGCGGCCAAAGGCGCTGAAGTAGGACATCATGGCCATGCCGCCTTTCACCAGCGACAGGTTGTTGCGGTAGTGGTTGGGCGAACCGATTTTGGCCGCTTCGCCGCAGACCCGGGGAAACCACACATTGTAGAGGAAGCCCGTGGGATCTTCGATCAGCTGGTCATACTCATCGGCCCGCATGAACGCGTCGTCTTCGGGTGGTTCACGATACTGGAAACCGGTGTTGGGCGGCACATCGATGCCCGGGATGCCGTAATATTTGAGCCCGATGGCCTGGGTGAGTCCCGTCCACACATACACCATGTTGCTGACCACGGCGTCCCAATCGAAATCAGCCGCGCACTTCCGGGCGGCGGTAAAGGCCTTCTCGTAGTCGTGCACCACCTCCTGGCAGGTGAAACCGGCATATTTGGCGGTGAATTCGGCGACAAACGGCCGGATGGGCACGCGGTCAGGCTTACCGTTCCGCAAGGCGGCGACGTAGCGGTTCAGTCGCTCCGTGTAGAGTTGTTCGGTGTTCTTCATTGCTTGGTCCCATTCTAAGGAATCAGTTGGTTTTGTCCACCAAACTTATCGATGCCAACGCACCAACGCACCCCACACAATTTGCGGGCTTGAATACCGGTCAAAAAAATGGTTCAATGACTCCGAGTGGCAGGCTGACAGGCGCGGGGGAAAGATGCGCCCCGGCGGCCAGGTTGCCAGGCTCGGCCGTGTTCGTTCAGCGGGGATGAACGCGATTGCGCGGCAGGTTTTTAGAAAAAGACCCTGCCCGCGCGACCGATTCCGCTGAATGCTTGCGGTTCAGACTGATAAACCAGTTCTACCGGAGTCAGGCATATGGCGAAAAACTATTACGTGATCCTGGGAGTGAAACAGAGCGCAGGCGTGGGCGAAATCAAGGAGGCCTGCCGCCAGCGGATTCAGGAAGTGCACCCGGATGATTACCGCCCGGAGGCGCAGCCGTTCCTTGAGATCCAACAAGCCTTCCACGTTTTATCCGATCCAAAGCGCCGCTCCGGCTATGATCAGGATCAATGGTCCGGCCAGTTGAGGGAACGCCGGGAAATCCCAACCACCGAACCACTGATTCCCCATCGGCGCCAGCCAGCGCCATTTCCGCCGGAGGATTTGCAGGTGGATCTGGGGCGGATCGGGCTGGCGGAAGCATTTGGAACTTACGGCCCTTCCCGCGACGAGGTTTTCGACCGCCTGGAACGAAATTTCCAAACTTCGGGCCATCCCAAAGCCGAACACTTGGAGAGCCTGGTGGTGGATATCCCCATCACCCCCATGGAGGCTTACCTCGGCGGCCAGGCCCGCATCACCGTTCCGGGACAAGTCGCCTGCCCGGCCTGCCAGGCCCGGGGCCGCGTCGGTTTTTACGAATGCTGGCGCTGCGCAGGCCACGGCCGCCTGAATGTGGAGCACCAAATCCCGGTTTCTTTTCCGGCCGGTGTTCCCGGACAATACCTCGTGCAGGTTCCCCTGGATCAATTCGGCATCGGCAACCTGTATCTCACGGTGCGGTTCCGCGTGAGCCAGGCTGGCTGAATCATCCTCCCGCATGATCCGGCGAAAAAAATTACCGCGCAAATGGCTGCTGGCGGGGACGGCTGTGGGCCTGGTGATTTTGGGCGCGGGATTCGTGCTGGCCTGCAATTGGCGGGTCGCCGCCCTGGCCGGCCTGACGCATGACGATGTATCCGGCTTGCCGCACAACCAAGTCGGCCTCGTTCTGGGCTGTTCTCCCTTCAAAAAAGGGGGCGGCTCCAACCCGTTCTTCGTGCACCGGATGGACGCCGCGGAGCAGCTTTTTAAAAACCGGAAGATCGATTATATCCTGGTGAGCGGTGACAACCGGCGCCAGGAATACGATGAACCCACGGAAATGCGCAAAGCCCTGATCGAGCGTGGCATCCCCGCGCAGCGCATTGTGCGGGATTATGCGGGATTCACCACGCTGGATTCCGTGGTGCGCGCCCGCAAGGTGTTCCAGCTCGAAACCTTCACCATCATCTCGCAGCAATTCCACAACGAGCGGGCCTTATACCTGGCGCGCGGCTATGGCATCGAGGCGGTGGCCTTCAACGCCCCCACCCTCGCGGTGACTGCCGCCGCCAAAACTTATGTGCGGGAGATGTTCGCCCGGGTGCGGGCGGTTCTGGACGTTCATCTCTTCCACCGCGATCCGCATTTCCTGGGCCCCAGCATTCCGATTCCCCAGCCCCAGTGAGCCAATTCCTGGAAGGCAGACGGCAGGATCCGCCATCCGCCTCACCGCCGGGGCAAAAGATTACATGAAGACAATCTTATGCTTGCGGCATTCGCGGACCATTTCCTCGGGCCAGACACTGGCCTGCACCTCCCCGACATGCGCCTTCTGCAGCAGAAACATGCACAGCCGGGATTGGCCGATCCCGCCCCCAATGGACAACGGCAGCTTCCCGTCCAGCAAGCGGCGGTGGAACATCAACTTCTCCCGCTCCACCATGCC
Organism: uncultured Verrucomicrobiota bacterium; assembly: GCA_964409245.1. Lineage (GTDB taxonomy): Bacteria > Verrucomicrobiota > Verrucomicrobiia > Limisphaerales > UBA1319 > CAIMWS01. The sequence continues at coordinate 33,407 of CAYPCQ010000067.1, forward strand.
GCGGATTTTCAACTGCCGCCGGAGCGCCTCGGGATCCACTCGAATGCCCATGGAGGAGACCTCAAAGGCGCACTTCAGCAGCGGATTCCAGAGGACGATGTCCCCGTTCAATCCCGGCCGGCCATCTTCGGCGGGAGTGCTCCAATCATCGTAGTCAGGAGCCCGGCCATCGTGGATCTCCCCGGTGGACAATTCCCCGCCAATGCCGATGACAAACACGGCTTTGTGCTGCTTGACGATTTCTATCTCCCGCTCCCGCGGCGTCAGCTTGGGATACATTTGCGCCAATTCCTCTGAATGCACAAAAGTGAGCTCCTCGGGCAGCACGGGTTCCAGCGCGGAATAATTCTCATACACAACGTATTCGGTGCGCTTGATGGCCGAGTAGATCTTCCGCACCACATACTTCAGGAACGCCACCGTCCGCTGCTCGCGGGAAACCACCCGTTCCCAATCCCACTGATCCACATACAACGAATGCAGGTTGCCCAGGTCTTCATCCGGGCGGACCGCGTTCATGTCCGTATAAATCCCGTATTCCACCGGGATCCCGTAATCGGCCAGCATCATGCGCTTCCATTTGGCCAGCGATTGCACCACCTCGGCCACCGTGCCGTTCATGTCTTTGACGCCAAAGGACACCGGCTTTTCAACGCCGTTGAGGTCGTCGTTCACGCCCGTGCCGCGCAGCACAAACAGCGGGGCGGTGACCCGGCGCAGGTTGAGCTCGGAGGCCAGGCTAAGCTCGAAAAAGTCCTTGATCGATTTAATGGCTTTTTCGGTTTGGATCAAATCCAGCTGGGGCCGGTAATTTTTGGGGAATATCAGCTTTCGCATATGAGTGACTTGTTTAGCGGGTTGGAGTTTGGCCGGGCAAGGTTAAAAGTCGGCGCTGCCTGGCGTGCGAGCAAAGGGGATGACATCGCGGATATTGGATACACCGGTCAGGAACATGATCAAACGCTCGAAACCCAGGCCAAAACCGGCATGGGGCACGCTGCCGAACCGGCGCAAATCCACATACCACCAATAATCCTCCGGCCGCAGATTGTGGCGGAGCAGGTTCTCATTCAACACCTCCAGCCGCTCCTCGCGCTGGGAACCGCCGATCACCTCCCCGATGCCCGGCACCAGCACATCCATCGCCGCCACGGTCTTGGCGTCGTCGTTCAGGCGCATATAGAAGGGCTTGATCTCCCGCGGATAATTGTAAACCGTCACCGGGCATTTGAAATGCTCCTCGGTGAGGTAGCGCTCGTGCTCAGATTGCAGGTTCAGCCCATACTGCACCGGGAACTCGAACTTATGCCCGCAGGAGGTCAGGATCCCCACCGCTTCAGTATAAGTCACCCGCTGGAACGGGCGCTCCGCCACAAAACGCAGGCGGTCATTCAAACCCTTGTCCACGAACTTGGCAAAGAGCCCGATGTCCTCCGCGCAATGCTCCAAGGCATATTGCGCCATGGCTTTGACAAACTGCTCGCCCAAGTCCATGTCCCCGGCCAGGTCGCAAAAAGCCATTTCCGGTTCGATCATCCAGAACTCCGCCGCGTGCCGGGCCGTGTTGGAATTCTCGGCCCGGAAGGTCGGCCCGAACGTGTATATGTTTGAAAGGGCGCAGGCAAACGTCTCACCCTCCAGCTGGCCGCTCACCGTGAGATAGGAGCGCCGGCCGAAAAAGTCCGCCTCCGGCTTCTCATCGATATTCCCTTTCAGCGTCGTCACCCGGAACATCTCCCCGGCGCCTTCGCAATCGCTGGCGGTGATGATCGGCGTGTGCACATACACAAAATCCCGCTCCTGGAAAAACTGATGGACCGCATAGGCCAGCCGGCTGCGCGTGCGGAAAATGGCGCCGAACAGGTTCGACCGGGGCCGCAAATGGGCGATCGTCCGCAGGAATTCCATCGTGTGGCCCTTCTTTTGCAGCGGATACGCCGCCTCGGCCGTCCCCACCAATTCGATCTCCGTGGCCGCCAGCTCCCACTTTTGGCCCGACCCGGGCGAGGCCACCAATTTGCCCTTGATGATCACCGAGGCCCCGGTGGTGAGATGATGCAGTTGATCATATCCGGGTATGCCGCTGTTCACCACCGCCTGCAGGCTCCCCAGGCAGGATCCATCGTTGATTTCCAGGAATGAAAACTCCTTGGAATCCCGCCGGGTGCGGATCCAGCCTTTGATGATTACCAAATCCTTCGGTTCCGCCGAAGCCAACGCATGTTTGATTAATGTTCGCATAATTAGAATTTTGGCGTTTTCTTTCCCGCGCAGCTCAGCCTCTCTAATCACATTGCCGATTTAAAACCATGGCTGCCAGTGCCCGATATTGGCCGCAAACAGCCGCACAAGCCAACAAAAAATCGGCGGCTGCGTTGGCAGCCAAGCCCGTCGTGGGCAGCCGCCGAGGTAACGAGGCGGATTTTGGGGCTGGCGAATTTCAAACCAGGCCCAATTTGCCTGGGAACCGCAATCCTGGATTATACGGAACCAGTGGATATGAGGATGGTCCAGGTCCGCCTCACGGCGGCGGCTACCCGCGACGGAATGGCGGCAGTTTCCGTTGCCTAGGCAATCCTATGGTGGGTAGCCGCCAAGCTTTGCGGGGAGAAACTGCCCCAGCTAAACGTCCGGATCCCTCCCAATCTTCACCACCCGTGGCGAGCGCAAATGGCGTCCAGCGGGCTTTAGGTTCCCGTTTTCTCAGGGCCGCCGGATTATCCTGGCTGCGGCCGTTTTCCCGGCCTGGACTTCGATGGGCACCGGCTCGGCGCCGCTGCCGCCATCCAAAGGTTGGTCCGATACCAGGTATTTCCCGGGTGGGACATTTTGGAACTTATACGATCCGTCCGCGCGAACATAGGCACTGCCGCCCCAGGAACCAACGCCTGTCCGGGCAGCATCCTGGATGAATACGCTGGTTTGTCCCTCCGGCTTGGGTGGCACTGCTTGGCCCCCGGCATCCACCAACTGGACATGCGCCGATCCAGTCGCCACCAGGCGCACCACGCAGCGCGGGATCACCTTGGAACCGGGCGGGGTGGCTTCCTCCAAATCCCGGGGATTACGCTGGTGATGGTATCCGGGCTTGGCGGCCCATAACTGAAACCGGCCCAAGGGCAAGCCGGTGAATTCAAAGTTCCCTTGGGCATCGGAGACTATTTTCACTTCCTCCGGCACCGGGTAACCCTTCCCATCCGGCCCCAGGAAATGCTGAGCTTGGATGACTGCGCCCGGCAATGGCCGGTCATTTTCATCTTTGGCAGTGCCGCGCAACCCGCCCGGAGGCGCCAGTTTCACGGTGTATTCCCGGTATTCGTTGGTATTGATTTGCGCGTATTCCATTAAACGCGGCACATAGCCTTCGGCGGTGGCGTAAACCTGGCTGGAGCCGGTCGGAATCCCCTCCAGCACCACCCTGCCCGCCCCGTCGCCAATGGCTTCTTTTGATGCCTTGGAGGCTGGGGCGGATTCCCGGCTGGCCACGACCAATCGCGGCTTGACCACCGGGCGCGAGGTCCGGATATCTTCCACCGCCGCCGAAATCACGGAGCCAGAACCGGGAGCAAACCCATGGGCCGTGGCGCGCGCATCCCACAAAGTGAGGTTGGCCGGGCACTGGATCTGCGCCCAATCCAACCCCGGGGTCAGCCAGATTTCCAGGGTGGGTGGCGGCAGCGGCTGGCGGAAATTAGGGTGATCCGCCATGAACGGGATCTCCCCATTAAACAGGTGGTTCCAATGCTCCGCCACCCAGACTTCAAAGGACCAATCGCAGGTGGATTCCCCGGGGGATTTGGCGCCGGCCAGGAGGTGATGCGTGGCCGGCCCCTCATGCAGGATGACTTTGCGCTTTTCGGTTTGGATGGCCGAAAACCGGTTCAAAGTCTCCTGTAAAGCGGCCGTTTTTCCCCGATACAGGAATGTCCATTGGCCGCCGCCGAAGGGCGGACCCTCGGTCCATCCCACCCGGAAAGCCAGGTTGGCCACGGGGAGCGATCCTGGCGGCCAGCCGGGATCCTGGACCGGCGCATTGCCCTTGCCAACGAGGATTAAAGCTTGAACGGCAGTGGCCAGGGCCAAAAAACCAGCCGCCAAAGCGCTCCTCAAACCCAGCCAACCTGGCGTAGGGCTATCGGTAAAAAACGTTTTCATCCTTCATTAAGACACTTCGCGCGGCAAATGCTTAGCCGTGTTGCTGCAAACCTCAAGCCGGGGTTCAGCCATAAACCTGATTCAAAGAAGGTTTTGCCGCTTCTCCGAATGTGTTCCCGGCGCCGCTGGCAAACAATGCGGCTCCTAAAGTTCAAAAGTAGTGGGTATGCTTCATTAAAAAGTCCCCGGCATCACGGCTATTCACCGCCTGGATTTGGCTGGTCAATGGCCAGGAAGGGAAAGAAACCGAAAGCTGATGGCAGCGCATAAACAGGCGGTTTTTTCCTGGCTACTTTTTAGGCTTGCGCAAGTCCGTCCTTTCCGCTATTATATAGCGGTCGTCGTCAAAGGCAGTCTGATGGATGATCGATGTGTTTAATGCCTGGCCGCCTCCAGGGGCTGGGTTGCTTGTATGCTTACGTTCGAGTTGGAATTTTTTCAAACCGATGAGAGAAAGATGCAAAGGCTCGCAAATGGTGCTATCCTCTTCCATTGCGATCTCTGCCCGGATGATTTGCAGGCAAAACACACAAGCCCTGGCGAGTTCAATAATGCCATCAACCAGTAAACAAGCGCCATTTCGCAGAGGCTGCCACTTTGGAATGGCGCCCTTCACCCGGTTTCCAATCCGCCCGTTCGTCTTTCGGCCAGAGTTCTTGGCCGTGGCCATGGAATTGGCTCGGTTTTGGTTGCTGGATCTTTTTGTGCGAGACAAACGTCATGCGCCACTTATGGATCAGTTCAAGTGCTGCTCGCGGCTCACTTCCCGTCTTGCGCAAATATCTGCACCGCAACCACTTTCCTCCCAAATGCAGGGACACGGTTTAGCGTCCGCTGGTTTTAGGTGCGTTGCCGGGGCGATCACCCCGGGTTTAAGGTAGGGAGACAGGTTGATCGGGAAGTGCACGGTAAAAAATCGACCAAAACCAACCAAGGCCAATGATTACCGGTGAACCTCCCAAACCTGCCGCAACGGCGGCGGTCATAAACGATGATCCAACCCAGCTGGAGGTGCTATCGGGTTTGCTGGGCAAGTTAGGGCTTGAAGTGCGGGCCTTCGAAAACGCGGTTTCGGCGTTGGAAGCCATGTGCCGCACTGAACCACCCGACCTCATCGTCACGGATCTTTACATGCCGGAGCTGGATGGCTGGCGCTTTTGCCGATTGCTGCGCTCGCCCGATTATGCCGCTTTTAACCAGGTTCCAATACTGGTGGTCTCCGCCACCTTTGCCGGAGAGGAAGCCGCCCGGATCACCGCCGAACTGGGCGCCAATGCCTTTCTCCCCGTGCCAGTGAACGCGCACGAGTTTTCGGAACAGGTGCTGCTGCTGCTCCAAGGCGCCCAACCGCAGCCTTTTCTCCGGGTGCTGATTGTGGAGGATGAGATCGTCCAGGCACGGCTGCTGGAAGTGGCTTTCCAAGCTCATGGGTATCAGGCTGACTCGGTGCAGACTGGCCAGGAAGCGGAGGAAAAGTTCAAGGCGGAGGACTATGAAGTGGTGCTGCTGGACCACCATCTGCCCGACATCCCAGGCATCGAACTCTTAACCACCCTGCAGCCGCTTCGGCCCGACACCGTCTTTCTGGCGATGACTGGCGATAAACGGCCGGAGCTGGCCCTGGATTGGATGAAGCGGGGCGCCTCGGCCTTCGTAAACAAGCCTTTCTCCACGAAATACCTGATCGAGTTATGCGGCCGGGCACGGCGGGAACGGGACTTGCTCCGCGTGGAAGGCCGCCTGGAGGCCCGCACCCAGGAATTGCGGGCCAGTGAGGAAACGCATCGCATCTTGCTGGACGAGTCCCCGGATCCCATTTTTTCTTTTGACGCAAACGGACGCTTCCTATACGCCAACCGGGCCTTCGCGGAAATAACCGGCATCCGGCGGGATCTGTTGGCCGGCCAAACCATCCGGGAAATGATTCGCAAGGAAGTCCCGATGGCGCTCTGGGACACCCTGCGCCAGGTGCTGGAAACCGGAGTCGAGCGGGTCATTGAAATGCTCCTCCCGCGCACCGATGGCGATCACTATTTTGTCACCTCCATCACCCCGATATTGGACGCCGAGGGCCGGGTCATGCGGGCCGTTTGCTCGTCCAAAAACATCACCGAACGCAAGCGGGCCGAAGAAGCCTTAAGCCGCCAAGCCGACTTCAGCCAGCGGATTTTCAATTCGACTGATGCCCACCTGGCGGTGGTGGAGGGCGATGGCCGGATCGTGGAAATCAACGATGCCTGGCGCTTGTTTGCGCAAAAAAACCACGCCGGCGATGAGCAGCTTTGGGGTCCAGGGGCCAATTATTTCCAGGAATGCACCCCCGGTTTTGGGGATCTGAACTTCGCCCGGGCGGCCTATGAAGGCATCCGGCAGGTCCAACAGGGGCGCCTGCCTCACTTCGAGTTGGAATACCCCTGCCCATCGGCCAGCGAACAGCGTTGGTTCACCTTGCGCGCCATGCCCTTCCTGGGGCGCCCCGGTACCGTTCTGATCTCCCACACGGATGTGAGCGCGCGCAAGCAAGCCGAGCAAGCGATGGCCCGCCACCGGGCGGAATTAAAGGCCATTTACGACCATTCCCCGGTGATGATCTGCGTGGTGGATGGCCATCGCCGCGTCCGCTACGCGAACCCCGCTTTCACATCCTCCATTGGCGCCACCGAGCAAGAGTTGAAAGATGGCCATGCTTTTGGGGCTTTTGGCTGCATCCATGCCTTGCCCCCTCCCCTGGGTTGCGGTTTGGGTGCACGGTGTGAAAACTGCGCCCTGCGCCTGGCCATGGAAGACACCTTGAAGACCGGGGCCGAACATCACGATATCGAATATACCGCCACGATCCTGCGCGCGGGGACGCCTTTGGAGGCAACCCTGCTGGGCTCGACCGCCTTGATTCCCGCCGATGGCCAGAACCACCTGCTGCTCTGCCTGCATGACATCACCTCGCGCAAGCGGGCGGAGGAGGAATTGGCCAAAGCCCATGAGCATTTGGCCGCGACCTTGAATGCGCTGCCCGATCTCTTATTTGAAGTGGATGCGGACGGCCGGATTTATGATTTCCGGGCCCCGGCGCCTGAACTGCTGTATCTTCCCCCCCGTGAACTCCTGGGCAAAACCATGCGGGAAGTGCTGCCCCCGGAGGTCAGCGAAGTGATCCTCCAAGCCATCGCCGAGGCCCAAAAAACCGGCCGCCACCGGGGCGCCAGCTATGCCCTCAGGGTTCCGGCTGGCCTTTGCTGGTTCGAGCTTTCGATCGCTGCCAAAGGCCGGTCCCAAGGCCCCCCTGAGCGCTTTATCATGCTCGCCCGAGACATCACCGACCGCACGCGGGCGGAGATGGCGTTTTGCGATTCAGAGATAAAATTCCGCAGCGTCGTGGAATCATCGCCGATGGCCATGCATCTTTATTGGCTCGATCCGGAGGACCGCCTGATTCTCACCGGGGCGAACCCGGCTGCCGATCGCATTCTGCAGATCGACCACCGGCTGCTGCTGGGCAAGCCAATGGCGGAAGCCTTTCCCCAACTGCAGGCAGCGGATATCCCCGGGAAATTCCGCCAGGTGGCGCGGGCGGATATCGGGCCGCAATCGCTGGAGAGTCCCTACTGCGGCTTGCCTGCATCCGGGGTGTGCGAGCTGCACATTTTCCGGACCGGCCCCAATGCCATCGCCGTCGCCTTCCAGGACATATCCAACCGCAAGCGTCTGGAAGAACAGGTTCGGCAGGCCCAGAAAATGGAATCCGTGGGGCGGCTGGCGGGCGGCGTGGCCCACGATTTCAACAACATGCTCCAGGCCATTCTCGGCAACACCGCCCTGGCCTTGGAGGATCTGCCACCGGACAACCCTTTGCGCGAGCTTTTGGTGGAGATCCAGCAATGCGCCGAACGCTCAGCCGCCCTCACCCGGCAATTGCTGGCCTTTGCCCGCAAGCAGCCGGTGGCCCCCAAAGTGCTCAACCTGAACGCGACGGTGGAAAGCATGCTCAAGATACTCCGGCGGCTCATTGGAGAGGACATCCAACTGGATTGGCTGCCAGGGGCAGACCTATGGCCAGTCAGGCTCGATCCCAGCCAGATCGACCAATTGCTGGCCAACCTGTGTGTCAATGCCCGGGACGCCATCACGGGGATCGGCCAAATAACCCTCGCCACGCACAACGTCACGATTGACGAACCGCTGGCGGCCCGGCATCCGGATTGGATTCCAGGGAATTATGTGCGGCTTTCCGTGAACGATAATGGCTGCGGCATGGACAAGCAGGTGCTCGGGCATCTTTTCGAGCCGTTTTTCACCACCAAAGCAGCCGACCGTGGGACTGGATTAGGCCTCGCCACGGTGTATGGCATTGTGAAACAAAACCACGGCTATATTAACGTCGTTACCGAACTGGGCCACGGATCAACCTTTGAGATCTACCTTCCCCGGCACGCGGAGCAAACCACCCCGCAGCAAAATGAAATCCCGAAAGAAACCACCACCTTCGGCCACGAAACCATCCTCCTGGTCGAGGATGAACCAGCCATCTTGCGGGTGGGCCAGCGCATGCTCCTGGGCTTGGGCTACAAAGTATTGACGGCTGACACACCGGGCAAAGCCATTCAGGTGGCTCAGGAATTTGGGGATGCGATTCAATTGCTGGTGACCGACATGGTGATGCCCGAGATGAACGGCCGGGATCTGGCCAGACAGCTGACTTTGCGCTATCCCCAACTCAAATGCCTCTTCATGTCTGGCTACACCCCGGAGATGATCGCCCATCCCGATGGGTTTTTGGATGAAGGCCTCCACTTCATCCACAAACCGTTCGCCACCAAGACCCTCTCAAAAAAGGTCCGGGAGGCTCTGGAGGGCGAAATAAAGTCAGGGCAATAGTTGGCGTCACTCCCAGCCGATGGAGCGGCCGGCGTTTTGCTTCTGGAGCCACTCCATCAACGGCTTGAAGTATTCCATCATGGCGCGGGTGGACAAATCCTCCCCGGTGGTTTCGCGCAGCACTTGCCGCCAATCCTCCGTGCCGCCTTTGGCCATGAGGCGCCGCAGGAAAGCGCCCGCCTCGCGCTGGCCGGCGTAATTGCAGTTTTGCAGCGGCTGCTTGAGGACGTTCCGGGCCAGGAAATCGTGGAACTGGAACTTCAGCACCGTGGCGATGGCGTAGGAGTAGTAATAAGCGGGGTTGTCGTTGATGTGGGTCTTCGTGGCAGCATCGCAAAATTCCTCACTGCGTTCGGAGGGTGGTTCCACCCCCTGGAAATCGCGCACATAGCTCCACCACCGGGCATTCCACTGGGCCGGATCCAGCTGGCTGGCATACAGATCGGCTTCCCAGTGGGTCATGGTGCCGCTGCTCCAAAAGATGAACGGCACCGTGTTGGCCAGGGCATCGTTGAGCAAAAAGGCGATCTCGCCGGCCTGGTAATCCGCCGGCAGCACGCCCGCCGTCTTCAGGTATGGCACCTGCCCGCAGGCCAGGGAAATCAATTCGCCCATGCCTTCATGAAAGGCCGGATTGGCGCCGATCCGCAGCAAGGGCGGCACCTCAGGCCGGGTATAGGCCATGAAATAATAGCCGTGCCCCAGCTCGTGATGGGTGGTCTCAAACCATTGGGTATTGGCCTCCACGCTCATCAGGGAGCGGATGTCCCGGCCCAAATCGACGTGCCAGCAGGAGGCGTGGGTGTTTTTCTTGCGGGTCTCGCCCGGTTTCAGCGGATATAAATCCGAACGGGTCCAAAAAGTGTCCGGCAGCGGATCCATGCCGATCCCCGTGAAAAACTGCTCGGCGGTCTTCACGATCCATTCCGGGGACCGGCCTTTAAAACGGTCGTCCAGGCTGGCGGCTGGCACGATGCCCACCCAATTCTGGCTCCAGCGGTTATTCAGCCAATGAGCCGGAATACGCTGGGGCGCCGGCTGCCCATATTTTTTCGCCAGCTCGTATTTCACCCAAGTGTGCAGCTGAAGATAAAGCGGGCGCAGATCCCGCATGAACTCCTGCTGCATTTTAAGCATCTCGGCGGTGGTCATGCCGTAGCTGGCCACCTGCAGCGCGAAGTAATCGGCAAATCCCAGCTCGCGAGCCACCGCGTTGCGCAGCCCCTGCAGCCTGGCCAAGCCGGGCTTCAAGGCCGGCCCGGACTGCTTGGATGCCTCCCACACCGCCCGGCGCTCAGCCAGGTTCGTGGAGGTGTTCAGCAGCCCGTCGATTTCGTTGGGCGTGATGGCTTTGCCCCGGAGCTGAAAGGTGAAGCTGTTCATCGTGGACGCCTGCTGGGTCTCCGCCTTGATGCGCGCATTTGCCAGTTCGGGATTGGTCATGGGCCCCTCGGCGGCGATCAGCAATACCCGCTCCAGCTGGCGTACGCTCAAGGGGGAGAGCTGGCCACGATGTTCCAGCAAGGCGCGCGCTTCGCGGATCACGCCCGGATTCCCCATGAAGGCGGCCCGGGCTTTCCCGGCCGTTTCGGCCGCGGCATCATTAACGGGCGACACATCAGTGGCCGCCGCCCATTGGGCTTCGCTCTCCACCCGGTATAGCGCCTGGTAGCCTTCGTTGACCAAGGCCAGGTATTGGTCAGTCCGGTCCTGCCAGGAAACATCCGCCGCCATTGTGTTCATGGTCATCAAGGTCGCCGCCAGCGCCATGGCTTGGCGTATTCGATCGGTCAAGGTCACGTTCATGTTGAGTAAGGTTTAAGGCAAAATGGTCATCCGGTAAAAGCGCATTTTTGTGGCCCAGGCCTGGTCATCCACAAAATCCTCCCGCGCCGCGGCCAGCGTCCGGGTGGAAATCGCACTCCACCCACCCAAGCCGCTGGAAACCTCGATTTGGATTTTGGCGCCCACCGGCCCGGAAATCTGGCAGGCAAACTGTCCGTTCGCATACCATCGGGCGGTGGAGGCTGTAAAAGCCACCGTTGGATTGACCGGCGCCTCCTTCAAGAGGTCGAAATCGGCTTTAAGGTTGGCGCCGTTGAGTTGCACGCCTTTGACCACCGGCTGGGTGAGCGGCCCGCCAGATATGATGACGTTATGGCTGCCCGATAAGCCCGGGCAAGGCAAGGCATAGCCCCCGGAACTGCTGGTTACCGCATAATATTTGCCACCAGCCAGCGAAATGGTTGCGCTGGCCACCCCTTCCCCCACCGAATACCCGCCATCGCCATCCAGATCCCTATAAACAACACCCAGGATCAGGGGGCCGGGGGTGCCCTCGCTCAGGGCAAAATTCTGGGTCACCATCACCGAGTTATACTCGGTCCCTTGCGTCGCAAAAGTGCCGATCATCACTCCAACCCCAAGCTCGTCGAAAACCGGACTCATCAGGTTCTTGCGGTGCCCCGGGCTGCGGAACAAGCTGTCGTGAATGAAGCTGGTAAAGCTAGCCACATCCGGATTCCCCGAGGTGCCTCTCCACCCGATATTCTCACCCCAGGCCCTACTGCCAGCGAACAGGTAACCAGCGGTTTCCATGCGCTGGCCGGGATCTGAATTATCAACTCCCGTATGGCTGAATAGATCGTTATCCAGCATCCACTGGGAATGGTTCCTCGCGGACAAGATCAGGAACGGGTTGAATCCCAAAGGACTCTTCGGATCCGGGCTGATGGTTCCCGCCGGCAAACCCTCGTTCAGATCAATGCCCAGGCGCTGCGCCTCCGCCAGCGGATTGGCCCGGGCGCGGTTGATCAGTTCCAGCAGGTATTGCTCATAATCGGTGGGATTCCCATGCTCATACCGTTGCGTCAGTGAAGCCGGGCGCCAGCCGGCCTGCCCTCGGGCATCGGATTCCGTCCGCCCGCTGGCGGAAACCGGCTCCCCAATTTGGGTGGCTGCTGGCTGGGCCAGAGCTGAGACGGCGGCCCCCCCGGCCAAAACCAAAACCAGGACGGCGCCCAACCACCACTTTGCGGAATGGCACCCGAGCCGTGCCCCTGCAGTTGGGAGGAAAGTGATTGCGCCGCAGATTTTGGCGCAAAAAGATCCAGCAAAAACAACCGATCCAATGGCCTGGGCACGGCTCAGGCTTGCTGTCTGAAAGCCATTCCAAGACCGCTGATCGTGCATTTTCATCGTAATACCTGGCAGATGATTATCGTCAGGCCATAATCTTCGGGATGGATTAATTTTCAAGCCTTGAAACTGTCGCAAACTGGATTATGTTTCTGGCATGAAATCAGCCGCCAAAACATTTCCCCATGCTCCCTGGACCTGGCGCACACCAAGGGGTTCTGGTTTCACTCTCATCGAACTGTTGGTGGTGATCGCCATTATCGCCATCCTCGCCAGCATGCTGCTGCCGGCCTTGGGCAAGGCGAAGACCAAAGCCCAAGGCCTTAAATGCATGAGCAACGCCAAACAATTGCAGCTAGCCTGGACGCTTTATTCCGGCGATTTCAACAGCCGCATTGTTCCCAATACCTTCGACAACAACTCCTGGATTGATCCCGCCTGGATTTTGAGCGCCGACCTCACCACGATGTCGGCCGACGCCACCAACCTAAACATCATCAAAAACGGCAAATTGTGGAAGTACAACACGTCCCTGGAGATCTATACCTGCCCTGCCGACCCTCCTTGGCCTCCGCGGGCCAAGGTTAAGATGCGCCGGAACCGCAGTTTTTCGATCCAGGGCCGAATGGGTGGGCCAAGCGATTTGTTCGATAGCCTGACCAGTGGCAGTTACAGCCATAAAGCCTGGTCCAAGGATACCGAGATCGTCAATCCCAGGCCATCCGGAGCCATGGTCTTTATCGATGAAAGCGAGTACGTCATCGATGACGGTTATTTCATCGTGGATGCCTTCAGCCTAAATACCTGGCAGAACTATCCTTCAAGCCGCCATGGTGGCGGGGGCGACATGTCTTTCGCCGATGGCCATTCCGAAATCCACCGCTGGGTTGGGGCAAACACCCGCAAATTCAATAACACTGGCGGCTTTGTCACGATCAACCCGGCCAACGCCCAGGATAAGGCCGACCTGAATTGGGTCCAGCGCCGGTTGGTGCTCCAAGACATCCCCGATTAAGCGTGGGATGCCATCACGGTCGCTTCTGCAAAATTGGTTCTGCCATGCCAAACAAAAAAATTATGGGGCTATGCACTTGACGCTTGTAAACAGAAACCACCACAATCTATTGTGTTGCAACTCACAGTGAACTACTACGGATTGTGTCAACAAGATTAAACTGCATAGCCCTAAAAAATTAAATGCAGACCTCAAAATTAGTGTTGCAATCTTCGCGAGCTTGGTTAGCTTTTTCGGCATGAAATCAGCCGCTGGAATAATTACTAAGGCTCATTGGACTGGGCGCACGTCCAAGAGTTCTGGTTTTACCTTGATCGAATTGTTGGTGGTAATCGCCATTATCGCCATCCTGGCAGGAATGCTGCTGCCTTCCTTGAGCAAGGCCAAGGCCAAGGCTCAAAGCATCAATTGCCTGAATAATCTGAAGCAATTGACGCTGGCTTGGAGCACCTATGCTCACGATTTTAATGATAAATTGGTGCCCTGCATATTAGGGAACGGCAATGATTCCTGGCTCTCCGGTGACATTGTCTCGATGCCCAATGCCACCAATGTCACCTTCATCATGAATGGCCGACTTTATCCTTATAACAAATCCCTGGCAATTTATCGATGCCCCACCGACTCCCTGTTCCCACCCGGCCTCAACACGCAAAAACAGCGCCGCACGCGGAGTTATACTCTGGAAGGGCGCATGGGGGGCGACGATGCCGAAACCGGCTGGGTCTTGGGTTCGGAATATCCCATGCGCAAAAAATTCTCCCAAATCACCGCTCCAGCACCGGCCCAAGCCATGGTGTTTGTGGAAGAGAGTTATTTAACCATTGATGATGGGTATTTCGCTGTCAAAGCTCCGGGCACCATGATCTGGCAAAACTCTCCCACGGTCCGCCACGCCCAAGCGGGCGAATTGTCCTTCGCTGATGGCCATGCGGAAATCTGGCATTGGCGCGCTATGAACAAAGAACAGAACCTGGATGCGGCCGTCAAAACTGCCACCACCGATACCACGGTGGATTTGGTCAAATTCCAGGCGACCGTGGCGATCAAGGGACGGAAATAGCCCATCCCTTGGCCGCGGTTAACCGCGCTCCTGATTCCTGCCGGACACTCCTCCCGAGTGTCCGTTTTCGTTTTCAGGGAGGCGCTTCAGGTTTTTGACCTGAGGATATTGCGCCGGGTTTTCCCGCTGATCGTTTTGGGCAAATCGTCCACAAATTCGATTTCGCGCGGGTATTTATAGGGGGCGATCAACTCCTTGCAATGCTGCTGCAGTTCATGCTCCAGGTTCTGGCAGGGCGATGGCCCGGGCCTTAGAACGACAAATGCTTTGACGATCTGCCCCCGGATGGAGTCCGGTTTGCCGATGACGGCCACCTCCAGCACCGCGGGATGTTCCAGCAGCGCATTCTCCACCTCGCCGGGACCAATGCGGTACCCGGCACACTTGATGATGTCGTCTTTGCGGCCTACAAACCAGAAATACCCGTCCGCATCGCGGGTGGCCCGGTCTCCGGTCAGGTAGTAGCCACGCTGGAAATGGGCCGCATTGGCCGGCGGGTTCTCCAGATACTCCCGAAATAGCCCCAACGGAGGTTCCGGTTCCAACCGGGTCAAGTCCTGGTTTAAATTTGTCACTTTTTTCTCGGTGTTTCCCTGTCGGT
>CAYPCQ010000068.1:0-48152 GCA_964409245.1 uncultured Verrucomicrobiota bacterium
TGCGCCTCCGGCCGCACCTGCACCCGGTAATCCCGGATGTTGCGCATCCCCACCAGGGCCAGGGAATGAACGAACGGCATCCGGATCCGGTTCACGTAGCCATCCCGCAACTGGCGCAGGAAGGAGATCAGCGTCTCCCCGCCCAGGCAGTCGGCTTCGTCAAAGAAAACGACCACCGGTTTGGGGGCTTTGGCGCAGAGTTCGCGCAGGAATCGGAAAAGACCCGTGGCGGGATCCGCCTTCAATGGTTCCACGGGCGGCATGAACTGGCGGAGTTCGCGGTGGTCTTCCAGCGCCAGCGCCAGCCGCTGCAGGATGGCGGAAATCCCCTCCTGGATCGGGTGGATGCCTTGCGCGGTTTCCAGGGTGCAATACAAGGCATGGTATTTGCCCGCCGCGTTGAGCTGGATCTCCAGGGAATTCAGCAGGGTGGTCTTGCCACTCTGGCGCGGGGCGTGGATGACGAAAAAATCACTCCGCTCGATCAGATCCATCACGCCAGCACAGCGCCCCTCCGGCTCCAGCATGTAATGCTCGGCCGGGATGCACGGTCCGGTGGTATTGAAGTGGCGCGCCATGCTCAAAACCTAACGGTGTTTCCACCGCTTAGAAAGGCCAAATTATCCCCGGCGGCCCCGCACAGCCACACCTCGGGAACACTGCCTGGCCCGCTCACCCGGGATTGACGACATTCCGGGGCTGGCCTCTTAAGAAAGCGCGCACGTTTTCCACGGCCTCCGCCATGAGCCTCAGCCGGGCCGCTCCCGAGGCCCAGGCGAAGTGGGGGGTGATGATGCAATTGGGCGCGCGCAGCAGCGGATTGTGCTCCGGCGGCGGTTCAACCGCCAGGACATCCAGGCCCGCGCCGGCGATGCGCCGCTCGCCCAGGGCTTCGGCCAGGGCCGCTTCATCCACGAGCGGCCCGCGCGCTGTGTTGATGAGGAACGCCGTCGGTTTCATCCAGGAAATCCGCTGGGCATTGACGAGTCCCCGGGTTTCCGGGGTCAGCGGGCAGTGCAGGGAAATCACATCCGAATCCAGGAAGAGGGTTTCCTGGCTGGTGAACCGCACGCCGGGCACCAGGGTGGGAGCGGTCCTGGTGGTGGCCAGGATTTTCATGCCAAACGCCTGGCCCAGCTGCGCCACCGCCCGGCCGATCTGGCCAAAGCCGACGATGCCCAGCGTCAGGCCATCCAGCTCCACCAGCGGATAATCCCAGTAGGAAAAATCGGCGCTGGAGGACCATTTGCCGCTTTGCACCGAGAGGGCGTGGTGGCCGGCGTGGTGGGTCAGCTCCAGGATCAGGGCGAACACCAATTGGGCCACCGACCGGGTCGAGTAGCCCGGCACGTTGGCAACCGGGATCCCGCGTTCGCGCGCGGCAGCCACATCGACAATGTTATAACCGGTGGCCAGCACGCCAATATACTTCAGATCGGGCAGCTGCTCGATGGCCTCCCGGCTCACGATCGCCTTGTTGGTCAGGATCATCCGGGCGCCTTGGGTCCGCTCCACCACCAGTTCCGGCGGGGTGCGGTCATGGATCCGGCAATGGCCGAGCCGGCGCAGTTCGTCCCAGCTGATGTCGCCCGGATTGAGCGTGAAACCGTCCAGGACCACGATGACCGGCTGGCTGGGGGAATGAGCTTGTAATGGATTCATAAACTGGCTGGCTGTGGGTTCGGGCTGGCTTAGGGGGCCACCGTTACCAGGGCCTCGGTCCACTCCTTCAAGGCCCAGTTGCCCCCGGCCACATCCGCCGTGATCACATAGGTTCCCGGCGGGGTGTTCAATGGGATGGTGAAAGACACTTGCGCCGCCCCGGTCTGGCGCGCGGGCACCGAGAGGGAGCGCTCCGCCCGGGTGTCCGCCGGCCAGGCTTTTGGCAGGTGGATCCCCAAGCCATAGGCCAGGATTTTCCCGGCGTGGTTCGTGATCCGCAAATCCAGGCGCGCGGTTTCGCCCGGGCGCGCTTTCACCTCGTAGGGATAAAACCGGGCCCAGCCCTCGTCGCACCCGTAATTGGGATCTTCCCACGGCAGGAGTTCGCTGAGCAGCAGGAGGCGCTGGCGCAGGGCCTCCTCCATCTGCCGCATCTGGGCATCTGAGAAGCGGAAGGCGGGCGCCACGTGCTGGTTCACCAGCCAACTGCCCGCCGGGATCTGTTTCAACACCTCCAGGCAATGGAAATAACCGCTCCCTTCGCGCAGGAAATTCCGGTTCTGCAGGCAATAATCGTCAATGCCCGATGGCGTGAACGAGTCGCCAATGAAAAATATGGGATCCGCCCCGGGTTTTTCCACCAGCAGGGCGTCGTGATACAAAGTCTGCCCCGGAAAATCATAGGCGGTGAAGGTGAACTCGTGCCAGCGCCAGCGGGTTTTATCGGCCAGCGGCTCTCCGATCAGGATCGGATTGGCGGTCATCGCCGGGAGCCGGCAGGCGCCTGGTTTGGCCAGCACATCACACAGCTCACCCACGGCTTGGACCGGGCAGCCGAACCTTTTCACCAGGGCGGGCACCTGGTCCGTGTGGTCGTCGTGGTAATGGGTGATGAACACCCCCTCCAGGTGGCGCATTTGGCCGCTGTCTTTCAGCTGGATCACCCGGTTCAGGATGCCTTTGCCGCCGCAATCGATCAAATACCCGGCGCCGTTGGTGGAGAGCAGCAGCCGCGCATTGTCGATCGCGATCACCCAGGCCGGCAAGGCATTGGTTTGGGCCATTGGCATCCAGGCGGGCTGCGCCTCGGGGTCCAGCACCCGCCGGGCCTTGTTCAGGATATGCTGATCGCCGAAATACCACCGCAGGGCGTCGATGCTGAGGTAGTTCGCATAGAGTTTGCGGAGGCGCAGCAACAGTTGGTCGATCACCGCCCGCGGATCGCGGATCACCGGCCCCCGGGCCGGGACCAGGAGATCGGGCTGCTCCGCGCGCAAGCGCTGCAGGCTGGCCACCATCTCGCCGAGCCGTCCCGCATACCCATGGTAGCCGCCGATTTTTGCCTCCGGGATGGCATCCTGCAGGCTGTAG
Source organism: uncultured Verrucomicrobiota bacterium (assembly GCA_964409245.1). Classification (GTDB taxonomy): domain Bacteria; phylum Verrucomicrobiota; class Verrucomicrobiia; order Limisphaerales; family UBA1319; genus CAIMWS01. The sequence goes on from CAYPCQ010000068.1 coordinate 3,034, forward strand.
AGATCGGGCAGCCGGCCGTCCCCCAGGACCAGATCCCCCGTGAAAGCCACTGTTTGGCCGTCCACCCGGGCCACGTAGGAGACTGCGCCCCGGGTGTAACCCGGCGTTTCCAGCACTTTGAAATCCAGCCCGCGCCAGGTCCAGCGGGTGTTCCCGCGCACAGTTTCCGGGGCGGGAAATGGCTCCGCAGGCCACTTGGTGGTTTGCTGTTGGTAATCATGGAACCGGCTGGCCAGCAGGTTGGCCCAGAATTTTCCCGGGGCCGCCAGGAACATCGCTTCGCCCTCGGGCGCCACCAGTTTTGCGCCCGCATCCGCCTGGCTGCGGGCGGCCCAAACCACCTCCCGCCGGGCATGCGTGAGCAAAACCGCCTCCGCCGCCGGCCATTGCCGCCCCGGATCGCCATACACCAGCAAAAAGTGCCCCTCCCGCTCCAGGCGGGCGCCATTGACTGCGCCGTGCGCCACCACCAGGCTGGGGCTGACCGGCTCGGCCGGGGCCAACGCCGCGCCGCGCAACAGGCTGGAAAACAGCCATCCGCACAGAAAAACCACCCGCCCATATGCCATGCGTTTCATAAGCCATTGATAACCCATCCCAGCCCTGGAAACAACGCCAAACACTCACCCGCGGGGGCGGTATTGGCCGCGTTCGGGATCCCCCTCCCGGCGCGCCGGATTCCCCGCCCCCTTGCCAAACCGGCCCGGAACCGCCACATTCCTCGTGGTATGGCTCATATTCATGAGAAGATTGATTTTACAGTGTCCATTTTCGTGGTGCGGGATGGCCAGGTGCTGATGGTCCACCATCGGCGGTTGAACGCCTGGCTGCCGCTCGGGGGGCATATCGAGCTGGATGAGGATCCGGAAATGGCCGCGCACCGCGAGGCGCGCGAGGAAAGCGGCTTGGAGGTCGGGCTGGTGGGGACGCGTCCGCCCACCACCAGCCCCGGCACCCGGGCTTTGCTGGCGCCCCGGTTCATGGATATCCATCGCATTACCGGCTCCCATGAGCATATCGGCCTGATTTATTTCGCCCGGCCGGTCAGCGGCACCGTCATCCTCGCGCCGGGAGAGCACCATGACATCCGCTGGTGCGATGCCACCGGCCTGGAGCAGCTGCAGCCCCCCATATCGCCGGCCATACGCTGGTATTGCCAGCAGGCCATCGCGGAGCTGGCCTAAGCCTCCGCCCATCTTTTTCCCCCATGACCTTGCGCAAACTCAAAGCAGGATTCTTTTTCCTCGAAGCCTCCAACGCCTACGCGACGGCTTACTATTTCAACTATCTCTTCTTCTACATGAAGGAGCTGCACGGGCTGGGCAACCTGGGCAACCTGGCCCTCTGCGCCCTCAACGGGCTGGTTTACCTGGGCGGCTCCTGGCTGGGGGGGAAATTTGCCCAGCGGTTCGGCTATTTCACCGCCCTGCGGCTCGGGTTCGGGCTGATGAGCGCATGCCTGGTGGCGGGCAGTTTCTTTCCGGGCGTCGCCGCCCAGGCCCTGGTCATGGCCTGCTGGACGGTGGGGGTCAGCCCCATCTGGCCCAGCCTGGAAGCCCTGGTGTGCGAGGGGGAGAACCGCCCCGGCCTCCAGCGCATGGTCGGCCTGTATAACATCATGTGGTCCGGCGGCAGCGCCCTGGCCTATTTCAGCGGTGGCGCGCTGCTCAAAATCCTCGGCATGCAAAGCCTCTTCTGGCTGCCCGTGGGCATTCATCTGCTGCAACTGGCCGTCACCGGGTGGCTCAAGCGGGAGCACGATCATTTCCAGCTGCGGGCGGAGGCCGGGCCGGAGGATGCCCCGGAGGCTCATCCCCTGCCTCCCAATCTGTCCCTGCCGCCGCAAACCTTCCTGCTCATCGCCTGGGTGGCCAACCCGTTCTGCTACGTGGCCATCAACACCGTGGTGGCCCTGATGCCGGACCTGGCGGCGCGTTTCCACCTTTCGCTGGCCATGGCAGGGTTCTTTTGCTCCATCTGGTATTTTGTCCGCCTGGGCGCGTTTATCCTGCTCTGGCTGTGGGCCGGCTGGCATTACCGCTTCCGGTGGATCTTCGGGGCCTACGTCGCGGTCATCGCGAGCTTCGCGGGGATGCTGCTGCTCCCGGGCCTTGGCTTCGTCATCGCCGCCCAGCTCGTCTTTGGCATGGCCGTCTGCCTCGTCTATTATTCGTCCCTGTTTTATTCGATGGACGCTGGCGAAACCAAGGGCGAACACGGCGGCTTCCACGAGGCGGCCATCGGCGCCGGCATTTTCACCGGCCCGGCCCTGGGGGCCACCTGCCTATACTTATTCCCCCGCCTGCCCAACCTCGGCATCTGGGCGGTCAGCGGCCTGCTGGTCGTGGGCGCCGCCGTGATGCTGCGGATCCGCGCCACGCACCGGCGCTCCTGAAACCCATCGGCCAGGCAAATCCGGCAGCCGTTTAGCGGTTGAACCCGGGCGGGGGGAAATCCCGCGCCGCATCATCCAGCACCAGCACCCAGTCCAGGCTTTCGCCCGGATCGGGCGGGCAAAACTCCCGCTCGCCCACCCTGGGGAATTGCCCACTCAGCCAGGCCTGGCCGGTCCGGGGATTAAACCACCAGGCCCGGACCGTCGATCCCGCGAGCTTCTCCAGGTGGACCTTGAAGTTCCGGCCCGCCGGCACATAGACCATCGCATAGGATCCGGCCTCGTCCCGGGTGGCGGCAAACCGGTAGCGGCCCGCGCCCGGCACCGCGGTTGGCACCCGGTCCTGGACGATCAGCGTGTCATCCGGCACCCGGCTCAGGAAGGGCCGGGAGAGCAGGAGATCCCTGGCGTGCCGCATCTGCGTGGCGCCGGGCTGGCTGATGGCCTCCTGCCACCGCAGGAGTGGATTATTGATGGGCGCGCGGCCGGTGTCCCACATCTGCCAGACGGAGTGGTGCCCATAGGTGTGGCCGCAGCCCCCCCCGAACAGATCCCAATACAGGGGACGGCGCACATCGGCCGCCAGGCTGTGGCCGTATTTCTTCGCGTCGAAGGCCACCGGGTGCCCCTCGTAAATCGGCTCGGCATCCAGGACCGGCTTGGCCGGGGTGCGGTCGTAATCGATCCGCGTCTGGTCGTAGCGGCCGGTGAACTCCGCCTGGTGCCCGTTCTGGCGCAGGTTGAAATCCAGCCACGGCTCGCTGTGGAACCATTGGGCCGAGCCGGCTCCGCCCGTGGGATGCAGCGTTATCAAGTGGGCGCCGCCATCGCCCTGCCGCAGGCCGCGGGCCATGGCCCGCAGGATCTCCCGGTGCCGGTCATTTTCGACGGCCCGGTCGCCCCCCAGGATCCACACCAGGCCAGCCTCCCGGTAACGGCGGCCCAGCCATTCCCCGTAAACGGCGGCCGTTCCAGGGGTGAAAATCTCCGGGCCTTGGCCCCAGGCTTGGTTCCATTTGTCCCCCCACGTGGGCAGCAGGCCGATATACAGCCCGAGCGCGTTGGCGCGGGCCACGATCCAATCCACGTGCTTGAAGTATTCCTCGTTGGGCTGGGTGGGATCATTATTCTTCAGCGGCAGCTGGCCGTAGGGATTGGGGTCCGTCAGCCCCGCCAGCTCCGCGAGCGCCACGGCTTGGATGACGTTGAATCCCTGCCGGGCGCGGATCTCCAGGTAGCGGTCCGCCTCTTCGCGGTTCAGGCGGTGGAACAGCTCCCAGGCGGTATCCCCCAGCCAGAAAAAGGGCTGGCCGGCTTCAGTTGCCAGGAAGTGGTGGTTTTCGCTCACCTTGAGCCGGGGCAATGGTTCGCTGGCGGCAAAACTGGTGCCGGCGAAGCCCATGGCGATGGCGGCCAGGATGGGCCAACCGGCCCGGCCCAGAAACGGGCCGGCGCCGCGCTGGCTTGGCAAAGTCATGGTGTTCATGGTGCTATCCTTCCATTCAAATCAGGTTCATTCAATCCGCATCCCATCAAGCCTGATCCAGGCTCCTCCCGCAACCAACAAACTCAACCCCGTTGCCACGGCGCCGGCTTTGAACTCCGTCGGAACTGGGACCATGCATTTTGTCGTTTTGCCCCGGTGGCTGGGATCAGGCTGCCCGGCAAACAAATGGCCCCAGAAGCAGGAGTTAATCGCCGGGGCCACTTCTGGGAAGCCAGCCGGGGGGTAAAATGCCCAGATGTGGAATCAGGTGGAAGGGCGTGGAAAAAGGCCGGCCTTCCCGAAGCAAAGCGGAAAGAGCGGAGCGCAAAGGGGCAGACCGCAAAGCGTAAAAAGGCAAACCTCGTTCGTTCGTTTCATATGGTTGTTTTTCCAGGCTCAGCCCGCGCGATCATCGGCGCGGAGCGGATTCACATCCGCAGGCTGAATATGGCGCAAATCAATGACGGAAGCTAATCTTCAGTGGACTGGGTGGACTCCATTGAGGAAAAGTAGAAAGGATGATGATGAGATCTGGACCAATTGCAGGGAAACGGCCAAGCTTGATCTGGATCCGGCCGCCCGTTACGATAACCGCACCTCAATCGGTGGCGGCCAAGCCCGTTAGGGCGGATACTTGGAAACAGGGCGGACACCACCGCCCCGCCCGGTTGGGAACGGATATAGCACCATGAAAACGCACTCGCATCTCACTCGGCGCCAGTTCCTGTGCGCGGCGGGAACCGCCGCCGCCTTCACCATTGTTCCCCGCCATGTGCTGGGGGCCGACGGCGCCCCGCCGCCCAGCGAAAAACTCAACATCGCCGGCATTGGCGTGGGCGGGATGGGCGCCGGCGACATCAATGAAGTGTCCCGCGGCAACAACATCGTGGCCTTGTGCGACGCCGACTGGCGGCGGGCAGCAGACACCTTCAAGAAGTTCCCGCACGCGAAACAATACCGCAATTTCCACCAGATGTTCGACGAGATGGGCAAAAGCATCGACGCCGTGGTGGTGGCCACTCCCGACCATTGCCACGCGGTGGCGGCCATGGCGGCGATCCGGAACAAGAAGCACGTTTACTGCGAGAAACCGCTCGCCCATTCGGTTTATGAAGTGCGCCAGCTGATGAAGGCTGCCCGGGAAAACCAGGTGGTGACCCAGCTGGGCAACCAGGGCCATTCCTACGAGACCATCCGCAATTTCTGCGAATGGATCTGGGACGGAGCCATCGGCAAGGTCCACACCATCCACGCCGGCTGCACCGCAGTGAATTCCGGCCTGGATCAGCTGCCCAAACTGAAGGAAAAACACGCAGTCCCGCCTGAGCTGGACTGGAACCTGTGGCTGGGGCCGGCCCAGTTCCGCCCGTATCATCCCGCTTATCTGCCCGGCAGCTGGCGCGGCTGGGTTCCGTTCGGCAACGGCACGGTGGGCGATTGGACCTGCCACGTCGTGGACCCGGTCTTTTGGGCTTTGGAACTGGGCGCCCCCCGGAGCATCGTGGCGCAAGTCAAAGATTGGGACTTCAAAACCCAGGGGGATGCCTTCCCCAAGGGCGAGATCATCACTTACGAATTCCCGGGCAACACCAAGCGCGGCCCCATCACCATGCATTGGTATAGCGGCACCGAGCGCATCCCGCGGCCGGCCGACCTGGATCCGGACCAGAAACATTACGAAACCGGCGCGGTGGTGCTGGGCGATCAAGGCACCATCATTTACGGATCCCATGGGGCCAACCCCGTCCGCCTCATTCCGGATAAAAAGATGGATGCCTACAAGCGCCCCGCCAAAACCATCCCGCGGACCAAGGGGCACCACCAGGATTGGTTGAGCGCCATCCGCAACGGCGCCAAAGCCGGCTCGGATTTTGCCTACGGCGGGCCGCTGACGGAACTCGCCATGCTGGGCGTGATCGCCATCAAAATGGCCGGCGCCAAACTGGCCTGGGATGCCCAGGAGATGCGTTTCACCAATTCGGCGGAGGCCAACCAATTCCTCAATCCGCCCTACCGGGAAGGCTGGACTCTTTAATCAGCCAAAACAGCACCACTGGCCGGCACACCGCGGGGCGGTGTGCCCGGCCGTCATTCCCAAATCCGATGGGGCCAGCTGCGGCCCATCAACACGACAGTATTAAACTCGAATGGCCGGTGAACTAATCCAGCCGGGTCCGGATTGCGTCGTCACCGGCCTGGGAACCTGGTCCGCTGCGGGAAGCAGCCCGGAGCGCCTTTGGCACGCGGCGCAGGCGGGGCGTTCACCCGCCCGCTGGCTCCGCGCCAGCCAGGGAGGCGGGCCATACCCGGCCTGCCTCGCGCCGGATCCCGTCTTTGCCGCCCCCCTCGCCATCCTGGCGCACAAGTCGGATCGCAGTGTGCAGCTGGCCCTGGCGGCGGCCCTCCAGGCTCAGCAGCAGGCCGGGTTGGCGGAATTGGCTCCGGACCGGATCGGCATCGTGGCGGGCACCTCCCGCGGCCCGGTGGCGAAATGGCATGAAGCATTCCGGCAATGCGCGGAAAACCGCCGCCTGCGGCCCACGTTGTCCGCCCATACCGCCATCGCCAGCCTGAGTGGGGCGGTATCGCTGGCCATCGGTTCCCAAGGCCCCGCTTTTACGGTGTCCGCCACCTGCGCTTCCGGCGCCCACGCCATCGCCACCGCCGCCCAGCTGATTGCGGCTGGAGAAGCGGATGCCGTCTTGGCCGGCGGCGCCGAAGCGCCGCTGGAGCCCGCCGTGCTGGAATCCTTTGCCTCCGCCGGGCTCCTGGCCACGCACCGGGATCCGGCGCGGGCCTGCCGGCCGTTTGACCAGGAGCGGAACGGACTGGTTTTGGGCGAGGGCGCCGCTTTCGTGGTGCTGGAATCAGCCGCCTCGGCCCGCCGCCGTGGTGTCCCGGTGCTGGCCCGGCTGACCGGCTGGGCCCTGGGAGCCGAAGGCGCCAGCCGGTCCGCCCCCGAAGCCAACGGGGCTGGCCTGGCCCGGACGATGGCCTCCGCCCTGGCCCGGGCCGGCCTGGCGCCCGGCCAAATCGATTACGTAAATGCCCATGGCACCGGCACCTTGATGAACGACGAGGTGGAAGCGCGCGCGATGCTCCGGGTGTTTGGCGAAAAGCTGCCGCTTATCCCTTGCAGCTCCACCAAGCCGGCCACCGGCCATTGCCTCGGAGCTTCCGCGGCCATCGAGGCGGTGATCTGCCTCCAGGCGCTGGCCGCCCAATGCATCCCCCCCACGCCCAATTGCGACCACCTGGATGGAGCGTGCCTGCGCCTGGATATCGTCCGCCACACCGCCCGGCCCGCACTGCTGCGGCACGTGATGTCCAACAGCCAGGGTTTTTGGGGCAACCAGGCTTCGCTGATTTTTTCCCGGACGGTTTGAGCGCCGCCGATGGGGCGCGCTCCGGGCTGGCACACCATCCGCCAACACGAGGCCCCGGGCGGATGGCGGAGAGAAAACCAGCGGGAATTTGTAATTGGCCCGGGCCGCAAAAAAGCGTAAGGTTGCTGCTGACGGAAGGATTCTGGAATATGACCTGATTCGCCATCCTGGTTGTGACAGGCGGTGGCATCCGGTTATGCTCCATGCCTTCTGGCGGATCGGAAGATTGAGCTAAACGAACAGTTAAGAAAGGTGGATTATGAGTACCGTGGTGATTGTCCTGGCGGTGATAGTGATCGCGTTCATCCTGGCGGCCTTGTGGGCCATCGGAATCTACAACGGCTTGGTGGGCCTGCGCAACCGGTTCAAGAATGCCTTCGCGCAGATCGATGTGCAGCTGAAAAGGCGCTACGACCTGATCCCCAATCTGGTCGAGACGGCCAAAGGTTACCTGAAACATGAGCGCGGCACCCTGGAAGCGGTGATCACCGCCCGCAATGCCGCCGCGGGGGCGCGCCAAACGGCAGCCACGGATCCGGGCAACGCGGACGCCATGAAGAGCCTGCTGGGGGCGGAAACCGCCCTGGCGGGGGCGATGACCCGCTTCTTCGCGGTGGCGGAAGCCTATCCCGACCTGAAAGCCAACCAGACCATGGCCCAGCTCATGGAGGAGCTGACCTCCACCGAAAACAAGGTCTCCTTTGCGCGCCAGGCTTTCAACGATTCCGTGATGAACTACAACACCCAGCGCGAAGTGTTCCCCAGCAACATCCTCGCGGGGATGTTCAACTTTGGCCCGGCGGAATTGTTCACCATCGAAAACCCCGCCGAGAAGGAAGCGCCCAGAGTGTCGTTTTCCTGAGTTTTCGTGAATTGAAGGCCCAACCGCCCGCGGGCCATGGAACAGCCGTGGCCCGCCGTGGCCGGAGTCCAGCCGGAACCGTCCGGCTGGCTCCGTCCGTTGGCGGCAGCTTCGGAACCACCGGAGGAAACCATGGATTTTTTTGAACGCCAGGATCAAGCCCGCCGCGGCACCAGCCGGCTGGTTTTTCTATTCGGGCTGGCGGTGGCCGGGATTGCCACCGCCGTCTACGCGGCCGTCTGGCTGGTTTTCATGTTCAGCGGCGCCGAGCATGGCCGCACCGCTCCCGCTTTCTGGCAGCCGGATCTGTTCCTCTACACCACCGCCGGCGCCTTGGTGGTGATTTTGGGCGGCAGCCTGTTCAAGATTGCCGAGCTTTCCCAAGGCGGCCGGGCGGTGGCCACCATGCTTGGCGGGCGGCCCGTTTCCGCCAATCCCTCGGACCTGGACGAGAAAAAGCTGCGCAACGTGGTGGAGGAGATGGCCCTGGCTTCCGGCACGCCGGTGCCCGAGATCTACCTGCTCGAACAGGAAGACGGCATCAACGCTTTCGCCGCCGGGTTTTCCACGAAAGATGTGGTGATTGGCGTCACCCGCGGCTGCATCCGGAATCTCAGCCGCGATGAGCTGCAGGGGGTCATCGCCCATGAATTCAGCCACATCCTCAATGGGGATATGCGGCTGAACCTGCGCCTGATGGGAGTCGTTTACGGCATCCTGTGCCTGGCCATCGTCGGGCGCATCCTGCTCAACACGCGCGGGCGCAAAAATCCCCTGCCCATCCTGGGGCTGGCTTTGGTGATCATCGGCGGCATCGGCATGTTTTTTGGGCAGCTCATCAAAAGCGCCGTCTCCCGCCAGCGGGAGTTCCTGGCCGACGCCTCCGCCGTGCAGTTCACCCGCAACCCCCAGGGCATTGCGGGCGCCTTGAAAAAAATCGGCGGCCTGGCCCAGGGCGCCCGGCTGCAGGCGCCCAACGCCGAGGAGGCCAGCCACCTGTTCTTCGGCAACGGCATCGCCGCCAGCTGGTCCAGCCTGTTCTCCACCCACCCGCCGCTGGCGCAGCGCATCCGGGCCATTGACCCCTCCTTCGACGGCCACTTCCCCGAGGTGGCGCCGGAAGGGCCGGATTCGGGCTTAAGCCTGCTTGCAGACGAATCCCTATCACCGTTTGCCCCGTCCCGGCCGGCGGCCATCTCCCCGGACCGTTTTATGGCCCAAGCCGGCCAGCTCACCCCCGGGCATTTCCGGCAGGCCCAGTCGCTGCTGGCGGACATCCCGGAGCCGGTGACCAGCGCCGTGCGCGACGCCGATGGCGCCGTAGCCACTCTCTATGCCATTGTGCTGGATCCCGATCCGGCCGCCCGCGCGCCGCAAATGCAGCTGCTGTCCGCCGCGTGCGATCCCTCCCTGGTGGCGCTCACCCAAAGCCTGTTCGACCTGCTCCAAGGCCAGCCGGAGCGGCTCAAGCTGCCGATCATCGACCTGGCCATCCCGGCCTTGCGCTATCTCGCCCGGGAGCAATACGCCCAATTCATGCGCAACCTGCGGGGCTTGATCGAAAGCGACCAGCAAATCAACCTCTTTGAATACACGGTCCAGGTGATCCTGCGCCGGCACCTGGAACCCTATTATGAAAAAACCCGGCTGCGGGTTAACCGCCACCGCTCACTCCAGCCGGTGCAGGAGGATTGCGCGGTGCTCCTTTCCGCCTTGGCCGCCCTCGGCCAGTCGGAGCCGGAAGCCACCGCCGCAGCCTTTGAACTTGGGGTTCGCCAGCTGGATCTGCGCGGGGCCCGCCTGCAGCTGCTGGGCAGCCAGGACTGGGATCTGAACCGCGTGGACACCGCTCTGAACCGCCTGGCGGAACTTTCGCCCATGCTCAAGAAAAACCTGCTGTTCGCCTGCGCCCACACCGCCGCTGCCGATGGCCGCCTGGAACCTACCGAAGCCGAACTCATGCGCATCATCGCCGACGCCCTGGACTGCCCCATTCCCCCAATTTTGGAAGCCATCGAAGCGGTCTGAGCCGGGTTCCGGCATTGGGGAGGGCAGTAATGGCGCCGCCGGTTTTTGCGCCAACCACGAAGTGAGGCACGAGCATCCCCTTCCGCGGTCTGTAAGCAGACGGCTCAGTGGAGAGAGGGAATCGGCAGCGGGCGGTGCGGGCAGGTTTGCGCCTCCCCTCCACTTCAGTTTTTCTTTCCGGGATCCGGCGCCCATTCAAAACGGGAGACCGTTTCCGCATCCCGCACGTAAAGGCTGGGACCGGAAAAAATCGGGAAAGCATAGATCGGCAAATCTGAAAGCGCGTGCCTGGCAACCGCTTTAAAGCGCTCGCGGCCGGGTTGGAAAAGGATCAGCCCCGACTTCTCCGGCACGGCCGCCAGGACCGATCCCAGATCCACGAGGGACCCGAAATTGCTGACCCGGTTGGTGTCGTGCCAGGCTTTGTGCCCCGTGGCGGCGTCGAGGCAAAACAGCTGCCCGCGATCCGAAAGCGCGTAAAGCGACCCATCCTTGACCACCGGGGTGTTATACACCGTGCCGAATTGCTCGTTGCGCCAGAGTTCCTGCACCGCCCAGGCATCGCCTTGTTTCACGATCTGCACGGCCCGGGTGCCCATCCCCTGGCCGGTCACGAATAGGCGGTCCCCATCGACCACCGGCGAGGCGGAACTCCAATACCCTGGCTTGGCGGGGGTGGGCAAGCCCCAAAGGCATTGCCCATTGGTGAAGGAGAGGCCCACCAGGCCTTTCTCCGTATGCACCACCACCTGGGCTGTGCCCGCCACCGTCATGAGCGTCGGAGAGGAGTACGAGGGGCCGTCTCCGCGCCACTCCCAATCCAGCTTGCCGGCCGCCAGGTTGAACGCCGCCACCACTCCCTCACCCTGGCCGCCAAGATGCGCCACGCACCGGTTTTCCGCCACCAGCGGTGACATGGCCGTGAAAAAAAGGGGCAGCGGCTGGCGGAACCGGTCGTTGCGCCAGAGGACGCTTCCGGTTTTCGCATCCAGGCAGGTGAGCACGCCCCCCACCCCCAGAACCACGAGCCGATCCTGGGCAACGGCCGGCGAACTGCGCGGCCCCTGGTATTTTTCGGCGGCCCCGGTCACCGCCTCGGCGGCATAGGCATGGCGCCAGACCATTTCGCCGCTGGCGGCCCGCAGGCACTGCACCACTTCCTCCCCGCCCTGCCGGCCGAAAACAAACAGGCGATCCCCCACCAAAGCCGGGGTGGCTTCACCCAAACCAACCGGCTTGCGCCACTTGAGATCCAGCGCGCCGGACCAATGGGAGCGGCTCTCAAAACCGCCCACCCTGCCGTCCCGGGTGGGGCCGCGCCATTGCGGCCAGTCCTGGGCGCCCAGGCCGATGGGCAACGCCAGCAGGATCCAGCACCAACCCGGATGCAACCTTGATCGATCATTCATAATTGCGCAGAAAGGCTGGCCCTCCGCTCCCGCGGATCCCCGGGGATCAAGCCGGGCCGGGTCCAAGTCATTGGCTCGGGGCCGCCGGCCCTAAATCTTATCGAATTGTTTCAGCACGAAATCGCGCACCGCCGGCACGTCCGCCAGGGACAGATGCTCCACCACCAGGAACAGTTCGCGGTCCAGGCGGGCCAGGTGGCGCAGGTACCGCGGATAATCAAGCACGCCCCGGCCGGCCGCGGGCAGATCCGTGTCGTCGGCGCTGGCGGAGCCTTTCACATCCTTGGCATGGGCCACGGCGGTTTGTTTTCCAACGCGCTGGAACAGGTCGTCCAGCATCGGCCCCATTTGGGCCAATTCGGATTTGCGGAAATAATTGCACGGATCCATCACCAATTTGAGGCCGGCCGAGGGCACCTCCCGGAAGAGGCGCTCGGCGCGCTCCGCGGAGCTGATGATGTTTTTCCAATATGGCTCGATGGTGACCGTGGCCCCCTGTTTTTCCGCCAGGACGGCCAGGCTCAGGAAGGCCGCCCGGCATTCGAGGTAAGCCTCTTCCGTGGCGTTTTCGGGGGCGTCATTCCACTCGGATTGCCGGTTGAAGGTGCCCGTCTCGGTGGAGATCAAAGGCGACCCCAGGCGCCGCCAATTATCGATCAGGAAACGCATCCGGCGGGCGCCTTTCTGGCGGACCTCGGGATCGGGCGCCACCACATTATAATAACCGTAGAGGCCGGCTATTTGCAGCCCCTGGCGCTCCAGGCAGCTGGTGACCCGCCGCACCACCTCCCAATCCGGCTGCGCCGGATCCAGCCGGGCATCGGCAAAAGCATATTCCAAAACCACCCCGGCAAAGCCATCCGCTTTGATCCGTCTGGCCGCCTCCTCCAGCGGCAGCGAGGAATACACCCCGGAAAAAACCGCCAGCTTCAGGTTCTTTTTGGCTTTGGCTTGGAGATCCTCCCCAGCCCAGCCGGCCAAGGGGGCAGCCACGGTGGCGGCGCCTGCCAGCTTCAGCCAGTCCCGGCGCGAGAGTTTATCGTATGTTTTCATGATTGAGTGAACCCACCATACGCTGGGAGAAGCCGTTTGGGAAGCCTGGAGCGCTTTTGCACAACGTGCCGCTGCGCATCCAGAACCTGAAACCGGCTGCTTCAGAACTCACTTAATGGTTCCGGGCGCCCCGGACGCCGGCGCCGGGGAGCCCCCTGGGAACCAATTCCGCGGCTATTTGGCCGTCAAAACCACCACCGTATCGATGGCGTCGGGCAATTCCGTCCCCACCTCGATTTCCACCTGGCCATTCGCGATTTTGACCGGCAGTGCGGATGCGCTTTTTTCCGCCAGGAATCGCGCCGCATACTGCCTGCCAGCCTGGGCCGGCACGGTGGCCACTCCGCTGGCGGGGGCTTTAAAGAAATGCAGGAACAACTGGTCCCCCTTCACCGTGATGCGGCCCCATTCCACCGTCCCGATGGGATTGGCCGAGGTGGCGTAGATGGACCCGCCATTTTTCCGCATCCACGCCCCGATGTCCTTCAACCGCTGCACGCTTTCCTCCGGCACCGAGCCATCGACCTTCGGGCCGATATTCAACAGGTAATTGCCACCTTTGGAGGCGATATCCACCAGGTTCCGGATCAGCGTGGAGACCGGCTTCCAATTATTGTCGTGCGCGCTGTAGCCCCACGTATTGTTCATGGTCATGCACGTTTCCCAATCCACACCCGGGATGCCGGTGGACGGGATCGATTGCTCCGGCGTGGTGAAATCCCCCTTGCTGGTGTCGAAATTCTTCAGCCGCCCGATCGGATCCTTTTCCAGGTCCGGGGTGTTGTAAAGCCGGTTGTTCATGATGATGTTGGGCTGGTGTTTCCGGACCATGGCCATCAATTCGTTCGCCCGCCAGGTCTCCCCCTCCGCCTGTGGCTTGCTGTAATCCCACCATAAAACATCGACCTGGCCATAGTGGCTGGCCAGTTCCAGCGCCTGGGCATGCAGGTAATCCTGGTAGCGTTTCAATACCCGTCCCTGGTCGTGGTCCCCCTCCGTCTTCTGCAGCGGGTGCGGCAACCCCGTCCCCCGCACCGGGAAATCCGGGTGATGCCAGTCGATGACCGAATGATAATACCCCAGCTTGAGGCCCTGCCCCCGGACCGCCTCGGAAATTTCCTTCACCAGATCCCGGCCGGTCACATCATACGCGTCGAAGCCGGTCACCGCGCTGTTGTGCAAAGCGAAGCCTTCGTGGTGCTTGCTGGTAAACACCAGGTATTTCATGCCGGCCTCCTTCGCCAGGGCCGCCCATTGCCGGGCAAAATCCGGATTGGGCTTGAAGCGGGGAATCATCCGCCGCCCGTACTCCGCGGTCGGCACCCCGGCGTAGTGCTGGATCCATTCCACGCCGCCGCCATATTTCTTGCCGTCCCATTCCCCCGCCGCCCCGCTATACAAACCCCAATGCACAAACAGGCCGAACCGTGCTTCCCGCCACCATTTCATCCGGGTATCGCGTTCGGCGGTGGTTTCACCCAGGCACTGGACAGCCAGCGCCGCCAGGCAGCCGGATGCCATTAAAAAACGGAGACTGTTTTTCATAATCATGCGCCCAGCTTAAACAACCCGCCAATCCGTGCCAAAATAAATTCCTCGCCCGCAGGCATTGGGCCAGGCGCACCCCTCCCCGGCCGGCTATCGGAACCAGCCCAGGCGTTCATGATAACAGCGGTAGAACAGGCCCATGATCCGCATCTCGACCGTGAGGCCATACAGCCCCACGAAGTTCAAAATGAGGCTCGGGAAAAAGTAAAACGGCAGCAGCTTCAACAAACTTTCGCAGGCCGCCCGGCCGGCGAGCACCACCAGGAACAGCAGGCAGGCCGTCACATAGGCTCCGGGAGCCTTGGAAATGGAGGCGAAGACGAGGAGTGGATTCAATCCCTCCAGGCTGTCGAGCATCGAAACCGTCAGCAGGATCATGGGCAGGCAAAATACTCCGGCCACCATCATCCCGATGCCCAAGGCCGGAGTGTAGTTGAACGACACATACATCCCGGGCCCCAGGCAGGCGATCCAGATCACCAGGAACTGATAAAACGGCGCCAGGATATCCTGATGGAACTCCGTGACATCCGGGAAACCGGGCAGCACATCATCCCCCTGGGCGCTGCTCACGATGATGTCCCGCATGAAGGCGAACAAAAACCCGAACGTGACCGCCGCCAACATCAGGATGCCGGCCAAGCCGAAAATTAAAGCATAGGCCGCCACCTGCATCCCGAACTTGAGCAGGCTGAAAAAGATGGCTCCGACAATCAGCATCAACAGCCCGCTTTGCCGCAACGGGTAGCCAAAGGCTCCCGGCAGCATTTGGTAAAAGGTCCGGGGCCCCGCGGCCCTGGCCGCCGCCCCGGCCGGGGGCGCACAGACAGACCCGCACTGCGGGCAGACGGGGAACTCTTTCATGCCCACCCGCCGCCGCTTGACACAGGTTTTGCAGAAATGCAGGGCGCACTTTCCGCAGCGCAACTCCGCGGCCATCCCGGGGTGGTTCACACACTGCAGGCCACCCACCCGGAGGCCGGGAACCGGCGGAGCGGTGTGCGCGATCAAGCCGCCAGGAGCCAAACTGCCCGCTGGGAACGCCTCCGGCCCCCCAATGGCGCATTCCACCGTGCCGATCCGGATCTTCATCCCGGATTGCAGCCGGATCTCCAGGATCGGCTCGTCATTGATATAAGTCCCATTCGCTGAATCCAGATCCCGCAGCACGGCGGCCCCGGAGGCCACGTGGATTTCACAGTGGTTCCGCGAAATTGAGGGATCGGCAATGACCACGTCATTGTCCTCGCCACGCCCGATTCTTGTTAATCCCGGCTCCAGCTTGAACTCCCGGGAGCCATTGGGATGGCATGGAATGACCAGTCGCATCGTGGGAGCAGGTGGTCAGGCACGAACTCCGCCAGGCGTGCCCAAAACTCCTGGCGCAACCTCCAGCCCGGCCATGGGCCGATTACGGTTATGCGTGAACATCATAAGCCTTATTTTGATACCTCAAGCGCTGGATTATCAATGCCAAAGTTGGCACGCGGGCGCTTCTGAACCCCAATCACAGCCGCCCCCCCCGGCGAGGTCCGGCTCCTTTTCCCGGCACGCCCCCTTGACAGGTTTTCCTGCCGTGGTATTAGAAGTGCCACATTATGAAAACCAACTCTCCGACCAGAGCCGGGATCAACCCTCCCGGCCGCTATTCTGCCGTAATTGCCCTCTCCACGGCCTTGTGCGCCACGCTGGCGGCGGCCGCGGACGGCCCCACGCTCCCGGGCATTGGCGCGGCCATGCGGGAGGTGATCGCCCGGCACGAAATCGCCGGCGCCGTCACCGTGGTCGTCAGCCGGGACCAGGTTCTCCACCAGGAAAGCACCGGCCTGGCCGACCTGGCCACCCAGCGGCCGATGGCGCCGGACACCCTGTTCTGGATCGCCTCCATGACCAAGCCCGTCACCGGCACGGCCATTCTCATGCTGCAGGATGAAGGCAAGCTCGGCGTCGCCGATGAGGTGGCAAAATATCTGCCCGAGTTCGCCAATTTGAAAACCCCCTCGGGCAAGCCGGCGAAACTGACGATCACCCAAATCCTCACCCACACCTCCGGTTTGGGCGAAGCGAGTGGCCCCCGGGCCCAGCAGGCCAAAACGCTCGCCGACCTCGTTCCCCTCTGGCTGGCCGCGCCCATGCAATACGAGCCGGGCGCCCGCTGGCAATACACCCAAAGCGGCATCAACGCCGCCGGGCGCATTGTGGAAGTGGTGAGCGGGATGTCCTTTGACGCCTTCCTCCAAAAACGGCTGTTTGATCCGCTGGGGATGGCACACACCACCTTTTACCTCACTCCCGAAGCGCGCGCCCGGCTGGCCACCAGCTACGCCAAAAACAAAACCACCGGAACGCTCGATCCAGTTCCGCCCCGGCCCGAATTCGGCCCGCGCGACCGCCCCCCCCAGGGCAACGGCGGCCTCTATTCCACCGGCCCCGACTACGCGCGCTTTTGCCAGATGCTGCTCAATGGCGGCGAGTTGAATGGCCGCCGCTATCTGACCCCGGCCGCGATGAAATTCCTGTCCTCCCCGCAGACCGGAAACCTGCCAACCGGGTTCTTCCAGAACGACACTTTCGGCAACCACGGAGCCAATTACGGCTGGGGCATCGCCACCTGCGTGCTGCGCACCGCCCACGAGGGGGTGGCCGCGATGCTCTCGCCCGGCAGCTTCGGCCATGGCGGCGCCTGGGGCACCCAGGCGTGGATTGACCCGGCCAAAGGGGTCGCCTATGTGCTGATGGTCCAGCGCTCCAACTTCCCCAATTCCGACGCCAGCGATGTCCGCCTCCGGTTCCAGCAGGCGGCCGCGAACGCCCTGGCCAGGTAATCATCACCGTTTTCCCCTTCAAACGCCCCTCGGATGGATCCTTTTTCCGCGGGGTGTTTTCTTTGGGGAGGCAATTTATTCGTGGCGAACCATCCGGAGATGGTTTACTTATCTCCGGCTTTTTTTGCAGGCATGAAGCAATACCATCAACTGTTGAGCCTGGTGCTGGAGCAGGGGCGGCTGAAGCCGGACCGCACCGGCACCGGCACTCGCGCCTACTTTGGCGCCCAGGCCCGTTACGAACTGGGCGCGGGCTTTCCCTTGGTCACCACCAAGAAAGTCCACTTGAAGTCCATCATCCACGAGCTGCTATGGTTCCTCAAAGGCGACACCCGCACCGGCTACCTCCATGACCACGGCGTGACGATCTGGGATGAATGGGCGGGGCCGGATGGCGACCTGGGCCGCATCTACGGCGCCCAATGGACGGACTGGCGCTCCCCGGGCGGAACCTCCATCAACCAGATCGACCAGGTCATCGAACAGATCAAAACCGATCCCGCCAGCCGCCGGCATATTGTCACCGCCTGGAATCCGGGCGAGCTGGACCAGATGGCGCTGCCGCCCTGCCACGTTTTGTTCCAATTTTACGTCCTCGAGGGCGAGCTGAGCTGCCACCTCTACCAGCGCAGCGCGGATTTGTTCCTGGGGGTCCCCTTCAACATCGCTTCCTATGCCCTGCTGACCCTGATGGTGGCCCAGGTTTGCGGCTTGCAGCCGGGCGCCTTCGTGCATTCGTTCGGCGATCTGCACCTCTACGTCAACCACCTGGA
Source organism: uncultured Verrucomicrobiota bacterium (assembly GCA_964409245.1). GTDB lineage: Bacteria > Verrucomicrobiota > Verrucomicrobiia > Limisphaerales > UBA1319 > CAIMWS01. Next base: position 20,799 of record CAYPCQ010000068.1, read on the forward strand.
ACAGGCCCGGTTGCAATTGTCCCGCCCGCCCCGGCCGCTGCCCCAAATGCGCCTCAATCCGGAGGTGCGCCACCTCCGCGATTTCCGCTTTGAGGATTTCGAGCTGGCCGGCTACGACCCCCACCCGGCCATCAAGGCGCCCATCGCCATATGAAGGCGTTCAAGGCCATCGCGGCCATGGCGGAGAACCGGGTGATTGGCCAGGGCTTGCGCATCCCGTGGCATTTGCCCGAGGATTTCAAATGGTTCAAGTCCCTCACGGTCGGCCACCTGGTCGTCATGGGCCGCCGCACCTATGAATCGATCGGCCGTCCCCTGCCCCGGCGCACCACGGTGGTTCTCACCCGGTCCGGCCGGGCGATTCCAGGCGTCCAGACAGTGGCTGACTGGCGCCAGATCCCCGCCGCGGAGGATGCCCGGGAAATTTTCATTTGCGGGGGCGCCCAGGTTTACCAGCAGACTTTTCCCTTCTGCTCGGAGGTGTTCCTCACCGTGGTCAAGCGGAGCGTGGAGGGCGATGTGTTCCTGCCCCCGTTCGAGGACCTGTTCCACCCGCCCGAGCTGCTTCGGGACGAGGCCGAGTTCCGGATTTTGCGCTACCGCAGCCGCGCGCTTCCCCACCCGGCGGACCGCCCCTCGAATCTTTGAACCCGGTGTGATATATTGACCCTATGAAGGCCATTCGCCTGGTTGCCCACGGAGTGCCGGGGCGCTTTGAACTGGTGGATCTGCCCGTCCCGGAGCCGGGGCCGGAGGAGGTGCTGGTGCAGGTGGCGGCCTGCGGCTTGAACCGGCTCGATTTGTGGCTGGAGGAAGGCGGCCTGCCGATCCCGGTCCCACTGCCGCGCATCCCCGGGTGTGAAATCGCCGGCCGCATTCAGGCCCTCGGCGCGGATGTGGATGAATGGCAGCTGGGGGACCGCGTGGCCATCCAATCCAACCTCTTTTGCGGCCATTGCGAGTTCTGCCTCCGCGGGGAGGAATCCCTCTGCCTGGAGGCCTCCATCCTGGGCGTGCAATGCGATGGCGGCTTCGCCGAATTCGTCCTCGCGCCCTGGCCGGCGCTCGTCCGGCTGCCGGACCCGGTCGCTTTCACCACTTCCGCCGCCTTGACCCTGGCCGGCAGCACCGCCATGCACATGCTCACCGACCGGGTGGAAGTCCCCTCCGGCGCCTGGGTGCTGGTCATGGCCGGCGCCAGCGGCGTGGGTTCCGCCGCCATCCAGATCGCCCGGGCCCTGGGCGCCCGCGTGATCAGCACCGGCTCCACCGCCGCCAAGCGCGCCCTGGCCGCCCAGCTCGGCGCTGAATTCGTCGTGGATGCCTCCCAGCCGCATTGGGCCGCCGAGATCCGGAAGATCACCGGCAAGCGGGGGGTGGACCTGGTGGTCGAACACCTCGGCGGCAAAGTCCTGGAGGAAGTGTTCCTCTGCCTCGCCCGCAATGGCGCCGTGGTGACCTGTGGCGCCACCGCCGGGCGCCAGGCCCAGCTCAACCTGTGGCCTTTCTTCGTCAAACAACAGCGGCTGATCGGCAGCTACGGCCGCAACCGGGCGGATCTGGCTGCGACCCTGGATTGGGCTGCCCAGGGGAAGCTCAAGCCGGTGATCCAGGAAACCGTCCCCCTGGCCGGCATCCCTCAAGCCTATGCCCGCCTGCGCCAGCGGGCCGTCCTCGGCAAAATCGTCATGGCCCTGTGATCGACGTGGCGATGGCGGCGGGCCGCCGGCTTGGGCGTCCGCGGGCGGCTACGGGTTTTGATCCAGGCAATTGCGCACGGCCTCCGCCAGCACCGCCAGGTCGAACGGCTTGGGCAAAAAAGTGATTCCCGGCCGGGCGCCCTGCAAATTGAAGGCAGCGTGCCCGCTGGCCACAATGACCTTCAGGCTGGGTTGCTTTTTTTGCAGCTGGTCCGCCAGCTCCAGGCCGGTCATGCCCGCAGGCATCGCCTGGTCCGTCAACAGCAGCCGGATCTGGCTGCCATGCAGCTGCCATTGTTCCAGGGCCGCCGGGCCGCTGGCCGCTTCATGGACCCGGCAGCCCAGCCGGCGCAGGATTGAAGCAGCGCATACAGACGCGCACTTTCCAGTTCAACCTGCTTGATATCAGTGAGTTCCGTTTTTACCGTAACGGAATACTGGTGAGATGAAAAACCCGGTAAACCGAGTTTCTTGCTGTAGTTGGCTTCAAACGTGATTGCCATATTTTTGGTCCTTTCGTTTTTGGTGGTTTTTGAGGGATTGTTTTCCGGCCAAGTGAAATACCTGGCTGGGCTGTGGGTGATCCGCTGTGGGCTTATTGCTTTGGCGGATTGGTTGCCTGCGGATTCATTTCCTGGGCTTTGGTCCATCCGTCACCATGGCGAAGCGCGTTTTCCAACAGCCGGTTGGTCAGCACAGTCATGGGAACGTTCTCGGCCTTGGCTTGGAAATAAAGGCAGGTAATGAGGAATCGTTTTATCTGCGGTGAGTAATACAGTTGGCGAGGCATAATTGGGATCTCCGGTTTTTAAGCCTTCGATAAAGGCTCTCCAAATTATTATACCGCTATTTCGGGTGGGGACGGAGGGTGGGGACGGTTTGAAAATCTTGGAACCGGGAAAATACGAATATTATCCAAGCTACTGGCTGTTTGGAATGCCTTTCCTTTGCGCCAGGATGGCCATAGAACGCATTGGAATATTTAATGGAGGAAAACACTGGCGCAAACCTGGTGATTTTTTAATTGGACTGCCGAGGCAGGGGCCAGACTTGCCGCTCCGCTTCGTAAAAAGGATAAAGCCCCGCCGAAAAAACCGAAGAGGCTATTACGAAAATCCGTGGTGGTTTACCACACTTCTTGGAGCCAGTAATAACGCTCAACTTTATGGCATTTGCAGCCGGTAAAACCGGCTGGGATAATTCGTCCACTGGGGATCGCTGAAATAGAATGAACCGCTGGTGAGGGTATTGGTGCGCAATGGAAGCCAAACCGGATCGGACAGGTTTGTGCTGGCATCCACCACCACGATCATATCGCTATTACCAGTAACGGTGAAACCAAACCCATTAGTCCGCACACCGAAGCTGGCATCGCTGGTCTGCACTTGGGGATTCCACAGCAGGGTGGGACGACCGGCATACGTCGTATCCCAGCCAACAGTTCCCGGCAGGTAATAGACGATTGCCATGTTAGCACCTTTGAACGGAAACCCTAAATTAATGCTGGGGGCGTTACCTTTGAAATAGGCTCCATTCAGGCTAGTGCAGTCGGCAAATGCACTATCCCAGATACTGGTCACGCTGTTGCCAATGGTGATATTGGCCAGGCTGGTGCAGTCATAGAAGGCCGAACCTCCAATGTTGGTGACGCTGTTGCCAATCGTGGCACTGGTCAGGCTGGTGCAGCCAGAGAACGCCCTGCCCCCGATATCGGTGACGCTGTTGGGAATCGTGTAGCTTCCGGCTTTGGCCTCGGGATATTGGATGAGCGTGGTCTGGCTCTTGTTGAAATATATCGTGTGATTCACCTAAGTTAGAAAAAGCCAATGTTTATGCGGTATTTCGGCATTCTGAGCCTTGAAAGGGCCGCCGTCAATGTCGCTCTGAGAGGCGGCGAACCTTGCCAGACCTTCAAAACGCGTTCCTTTGCGGTGGCCGGGAAGGGAGGCCCCCGGCCCGGGAGCAGGCTGGAGACCAATTCCCAGCCAGGCCTCCCCTTGCAATGAAAAAGGGCTGGCAGTCGGAAGGATGCCCGCCGCACTGCTTATGGGATTTGATGGCCTCGCGGAAAGCCTGCGGCCTGGCCTTTGAGTTGTTGCGGAACAATCCCAAAGTTCAGTTCGGCGGCGGCTGTGCTGGCCTTTGGATATCTCGGTGCCGAGGTCGATCTGAATGGCCAGCTGAAATGCCTGATCCGCTTCTGGCAAGGACACCAACAAGAGAAGGAAGATCACAATGCATGTCGCATAACGGCTGGGCAGGGAGAGGGAATATCCAAGGCAAAGTCGGCTTTTACGATCTTTCTACCACCGATCCCCTGGTCCTTGGGCTGCCACGTCACGCGCATCGACCGCTTCCGGTGACTTCGCCGGAAGCGGTTTTTTCCCTGGAAGCCTTGACCGCCGGTCATCTGCCGGCGCGATGCTGTTGATGGAGAAGGACGCCCGGGCCAGCAAAGCCCGGTTGGACCAATCGCAGCTTGGCGGGGAGGTTTTTCTTTCCACGGAGTCGGCCAGGGCTGGAAGCAGGTGGGCGACGCGGATTGGACGGAATGTCCCGAACTGTTTTCTATCGCGCCCTCTTACAGAGACCGAAAATCACCCATACAAAGTGACGCCGCATAAGATCCTTGTATTTAACTTGCTGAGACAAGCTCGCAATGTACAGTTTCATTCGGTATGGACCTGAAGGCGGTTATGGATCGGCGAGCCAGCGTGGAGCAATTTCTGCGCCGGCATCGTATCGGTATGCTGACCCTGGTGTTCACCGACATCGTTGGGTCTACGCGGCTCAAAGAACAACTCGGCGACTCCGAAGCGGTAAGCCTGATCCAAGAACACCATGCCTCGGTTCGCGAGATTCTGGGTCACTTCAAGGAAGGGGAGGAGATCAGTACCGCGGGCGATTCGTTTTTCATCATTTTCTCCAAGCCCTCGGATGCGGTTAAATTCACGCTGCAGCTGCAGGCCGGACTCCGAGCCTTGGCCGGAGAGACTTCGCAGCCGATCCTGGACCGCATCGGCATTCACGTGGGCGAGGTGCTTATCGAACAAGTGGGCGACGCATCGAGGCCCAAGGATCTTTACGGTATTCAGGTGGATACGTGCGCCCGGGTGATGTCGCTCGCTGAAGGGGGACAAGTCTTGCTTTCCCGGTCCTCGTTCGATAGTGCGCGGCAGGTGCTCAAGGGGGAGAGGATTCCGGAGGTGGGCCAGTTGGCCTGGCTCCGCCATGGGTTGTGTGTGCTGAAGGGATTGGACGAACCCATCGAAATATGCGAGGTCGGGGAAGTCGGATGCGCCCCCCTAAAACCACCACCCGACGCGGAGAAAGGCTACCGCCAGAGGGCGCCGGTGTTTACGAGGGAAACGGGCGTCCAAGCCATGCGCCATCCCACGCACCAGGCGGGGGAGGGCCAGCGCAACTTGTCCATGCTGCGCGACCGGGTGAAGCAGTTCTGGATCGACGGGATTCTGGAAAAATCCGCGCCGGGTCACGTGCTGCTTTCGCTCAGCAAGCGCTCGGTGACCGACGCGGTGGAACACCCGTGGGAACGGGTGTTGGAACTGCCGGATCATACCAGCCAGGTATTGCCGGCCCATAAGCGAATCGGCGACGTTTTTGAGGAGCTGGGGCGGTCGCTGTTGATCCTGGGCGAGCCGGGCTCGGGCAAGACCATCACGCTGCTGGAACTGGCACGCGATCTGATCGCCCGCAGCCAGGAGGATCCCAGCCAACCGGTGCCAGCCGTCTTTAATTTGTCAAACTGGAATGGCGGACGCGGTCTGCTGGCCGATTGGCTCATCGAGGAACTCCAAGCCAAGTATTACGTCCCAACCAAGATCAGCCAACCCTGGCTGGAGCAAAACTGTCTGGTCGTCTTGCTGGACGGTTTGGATGAAGTGAGAAAGGAACACCAGCTGGGTTGTGTCGAAGCGATCAACCGGTTTGTCAGAGACTTCGGTGTGGCCGGTTTGGTGATTTGCAGCCGTCTGGTCGAATACACGGCCTTGCCCGTCCGTCTCAAGCTCAACGGGGCCGTCTGTCTCCAACCGCTAACCCCTGAACAAATCGACGACTTGTTGGCGAACGCCGGCCCGCCGTTGGCCGCGCTGCACACGGTCGTGAATGGCGATGCGGCTTTGCAGGAATTGGCGAGAACCCCTTTGATGCTGAGTGTCATGGGTCGCGCCTACGAAGGCATTTCCCCCGAGACGCTGGCCGACGACCGGTTGAGTTCGCCGGAGGCTCGGCGGAAACACATCTTCGACAGCTATGTCCAGCGCATGCTTGAGCGGAAGGGCAAAGGGAATGAACAATATCCCCAGGAGCAGACGCGACGTTGGCTGGCTTGGTTGGCTGTGCAAATGGGTCGGCACTCCCAGAGTCTGTTTCTCATCGAACAGTTGCAGCCCAGTTGGCTGCTGGCGGGTGAGCAGCGGTGGTTCTATTTTCTTAGCTCGCGTCTGTGGACCGGCATGCTGTTAGCCATTTATGGCACCGTAATGGTCCTGGATACGCTTTCAATAGCCGGGGTGTTGGGGCTAACCTTTGGCCTCCTTTTTGGCTTGTTTTGGGTGCTCTCTGATCAGCGCCTGGCGAAAGTGAAGATCAGGCCGGTAAGGAGAATACTCGTCGGCCTGGGCGCTGGATTGCTCTCCGCGTGGCTGGGATTATGGGCGTCCAGTATTTGCGGCGGTGCGATGTTTCTAATATGGGGGCCAGCCTGCGGTCTTGCTCTGGGCCTGCTCGATGGATGGCGATTCGAGCGGAGGACCAAACCGGTAAAGGAGAAAGTCCATGCGGAACGGCTTCCGCTCGTTTACCGAATTCGACTCCTGATCTCTGGCTTGGTCATCGGCCTGATCGGTGGGCTGGGACTGCGTTGGGGTCTGCTCCTATGCGGGCAGGAGATACCCGCGTTAGGCAGAAGCCTCGGTCAACCGGATGGTAAAGGAACGCTGGGAACCTTCGCTTTTCTATTAGCCGGACTGCTGGGAGGACTGCTCGGGGGGATGATCATCTCACGGCGCCATGAGCAACGGGATCTGGCAACGGACGTTGAACCAGTGGAGAGTCTGATCTGGGCATGGGCCGGCGCTGGGAAAGGATGCCTCGCCGGGCTCCTCTTTGGCTCGTTGGCCGGATTACTATTGGGATTTTCGTTCTACACGTTTTCGTTTTGGCCAAGTATCCGGTTTTACGGGAGTGCAGGAGCCTGTATCGGGTTGCTCTTTGGGGGACTGCGGAGCGGCTTGGTTGAAACCAGAACCCGCCCTAACCAAGGCATGAGACTGACTCTGAGAAATACGGTTATTGGCGGGCTGACGATCTTGGCCACCGTTGCCTTGGTCCCTTTCTTGGATCGGCTGCTGCAAAGAGCCGGGAGCCTCTGGCTTGGGAACTCCAATTCCATGGGTTCGGGAAAGTTTGACTTCGCAGAATATGGAGGATTCTTGATCTGGGTGACGTTGGTGGCTGTCCCGGCAGCCTGTGCGTGGTACGGCGGAATGGATTTGCTGCGACATTACACCCTTCGCCTGGTACTGTTTTGTGGAGGATTTACCGCCCGCAGTTTCGCGCAATTCCTGGACCATTGCGTCAAGCTCATTTTGTTGCGGAAGGTCGGCGGCGGCTACGTATTCATCCACCGCTTGGTGCTCGAACACTTCGCCGAGACGCCTCAGCTCGAATCCGAGACTCTCCAAACCGCCCGACCCTGGGCCCTCGCTAAGGCGGTCCCCCCGTTAGCCTCGGTGTTCTGCCTGTTGGCTTGGTTCTTGGTCCACGGGGTTCCCAGTCTTCTTCTTCTTACCACCAACGCGGGTAATGAAATGACACTGGATGAGGTTCGGTCGGGAATCCTCCCTCGCGATCCGCGGGCAAGCCCGAGCCAGATAAATCTTGCGACTTACTACAACGTTCTGCCGACGGCCCCATTTCAATTCGGAGGGCTGGGCTGCGATTTGTCTTTGCTTCCTCAGGGTTTGGTGAAGCTTGCCGGAACTGAATTTGACGTGCGAGGAGTGGTACAATTGGCCGATGGATGGCTATCAAAGCATCGATACCCGCGCGAGGTGCTGGGCGTTTCGATCGGCCTAAAGTGCCGGCGATTCCATTTTTTGCACGCGTCCGGTTGCGGTTCTGGGTCAGATGGCACACAGATAGGCAAGTACGTGGTGCATTACGCGGATGGTCAGCAGCGCGAGATTCCAATCGTTTATGGAAGAGACGTTCGGGACTGGTTTCACCATCTCAATACTCCCCGAGAAACTGAAAAATCAACGATTGCCTGGACCGGAAGCAATAAAATTACCGATCGGATGCCTGGCGTTTCGCTGCGGCTCTTCAAGAGTGCCTGTGAGAATCCCCGGCCGGACATGGAAATCAAGACGATTGATTATGTCTCCACGATGAGACGCGGCGCGCCCTTTTTAGTCGCCATCACAATCGATGAGTGATGGGCGCCCAGTCCTGATTATCACTGGACGACGATTCATGGCGACGCGCTTTGACACCCGAGCGGCAACGCGTTCTCTTCTCGCGATGGGATCAACTGGGATCACCCGGGAAACTGGGGTTCCACTTCCTGCATCGGCCAGGATATCGACCAGGACTATAATGTTTACCTAATCCGGCCCACGAATCAACCGGCGGGATTGTGTCGGTTACTACATGTTTATTGCTAGCACTAGCATTAAGGCAAGCTCAATTTGTAAAACCGCTGGCGGGAAGTTGGCGTGGCCTCGATGAACGGCGTGGTGCCGGAGGCGTTTGTTAATGTGGTTAAAAGATACCAATCGAATAGATTTGTAGAAGTCCAGATTTCACTACGTCCGGCAGGACTGTTATTCACGTCAAACCGGAATGAACCGTCGGCGTGCATCCGCGCCGCGCCTAAAGTGGATTCCGTGGTTACTGAGCCAGAGATGTTTAGGTTCAGAACCGCCGAGACACTTCCGCCGATATTGGCCACGGCAATAGTAACTGCGTTGCTCCCAGGATACCGCTTACCTCACCACTCAACTCGTCGATAGTCAATCCGTTAGGGAGTCCTGACGCCGAATAGAGCAGCCAGGAGGGCACGGCGCTTGTGGCGGCGGTTGAAACGCGGCACCAGATCAAATTCTAGGAGCAGTATGCCGCCACTCCAAATTCGTTATAACCAATCCTGGAGCAAAATTCGGGGCAACAAAATGGCCTGCGGTTAAAAAAGGAGCCGGTATAAACAACAGCCATCCGCCAAAATGTCACCAATTGGAGACAAAAGCCATACTGCCGCTAACCAGAGTGGTGTCGAGGATCATCATCCTTTAGCCAGTTGCGATGAGGGCAAGCAGCTAAAAAAACCGGCAGCCATTGTGCGCCGGTGTGTGCATTCACTTACGCCGAATTTTCTCCACCACCTTTTGAACCACCACAACCTCCTGGTGAATGGATCAGTTTAGTTCGTTTCGGCTGATACGGCGACCTAATCCGCTGTCGTCGATGGTTTCGGTCAATTTCCGCCAATCGATGCCATACTGCGGGTCATACTGTTGGTGAGCCCGTGGAGGATGACTTTGGCTTCCTCTTCCGTCAGTACGGTTGAGCGTTCGTTGGCGGCGCGGTGGACCTGTTGGACCGTCCAGATTAAGGCGATTTTATCCTGCCATTAATCCTGGATGATTTGCCTCGCTCGAGCTTGGCTTTTAATGGCCGGTTGGAGTGCGTTCAGCAATTGGGTAATCATCTCGTCGTTCATAGGGGGACATTGAGGATGGTTAAGGTGGTTTTCCCGTTGGGATATTGATTTGAAGCCACCGCAGGTTGAAGATTTCAGCCAATTATCTACCTGGATTTCAGTGAGTTATACCGCAATTGCTGAAATGGAATTACTGGGGGTCCGGGAAGATTTCCGCCATCCGGCATTTAAGGCGGATTAAAACCTGCTGGCGCTCATTTTCTCAAAGTCGCCGGTTTCCTGGCGCTTGGCAAAATAAAAAGCCGCGTCCTATTCAGGGTGTTTACGGAAAATTAATGGCTTGCTTGGATTCGGTGAATAGAATAAGTATGCGTTAAATGGAAGCCAGATATCAACTGGTTTTGTCGGTTCGAGAGCTTCGTAGAAGGTGCATTCGGCGTAAGAAAGGCATCACAGTGAGTAAAACAGGAAGTCCAATAATGCTAATCGCCGCGCTGGCGGTGGTTTTCCAAGGCCCGATATTAGCGGCGAATCCGGCGGTGTTGTCGGCAAAGATGGTGGCCAATGAAACCACGATGGTGCCGAATGTAACCATAACTGGCGATCCTGGGAATTACGTGTTGCAGTATGCGGGCGTGTTGGGAGGCGGGCAGACCAACTGGGTGACGCTGGTGACGGATATGACGCTAACTGGGGCAACGACCAACTGGCTGGACTATTCAGGCGTTGGGCAGGCGCAGCGATTTTACCGTGCTGTGGCGGCAGCCAGCGCCGCTCCAACCAACCCGAATCCGTCGTTGCTGGTCTGGATCAATGCGGGCACATTTACGATGGGGAGTCCCGCGAGCGAGGTGGATCGATCTTCCGACGAAGGTCCGCAGACGATCGTGACTATAACCAAGGGATTTTGGATGAGCAAGTATGAGACGACGCAGGAGGAGTATCTGGCGGTGATGGGGAGCAATCCCTCTGGATTCACTGGTGATCCACAGCGACCAGTAGAGCAGATGAGCTGGTTTGATGCGACTAATTATTGCGTCAAATTGACAGCCCGTGAGCGTGTTGCGGGTCGATTGCCTCAGGGATATGAGTATCGGTTGCCGACAGAGGCGGAGTGGGAGTATGCGTGTCGTGCGGGGACGACGACTGCCACCGCGTTCGGGAACAGCCTTAGTTCGACACAAGCTAATTTTGATGGGAACTATCCTTATAATGGAGCGGCCAAAGGGCCGTGTTTAGCCAGAACCACCAAGGTTGGATCTTATGCGCCGAACGCCTGGGGTTTATACGACCTGCATGGGAACGTGTGGGAGTGGTGTTTGGATTGGTATGGCCCTTATCCAGGTGGGAGTGTGGCTGACCCACGGGGTCCGAATACGGGTTCGAGCCGCGTGTTTCGCGGGGGCAGTTGGGACTACGTCGGCGGGTTCTGCCGTGCGGCCTTCCGTAACGGCAACAGCCCCGGCACCAGGAGCATCCTCATAGGGTTCCGTTCCGTCCTCGCCCCAGGTCAGTGAGCAGACAGGAGCAGAAGGGAGGGTATTGCCGTTCAAAATCTCAAAACCAATCCGAGCTTAACCCTTATATTCCATATTGCCCCGGCACCGAGGAAAACTGGAACAACCCCAGAAATTTTCCCCGGTTTTGGCAGTTCGCATCACCATGGCAGTGCCGCATTTTGGGCAATCTGGGAGGGCAACAGGTTTGACGGTTACTGTCGTGTTAGTTGGTGGTCCTTGTGCCGCTGGCTGGACGTCCAGAGAAGCAATCGGCTGAGCGGCCTGACTGGAAGCATTTGGCTGGCTGGTGGTTTCTATCAGCCTGAGGTACGGCGTTAGTTTTTCTTCCAATTCGGCAGGTGAATAAGCGTGCTGCGCCGGAATTCTGACCAGTGGCAGGCTGGCGGCAGCAAATACGCCATTCACAAAAATATCCCGCTCTTGAAGGTCAGGTCGTTGGTGGCTTTGGTCATCCAGTTCAATACCGGCCAATGGGCGCATGGTTTGTGGATCACACAGCAGGAAATCCACATGCTTGCGGTCAATCTTATTGGTGTAAGCACGGAATCGTCGCCGATCTTTTACCTGGGCATGGAATAAGTCCGCCAGGGAAACTTTGGGGCAAACGACACCTCGTTCAGCAACCACCCTGCGCAGAACCCGGTAAAAGCTGTGTTCAGCCACGGATAAAAAATCATCCCGCAGCCGATAAGGGAATTTGTCCTCTGGCGTTTCAAAGAGTCTCTTGAAGACCTGAAAAACGAGAAAGCCGACCAGCGCAATGATGAAGCAAGCACCAAGCATGGGCCTTGCTCGAGTATTCCATAATGCGCATGTTGGTTTTTAAATCCGAGCTTTTGATGGTTCGAGCCGCCTTTGCTTGCTCGGTATTAAGATCGTGATTTCTGTTCGACCAAAAGTCCGTAAAACCGCCTGAATTGCCCCCAGTCACAGGCTGATTAGATTCACCAAAACCAGGAAATGATCCGTATAGAGCCTTCGGTCTGGCCCTTTCCCATGCCGGTGTTCCTGTATCTGAACCGCCGCCCACTTCAAACCTGCCAAGCCGTTAACCAAGGCATCCGATAAAATAATGCGATCATAAGCTTTGCCATCGGTATGCGTGCGGATTTTGCCCGAAAGCGTGCTTAAGGCATCCACCATCGGGGGCTTGGATTGGAAAATGACGGCCAATGATTGTCCGATCCCCGCAGGGTCAACCCCTCAAGCCCGGCTCGACTTTGTGTTACACGGTCAGCGCTGCTGGCCCAGGTTTGTTGACCTGCCAATGACGCAAACCTTGAAAGTGCAGCCGTTCCGGCAAAACCACATTGCCATACGGGTCAAAACGCATGTTTTCCGGAGTACGCTGGAAGTCAAAATCCTGTCCGGGAACCAGCCGCTGAACTTCAACAACCTCGGGACCAAGGCAACCAAGGACTGGCAGACCCATCACGCTATCTTTAATTCGCCCGGTTTCACGAATGTGACCGCCAGCGCATCCAGCGCGCCCAAGGCGAGGCGCTCCGTGGCGGACAGGCACTCCGCCGCTTTTGCCGAAGCTTCTGGTAAAATGTCTGGCATGCCAGTCATCGGCCGGACGGGATCAGCCCGCCTGGCGCTGGATCATTTTGGCCAGCGCCGCAACCCAATCCGGGTGGGCATTCAGGCAGGGCAGCAGGACCAGTTCCGTGCCCCCGGCCTGCACAAAAGTTTCCCGGCCGCGCACGCCGATCTCCTCGAGCGTTTCCAGGCAGTCCGCCACAAAGGAGGGGCAGAGGACCAGCAGCTTTTTGGCGCCGGCCTTGGCCAGCCGCGCCAGCTCCAGGTCTGTGTAGGGCTTCAGCCAGGGCTGGCGGCCCAGGCGGGATTGGAAGGCCACGGAATATTTCCCCTCCGGCAGGCCGGCCCGCCGGGCAAAAGCGGCCACCGTGGCCAGCGTTTGGTGCCGGTAGCAGGTGGCGTGCGCGGGGCTGGCCACCGTGCAGCAATCCGGGGACTTCAGGCAATGGCCGCCGGTGGGATCGGCTTTATGCAGATGCCGCTCCGGCAGCCCGTGGTAGCTGAACAGCAGGTGATCGTAATCCCCCCGCAGGAAGCGGTCCGCCGCGGAGACCATCGCGCCGATATAATCCGGGTCGTCGTAAAACGGGGGGACGATCTTCAATTTCACGCCGGGCGCCAGGGCCGCCAGCACCTCCCGCACCCGCGCCTCCACCGTCCCGGTGGTGGATTGAGCGTAATGGGGATAAAGCGAAACCAGGATGATCTCCTCCACTTTTTGGGCGAGCAGCTCCCGCAAGCCCTGCTCGATGCTGGGGTGCTGGTAGCGCATGGCCAGCGCGATGGGCAGGGAAACCTGGGACCGCAGCGCCGCCTGCAGCCGGCGGCTGATCACCACCAGCGGGGCCCCTTCCGGCCACCATATCTTGTGGTAGGCCTCCGCGGTTTTCCGCGGGCGGAAGGGCAGGATGAGGCCGTGCACCAGCAGCCACCGGGCGGCATAAGGCATGTCCAGCACGCGCTCATCCATCAGGAATTCAGCCAGGTAGCGCCGCACGCCCGGCACATCCGGCTGGTCCGGCGAGCCCAGATTGACCAACAGCACTCCCTGGCGCGCGCTCATATATCAGGCGGCGGCCGGGCGCTCCGGCCCGCGCTTCAGGTTCTGCTCGATGCGGTCGGCCACATCGTAGGCGGACACCATGGAATCCCCCAGGGAAATGCCGTGCCGGTAATGCCCGGCGAAATACAGGCCGGGCGCGGCCTGCTCCAGATCGTCCATCACTTGCTTGTATTGCCCATAGCCGACCTCGTATTGGGGGATGGCCTGGTCGTAAATGACGCAATGCCGGAAGGTGGGCCGGCCGGTGATCCCCAGCAGGAGCCCCAGATCCCGGGCGGTCAGCTCGTAAAGCTCGCCCGGTGGTTTCGCCGCCAGGGCGGGGTTGCGCATGCCCCCCACGTAGCTGGTGATGGTGACATGGCCCGCCGGGGCCCGGTTGGGGAACAACGAGGAGGAAAAAAGCGCCCCCAGGATGTTGAACTGCTCCACCTTGGGGATCAGCATGCCGAACCCATCCAGGGCGTGGTTGACATCCTCCCGGCGGAAGCCCAGCACCACGCTGGCCACCGGCGGGTAATGGATGCGCCCCAGGGTGGCCAGGGGCGCCAGGGTGGAGCCTTCGATCTGCAGGCGGGCGATCTGGTGGGCCGGCGCCGCCAGGAGCACGCCCGAGTGCCGGGCCTTTTGCGGCGCCCCGGCGTTTTGGAATTCCACCTCCCAGCCCTCGGCGAGCATCCGCAGGCGCGTGACCGGGGTGTTGATCCGGGCGGCCGCCCCCAGGCTTTTGAGGAGGGTGTCCGGCAGGACCTGCAAGCCCTCGTCAAAGGAGATCTTCTTGGCATCCTGTTTGGACACTTCCGCCCTCCGCTTGCGCTCGCGCGCCCCCAGGATCTGCCCCTTGATCATCGAGCCATACCGCTGCTCCAGGGCGTGCAGCCTGGGGAAGCCGTGGATCACCGACAGACGGAACGGATCCCCGGCGTAGATGCCGGCCACCAGCGCGTCGATGGCGTAATCCAGGAATTCCCGCCCCAGCCGGCGGATGACAAACTGCGCCACGCTTTCCTCGTACCGGTTATCCCACCGCCGGACAAATGGCTCGCGGAAGAGCATGAGCTTGGCCCGCCAGCTGAAAAGCTCGCTCCGGAAAAAACCCACCGGGGTGGCCGGCATGGCGATCGTTTTGCGGTTCCGCACGAGGTAGCGGTTGCCCGCCCCTTCGTCGGAGTACATCATCCGCGGCTCCAAGCCCGCGCCCTTGATGATCTCCCGCAGCTTGGGCGAGGTGTCCAGCAGCGTGTTGGGGCCGAATTCAGCGAGGTAACCCTGGTCGCGCACCGACTGGATCACCCCCCCCGCCCGGCCGGTGGCTTCGTAAAGCACCACGGGGATCTTTTTCTGCTGCAAACGGAAGGCGGCCACCAAACCAGTGATGCCGGCCCCAATGACGGCCACGGGATTCATCATATTACTTTGGAAAATCGGCGTTCCTGGCTGGCGGCCAGATAGGCATCGAACCGCATGGCGATCACGCGGATCAACAATCGGCCCGCCGGGGTGACCTCCAACCCGGTATCGGTCACCCGCACCAGGCCATCGGCCTCCAGGTCGGCCAGCGAAGCCAGTTCGCGGGCGAAATACGTTTTGAAATCGACCCCCAGGCGCCGGGAAAGATCCGTGAACTCCAGCCGCCGGTCGCACATCACGCGCATGATGGCCTGGCGGCGCACTTTGTCGTCCGCGGTCAGAACATAGGCTTTTACCTGGGGCAGCTTCTGGCGGTCCAAGGCGCCGTAATATTGCGGCAATTCCTTGAGGTTCTGCCAGTAAATGGTGTCCGTCTGCGAAATGGCGGACATGCCGAAGGAATAGATATCCGCCCCGCCGTGGGTGCTGTAGCCCTGGAAATTGCGCTGGAGCGAGTTCTTCGCCTGCGCCTGGGCCAGCTCGTCGGTTTCCTTCGCGAAATGGTCCATCCCGATATAGGCATACCCGGCGGAAGTCAGCTTCTCGATGCAGAGCTTGAGCAGGCCCAGCTTCACTTCCGGCGGGGGCATGAGCTTTTCCAAAATCCGCTGCGAATGCTTGAGCCACGGCACATGCGCGTAGCTGAAGACCGCGAACCGGTCCGGCTGCAGCGCCAGGGTCTCATCCAGCGTCCGCTCGAAGGATTCCACCGTCTGCCGCGGCAGCCCGTAGATGAGGTCGATGTTCAGCGAGGTGAACCCCGCCTCCCGCGCCCACCGGATGACCTGCTCGGTCAGCTCGCGCGGCTGGATCCGGTGCACCGCCCGCTGCACTTCGGCATTGTTGTCCTGCACCCCCATCGAAAGCCGGTTGAACCCGATCTCATTGAGCGCCTGGACGTGGTCCGGGGTCACCCCCCGCGGATCCACCTCCACGGAGGACTCCACATCGGCCGCCATCTGGAATTGGCCGCGGATCATCCGGCCCAGCTCGCGCATTTCGCCGGGCATCAGGAAGGTGGGGGTTCCGCCGCCGAAATGGAGCTGCCCCACCCGGCGCTGGGGATTGAGCAAGGGCGCCATGAGCGCCATCTCCTGGCGCAGATACTTCAGGTATTCGGCGCTCTTCCCCTGGTCCTTGGTGATGACGGTGGTGCACCCGCAGAACCAGCAGAGCGAACGGCAGAACGGCAGGTGGAAATAGAGCGACATTTCCCGCTCCTGCTGCCGGTTGCGCAATATGTGCTCCTCCACCGCCGGCCAGGCCACCTCCGGGGTGAACAGCGTGGCCGGCGGGTAGGAGGTGTAGCGCGGACCTGGGATGTTGTATTTTTTAACCAGGTCGATATCGACTTCTAGTTTTGCCATGGGTAGGTGGTTACGGTTTCAACCAGCGTTTGAATGTTTTCCAGCGGGGTCGTGGCGGGCAGGCCGTGGCCCAGGTTGAAGATATACCCGCGCCGCCCATTGATCTGGTCCAATACTCCCTTGGTGGCCGCGGCCACCTCGGCCGCCGTGGTGGTCATCACCGCCGGATCCAGATTCCCCTGGATCGCCATCTGCGCGGGCACCATCTGGCGCGCCTTGGCCAGGGGCGTGGTGGAGTCGAAACCGAGCACCCGGGCGCCGCTGGCCAGCAATTCGTCCCAGCGGCTGCGCGGCCCCTTGGAAAACACAATCACCGGGGCCAGCGGGCTCAGCTCGCGGACGATGTGCACGATCCACCGGGCGGATCCTTCATAAAAGAGACGGTCGTCCAGCAATCCGCCCAGGCTGTCGAAAATCTGCACCCCATCGGCGCCCGCCTGCACCTGCAGGCGCAGGTATTCCACGGTGGCCTGCGCCAGCCGCTCGAGGAACCTGGCCATCACCGCCGGCTCCCGCTTCAGCAGGTCCGCGGCGCCCACAAATTCCTTGGAGCTGCCGCCCTCCACCATGAAATTGGCCAGCGTCCACGGCGATCCGCAGAACCCCAGCAGGGCGTGCTGGCCGTTCAGCTCTTTTTTGATCATCCGCAAGGCGTTGCCCACGTATTCCAGGCGGCCCAGGAAGCCATCCCAGCGCAGCCGGTTCAAATCAGACTCCCCCTGGATGGCGAAATCCATCTGCACTCCGCCGGTATCGCGGAATTGATAGGGCTGCCCCAAAGCCTCCGGCACCACGAGGATATCGCTGAACAAGATCGCCGCATCGAAGCCGAACCGGCGCAAGGGCTGAAGCGTGACTTCAGTCGCAAGCTCCTGATTCTGAACCAGTTGCAAAAATGAATAGCGCTGCCTCAAGGCCCGGTATTCGGGCAAGGCACGTCCCGCCTGGCGCATCAGCCACAGGGGCGGCCGGTCCACCGGCTGGCAATGCAAGGCGCCTAGAAATCGTTCCCTTTTGTTCATCAAACGTAAACGAAGATACGCCACTCCAATCCAAAGCCAAGTGAGAATCACGGCCAGCCAGATCCGCCGCTCCGCCGGTCGCAATTGCGGCCACTTGGTTCAATGGGTTGTAGGCCTGGAGCCACCTATCCCACGGCTCATGGGCTGGGAGCCAAAACGACCCGGAATCCCAAGTAGTTATACACAAACTTTTCTGGTGGGCAACTATCACGGGAGGCTGACCTGCAGCTTCCGCCTTGACCAGAGAAGAATCCTCCTCCGCGATCCACACGTGCTGTTATGGTTCTGGGGGTGGGGGGGCCTTGCGGATCGGTGGCGGTTTCCACCACCGGATAGGATTCTTCCCACCAATCCAGACACCATTCCCAGACATTCCCATGCATGTCATATAATCCCCAGGCATTCGGCTTTTTCTGCCCCACCGGGTGCGTGGTTTTCCCGCTATTGGCGTCATACCAGGCATACTGGCCCAGGCTGGTGTAATTGGGATCATCCCCGTAGCTGAACTGGGTCGTCGTCCCGGCCCGGCAGGCATACTCCCACTCCGCTTCCGTGGGCAGCCGGTAAACAAAGCTGGATGGCAAACGCCCCGCCTGCCGCTCCTGCTGGGTCAGCTTGCCGCAATAGTTGGTGGCATCGCGCCAGCTAACCGATTCCACCGGCAGGTTTATATCCACCTTGAACCAGCTGGGATTGTTGCCCAGCACCGCCTGGTATTCCCCTTGTGTCACTTCGCATTTCCCCATCCAGAAGGCCCGCGTCAAAGTGACCGTCACCTGCGGGCCTTCCCAGGGAGATCGGCCTTTCTCGGTAGCGGGGCTGCCCATCACAAAGGCGCCGGGCGGAATCCCCACCATCCCCGGCAAGGGCGCCAGCGTGAAGACCAGCACCGCCGCCGCCTGGCTGGCCACCGAGTCATTCGCTCCGCTCACCACCACCGTGTAATTGCCGGAGTCAGAGACTTGCGCCTCTTGGATGGCAAGCACGGCGTTGGTCTGGCCGGCCATATCCACCCCGTCCTTCCGCCATTGGTAGCGCAGCCCCGCGGCGCCCACCGCCGCCACCCGCAAGGTCACCGAGGCCCCGTTGGTGGCCGTGACACTCTGCGGCTGGGCGGTGATCGCCAGCCTTTCCGCCACTTGGATGTAATTACGCTTGTATTCTGCACCGCTTTGATACCCGGGAACGCTGGCGGTCAATTGCACCGAATAAACTCCCGGCTGGGAGTATATCTTTGCCGGATGCTCCTCCCGGCTCGCCGTTCCGTCCCCAAAGTCCCACCAATAGTCCACCGCCGGCGGGCTGGAGGCCGCCCGGATGGTGCGCGCCACGCCACCCGAGCCGTTGGTTCCCCCCGCCGGCCCGCCAACCGAGCTGGGCCGGACCCCCACGATCCGGTCGTTCACCGTGATTTTGCCGGTTGCGCCATCAATGGTGCACACGTCCCAATACTCGCCCTCGCCCGTGGTGGGCACGCGGAGCGTCTGCAGCAATCCCTGGTCCCCGTAGATCTGCACCACCGCCTTGGAGCTGCGCAACGGCCCGGTGTCCCCCTGTTCGTCCATGAAATTGTGGGCATAATACCGGTAGGTGCCCGGGAAGAGCCGGGCAATCGTGATGGTTTCGGGGCCAAACCCATCCTTGCGGTCCACATCGAACAGGGCATAGGGCGGCGCATTCGTGCGGCCCTTCTGGCTGGTTAGATAGGACACCTCATACCCGGTCCCGTCAATGGCGGGCGTCACCAGATGGGCGTCCAAATCCTTGGGCATGGCATCCCAGTTGAGCACCAGCCGCAGCCCGGCCACGTTGGTGGGGGACAGCGAAAAATCGAGCCGCGTCGGCACGTTTCCCGCCAGCTGCACCTGGCTGTTGGTGTAGGCCAGGTAACCCGGCCGGGCACCCCGCACCAGGACCGGCTGCGGATTCACCCGGGTGAGGTTTTGGAAATGGACCGTCAGGGGCGGCTGGCCAGCCGCGGCATCCGCTTTGAAATCGGCCACCACCGCACCCGCCACCAGGCCCCTCAGCGCGTAAAAACCGGCGTTGTCCGTGGTGGTGCTGAGCCCCCCGGCCGCCACCGTCACGCCCGCCACGGGCTGGCCGCTGACGGCGTCCGTGATCTGGCCGTTTAATTCCGCGCCACCCGCCAGCATCACCACCTGGTAAAACCGCGCCCCCTGGCCCGCGGCGTCCCGCCAGGACCCGAGGTTGGTGGTGGCCAGCAAAGGCGCCGGCGTCACGATTTCCCAGGCGGCATCCACTCTGGGCGCGGCTTTCACCTGGTAGGCGCGGCCCGGATTGGCGGGCCAGCTGAGCACGACGGGGTTGGCGCCCGCCGTGGGGTCATAGCGGATCGCGCTTTTCACCCCCACCTGGCCTTGCGCCTGCCAGCCCAGGCTTAACCCAGCGCAAAGGAACCACCAAACCCAGCGGAGCTGAGCCAGCGGTTGCCTGCCGCCGGCCCCACCGGCGGGGGAGTGGCATCCCCGCGTTGTCCCGTGGTAAAAGCCCATTCCTTGACCGCTGCCTGAGTTATTATTCATTCGCTTAAATATGTGCCGCCCGGCCTGTTTCCTGCACTTGGGCCAGCCTGCCAATTATCCAAAGCGTCCGGCTTGAGACAAGCGCCTATTTGCTCCCGCGCATCGCCCAACCGCCGCTGCAAACATTCCGCCATCTGCTTGAATCCCACGGCGCAGCCGGCGGGATTAACTGGTTGCACCCTCTTCCGGGGAATGTTATGAAAGCCGCGCATTATGAAATATTCGTCCGCAAGAAGGTTCATGGCTGGCCGGCAGGTTCTGCTGCTCGCGTTTTTGCTGTCCCCCGCCAGCCTGGTTTCCGGCCTGGCGCAACCTGCCAAGCCGATCACCATTTTGACGAACGCTTTGAACACGGCCCGCAGCCAGAACAAGTTCGCCTTTCTGGAATATGGGCTGGACTCCTGTTCCCACTGCCAGGATCTATACAGTTACATCACCAACGGACTGCTCACCCTGCCGGCCGAGCGGTTCGTGATCGGGAAGATCAGCGCCGATGATCCCGTGAATGGGCCGCTCTTTTTGGCCACTTTCAAGCCGGCCCTGCTTTCCTACCCGATCGTGGTGATCACCACCCCCACCGGCCTGCCGCTGGTCCTCCGGTCAGGTGCGGGCACCGCGGAGCAGTTCCAGAATCTCATCGTCGATGCCCTCCGGCTGGCGGATGCGCCCTTCCTCATCACCCAACCCGCCAGCCAGTCCGTTTCCAACGGCCAGTCCGTGACTTTCTCCGCCACGGTCGGCGGGATGCAGCCGTTGTTTATGCAATGGCAGTTCAACCAGGCAGATTTGGCCGGCGCGACCAACACCACGCTGACTTTGAGCGCCGTCACCACCAACCAGGCCGGCGTTTACCGCCTCGTGGCCACCAACCTGGCGGGCTCCACCATCTCCCAGGATGCGACCCTGAAAGTGGTCACCCCCCCGGCGCCCGGCGAGTTTTTGTGGAGTTTCGATACCGGGGCGGAAGTCACCGGCAGCCCCGCCATCGGCCCGGATGGCGCCATTTATATCGGGGCCGGGAATAACAATTTATACGCCTTGCGGCCCGACGGCTCCAAAAAATGGGAGTATGCCGCCGGGGATAGGATCATCGGCGACCCGGCCATCGGCCCGGATGGCACGATTTATTTCGGGGCGTTCGATCAGCTGCTCTATGCGGTGAACCCGGACGGCTCTGAAAAATGGGTGGCCGCCACCACTGGCTCCATCGAAGTGTCGCCCGCGGTCACCCGGTCGGGCGCGATCTACATCGGCTCGGACAGCGGCTACCTGTTTGCCTTCGACGCCGGCGGCGCCAACACCTGGTCCACCCGCACCACCGGGCTGCTCCAGTCCTCCCCGTCGGTTGGCCCGGAGGGGACGATTTACTGCGGGGCGACCGACAAGCGGTTTTACACCTTCACGCCCAAGGGGGCAAAATCCTGGGTTTTTTCCGTGCAGGCTTCCATTTTTTCCAGTCCCGCCATCAGCACCGATGGCAATATTTACTTCGGCGCCAATGACCGGAACCTCTACGCCCTGAGCAGCGCCGGGGATACGCTTTGGTCTTTCGCCACCGGGGGCGAAATCTACTCCTCCCCCGTGATCGGGCCGGATGGGGTCATTTATTTTGGCTCGAATGACGGCCACTTTTACGCGTTGAATCCGGATGGCACCCCGAAATGGGATTTCCTGGTCGGCCAGCCCATCCAGTCCTCCGCGGCGATCGGCAGCGATGGGACGATCTATTTCGGCGCCCACGATGCCAAATTTTACGCTTTGCGGGCGGATGGCGCCTCGCGCTGGGAATACGACGCGGCCGACATCATCGTCTCTTCGCCCGCCCTGGCCACCAATGGCGTCATTTATTTCGCCACCACCACCGGCAAGCTGCATGCCCTGCAGGCCAGCGGCACGCTGGCCTCCGGCAACTGGCCCATGCACCGGCGCGATCTGCGCCATACGGCCTCGCAAATGCCCGATGCCCCACCCGCCCCGCCGAGGCTCGCCACCCCCAACCGCCTGGCCGGGGGCCGCCTCGAAATTGTGGTCACCCAGGCCGCCAGCGGCGCCTGGCAGCTGGAAGCCTCCACCAACCTGCTCCAATGGACCAAGGTGGCTGATCTGACGGCTACCAACGAAACCGCCAGTTGGATCGAGGAAAATCCGCGGGCTTTGCCCAGGCGGTTTTTCCGGGTGGCCACCCCATGATCCATCCCTGGCTTTGGGCGGCGCCGTTGGGAACCGGAATTTTCCTGCCGCCTCCGCACTTGAGCTTTTCCCCGCTTTGCCTATCTTGAGCCTATGCCGATTTACGAATTTGTTTGTCAGAAGTGCAGTAAAGAAAGCGAAATCCTGGTCCGGTCCTCCCGCTGGGAGGGCACGGCTTGCCCGCATTGCGGCTCGAAAAAGCTGGAGAAAAAACTCTCCCTGTTTGCCTCCTCCGTTGCCTCCAGCCCGGGTGGCGAGTGCTGCCCGGACGCCGCCTCCTGTGCCGCCAAAACGACCGGCACCTGTTGCGGCGGCGGCCCTCATTGCCACTGAGCTACCCCTGTCTGCCGCCAATCAGCGGCAAAAGGGCTCTTTTTTACCACTGCCATAGCCGGTGTTTTTCCGCCGGGAGGAAGCGTTGATGCCGTTGCCGGTTAGGAGCCCCAGGAAAAAAACTATTCAAATATGGCGCAGGAATTTTGATGGCTGGCAAGGCGCACCCGAGGCGCTTATGCGGACGTCGCATAACGGCGCATATCCCTTGTGATCGGTAACGAGCGCGCCATACTGCGGGCGTATCCTTACTGGTTGCGGGGCCATTTGCTTTCCGTCATAATCCACCCCATGCGATCACACTGTTTCATGGCTTTTGGCTGGCTGCTGGGCATGTTGTTTTCCCCTGCCCAGGCGGTCCCGGCGGCCTCGCCCCCGCCCGTCTTCCGGTCTGCCGCAGGGGATCTGGAAATCGGGCTCCGCTCGGTTACCAACGGAATCCGGGTTGCCCACCTGTTCGACCGGCGCGAAAAGGTGGATTTGCTCGCCGCCAGCGGCCCCCCCTTGTTTGAACTGAAGCTGCGGCGGGCCACCGACGGCCGGGAAGCCGCCTTGCCCGCGGATGCCGGCTGGAGCCGCGTCGCGCTGGAGGCCGGTTCGAACGGATTCACCCTGCGCTGGGAGCAGCCTCTGGACGAGGCTATGGCCGGCATTTCGGTGGCGGCCACCGCCACCGCACAGCCCCGGTTGAACGCCTGGCACTGGCGCCTGCGGGTGAACAATACCAGCCAGGCCTGGGGCCTCACCCGGGCCACCTTCCCGCAATTGGCCATCGCGGACCTCGGCGAATCGGGCGCCGCCTTTTTCCCGCGGGGTCCCGGGGAGGTGCAGCGCGGCGTCTGGGGCCGGCCATTCGCCTACCGGGGCAATTACACCGATGCCTGGTGCGCCATGCAATATATGGCGGTTTACGGTTCCCCCGCCAGGCCCACCGGCCTTTACGCGGCCATGCACGACCCGTGGGGCAGTTTCAAGCACCTCCTCCTGGCCAGCGATCCCGCCACCCGCAGCCTGCGCCTCGGCTTTGAGCATCCCGTCCCTGGCCTGGGCCAGCCGGGAACCGGGTTTGAATTGTGCGGCGAGGCGGTCTGGCGGATCCTGCGTGGAGATTGGTTTGATGCCGCCCGGATCTACCGGGAATGGGCCTCCACGGAGGCCCGCTGGTGGCCGCGTTTAGGGCCGGAAGGGCGGATGGACACCCCGGCGTGGATGCGCGAGCTGAACGCCTGGGGCATGAGCGGCGGCCCCCCCGCCAGCTGTGTGCCTGCGGTAAAAACCTTCCAGGAATTCCTCGGGGCGCCCGTGGGCTGCCATTGGTATAACTGGCATCAGATCCCGTTCGATAACGACTACCCCCACTACTTTCCCGCCAAGGATGGTTTTACCGAGGGGGTGGCAAACCTGCAGGCTGCCCGCGTATTCGCCATGCCCTATATCAACGGCCGCTTGTGGGACACCCATGACCGGGGCGCCGGGGATTTTGAATTTGCCGCCAAAGCTTTGGCGGCAGCGGCCAAAGACCTGGCTGGAAAACCCATCGTGGAACGTTACGGCAGCAAGGAAACCAACGGTGAGCCGGTGACCCTGGCGGTGATGTGCCCCGCCACCCTTCTCTGGCAGGCCACGGTCAGCAACCTTGTGCTGCGGCTGTTGCGGGAAGCGGGCACCAAGGCGGTTTACATCGACCAGGTGGCCGCCGCCACGCCGGTGGCCTGCCTGGACCCCGCCCATGGCCATCCGCTGGGTGGCGGGCATTGGTGGAATGAGGGCTATTGGCAAATGCTCGCAGGCATCCGCCACGCCATGCCGCCCGGGGCCATGCTCACCACCGAGTGCAATGGCGAGCCGTTCATCCGCTGGTTCGATGGCTACCTGACCTGGCATTGGCAGCACGACGGCCAGGTGCCCGCTTTCCCGGCGGTTTACGGGGGAACCATTCAAATGTTCGGCCGCGCCTATCGTGGCGGCCCCACCCAGGCTGCCGCCCTGCGCATGAAGGCGGGCCAGCAGCTGGTTTTCGGCGAGCAGCTCGGCTGGCTGGATCCCGGCCTGGTCCAGGATCCGGAAAAGGAGTTTTTCCGCCAAATGGTCCAGCTGCGGGCCTTGTTCAACCGTTTCTTCAACGCCAGCCAAATGGCCCGCCCGCCCGCCCTGGAAGGAACCCTTCCCACCGTGAAAGCCGACTGGCAGTGGTCCAAGGATTGGTGGGTGACCACCAGCGCCGTCCTCACTGGAGCCTGGCAAATCCCGGCTGAAAAACGCCTGGTTTGCTTCTTCGTCAACGTCAGCGAAGCCCCGGTGGACACCGCCTGGCGCTTTGATCCGGCCGTTTACGGCCTGGGTAACGCGCCCGTGTCAGTGACCACCTGCAATGCCACTGGCGCCGTGGCCGGTCCCGTCCGCCATGAAGGATCCTTCACCTGGACCCAAAACCTGCCCGCCCGGCAAGCCCTGGCCTTGGAAATAACCTATTGAAATAACATGCACCCCCACCATTCCCTTCCCGCGCGGCCCCGCTGGCGCGGAGCCATCCCTCTCCTTTGCTTGTTATCAGCGGGCCTGCTCCCTGCCGCCGCCCCGCAATGGCTTGACCAACCCGATGCCGCTCACGCGGCGGCTTGGGTCCGGTTCGCCCATGGTGGCGAGTCCTACCTCGGCATCCCTTATTATTGGCTCGGCCGGGGCGGTTTGCGGCTCGAGTTCGCCGTTCCCCCCCAGCCTGGCTGCGCCCTGGAACTGTGGTGGGGGTCCAAGGACGATGCGCGCCAAGCCATCCTCGAAATCAACGGCCGTACAATCCCCCTCGCCGGCGGCGGTTACCGCGGCTTCCGCTGGCTGCGGGTGGCGGTGCCCGAGGGGCTCCCGGGGGACCGCCATCGGCTCACCCTCAACGCCCCCAAGAACGCCGCCTTTTTGGCTGAGATCCGGCTGACTTCCCCGGCCACAAACACCGCTCCCGCCGCCCTGTCGCAACCAGCCCAAAAAGCCACGATCCTGGCCAATGAAGCTTTCCCAGCCCTGCGCACCTTGTGGGACCACGCACCCGCGAGCCCCGGCCTGGCCAGCCCGGAAGACCTCCGTTTCCGCCAGGCGGAGCAAAACTCGCGCCAGGCCAATGAGGCCTTTTACCGCTGCCGGCGGTATATGGATGCCTGGCTCGCCCAGGCCGACCCGGCCTCCGGCCTGATCCCCCGCAACCTGACCGTGAGCCGTGATTATTGGAATGGCCGCGATAGCGGCGCCGATAATTACCCCTTCATGGTGCTGACGGCGGCGATGATCGACCGCCCCCTGCTCACCGGGCGATTGCTCACCATCCTCCGCACGGAACAACGCCTCACCAGCCGGGTTGATCGCCTCCCGGACGATTACTCCTTCAGCAAGCAAGGCTGGCGCCGCGAAAAGCTGGATCTGGACGAAATCATCTTCGACGGCGCCGAATACGTCAAAGACGGGCTGTTGCCGGTGACCGAATGGCTGGGGCCAAGCCCCTGGTCGGAACGCATGACCGGCATCGTCGATGACATCTGGAAAAATGCCCGCATCGACACGCCCTTTGGCCGGATCGCCACCCTGAATTTCGAGGTCAATGGCGACCTCCTCCAAGCCGGGGCCAGGCTTTACTGGTTCACCGGTGATCCCAAGTATCTGGATTGGACTCTGCGCCTGGGCGATTACTACCTGCTGGGCACCAACCATCCCACGCGCCACCTGAAGGAATTGCGGCTGCGGGACCACGGCTGCGAAGTCATCAACGGCCTGACCGAGCTTTACCTGGCGGCGCGCTCCGCGCGTCCCGCCAAGGCCGCCGCCTACCAGCCTCTGCTGCACGAAATGTTCGGCCGCATCCTGGAAGTGGGGCGCAACGAGCACGGCCTGCTTTACGACTGGGTCAATCCGCAGACCGGCGCCCATTCCCGCAGCCTGGCGGACACTTGGGGTTACGATTACGACGGTTTTTATACCATGTACCTGCTGAACCACACCACTGCCTACCGCGATGCCACCCGGAAAGCGCTGGGCAACCTCGACGCCTTTTACCGGAATTATCCCTGGGAGGGTGAAAGCGCCGATGGCTACGCCGATTCGATCGAAGGCGGCATCAATTTATTCAACCGCGAGCCGATCCCCCCGGCCGCCGCCTGGATCGACAGCGAAATGCGCGTCATGTGGTCCAAGCAGAAATCCGATGGCATCATTGAAGGCTGGCATGGGGACGGCAATTTCGCCCGCACCTCTCTCATGTATGCCCTGTGGAAAACCCAGGGCATCACCATCGATCCCTGGCGTCTGGATGTCCGCTTCGGGGCCGTCCGGGACACGGACGGCAGCCTGCGCCTCTTTTTGGCGGCGGACCAACCTTGGGAAGGCCGGCTGATTTTTGACCGCGCCCGCCACCGCGATTACCTCCACCTGCCCCTGGATTATCCGCGCATCAACCAGTTCCCGGAATGGTTCACCGTCCCGCCTGAGGCGCGCTTCGCCATCCAGGCTCTACCCGGCGGCGCCGAAACCATCCACGGCGGCCGCGACCTCCTCACCGGCCTTCCCGCCCGGGTGAAAGCCGGGGAAGCCATTTGCTGGACCATCCAAGCCCGGCCAGCCAAGGATTGAGAGCGTCCCAACGGGGTTGTGTCCAGACCCCAAACGGGTGCCGCTGGCGAATTATATGCCAGGCCCCATTTGTCCAAGATTGGCCGGCCGGTTATGCGGCTTTAGGCGGACGCATGCATCAAGGCGGATCTCATTGGCAGATCTGTAAGTGGCAAATGGTGAATGCCTTGCACAACAAGCTCCAGCCAGCACGAAGGAGCCGATGCCATGGACACGGCTTAGGCAGGCCCGCTCCCTGAACCGGCGATTTTTCTCACCTCGATCAGGCTTTGAACGCCGGCCCGTCAACTCGCCGCGTGCCAAAAGTAACTGCTCTGGTTTTTGGTTAACTGATTCTGGGCTCCGAAGCGAGTTAAAACGAGCAGG
>CAYPCQ010000069.1:0-16630 GCA_964409245.1 uncultured Verrucomicrobiota bacterium
TGGTGCCATTTGGGCAGCCCCAGCGTGGCCGGGCGGCTGCCCCCAAGCGCCAGGCATGGGAAAAGTGGTGATCGGCGGCCGCGGAACAGGGGCGGCAACTCCCCCACATGCCCCGTTTATCAATCCGGATTTGCTGGTGGATGGCATCCGGCTGAACAACTCCACCTTCCGGGATGGCCCCAACCAATATTGGAGCACGGTGGACGCTTTGGCGGTGGAGCAGCTGGAGGTGGTCAAGGGGCCGGCGGCGGTGATGTATGGCAGCGACGCCATCGGCGGGACGGTTAATGCCTTGATGCGGTCGCTGCGCTACGGTTTTGGCGAAGGGACCCTCTGGAGCGGATCCACTTACTACCGCTACGGCTCGGCGGAGCATGCCGTCCTGGGCCGCGGGGAATTCGGGGCGGCGGAGCGGGACCACTGGGGATTCAACCTGGGCCTGACGGGCAAATTATTCGGGGATGTGCGGGGCGGCAGCGAGGTGGGGCGCCAGCCCCACACCGGCTACGACGAGTATGACACCGATTTCAAGGCGGAGTACTATTTCACCCCCGAAATACCAAGCTCACCCTGGCCCCTCTCTTCGAGAGGAGAGGGGTTACGCCTTTTGAGTGAAAGTTCATCGCGGGAGCAAAGCGCAAATTACCCCGAACTGCCCGCCAGTCGGTAACTGGTTCATGGCATGACGAAACGGCTCAAGGCGATCGCTGCCTATTCAATTAATGATCCGGCTTTTTCCGGATTTCGCCGCCCACTTTTTCGGGCGCGGGAACCGGCTGGTTGGTGGGCGGCGGTTCGGCAGCATTGGTGGCAACGGCGGTTTTTTCGGCCAGCAGGCCGGCCATGGCCGCGTAAATCTTTTTCAATTGCGGGTTGCGCTTGATGAGCGCCATGGTGGCCATGGTGCGCTCGTTTTCCAGGTTGGGTTCGGTATAAAAATCGTAATCGATTTTGTGGTTGCCATTCTGATCCACCAGATCGACGACATAACAATAATAGTTTGTCCCCTGGTATTCGAAATTGGTGCGCGTCATGTCCTCGAATACCGACGAGTTCACATCGAATTCCCTGGGGTTTGCAGGCGCCGGTTTTTGGGAGCCAAAAGCCAGGGTGACCATTTGGGTGAGTTCCCTGGCGGACACGTTGGTAACCAGGCTTAATTGGTTGCTTAAGGAGGCGAAGGCCGCATTCGTGTTGGTGAGGACGGGGAACTCCGCCAAGGCCGGCGCATTGGAGGCGAGGCCGGCGCCCGGGACCGGTGTGCGGGCCTGCTGTTGCTCATGCTGGCGGAAATTTGCCTGCGAATGGGTGGTCCACCAGATGTTCAGCAGCGGCAGCACGGCTTGCAGCAAAGGGATGATCAGCAGCAATCCGGCGAGGTTGAGGATGACCAGGATCCAAAATTTCCTGCCGGTCCACCACCGTCTTTTCCGGGGCGTTAATGATTCTGGCGCCATAAGCTAAATTCAAATAAAGGAATGCTGCCCGGAAACGGCCTCCAGCCGCTCACGAACTTGACTTGATCCCAACATAACGCTGATCCGGCAGCCGCCCAAGGATATTTTTCCCGGGGGGTGGCCAAAACCCGAAAACGATTGCGCCAAGACCCATTGAGTTGTGCCGGGGAATTGGTTAGGTTGCCTGCATGAAAGGTTTACAGACCACAAGGCGGGAGGAGACCCAATTAACCGGCAGAGGATGCCGCCAGGTATGGCTGCAAGTTTGCCTGGCCTGGGGGATGGCGGCGATCCTCTGCCTGGGCGGGCGGCTGCTGGCCGGACCTATGGCGGCTCCGGCCGAGGCGCCGGCGGCCACCAACGCCTTGGCCAAGGCGGTTAATCCCAGCGATCCGGTGGAACAGGAGCTGCAAAAGCTGCTGGAGATGGACGATGTCGCGCAGGATGAAGTCGAACGCTGGATCCGGGAGAGCGATGCCACGGGTGACCGCGCGACCATCAAGGATGCGGCCTTGAGCTTGCGGATGGAGCAGCGGGTGGCGCCAGTGCGCCGGGCGTATGAGGATTTTCTGCTGCGGCATGGCGGCCACGCCCGCGCGCGGCTCGCGTTCGCCAGTTTCCTGATGGAAATCGGCCAGGATGCGGAAGCCCTGCCGCACCTGGAAAAAGCGCGCGACCTGGAGCCGGAAAACGCGGCGGCCTGGAACAACCTGGCCAATTACTACGGCTACCACGGGCCGGCCACCAACGCCTTCCTATGTTACCAGAAGGCGATCGAGCTGAACCCGAAAATGGCCATATACCTCCAGAACCATGCTTCGCTTCTGTATTTGTTCCGCGTGGATGCCATGGAAATGTTCGGCGTGGATGAGCAGGCCATCTGCCGGCAGGCCCTGGACCTCTACCGGAAGGCGCAGGCATTGAACCCGAAGGATTTCGTGCTGGCCAATGACCTGGCGCAGGTCTATTACGCGGTGAAGCCCCCGCGCCACGAGGAGGCCATCAAAGCCTGGGAAAACGCCCTCAGCCTGGCCCGGGATCCCTTGCAGCGGGAGGGGATCTTTATCCACCTGGCCCGTATTAAAGCAGCGCTGGGCCTCAAGGCGGAGGCGCGCGACCAGCTAAGCCAGGTGAAGGGTGTGGTTTACGATTCGCTCAAGCAGGCCTTGCTGGACGAATTGGATGGCAAAAAGCCCCCTAAAAAAACGGGCGCCAGCAAGCCCCCGTTGCTGGGGCCGCCGGCGCCCGCCAGCTTTTCCGCCACCAAGCCCGCGGCCGGCGGATCCGCCACCAACACCGGACCCATCCGCTTGCTGCCAAGGAAGTGAATCCTCCCGGCCGGGGATGGATAAACCGGGGGCGGGCGCGCGGGGAATAATCCCGGGCGGGCGTGGGCATTTTGCCCTCCCCGTTCTGCCCCGGGCACGGCGTTGCTGCCACCCACCCGCTGAACACGGCGGCCGGGGCAACCTCCACTTTCTCGCCGTGGGTGGCCATTTGACAAATCAGCGCCTTGTAGTTTAGTGGGTGGTGGCCAGTTTAAGCTTCAAACGGATGGCAGGCAGAAACCCCATGAGAAAACCGTGTTCAACGGCTGGGCGATGGCGTGCAGGCGGGTATCTTTGCCGTGCCGCCTTGGGCCAGGCCGGCTTCACCCTCATTGAGCTGATGGTGGTGATCTCCGTCATTGCGATCCTGGCCGGGTTGCTTATTCCGGTGGTGTCCAAGTCGAAAGGCAAAGCCCTCGGCATGATGTGCCTGAGTAACACGCGGCAGCTGACCCTGGCCTGGACCTTGTATGCCAGCGACACCCGCGACCGGCTTGTTTACAACCTGGGCCTGGACCGCCGCCAGCCGGTGCCGCCCCCGAACCGCGATCTGAATTGGGTGAACAACGTCATGACCTGGGAATTGGACCCCGATAATACGAACACCCTCTTCCTGGCCAAAAGCCCGCTGGCCCCGTTCCTGGGTTCGGCCCTTAACGTATTCCTCTGCCCGGCAGACCGCGTCCTTAGCTCCGTCCAGCGGCGAGCCGGCTGGAGCCGCCGCGTCCGCAGCGTGTCCATGAACGCCATGGTGGGGGACGCCGGACCCAATGTCCAAAACGGCGGCAATGTGCTCAATCCAGGCTACCGGCAATACCTCCGGCTGTCGGACATCCGCAGGCCGGCGCAAACCTTTGTCATCCTCGACGAACATCCCGACAGCATTGGGGATGGCTACTTCTTTAACCACGAGGAAGACGCCGAGTGGGTTCACCTGCCGGCCTCTTACCACAATGGGAGCGGCAGCTTTTCCTTTGCGGACGGCCACTCCGAGGTCCACCGCTGGCTTAATCCGCACATGAAGATCCCCGCCAAACCGGATGCCGCGGCGTTGCCGCTGCCGGTTCCCCCAGCGGAGCAGGACGATTTTGTCTGGGTCTCGGAGCACATGAGCGAGGAGCTTTGATTCCATAACCGCTCCACGGCCGGCTTGGGTTCCCGCCGGCGCCGTTTCCGGCCCGTGCCATTCCCCCCGCCGCCCGATCCCCCGCGGGTCGAGGATTTTCCGGTCCAGGAACGCCGCGGCTCCCATGCCCGGCGCCAAGGCGCCTTTGAGAAAGCTGCGCCGCTGGGGATGGCTGGTTTGAGGCTCGGTTTTCATCGATTCACTTCTTGATGGGAAAGTGGCGGGTCCGGAGATGACACACGTTACTCATCCGCCGGACCCGCCGCGTCCTCCCATCCGGAAGTCCGCTTGAATTAATAAGTCAGCCTGATCTGGCCACGGATCTCACCGCCGCCGTGGTTTGCAGTGTGAATGTTCACATAGGTTTTGCCCTGAATCAGGGCGGATATTTGTTCCGCCGTCAGCGCCACGGAACCGCTCAAAGTGCCCGCCGTGCCCGCGGCCTCTTCCAGGGGCACCAGAACGCCTGCGGATTGCGCCGCATCGGCCGGACCATGAATGTGGGCCATGGAGGCCGCGGAGGTCAGCCCCTCATAGCGGATCGAGTAAGCCAGCGTGCTGCCGCTCAGGGTCAGGGTGCCCGAGCCGGTCCCCGCCGGGCTCACGGGTGGGATCTCCGATCCGCCGGATAAGTTCACGGTGAATTGCCAGGTCGCAACCTGGCCGCGGATCTCCCCGCCGGGATGCCGGGTGGTGTGCACGTTCACATAGGTCAGGCCCCGGAGCAGGTTCGCCAGCACCTCCAGGGATATTTCCTGGCCGGACTCCAGCGTGCCAGCGGTCCCGCTGGCGCCTGCCAGCGGCGCTAAAACCCCGGCGGATTGGGTGGCCTCGGCCGGCCCATGCAAGTGGGCGCCGGTGGCGTCCGAAGACAGGCCAAAAAAGTCGATGTCATAATACATCAGGTTCCCCACCAGGGTGATCCACCCCGCGCCTGCCCCCGCATCCGCCACCGAGGGGATTTGAGCGCTGCCCGAGAGCTGCACTGGAACGCGCAAAGGCACCACCTGCCCCCGGATTTCCCCGGCGGGGCTGGGCGCCGTGTGGAGGTTCACATAGGCTTGCCCGGACACGATGGCCGCCAGCTGGCTGTCGGTGAGCGGCACCGTGCCCGCCAGCACCCCGGAGGCGCCCGCAGCGCCCGCCAGCGGGAACAAAACCCCGGCGGAGTGCAGCGCATCGGCCGGCCCGTGGATGTGGGCCTGGAGGGCGTCCCCGGACAAGCTGTTGAAGTGGATATGGTAACTCAACTGTGTGCCCTCCAGCGACAGCGACCCCAATCCCTTCCCGCCTCCGGGCTGTCCGGGTATCTCATATTCGCCTGCCAGCCGCACGGCCAGGGGGATCACGACCGCGGCAGCCTTGTTCACGATGCGGTAGATGCCGGCTTC
Organism: uncultured Verrucomicrobiota bacterium; assembly: GCA_964409245.1. Classification (GTDB taxonomy): domain Bacteria; phylum Verrucomicrobiota; class Verrucomicrobiia; order Limisphaerales; family UBA1319; genus CAIMWS01. Next base: position 5,303 of record CAYPCQ010000069.1, read on the forward strand.
ACCGTCCTTGGGCACGGTCACATACGTCGCGGTGGTGGTGAGCAGGTTGAACCAGTTCGTATCGGCCGGGTTGCTCTTGCGCTGGAGCAGGTAAGGCCCGGTGCCGCCCGTCCAGGAGATGGTTACCGCCTCCTCCAGGCTGGTGATCCCCGTGAAGCTGAGGGGGGGTTCCACCACCGGCTCCTTGAGGAGGAGGCTGACGGGATCCGATACCGCGCTGGCCCCCAGGTAATCGGTGGCCCGCGCCGTCAGCGTGTATTGGCCGGGATTGGCGAGGCTGAAGCTCAGCTCATAAGGCGTGGAGGTGAGCGTGCCCAGCAGGTCCGCGCCGTTCAATATCTCCACCTTGACGATGGTCCCCGCATTCGCCTTGGCGGAGGTCTGCACCAATCCGCTGTAGGGCGTCTCGGCGGTCAATCCGGTCACGGGCGCAGTGATTGCCACCTGCGGCGGCCGCCGCACCGGCTGGCTCGCCGCCGCACCGGGATTGGCCACCTGGGCGCCGGCAAACGCCTTCCCGGTTCCCTCCGGATCCCCCACCTCCTGGCCGTTCGTGAAGCCATCGCCGTCGGAATCTTTTTTAGCCAGGCCGGCCCCCCAGAAAGGCGTGGCGCTGGGGCCTTTCACGATGGCATAAACATCGTTGCCAAAGGGCGTCCTTGGCCCGCCACCGGCGGGGCTGATATGGCAACCGGCGCAGCCGATCACGGTGCCGTTGGGGAACATCCCGGGCCGGAAGGGCCGGGCTTGGGTTTCCACCAGGGACAATCCCGCCGCCAAACCGGCGGCATAAAGGATGGTCCGGGTGCGGGTCATGGTTGATTTCAGGTTGTTCATGGTCGGTTTCATTTTCAATCAATTTCACTCATTACATTTATTAGAATCACGAAAGGCGGTTTTGTTCCCGCGCCGGGTGGAATAATTTTCATCCGCCCGGCCCCCGGGCCTTGATAAATCCCGGATGATGAGCGTTATTGACTGCGCCGCAGATGCCTGGCGGCGGCCGGATGCGGGCCGGTTTTTCCCAACCAGGCTGGCCCGGCGCTCCCTGAAATATCAGGCTTCAGTCTGGATCGTCTGGAAACGGTCCGCCCGGTGCCGGTGAAAAAAATTGGACCTGGCCGGGAACAAAACCTGGCCGGCGGTTTCTTATCTTATATGGCGAATTATGGCAGAGGATTTGGACTTTGAAACCTTGGTCGATCAGTATTATCAGCCGCTTTACAAGTTTGCCCTGGGTTTGGCCGGCTCGGAGGCCGATGCCTGCGACCTGACCCAGCAGACGTTTTATATCTGGCAAACCAAAGGCCACCAACTGCGGGAAGCTGGGAAGATCAAATCCTGGCTGTTTACCACCATGCATCGTGAATTCTTGAATTCCAGGCGCAGGATAATCCGGTTTCCGCATTGCGAGCTGGAGCAGTCGGAGGGCGAATTGCCCCCGGTGCCGGCGGGCACCATGTCCACGGCGGACTACCCGGCGGTGCTGGCGGCGCTGGCCCGGGTGGACCAGCCACACCAGGCGGCGGTGGCTTTGTTTTACATGGAGGATTATTCGTACCAGGAAATCGCGGATATTTTGGAAATACCCATCGGCACCGTCAAATCCCGCCTGGCCCGGGGCATCGCCCAGCTGCAGAAGCTCCTGCTCGCGCCGGCCAAATCCAGCCTAATCAAGGAAGCCTGATGAACCCCGAACAAATCAAAGAAAACCTCCTGCTTTACCGCCCTGGGACGGAGGACGAAAACGACCCGGACATGGCCCGGGCCTGGCAGGCAGCGGAGCGCGACCCGGCGTTGATGGAGTGGTTCCAGCGGCACCAGGCATTCCACGCCATGGTGCGGCGGCAGCTCCGGCAGATCCAGCCCCCCGCCGGCCTCAAGCGCCGGATCCTCGCCGGCCGGCCGGCCGGGCAAAAAGCCGGGTGGTGGCGGCGGCGGGAGTTTTTGGCCGCGGCGGCCTCCCTGGTGTTGCTGGGCAGCCTGCTCTTCTGGTGGGTGATGCCCCAGCCGGAAAACCAGCTGGCCACCTACCGGCAGCGGATGGTCAAATACGCTCTCACCCAATACCGGATGGATATCGCCACGAACGACATGGCCCAAATCCGGGCCTTCCTGGCCGCCCGGGGCGGGGCCGGCGATTATGTATTGAGTCCTGCTTTGGAAAAACTGCCCGGCGCCGGGTGCGCCCTGCTGAAATGGCAGAACCAGCCGGTATCCCTGGTCTGTTTCCGGCTGGGCAAGGACGATTTGATCTGGCTCTTCGTCGCGCCGCGCGGCTCCATCGCCGGCGCTCCAGCCACCGCCCAACCGGTCTTGGCCGCCGCCGGCAGGATGCACACCGCGGCCTGGAGCCAGCAGGATAAAACCTACCTGCTCATGGGCCTCGGCGATGAATCGCTCATCCGGCGGTTCCTCTGATTGCCGCCCGGCTTCAGGCCGGCGGCTTCAGGGCGTGGGATTCCACCTTGGGGGCGGCCGCCAAGGCCTCGATTTTGGCGAGCCTTTCTTCGATCTTGGCCAAAGAGCCATCGAGCCGCTCCTGCTGCTGCGGGGAAAAGGTGGGGTGGTTGGTCCACCAATCCATGCCGATCTCCTTGGCTTTGTCCACGGAGCAGATCAGCAGCCGGATTTGAATCGTCAGCAATTCGATATCCACGATCTTCACCTTGATATCGCCGGCGATCACAATGCCCTTGTCCAAAATCCGCTCCAGCAGGTCGGCCAGGGTGGAGCCGCTGGTGGAATGTTCGATGTGTCGGTTGGGAGTCATAACGTCAAAGCAGTTTGCCCAGCGGGCCGAGGTCCAGGTTCAGATCCTCATCCGCCAGGCCGAACTCCTTCCGCAGCCGGTCGATCTGCCCGGCCTGCTGCATGAGCGTTACGCCCAGCCGTTCGATCTGGGCGCTGGTAAGGGCGCCCCCATCGATGCGCTTCACGGCCTGGCGTTCCAGGAGTTCGTGCAAAAGTTTCATCACCGTCAGGACCAGCCGGCCCAGCCCGTTTTTTTCGCGGTTGGAACCGGCCACCGCCGGGCTGATGGCGCCCGCGCCCGCCGGGGTTTTCACGCCCAGGGCGGCGGGCGGCGGGCGAACCGCCGGATTGGCTGGGGCGGCCAGGCCGGGGGCGGGCGGCGGAGCGCCGGACAGATCCGCAACCAGCTGCGGCGCGGCGCTGGCCGGCGGAAGGCCCCGGCCGCCTTCCACGGAAGTGACGACCAGCTGGAGGCTCAGGTAAATCAAGTCCACGTCGGCCACCGACAGCGTCACCTCTCCGAGCGCCACAACGCCGATGTCCAGCACCCGGTCGAGGGCTTCGCACAAGGAAATGTGCCGGCTGCGCTGGGGGTGGAAGTCACTCATGGGCTGCGTCCTTGGCGGCGGGGGCGGCATACATCGCCTGGCCGAGCTCCCGGAGCCGCTCCAAACCGCGAGGCTCCCCGCCCCGATAAACCACCGTTTGCGCCGTTGTGGGAAACTCCCGGCGGAATTTGAGGCCGACGGCCGACTCCCGCCGCCGCAGGGAGGCGCACAAGGCGCAATCGCCGGGTGGGGCGGCGAGATTCAGGAACAGGTACGGCATGCTCACGCGCATCCGCTGGCAGGCCGCCCATAGATCCTTGGTCTCCGCAAAGGCCATGTCCGTGAGGATGGCCACCCCGCAGACGGCGCACTGGGCCGGATCAGCCAGCAGCGCGCGCAGGCGTTTGAGGGCTTTGGATATCTCCACCAGCCGCTGGGATACTTTCGGCAGACGAAAAATCTTTTTGTATTTGAGGAACAAGCCGAAAAAGGCTTTCAGCCAGTGGTCCACCACTTCCGGCGTTTCCAGGAGCCGGATCAGGTGCCCGGTGGGCGCGGAGTCCAGCACGAGCGTATGGAATTGCTGCTGGTCACGGCGCTCCATCACCTGGGTGAGGGCCATGACTTCGTCGAGCCCGGGTGGCGAAAGATCCACGATCCGCTCCATCGCCTCCCGGTCGAAGGCGAGGTCCATGTCGGGCAATAGGGAATGGAGGAAGGAGCGCAATTCCCCGCTGTAAAGTTGCTTCAGGGCGCGGAATTCGGCCTCGGCATCCACCTCCATCGCCATCAGGCCGGGGCAAACCCGCGACGGCTCAGCGCCCACCGCCGTGCCCAGGCAGTCGGAGAGGGAGTGGGCGGGATCGGTGGAAAAAAGCAGCACCTCGCCCGCGGGCGAGTCCTGGGCCAGGCGCACGCTCGCCGCGCAGGCCAGGGTGGTCTTGCCCACTCCCCCTTTGCCCGCGAAGAGCAGCAGGGATTTCCCGCGGGGCGGATGGGCCGCCATTTCCACGCGCGGGCAGAGCGGAGCGGAAGGCCTTTTCTGGGGCGGCGGCCCCTGGGCCAGGCGCCGCAGGGCATTCCAGAAGGCGGCGAGGCTTTCGGTGCCATGGACTTCCTCCGGATACAGGGGCACACCCCACCAGTGGTAAGGGGATAAGTCGCGGCTGCGGAACAATTCACCCAGGATGCGGTTTTGCTGGTGGAGCGCGTCCGCACAGGCCGGGCATTCATTGGCGGGGATCAACCGGTTGACCACGAGGTCGCTCACCGGCACCTGCGCGTGCTTCAGCTCCGCCAGCAGGGACCGGGTCTCGCTGAGGCTCATCTCCTCGGCCAGCATCACGGGCACAAACCGGCTGCGCCGGGAATCCTGGAGCAAGGCCTCCAGCTGCTGGACGGACGCGGCCAGGCCCTCCAGGAAGGTGTCCAGCTCGTCGTGGCCCGCGGCGCCTCCATAAAGCGTTCTCATATACCGGTGCTTGGCCAGCAGGGCATCCAAAGCCTTCAGCCAGCCACGGAGCAGCGTGGGCATGGCCAGCAGCCGGAGCGTGTGGCCGGTGGGCGCGGTGTCCACGATGATGGTCCGGTATTGGCCCCCGGCGGCCCAGCCGGCGATTTCGAGGGCCGCCATCAGCTCGTCCAGCCCCGGCAGGGAAAGGTCGAGAAACAGGCTGATGTCGTGCTCGTCGAGAAAAGTGCCCCGGGAGGCGATCGCCTGGAGCTTGGGGCCGTGCTGCCGCTTGAAGGCGGCCAGACATTCCTGGGCGTCCAGCTCCACCACCCGCAAATTGGGCGGCGGCGTCAATCCGGCCAGGCTGTCCGCCAGGGAGTGGGCCGGGTCGGTGGATACCAGGAGAAAGGGCGACTCGGGGGAGGCGCGGGCCAGCTTCAGCGCCGTAGCGGCCGCACAGGAGGTTTTGCCCACCCCGCCTTTGCCGCCGAAGAGCAGGAGGCTGAGGTGCTGGTCCGTCAAAAAGGCGGGCGCCGGCGGGTCCAGCCCGGGTCCAGGCTCTTCATGGATATGGCTTTCAGGCGTCAGCACAGTTATTCCCCGCCGGCCTCGCGGTTCCGCTCCTGGATCTGGTCCAGCCGGTCAAGCAGCTCCTTTTCGCGGGCATCAAACTCCGCTTCCGTGATCCGGCCCGTTTCCAGCATCATGTAAAGCTCGCTCAAATCGGCCGTGATGCGCTCCGGCTCCGCCGCGCGGTCCTGCTGGATGGCGTTGTGGACCTGGCGGGCCGCCCAGATGGTGGCGTTGATGGGGGACAGCAGGATTTTATCGATCAGCAGCATACGCGTTTCACCTCAGTTCCGGCTGTTGAGCTTGAGATCCATCTCCACGAAATTGTGGGGTGCCCATGGCCCGTTCAGATCGAAGGCGTAATTGTTATCAAAAAGGCCGGCCGCCTCAAAAACCGCATCCTCCAGCTGCTTCTGCTTTTCCCGATCAACCAGGCAGTTCAAATTGGCCACCTCGTTGACATTCCGGGCCGATGACTGCTTGATTTCGGCGCAGTGCGGCGCCAGCGCCTCCTCCAGCTTCTCAAAATGGCTGGCGCGGTCCTCGACGAGGATCCGGTCGAACAGCTGCCCCAGCTCAAGCTTGTCCTCCTGGCGCAGCTGCCGCTGGCTCCCGAGCAAGCGGTCGCGCGCTTCGCGCAATTCGGGATGCGTATCGACGAAGAACTCGAAGATATTGGGCACATCCCAGTTCACCCGCAAGCCCATCTCGACCTTGCCGGCGACGCGCTCGAGCTGCTCCAGAAACGCTTTCTGGTTCAGGGTGAGCATGCGTTTGACCGCCTGGAGATCGTCCGCGATGATGCCGAAGGCCATGGGCAGGACCGTGCTGTCCAGCATCAGCCGCTTGAGCACTTCCTTGTGCGCTGAGAGGTGGGCGCGCTCCGGGCGGAGCTTCTGCTGGGCGCAATCGCTCACCACCGCCGCCACCGGGCCAATGGTGACGCTATGCACCGCGGCCCCGCTGATGCCGGCCACCTCGTAAACGCGGTCTTCGGCGAGGGCGGCGATGGCATAGAGGTATTTCCCGCCTGCGGGCGGCCTGGATTCAGGAGTCGTACTCATAATAATTCTTGGTTTAAGCTGCGCCAAACGGCCGCTCCGGTCAATATTTCAGCTTGAATCCGCTCCCCCGGCCCGCCGCGGGGGGCTCCCGATCCGGCCGGGACGGACGGATCGCCGGCCGGGCGCCCCGGCCCGCCGGGCTTTTGCCCAGGCGGCGCAGCAGCAGCGCCTTTTCCTCGGCCACCGCCTCGAGCCGGCTATTCACGCTGCTCAACCGCTGCAGCAGGTTGTCGCGCTCCGTTTCCCGCCGGAAGGTTTCCATCTCCAGCGCCGTGATCGCCATGTAGGCCTTGTAGGGCACGATGGTCTGGTCCGGCGCGCCCGTCCGGGTGCGGATGTTTTTGACGCCGCGGATTATTCGTTTTGGAGGAGGCATTCGTCGGTTCCTTTCCGGGTTGCGTTGAGCGGGGTGGGGCGGATGAGCGAGCCGGTTTCCGGCGAGGTCCGCAGGCCCTTGAGCAGGGCCTCCTCCACCTTTTGAGGCATGATCGAGCGGCCGTCGCGCGTCACCTTGGCCGTCTCCGAGCTGAGGATGTCGCGGCAGACCCATTGGAAGGTGGCGTCATCCGCCCGGGCATGCACCTTGCGCAGCGCCAGAATCCGGGCGATGGCCACACAGGCGCGGATCGTCGGCCGGCTGTTGCTCACGCCCACGCGCCGCAGGTTGCGCACCAGATCCACGATGATCTCAGCGTCGGCCTGGCCGATGCCGGACCGGGCAACCGTGATCTGCACCTCCGTCTCCCGGTCGTAGTGGTCCAGATGGATGGTGATAAGCCGGTCCATCAGCGCATCCTGGGTTTTATGCACCCCGGCGTATTCCTCCGGGTTGGAGGTGAAAATGGCGCGGAATTCCGGATGCACCTGCAGGTAGCCGCTGCCCGAGCGCCGGAGCTTGGGCAGGTTGAGGATGCGTTCGGAAAAGATGCTCAGGAAGGGGTTGTTGGCCTCCGGCCGGGAGCGGTTGAATTCGTCGTAGATCAGGGTGTCGCCATCCTGGCACGCGGTCGTCAGCCGGTTCTCCAGCCACAGGGATTTCATCTCTTCCTCGGTCTTCACGACCGAATGGATGTAGTTATCGACGACCTTGTGCTTGCGGTAGCCGCTGTCCTGGCCGACCAGGTCCGAGCTGCCGAAGTCGTCGTCCCCGTGGATCAGGGACACCGGCCGGCCGAGCTGGGCCGCCACGTGGAACGCCAGGGTGGTTTTGCCCGTGCCGGCCGCCCCGGCAAAATGGACGGGATACCCGGCCTGCAGGTAGGTCAGCACCCGCTGGGTGATCTGCTCTACATGCGGCGTCGCCACAAAGCCGCGGCTGGGTTCGGGCGATACCGTGTCGGGGGCGTTGGGAGCCGCCGCTTTTTCTTTACCGGGGGCTTTCGATTTATACGCATTCATGCGGAGACATAGTTCTGTTGATCGTTTCCAATAAATTTCTTGTTTCAACGTTTTCCAAGGGGCCGCCGGCCGCCGCCAAGCTTGGAACCGCTTCAACCCATGCTTAAGCACGATACATGCCAGGAATGGTTGGGAGGAGGGGATCTGCGTGCTGGAAGCTGTATTTCCGGGCTATTCCGGCGTTTGTTAATTGCCTGGCGAGCCGGAGGCGGCCGTTAGGGAGCCGGCTCCCTAGCGGAAATTCCCTAGCCACCTTGTTTTTTCCGGCCCCCACCGCCCGGCACCGCGGCCCAGCGATCAGACCTGGCTGAGGTTCAGCCGCAAGATGAAGGTGGCGCCTTGACCCGGCGCGCTGGCGACCTCCATCGTGCCGCCGTGCCGGGCGGCGATGGCATAACAGAGCGGCAGGCTGAACACACCTTCCTTCTGGCCGGTGGCTTTGGGGGATAGCGGATCGAAAAGGCGGGTGACATCCTCTGCCGCCAGGCCCGAGCCGGTGTCCGCCACCTGGACACAGACCTGGCTCGCGTCCGGGGCGGCGGTGACCCGCAGCTGGCCCCCGGCAGGCATGGCCAGGAGGGCATTAAAAAACAGGGTCAGGAACACTTGCTGAAGCAGGTGCGCATCCCCCTGGACGAATACGGGCGCCTCGGGCAGGCGCATCTGGAGGTCGATGCCCTGCTTTTCCACCTGCTCCGCGAACAGCGCCAAGGTTTCTTTCACCAGGGCCGGCAAGTCCACCCGGACGATATCCATCCCCTCGGGAAGCTGCGCGAAGTGCAGGAGCTGCCTGATGATGTGGGACACGCGCTGCATCCCCTGCCGTACCTTTTGGGCGCAATCGCGGCGGAACTCCGGCTCAATTTCCTCCTCCATCAGGAACTGGGCGGCGGCAGAGCAGACCGCCAGGGGATTGCGCAGCTCATGGGCCAGGCCGCCGGACACCCCCTCCACAGTCGCCATTTTTTCGGCTTGGGCCGGTTCCGCTGCCGGCTTGCCGCTGCCGGAGAAGCCGCGCCCGACGGCCATCACGCCTGTGCTTTCACCATGGCCCCCGAGCATGGGGGAGCAGATCCAGGCCACCGGGAGATCCAGGCCGCTTTTCGCCAGCAGATTAAAGACCGGCCACGGCGGGGATTGGCCCGGTTGCTGGCCGCAAAACAGCCGGCGCACGCCAGCCTGATGCTCCGGGGCGCAAAATTCGTATAAGCAGCGCCCCTGGACTTCCTGGGCGGTGTAGCCGGTGGCCTGCTCGGCGGCGTGTTTCCAACCGCAGATCCGCCCCTCGAGGTCGGTGGAAAGGATGATCTCGCTGGCCTTCTCCGCCAGGGGCGCCAGCCGCCCGGCCTCCGTGGCCGGAGCCTTGTCCCCGGTCACATCGTCGATGACGAGCAGGGCGAATTCCACCTGGTTCGGGTCCGAGAAATGGATGATGCGGTAACAGTAAACCCGGAACACCCCGGAGGGCGCCCGGTAGATGATCCGGTCCCCGGCGATGGGCTTGCGGGTCTCAAACACGCTTTGGATGCCGCGCAGCAGGTTGGTGCGCTCCAGGATCGCCTCCGGGAAGACTTCCGCCAGCCGCCGGCCCAGCGTCTCCTGGTTGGTGCGCCGGCTTTTCAGCAGGAAATGCCGGCTGGCGAAGGCGACCCGCAGATCCCGGCCGATCATCAGCACGGAGGAGGGCAGCGCGTTCAACAACGTCTCGTAAAGGGGGTTGCCCGCATGGGCGTCCCCGCTCCTGGCCGCCGGCGGAGACCCTGAAGCCGAAGGCGGCGAACCGCCCGCCGCCGGGATCCCCAGCTTGCCCTGCAGCTTGGATCGGCCGGCGGGCTTCAAGGCGAATCCCGGTTCGGCTTGGGCGGGTTCCCCTCAATGGATGAGCGGGCCACGCTCCACGCCAGCTTGACGGATTTAAGCCGGCCATCGGCGCTCGCGATTTCCATGATGGCCTGGCAGGCGTAGCACTTGATCTGGCCCGCGTAATCGTCGTACGCGTCATCCACCTCGACTTTGTGCCCGCAGGAAAGACAGTTTATTTTCATAGGTGCAACATCTCTGCCGCTCGGCGTCCGGACCGCGGCCGTCCAGTCAATATTTGAATCGGGGCGCATCTCCCTGGCCCGCCGGGGCCTTCCCCCAAGCTGCCAGGCATACCGCCTCGACAGCCGGCAAGCGCAGACCACCCACCCAGCCATCGAGGCTCACCCGCACCCAGGCGGGAATTGACTCTCTTCAGCGCGGATGGCGTCCGCCAGGGAAGCCTGCCGCTGGAAGCCTACCGCTTCCTTCTTTTAGCCTTGGGAAACAGCTCACCGGCCGTCTCCTCAGACCCCGCCGAAGAGTGTTCGGAGGCCGGCGCTGGCCGGAATGCTGGCCGGGCCGCGGAAGCCGCGCCATGCCACGCCTGGTGGGCGCCGGCGAGATCCTCCCGGAACCCCTCCCGCACCTGGGCAATCCCCTGCCGCAACTCCGTTGCCGCATCCTGGATGCGGACGGTGAACTCGCTCAGACTGGCCTTGGTTTGGGCGGCCATTTCGGACCGGGCCGCGGTGAAGCCAGCCAGCATCCCGGCGACCGCCGCCTGGGTTTCCGCGCGGATTTCCGCGAGGTTGCTCATCAGGCCCGCACGGCTGTCCCGCAGCGCGGCAATCTCGCCGACCAACCGGGCCATATCTGTGGTTAAGTTATTCGTCATAGGCAAACCTTTCCTGAGTTGAAAATCAAAAGTCAAAAAGACGGATCAGGCGGGGAGCAGAATGGGCTCCCCGCCCAATCCTGACTGCGCGGGCGCAGTCTACGCGGGGGCGGCGGCGGTCGCCGTCAAGCCGATGGCTTCGGCATACTTCAGGTAGGTCTCGACGGAGGCGATGACCACGCGGGCTTCAATGGAGATCAGTTCGATCCCAACCAGCGAAACCTTGGCCCAAACATCGATCACGATGCCCTTGTCAAGAATACGATCCACAACTTCTGCAAGACTTGATGAGTCTGTTGATTTGGTAACTTTTGCCATACTAGCTCACTTTTTATTATTGTTTTTCCAGCCAGCGATTATTCCAGAACACCCGGAGTCGCTTCATCAGCATTCCAAGCATGGGGTGTGCCAGGGGTGTCCTCCGGCGGTTATTACCCTCGGTGGCCATACTGTATGGGGTTTGGGGCCGCTGCCTGGGATCGGGAAGCTTTCCAGCAAGCGTTTTAGGGAATTGGCTCCCTAGCCGGATTTCCCCACACGCGGGGCGCAACTTCCTCATGGCGGCGTTTATTAGCCGCCTGGGGGGAAAGAGGGCGGCGCGGGCAGTTTTGCGCTTGGTTTCTGCGATGAACTTCCACCCCCAGCCGAATTCCCTCGCTTCTCAGAGGGGAGAGAGGCGAAAGCCAGGGTAAGGAGGAGCAGGAATCCCCCTCACCCTAACCCTTTCCCCGCCAGCGGGGCGAGGGAATCCATGGCGGGCCCTGCTTGAACTGAGCCGGTGATCCATCCCGTTCCATACGCAAACCAAACGCTGGTAGCCGCCGAGGCAGCGAGGCGGATCTG
>CAYPCQ010000069.1:16730-48055 GCA_964409245.1 uncultured Verrucomicrobiota bacterium
CCCATCCGCCCAAGGCCCGAAACCCAGAATTTGAGGCCGTAGCGGCACACGGATGTTCCGGGTCCGCCTCCTCACCTCGGCGGCTACCCGCGTTGGGCCAACGAATACTTCCGTTCCATACGCAAACCAAACGCTGGTAGCCGCCGAGGCAGCGAGGCGGATCTGGGGCAGACGAAGTTCAAACCAGGCCCCATCCGCCCAAGGCCCGAAACCCAGAATTTGAGGCCGTAGCGGCACACGGATGCTCCGGGTCCGCCTCCTCACCTCGGCGGCTACCCGGGTTGGGTCGGCGATTACTTCCGTTCCATACGCAAACCAAACGCTGGTAGCCGCCGAGGCAACGAGGCGGCTCTGGGGCAGACGAAGTTCAAACCAAGCCCCATCCGCCCAAGGCCCGACACCCTGAATTTGCAGGCCGTAGCGGCACACGGATGCTCCGGGTCCGCCTCCTGACGTCGGCGGCTACCCGGGTTGGGTCGGCGATTACTTCCGTTGCATGCGCAAACCTAAAGTTGGTAGCCGCCGAGGCAACGAGGCGGCTCTGGGGCAGACGAAGTTCAAACCAAGCCCCATCCGCCCAAGGCCCGACACCCTGAATTTGCAGGCCGTAGCGGCACACGGATGCTCCGGGTCCGCCACCTCGGCGGCTACCCGGGTTGGGTCGGCGAAAACTTCCGTTGCATGCGCAAATCAAACGCTGGTAGCCGCCGAGGTAACGAGGCGGAGCGGCCGCCCGGATCGCGCCACATTGGCGAGGCAGGGGACTTTACACTTGGCTTGCGCGATGGACTTTCATCCCAAGGCGTATTCCTCTCCTCGGGAGGAGAGGGCCAGGGTGAGGAGGAACACCGAGGGCGGAAGAACCCCACTCACCCTGGCTCTCTCACTGCCTCTGTGGCTCAGCGATCAGACCTGGCTAAGGTTCAGGCGCAGGGTGAAGGTGGCGCCTTGCCCCGGCGTGCTGGCGACATCCAAAGTGCCGCCGTGCCGGGCGGCAATGGCATGACAGAGCGCCAGGCTGAACACACCTTCCTTCTGGCCGGTGGATTTGGGGGATAACGGATCGAAAAGGCGGGTGACGTCCGCCTCCGCCAGGCCCGAGCCGGTGTCCGCCACCTGGACACAGACCTGGCTCGCGTCCGGGGCGGCGGTGACTCGCAGCAGCCCCCCAGCAGGCATGGCCAGGAGGGCATTAAAAAACAGGGTGATAAACACTTGCTGAAGCAGGTGCGCATCCCCCTGGATAAATACGGGCGCCTCGGGCAGGCGCACCTGGAGGTCGATGCCCTGTTTTTCAACCTGCTCCGCGAACAGCGCCAAGGTTTCTTCCATCAAAGCCAGCAAATCCATCCGCACGCAATCCATCCCCTCGGGAAGCTGCGCGAAGTGCAAGAGCTGCCTGATGATGTGGGACACGCGCTGCATCCCCTGCCGTACCTTTTGGGCGCAATCGCGGCGGAACTCCGGCTCAATTTCCTCCTCCATCAGGAACTGGGCGGCGGCAGAGCAGACCGCCAGGGGATTGCGCAGCTCATGGGCCAGGCCGCCGGACACCCCCTCCACAGTCGCCATTTTTTCGGCTTGGGCCGGTTCCGCTGCCGGCTTGCCGCTGCCGGAGAAGCCGCGCCCGACGGCCATCACGCCTGTGCTTTCACCATGGCCCCCGAGCATGGGGGAGCAGATCCAGGCCACCGGGAGATCCAGGCCGCTTTTCGCCAGCAGATTAAAGGCCGGCCACCCCGGGGATTGGCCCGGTTGCTGGCCGCAAAACAGGCGGCGCACACCGGCCTGATGCTCCGGAGCGCAAAACTCGTATAAGCAGCGCCCCTGGACTTCGTGGACGGTGTAGCCGGTAGCCCGCTCGGCAGCGTGGTTCCAACCGCAGATCCGCCCCTCGAGGTCGGTGGAAAGAATGATCTCGCTGGCCTTCTCCGCCAGGGGCGCCAGCCGCCCGGCCTCCGCGCCCGGTGACCTGATCCCAGTCACGTCGTCGATGATAAGGAGGGCGAATCCCACCTGGTTCGGGTCCGAAAAATGAATGATGCGGTAACAGTAGATCGCAAGGCGCCCGGTAGATGATTTTGTCCCCGGCGATGGGTTTGTGGGTCTCCAGCACACTATGGATGCCGCGCAGCAGGTTGGTGCGCTCCAGGATTGCCTCCGGGAAGACTTCCGGCAGCCGCCGGCCTAGCGTCTCCTGGTTGGTGCGCCGGCTTTTCAGCAGGAAATGCCGGCTGGCGAAGGCGACCCGCAGATCCCGGCCGATCATCAGCACGGAGGAGGGCAGCGCGTTCAACAACGTCTCGTAAAGGGGGTTGCCCGCATGGGCGTCCCCGCTCCTGGCCGCCGGCGGAGACCCTGAAGCCGAAGGCGGCGAACCGCCCGCCGCCGGGATCCCCAGCTTGCCCTGCAGCTTGGATCGGCCGGCGGGCTTCAAGGCGAATCCCGGTTCGGCTTGGGCGGGTTCCCCTCAATGGATGAGCGGGCCACGCTCCACGCCAGCTTGACGGATTTAAGCCGGCCATCGGCGCTCGCGATTTCCATGATGGCCTGGCAGGCGTAGCACTTGATCTGGCCCGCGTAATCGTCGTACGCGTCATCCACCTCGACTTTGTGCCCGCAGGAAAGACAGTTTATTTTCATAGGTGCAACATCTCTGCCGCTCGGCGTCCGGACCGCGGCCATCCAGTCGAACCATAAGAACGAGGGCGCGCCCCCCTGGCTTGCCATGGGCTTCACCCGGACCACCGGCTCCCCGCGCCTGGGCGGCCGGCCAGCGCAGACCGCGCCCGCCAAGGAACCCTAGCGCTTCTTTCTTTTCGCCTTGGGCGGCAGCTCCCCGGCCGGCTCCTCAGGGGCCGTGAAAGGACTCTCGGGGGCCGGCGCCGGCGCCGGCCGGGCGGCGGCGGGCCGGGGCGCGGAAGGGGCGCCATGCCACGCCTGGTGGGCGCCGGCGAGATCCTCCCGGAATCCCTCCCGCACCTGGGCGATCTCCTGCCGCAACTCCGTCACCGCATCCTGGATGCGGACGATGAATCCGCTCAGATCGGCCTTGGTTTGGGCGGCCATGTCGGAGCGGGCCTCGGTGAAGTCAGCCAGCATCCCGGCGACCGTCGCCTGGGTTTCCGCGCGGAACTCCGCGAGGTTGCTCATCAGGCTCGCGCGGCTGTCCCGCAGGGCGGCGATCTCGCCGACCAGCCGGGCCATATCTGTGGTTAAATTATTGGTCATAGGCAAATCTTTCCTGGGTTGAAAATAATGAATCAAAAAATTGGATCAGGCGGGGAACAGAATGGGTTCCCCGCCCAATCCTGGCTGCTCGGGCGCAGGCTAGGCCGGGGCTGCGGCAGTCGCCGTCAAACCGATGGCTTCGGCATACTTCAGGTAGGTCTCGACGGAGGCGATGACCACGCGGGCTTCAATGGAGATCAGTTCGATCCCAACCAGCGAAACCTTGGCCCAGACATCGATCACGATGCCCTTGTCAAGAATACGATCCACAACTTCTGCCAGACTCGAAGAATCTGTTGATTTAGTAACTTTTGCCATAACAGCTCACTATTTATTATTATTTTTTCAGCTAGCGATTGTTCCAGAACACCCGGATTCGCTTCGACAGCAACTCAAGCAAGAGGCGTGCCAGGGGAGTTTCCTGCGGTTTTCACCCCGGGCGGCTATATTCATTGGGGCTTGGGGCCAGGAAAGGGCATTCCGCAGGGTTCCACCGGAGGTCTTTAGGGAATTGGCTCCCTAGCCGGATTTCCCCACACGCGGGGCGCAACTTCCTCATGGCCGTGTTTCCTGGCCGCCTGGGCGAAAGCCTCCCCAAACCGCAGATCGGGGCAAAACAAGAGTGGGTCCAGACGGTTTTGGGCGCTTTCGGGCGGGAGGCGGGAGGAATCCGCAGTTCAGCCGGCATCTGCTTCCGGCCCCGGCTCCAAGGCCGGGCAAAAACTATAGGGGGGCCAGGGGCCGGTCACTTCAAAGGCCAGGCCGGCCGGATTGTGTTCCGCATTGGCCCGGCGGATCCGGGCCTGGAAATCCCCCGCCGCGGCCGGCGCCAGCAGCAGCGCCCAATTCAGGACCAGCTCGGGGGCCGCTGGGGAATCCCCGGCGGCCAAAATCCGGCGCGGGACAATTTCAGAGGCCAGCGGCGACATCTCCTGCAGGAGGTTTTCGCAGATCCCGGCGAGCCAGTCATCCAAGGCCTGCCGGGCCTGGGCCCGCAAGCGTTGCTCGCGCAGGTAGGCGGCGCCCGGCGCCACGCTGGCTGGGTCCGTCCCAGGCGTCCGGTGGCGGGCGAGCCAATCCGCCTCGGCGCGGGCCTGGTCGAAGAAGCCTTTCACCGCCCATTCCTCAAGGCCGGCCACGCGGTGCAGGAAAGGGGCAATGACCGCCTCCTGTTTCCGCAGGAAGGCCGCGAGGCTGGCCGGCCCGGAAAAAAGCGTGCCGAAGCGCGCCGGCCATACCGGCCCCCGGCGCATGGCCTGCTCCAGGACGGCCTGGTGCCGGCAGGCGCGCGGAGCCAGCCAGGCCAGATCCTGCAAATTGGCCTCCCCCGCCGGCCCGCAGAATTCCGCTTGCGCCACGTGGCTGACCACCGCGGCCACGCGGCCAGCGCACTGGAAAAATGGGGCATGGTTTTCCTCGATCCCGCCGCTGAGCCGGCCCGGGCAGACGGCGGCCTCCGGCCCCGGCACGCCGGCCGCTCCCGCGGCGGCGCCAGCGGACACGAAACCATACACGTAAAGCAGGCGGGAGGAATCTTCGCTCATGGTTTGGGGGCCACCTCAGCCAGCGCGGCCCACAAGTCCTCCGATTCCACCTGCACCTTGGGTTTCCGGGTGGGCGCTCCCCCCGCACCCTCGGCCGCCGCCACCGCCCGGCGCACCGCCCGCAGGGCGGCGAGGTTGCACACCGAGGCGATCTGCGCCCCGCTGAACCCTGCGCTCCGCGCGGCCGCCTCGGCGCTCTTGATCTCCCGCGACACCGGCTTGCCGCGCAGGTGGACCTCGAATATCTCACGCCGCTCCGGCTCCTCCGGCAGCGGGATCTCCACAATCTCGTCAAAGCGGCCCGGGCGCAGCACCGCCGGGTCCAGCCGGTCCAGCCGGTTGGTGGCCCCCAGGACCAGGACGCCTTTGAGTTCCTCGATGCCGTCCAGCTCGGCCAGGAACTGGCTCAGCACGCGGTCCGTGACCGGCGTGTCCGAGACCGCCCCGCCCCGCGCTGGCATCAAAGCGTCCAGCTCGTCAAAAAAGATGATGCAGGGAGCGGCCTGCCGGGCCTTGGCGAAGACTTCGCGCATCTGCCGCTCGGATTCGCCCACATACTTGGACAGCAGCGCCGGGCCCTTGACCGAGATGAAATTGACCTGGCTTTCGCTGGCGATGGCTTTGGCCAGCAGCGTCTTGCCGCAGCCGGGGGGGCCAGCCAGCAGGATGCCTTTGGGCGGGCGGACCGCCGCCTGCTCAAACAGGGCGGCATAGCGCAACGGCCACTCGACCGCTTCCACCAGCCGCTGCTTCAGCCGGGCCAGGCCGCCGATATCGCTCCACTTCACATCCGGGACTTCGACGAAAACCTCCCGGATGGCCGAGGGTGTGACCTCCCGCAGCGCCCCCAGGAAATGGCCCATGCTCACCTCCAGCTTGGCCAGCCGGTCGTAGGGGACTTTGGCCAGCGAAAAATCGAGGTCGGAAAAGATGTCGCGCAGGCAAATCATGGCGGCCTCCCGGCAGAGCGCCTCAAGGTCCGCGCCCACAAACCCGTGGGTGATCCCCGCCAGCCGGTCCAGGTCCACCTCCGGCTTCAGCGGCATGCCCCGGCTGTGGATCTCCAGGATGGCCTGCCGGCCGTGGCGGTCCGGGATCGGGATCGCGATTTCCCGGTCAAAGCGGCCGGGCCGGCGCAGCGCCGGATCCAGCGCGTTCGGGATGTTCGTGGCGCCGATGACGATGACGTTTTGGCGCTGGTTCAGCCCGTCCATCAGCGCCAGGAGCTGGGCGACAACCCGTTTCTCCACCTCGCCGGCCACCTGCTCGCGCCGCGGGGCGATGGCGTCGATCTCATCCAGGAAAATGATGCTCGGCCCCTGGCGCGCCGCATCCTCGAAGACCTTGCGCAGGTGGGCCTCGCTCTCGCCGTAGAATTTGTGGATGATCTCCGGCCCGCTCACCGCGAAGAAGCGGGCATCCGCCTCGTGGGCGATGGCCCGGGCGATGAGGGTCTTGCCGCACCCGGGCGGGCCGTGCAGGAGCACGCCCTTGGGCGCCCCAATGCCCAGCCGCTCGAACACTTCGGGGTAGCGCAGCGGCAGCTCGATCATTTCCCGGATGCGGTGCATCTGGGGTTTGAGGCCGCCGATGTCCTCATAGGGCACCGCCACCCGGGCGCGCTCCTTGACCTCCGTTTTGCCCACCGTCAGCTCGGTGGTCGGATTGATCAGCACCGGCCCGCGGGGCGTCGTGCTCTCCACCTTGAAATCGGCCGAGCGGCTGCCGAACAGCACCGCCCGGATCCGGTCGCCCGCCTGGACCGGCAGGCCGTCCAGCAGGCTGCCGATGTATTTCAGGTCGCGGCCGTCGGGCGCGGTCGTCAGCGGGGACAGCGCGATGTGCTGGGCCGGGCGCACGGTGATCTTCCGGACCTGGACCAGCTCATCGAGCGCGGCCCCGGCATTTTCGCGGGTGAGGCCGTCCAGCTGGATCCGCGATTGCCCGCGGAGCTCCTTGTAGGCCGGCATGACTTTGCAGACAGTGGCCCGTTTGCCGGCTACTTCCACCGTGTCCCCAATGGCCGCCTGGAGCCGCTCCAGGTCTTCCGGCCCGATGCGGGCCAGGGCCCGGCCCACATCCTTGCCGATGGCCTCCGTCACTTTGAGCTTGAGCTCCGCGGAATCGTTTTTGCCCATAGGTGTTGGGGCTTTCACTTGAAGCACTTGATTTCCAGCACGCCGTTGTTGCAGGCAAGGCGCATTTTTTCCCGGGGATAGCTGCCGGGCAGCAACACCTCTTTGCGATACTTTTTATCCCCTTTGGCCGCGGTGATCGTCAGCACGTCGTCCTTGACCTCGAGCCGCACGGCCCCGGCGCTGATCCCCGGCAGCTCGGCCACGATCAGCAGATGGTCCGGCTCCTCGAACAGGTCCACCACAGGCTCCCGGATTTCCTCCACCACCGCCTGCCCGGTGGCCTGGTCGGTGCGGAGGTTGCCGAAGGGCTCGACCTTGGCCGCCTGGCCCCCCAGGCCGGTTTTCACGGTGAATCCATAGATGCCCTTGACCTCCTGGCCGGCGCCGCGGATCTCGCCTGAGCGCCGCAGCTCGGCGCCGGTCCCCGCCAGCTCGCTGAGCTTTTCCACCAGGCCGGACAAGCCGGACAGGAGGCCGCCGAAGCTGGCGCCGGCCTCACCGGCGGGCGGGTTTTTATCTGCGGATTTTTTTTTCATAACGGTTTTTCCTCCGGGATGATCCCGTATTGTTTGATCTTGGACTGGATGGTCTTGTAATCGATTTGGAGGAGGCGGGCGGCTTTGGCCTTGTTGCCGCCGGTCTGGCTCAAGGTCTGCACCAGGACCTCCCGCTCCACGGCCGCCGTGCTGAGGGCCACGATCTGCCGGAGCGCGAGCCCCGGGGCGGGGGCGGGGGTGGCCGGGGGCGCGGGCCGCATCGCCTCGCCGCCCTCCTGGAGGATATCCAGGTGGGGTTCGCACACCACCGTGGCGGCCAGGAGCACGGCCCGCCGGATGGTCGAGCGCAGTTCCCGCACGTTGCCCGGCCACGGGTATTTGAGCAGCTCCTGGATGGCCGGCTCGGAAAACCCGGCCACGGTTTTCCCCAGCTCCTGGTTGGTCTGGTCCAGGAACCGTTTCGCCAGGAAAATGATGTCCTCCTTGCGCTGGCGCAGGGGCGGGATCCGGAGGGTGAACTCGTTCAGCCGGTAATATAGGTCCGCCCGGAACCTTCCCGCCGCCACGGCGCTATGCAAATCCTGGCTGGCGGCCGCCAGCACGCGCACATCGATCGCGACGGCCTGCGCGCCGCCCACCCGGAAGAAGGATTTTTCCTGCAGCGCCCGCAGCATTTTCGCCTGGGCGATGAGCGGCATGTTCAGGATCTCGTCCAGGAACAGCGTGCCGCCGTTGGCCTGCTCCAGCCGCCCCGGCTTGCGCTCGGCCGCCCCGGTGAACGCCCCTTTTTCGTGCCCGAACAATTCCGCCTCGAAAAGCGACTCCGGGATCGCCCCGGAATCCACCGGCACAAAGGGCGCCTGGCCGCGCGCGCTCGAGCGGTGGATCATCTGCGCCACCCCCTCCTTGCCGGATCCGGTTTCCCCGACGATGACCACGTTGAAGCTGGATTTGGCGACGCAGTTGATCTCCCCGATGAGCTGGCCTATGGCCTCGCTGGAGCCCATGATCGCCGCGAGGTCGCGGCCGGCGGCGGTGTGGCCCGCCAGGATTTTCCGCTGGAGCTTGATTCGCCGTTCGGCCAGGGCCTGGCGGACCACCTGGACCATTTCCTCATGGTCGTAGGGCTTGGCCAGAAAATCGAAGGCGTTGGCCCGCATGGCCTCCACCGCCCCGTGGATTTCCGCCTGGCCGGTCATCATCACCACCGCGAGGTCTTCGTCCCAGGCTTTTGCCTGGCGCAGGATTTCCATGGCGCTCAAATCCGGCAGATTGAGGTCCACGATCAGCAGGTCGGGCGCCGTGGCGCGAAGCTGTTCCAGCGCATCCTTGCCATTCGCCGCCACCATTGGAAACAGGCCTTCCCGCTTCAATAAGTGGGAGATCAGCTCGCAGATCGCCCGATCGTCGTCCACGATCAGAACCCGGCTTTTGCTTGCGTTCATGCGCCTCTTCCTGCCGCCGGGGGCGGCGGATAAAGCGGATAGGTGACCTGGATATCCGGGGCCAGCCAGCCCTCCAGGGAGTGGAGCATCCCCAAAAACAACAGGCCGGTCTCCGCCGGGCCCAGCGTTTGGTTGATGCGCTCCGCGATGGCTTGATCCCGGCGCCGGAGCAAGGACTGGCTGCGCCCGGGAGGGAGGGCCGCCAGGCTGGCGGCCGGGCCGCCCGTGGCCAGCATTTGCTTGATGAGCGTGTATTCCTCCACCAGCAGCGCGGCCGACTCGGTCCCCATCAAGGTGGCGCCGCGCTCCTTCAGCCGCAGCAGCAGCTGGTGGTTGCGGCTGCCTGTCTTGGCCAAATCCGAGACAATCTCCAGTTCCCGCCCGCAGACCGGCAGGCCATCCTGGTAGAGGCGCACTTTCGCGAAGGGCAAGGACCAGCCGTCGATCGCCTGCTCGATATGGGACCAGATGTCATCAACCATGGCCAGGTTGCGCTCCCAAGCCTGAGTGCCCAGCTTGCTCACCGTGAGTGCCTGGATGGCCGGGCTCAGGCTGCCCATCTCCGCCTGGCTGTGAATGACTGGGATATGCACCAAGCGGCGGCCAGAGAACGCCGGTTCCTTGCCGCCAGCCGGAAAAGTTGAATCCAATCCCTCCCTCTTAACATCTGTTTTTTGCATGCAATTTTTGGCATGCTGGCATATGGCCAACCTCCTTCCCGACCGGACCTGTAGTTAATACATGGTTAGCGCCGATGCCCGAAGCATACTGCATCAAGGTATCAACCTAATCTCTGCCTGTCATTAATATTGCAGTAAACGCAGGTTTTCCTGCAGTAAGCGCCAGCCGGCCGCGGGAATCCCCCTGGCCTCAGGATTTAACCGCAACCGCGCGGGTGTGGAGTCAAACCGTTGGGCCGCAGTCATATGCGCCTTCCGGGCGCAGCCCTTCTGATAATAAATATCATTGATCACAAATGAGTTGCGCTATAGGCAGGCGAAGGACCGAACGCCCGGGCCCAGTCGGCGGGCTTTCCGTTCCCAATGTCTGAGCCGTAGCAGGCAAAGGATTCTGCGAAGAGTAGTTTCCCTGGGGGGAAGTGGCCAGGCCGTTCCTGGGAAGCTGGGCGGGAAGGGTTTGCGCCAGAGGCTTTTGCGCCACCCGGCACGCCTGGCCCAACGGCCGGACACGGCCAAGGGTCCGCCCGCCCGGCTTGGCCCGGATGGAGCCGGGGTGATGGCTGCCCGAATCCCGGTTTTCAACCCCGATGCAATTCCTCCCCTTGCGGCTGGACAATCCGGCTGGCCTGAGTTAACCAATGGAAGCTGTGAGCTCCAAGGATCGATTCACCCGGTTGCTGCTTATCCTTTATGCCCTGGGCGCTGGCGTCCTGCCGGCCCAGGATCAGCTGCTCATCACCGAATTCATGGCCGACAACCAGGCCACCCTCACGGATGGCTATGGACGGCATGCGGATTGGATCGAAATCCATAATCCCACCGCGTCCGCCGTTGATCTGGCGGGCTGGCAATTGCGCGCAGGCCGGGATGCCTGGACGTTTCCCACCCGGATTCTCCCCCCTGGCGGTTACCTGGTGGTGTTCGCGTCCGGGCAGGCCAGTGGTCCTCCCGAAGATGCGCTGGGCAACCTGCAGGCCAGCTTCAAGCTCAACGCGGAAGGTGAGCCGCTGGATCTGCTCAATCCCGGGGGCCAGACGGTTTTCGGTTTCCCCTGGCCGGTTTCCCGGCAGCGTGAGGATATCTCCTGCGGTTTGTTCACCGAGCAGCGGACCCTGGTGGATGGCGGCTCGCCGGCCCGCATCCTGGCGCCGGACGCACCGGTGAACGACGCCTGGCGGGGCGGGGGCCCTTTCGATGATGCCGGGTGGCTGGCCGGCCCGGCGGCGGCCGGGTTCAATCTGGATCCCGGCCCGGTGCTGGGCGGGTCCGGCGCCACCATCGCCTACCGGGTCACCGCCGGCACGGCGGGCACGCAAAATTACGGCGGCGCGCTCGGGATGGACTGGGAGCTGAAAACACCCATCATCGTGACCGCCCTGGGCGTTTTTGACGATGGCGCCAATGGCTTGCGGACAACCCTGACCGCCCAGCTATGGCGGCGGGATGCCCGCGGCACCCCCACCGATTTCACCGATGACACCGGGGCGGCCATGCTGGCCCAAATGGTATTTACCGCCAGCGATCCCGGCGCCCTCGAAGGCGGCAGCCGCTTCAAGAGCCTGGCCACCCCGGTGGCGCTGGCCCCGGGCGCCTATACCATCGTGGCTTACGGATACAATGACGCGGAGCGCAACGGCAACGCCGGCTCCGGCGGCAATCCCGAAGCCTGGGAGACCGGCTCCGGCCAGGGCGCGGTGGAGTTCACCGGCGCCTCCCGCTACGGCACGGCGGGCAACTTTCCCCGCACGGTGGATGGCGGCCCCGCAGACCGCTACGCCGCCGGCACGTTCAAATTTGTGCGCCAGTTGGACCCCGATCTGCGCACGGATCTGACATCGGCCATGTCCGGACGCCGCACCACGGCCCTGCTGCGCATTCCGTTCACGGTTCCGCCGGGCGCCGCCTCGCAATCCATGGCCTTGCGGGTGGGCTACGATGACGGTTTCGCGGCCTGGATCAACGGCGTCCCGGTCGCGCAGCGCAATGCGCCTGAACCGCTGCGCCATGATTCAGCCGCCACGCGCGCGGACAATGGCCTCGCCCAGTGGAACGTCGTGCTGCCCCCGGGCACCCTCCGGGAGGGAACGAATCTGCTCGCCATCCAGGGGTTGAATGTGGCCGCGGCGGATCGGGACTTCATCATCGCACCCAGCCTGAGCCTGATCCGGATTGACCCGGCCACGGCGGTTTATTTCCGGGCGCCCACCCCGGGGGGCCCCAACGACACCAACCGCATCACCGCCTTCGCCATCGAACCGGCCTTTTCCCAGACCCGCGGGTGCTACGCGGCCCCGTTTGAAGTCGCGCTGTCCAGCGGCACCCCGGGGGCCGCGATCCGCTATACGGCTGATGGCTCGGCGCCATCCCCCACCCGGGGCCAAACCTATACCGCCCCCCTCCGCATCAGCACCACCACGATCCTGCGCGCCCTGGCGTTCCAGGAGGGGATGGAACCTTCCACGATCGTCACGCACACCTATTTGTTCCTCAGCGATGTGGCCATCCAAACCAACCGTCCGCCCGGGTATCCCACCTCGTGGGCAGGGGTGGCCGCCGCCTATGGCATGGCCACCAACGCCGCCGCCTATGCCCGGGCCGCCGGCAACGCCACCTTCACCCCCGGCCAGGCCCGGGCGGCCCTGGTGCAATCGCTGCAGGCCCTCCCCGCCTTATGCCTGGCCACGGACCGTGATAATCTGTTCAGCTCGACGACCGGGCTTTACCTCAACCCGGGGAACCGCGGCGAAGCCTGGGAGCGGCCGGTGTCGGCGGAATTGATCCTGCCGGATGGCGCGGAAGGCTTCCAGGCCGACGCCGGTTTGCAGATCATGGGCTGGACCTCGCGCAGCCTCAGCTCCACGCCCAAGCTGAACTTCCGGCTGCTGTTCGAGCGCAAATATGGGCCGGCCCAGTTGCGCTACCCCTTCTTCGGCCCGGCCGGCGCCTCCCGGTTCAACTCCATCGCCTTGCGCGCCAACTCGCGCGATAGCTGGGCCGCCGAGTATGCCGGCCTCGGTTCCGCCACCTACCTGGCGGACCAGTGGGCCAAGCAGGCGCAGCTGGAGATGGGCCGGCTCGCGCCCCGGGGCCGGTTTGTGCACCTTTATCTGAACGGCCTCTATTGGGGCATTTATAATCCCACCGAACGCCCCGACGCCGCCTTTGTCGCCAGCTACCTGGGCGGCGCGCGGGAGGACTACGATGTCATCAAATTCTGCTGCCCCCAGATGGTGGAAGACGGCGGGGCGGCGGCCTGGAATGACCTTCTGCAGGCCGCCAATGCGGGCGTCACCAACCTGGCGGCCTATCAGCGCCTCCAGGGCAACCGCCCGGATGGCACCCGCGATCCCGCCTGGCCGTGCCTGATCGATATCGATAATTTCATCGATTACGTGATCAACGGCCAATTCCATGCCTCAGTGGACTGGCCCGGCAATTATTACGCCGGGCGCAACGCCAGCGACCCCTTGAGCGGAGGCTTCCAGTTTTTCCAATGGGATAACGACCTGGCCTTCAGCGGCGCGGACGTGAACGCCAACAAGGTGCAGACGAATCCCGGCAGCGCCTGGTGGCAGACTTCACCCGGGGCGATGGATATCGCCCTGCGCAAAAACCCTGAATACCGCCTGCGCTTCGCGGACCATGTTTACCGGCATTTCTTTAACGAGGGCGCGCTGACCACCCGCTCGAACAGCGCGCGGTGGACCCGGCTGGCGGAGCTCCTGGAGCCGGCGTTGTTCGCGGAATCAGCCCGCTGGGGCGGCGTGCGCGGCGCCCTGCGCACGGTGCAAGACCATTGGCGCCCGCGCCTCCAGCGGATGCTCAACCAGTATTTCCCCGCCCGCAATGCCGTGGTCCTCGCGCAGCTGCGATCCTACGGCCTGTATCCCAAACTTGACGCCCCGGAATTCGTGCCGGGCGGAGGGGTGGTTCCGCCTGGCCAGCCCTTGCGTTGTTCCGCCAAAGCCCCCATCTATCTTACCCTGGATGGCGGTGATCCCCGGCTGGCTGGAGGAGGCATCAATCCGGCCTCCCAGCGCCTGGAGGCGAGCAACAGCGTCGTGGCCTTGCCGGCCTCCCCCAAGCCGGTCCTGGTGCGGGCCCGGGCTTTCAATGGCACGGAATGGTCGGCCCTGCACGAAGCGCAGTTCCTCATCGGCCAGGCGGCCAAAGCGGGGGATTTGGTGGTCAGCGAAATCGCCTACCACCCGGCTGCGCCATCCACCGCGGAAAAGGCCGCCGGCTTCAGCGACGCCGATGATTTTGAGTTCCTGGAACTGGCCAATGCCGGCGCCAACCACCTGGCTCTGGCGGGCCTGCGCTTCACCCAGGGCATCGAGGTTGACTGGTCCGGTCCAGCCATGCCCCTGCTGGCGCCGGGCGAGTGCCTGCTTTTGGTGGCCAGCGAAAAAGCCTTTCTCCTGCGCCACGGAAAGGATCTGGCAGGGCGGATCGCCGGCACTTTCACCAACGGCGCCCACCTCAGCAATGCGGGTGACCGGCTGGCCTTGGTGGATGCCGCCGGCCAGACCCTGTTCGATTTTTCCTATGGCGATGATGGGGAATGGCCCACGGCCGCCGACGGATCGGGCGCCACGCTGGTCCTGGTCAATCCGGCCAATCCGGCAAGCCCGTCCAGCTGGCGGGCGAGCCTCCTGTCCGGCGGCACGCCGGGCACCGCCGCCGCCCTGCGCGAGGAATGGCGAAGGCTCCATTTTGCGGGTCCGGATCCAGCCCTGGCAGGCGACCCGGCCGATCCGGATGGCGATGGCGCTGCCAACCTGCTGGAATACGCTTTGGGAACCGATCCGAACCAAGCCAATCCAGCCTCGGCGGGCTTCCAGGCAGGCTTCGTGTTGGAAAATAATAACGGGCAATCCACCCGTTATCTGGCCTTAACTTTACAGCGGATAAAAGATCCCGTGATCGAGATGGCCCTGGAAACCTCCCCGGACCTGGTTACCTGGCGGGAGGCCACCGCGCAATTTGACCTGGTGCGGCCGCCAGCCGATCCCAATTCCGCCTGGGAAAGCGTGGTCTATCGGGCTCCGCTGCCTTGGCCCGCGAACCATGAACCCGCCTTTTGGCGGCTCCGGATCACCGCCAGATAATTTGCCAGCCATACATACACCGGCGCGCGGTCCCGATTTGAACCTTGACACCGGCCCGGCGGGGGTTAGATTGCTGCCAACAACGAATCACACATTTATGCCTTATATGAAGCGCGTCACCGCATTTTTTCGAAGGGAGGCGTTCACACTGATCGAGTTGCTGGTGGTCATTGCCATCATCGCCATCCTGGCCAGCATGATGATCCCGGCGCTCGCCCGTGCCAAACAGAAGACCATCCGCGTCAAGTGCAACGCCAACCACAAGCAGATGGCCCTGGGGTTCCACATGTACAGCTCGGATAACAACGAGTATTTCCCGGTTTACGAGGATTGGGCCACCTGGGGCGGCAACACCGGCGTGATGACCTTGCACGGGGGCCAGGTGCCCAAGCCGCGCCGCCCGCTGAACAAGTATGTCAGCAACCCGGATTCGTTCCATTGCCCGGGGGACAAGGGCGATTCCCTTTGGAAAAGCCAGTTCCCCAAGGGCATTAATAGCTGTTACGCCGGCTGGGGTAACAGCTACATCGCCGTCTGGGGAGTGGAGACTTTGCGCGTGAAACATGTCACCGGCAATTCCATGGCGGCCCGGGGCACTCCGGAAGCCACCCCGATGAAGATGACCGAGGTGGCCCGGCGGCCCACCAATAAGATCATCGAGGGCGACTGGCTGTGGTGGGCCGACCGCGACAAGAACGACCCCTGGAGCCAATGGCACAATTACAAAGGGCAGTATCGCGTCAACATGCTGTTCGGGGACGGCCATACGGAGTATTTTTCCTTCCCCAAGGAAGCTTATAGCTGGAACTACACCGGGCCGGCGCCTGATCCATCCTATACCTGGTGGTAACAACCGTTGCGAAGAGCCGGGCATGACGCCCCATATCCCCGCCGGGCTGAAGGCCCCAATCAATCAGCAGGTGCTTGGCCACCTGGCAGGTTTGTCGGCGCACTCGGATGTGGCGGAGGCCTTGCGGACGGCCTTGAAGCCTTTGGGGGATGTCCAGGTATTCTGTCCGGATTGGCAGCAGTATCGTTTTGTGGCCGCTTTCACCATGGGAACCCTCTTTGCCTTTGCCGCCGGGGCCAGCACCGTTGGATTCCGTTTGGATGAACGAATGCAGGCCCGCGCCCTGGTTTGCGGGGGCGCGGCGCATCCCGAATGCGGCGGCGAATGGATTTCGTTTACTCTCTTCCGGGATGATTGGCCCCAGGTGGACCTGGAGTTCTGGGCGCGCAAGGCATACGTCGCGGCCAGGGAGGTTGGGCGGTGAACCAGCCCAATCAATCGCCCCCGCCTGCCCCGCCTTGGACCATCGGCCAGCCCGCCGAAGCCTGAAACCCGCTTACCGATAATCCGGCTCGTTGCCCGGCTTCCATTTGATGTTGCAGCCGAGGCCCGGCTTCTGAAGTTTGGCCACCGGCTGGCGGGATAGCACCGCGTCAATGGCGGCGCGCAGATCCCGGCCCGTCACGGGGAGCCCGTTCCCCGGCCGGCTGTCATCCATCTGCCCCCGGTAAACCAGCCAGCGCTGCGTGTCGAACAGGAAAAATTCGGGGGTGCAGGCGGCCCGGTACGCCTTGGCCACCTGTTGGGATTCATCGAACAAATACGGGAAGATATAGCCGGCTGCGAGGCTTTCCTGGCGCATCCTGGCGGGCGCATCGGCGGGGTAGCGGAGGGCATCATTGG
This sequence comes from uncultured Verrucomicrobiota bacterium, assembly GCA_964409245.1. Taxonomy (GTDB): domain Bacteria; phylum Verrucomicrobiota; class Verrucomicrobiia; order Limisphaerales; family UBA1319; genus CAIMWS01. The sequence goes on from CAYPCQ010000069.1 coordinate 33,070, forward strand.
CATTGATGCCCACCAAGGCCACGCCCAGCTGCTGCAGATCCCGCGCCAGCCGGGCCAGCCCGTCCCGGAGATGCCGCACATAGGGGCAATGGTTGCACAGGAAAACCACCACCAGGGCGGGCGCGTCCTTGAAGTCCCCCAGGGAGACCATTTTGCCGCCGGCATCCGGCAGGCTGAAGTCCGGCGCCGGGGTGCCCAGCGGCAACATCGTTGAGGGTGTCAGAGCCATACATTTTTTCAACGAACATAGCCCCAGCTGGCCATTCCGCCAACTGAATCAGCCAACAACCGCGGGCAACGGGGATGGGGTTTATTGCGAATGGGCTTGCAGCCAGCGAAGCCATCTCAAATTTTAAATTTGAAATTTCAAATCCGGCCCCGGCCCTCTGGCCGCCGCTCTCCGCTCCAGGCTGCCCGCCCCTCTTCCTTGCCTTCAGTGGTTTATCTTCTCTGGGATTAAAACACAGCTCACCGGCCCGGCTTTTGAAAACTGGGCCTGCTGGCACCGGGTTTCGAAGTTCAAGGACTCCCGGCCGCTCCGGCTCGATCCGGGATGCGGGACGGCCCGGCGGCTGGGTCGGTGGCTGGCGCCAGCTTGAAACCGATGGTCGTCCGGGCGCCGTTTTCGCTGGCCAGCTCCAGGCGGCCCAGCGGCTGGCTGCGCAGCGTGCCGCGGATGAGCTTCAAGCCCACCCCTTCCCGCTGGCCGGCCAGCACCTCAGCCGGCCAGCCGGCTCCATTATCGCGGTAGGTGAGCGTGAGCGCCATGGCGCCATCCGCCACTGGGGCGATGGCCATCACGACTTGGATATGCCCCGGCTGGCGCCCCGCGAAGGCGTGCTTGACGCTATTGGTGGCCAGTTCATTGAGGATAAGGGCCAGGACTGTGGCCTGGCGCGCAGACACGAGAACCTGCTGCGCTTCCGCTGGCTCAAAGGCAATTCCGGTGGTGGTTGGCATCGATGCGGCGGCCACGGCGCCCGCCAGGATCCGGCGGGCCAGCTCTCCCATCGGAAGCCCCTGCCAGTGGGATTTGGTCAGCATCTCATGCACCGTCACCATGCCCGAGATGCGGTCCTCAAGGCTGGTCAAAACGGCCCGGGGATCGTGCCCCGCCGGAAGGCTTTGCCGGCGCTCCATCTGGATGATGCCCAGGATGCTGACCAGGTTATTTTTGACGCGATGGTTCACTTCGTCCAGGAGATCGGCGCGGATCTGGGCCTCCTGCCGGGCCTGTTCATACCTTTCCTGCCGCTCGGCTTCCAGCCGCGCGCGCCCGGTGATGTCCCGGCCAAAGACGGCCAGCCGGGTGACCCGGCCCTGGCCATCCAGGATGGGGCAGAGGGAATGCTCCAGGTGCACCCCCTCGCGCACATCCTCAAAGCTGGCGGGCTGCCCGGTGTCAATCACCTGCTGCACCTGCGCCCGCCGGGACGCCGCCAGACCGGCCGGCAGAAAATCGTAAATGTTACTCCCGAGCAGTTCCTCCCGGCGGCGGCCGAGCCGCCGCGCCAAGGTGGAATTGAGCGCCAGCACCTGGCCATTCAAATCCATCATGAACACCGATTCCGTGGCCGCCTCCAGGAGCGCGCGCAGGTTGCTTTCGCTTTCCTGTAAAATTTCCACATTCCGCCTGCGTTCCGCCAGGCACCCTTCCACCTTGGCCAGCAATTCCGCCTCGGCAAACGGCTTCTGGATGTAATCCCGCACCCCTTCCTGGAGCATGGCAACCCGCAAGGCGTCGTCCGCCTTGGCGGTCAGCATCAGCACCGGCAGCTCGCGCGTCTCCGCCCGGGACCGCAGCTCGCGCACCAACTGGTCCCCGGTCATCACCGGCATCATGATATCACTCACGATCAAGTCCGGCTTCAGGGCCATGGCTTGGGCCAATCCCTCCGCTCCATTGCGGGCGATGGCCGCCCGGTAGCGCCGTCCCAAGGCTTGGGCCAGGAAGGCGGCCATGTCCGGATTGTCCTCCACCACCAATACCAGGGGCGCCGTGGCCGCCGCTGCGTTGGAGTCCGTTTGGGCCGCCGCCGCCGGGCGCAACTCGTCCACCACCTGCCGCTCGATCAGATGCTCCAGCCGGTCCGCCTGGGAATGGATCGGCGTGCCCGCCGGCGCCGCCAGCGGCAGCGCCACCGTGAACCGCGCCCCGCCACCCGGGGCCGCACCCGCCACTGCCGCACCCTGGTGCAGCCGGGTGAATTCCTGGACGATGGCCAGCCCCAGGCCGGTGCCCCCATGCTCCCGGTTCGGCCCCCCATCCAGCTGCCGGAACCTTTCAAACACGGCTTCCCGCAGCGCCTCCGGGATGCCCGGCCCGGTGTCGCACACCTCGCAGATGGCCTGCGGGCCCTCAGCGCGCAGGGCCACCTTCACCTCCCCGCCCTGGGGGGTGAATTTGAACGCATTGGAAAGCAGGTTGAAGAGAATCCGCTGGAATTTGGCGGCGTCCACCTCGGCCGGGAGCAGTCCGGGAGCCTCGACCGCCAAACGGATCTGCTTTTCCCCGGCCAGCACCTCGAAATGGGAGGCCGCGAACCGCACGAGCCCGGCCAGATCCTCCCGCGAATAATCCATGGCCATGCGCCCGGCTTCCACTTTGGCCACGTCCAGCAGGTCATTCACGTGGCGGTAAAGCAGCCGGGCGTTCCGCTCCGCCACCTCCAGATCCCGCCGGGTTTCTTCAGGCAGGTTGTCTTTGGCCAGCTGCCGGGCTACCGGGCCCAGGATCAGCGTCAGCGGGGTGCGCAGCTCGTGGCTGACATTGGCGAACAGCTGCGACTTGAGCGCATCCAGCTCCCGGGTTTGGTCGTAAAGCACCTGGATTTTTTCCTGCGCCTGGCGCAGTCCTTCGTGGGTGAGGCTGAACAGCAAGCCCATGCCCATGAAAGCCGCCACGGAATAGAGGTTGGACGGGTTTTCCACCTGGAAGGAAAACTGGGGCGGGATGAAGACATAGATGACCAGCACGATGGAAACCGCCGTCGCCAGCAACCCCCCACGCAGCCCGCCGAGGCGCGAACTGAAGAACACCGCCGGGTAAAAAAGAAACCAAACAAACGGCTTGAAGGCCGGCCAGAAAAACCATTGCAAGAGGCAGGCCACGGCGGGCAGGAGCGCCGCCAGCAGGGTGCGCCGGAGTGAATTGCACACAGGCATGGGCGCATTATGCCGCGCATCACCCGCCACCGCCAGCTTTAAGTGCCTGGCTCCAATCCCGCGTCCAGGCCGGCGCCGCGCCTCCCCATAGGCGCCTTTTTACGGCGCCTCCTGGCCTGGCGCCGGTCAATAAAACAGGCTGCCGGGCAGCACGTGGGCCGAGCCGCGGGGGATGGCCAGGCGGATGGTTTTTTGCCCGTGGCGGACCGTGCAGGGAGCGCCCTGGAGGCTCCGGATGCGGGCCTCCGCCAGCCGGCCCTGGCTCCAGGCCAGGTCCACCTCGAACCCCCCTCGCGCCCGCAGGCCTTTGACGCGGCCCGTGGCCCAGGCCTCCGGCCGGGCGGGCAGGAGGTGCAGCAGGTATTCGCGCGGCGCGGCCGTGGCCTCGCCGATGGTTTCGTGGCTTTGGAGCAGCATCTCCCCCACCGCCGCGGCGAGGCCGAAGTTGCCATCCGTCTGCCATTCGCAATGGCCGGGGAACATCGCCGTGAGATTCGGGTTGGCGCAGCGCTGGATATGTTTTTCGAGCACGGCCAGGGCGGTGCTGCCGTCGCCCAGCCGGGCATAGACGTTGGCCTGGAAGGCGCCCTGCCAGCTGCCCAGCTGCCCGCGCTCCCACCACCGGCCCTGGTCGAAGATCTTGCGCAGGGCCGCCGCCAGGGCGGGCGTGCCGCGCGGGGTGATTTGCGCGCTGCACACCGCGCCCCAGCTGGAGAGCACCTGGCACTCCGCCGTGCGCGCCCAGTCCTCCACCCACTCCTGCAGCTCGCCGGTGGTGGGGCTGATCTGCAGCGGCGGCAGCCGCGGCAGCGCCTTTTGCAGCTCGGCCCGCAAATCCGCATCCTCGTTCAGGAGGAGGCTGGCCTGAAGGCAATTCTGGAACAGCTCCCGCACCATCTCCATGCTGGCGGTGGGGCCCAGGCAGGTGCAGCCGGTCTCCCCATTCGGCTTGCGGAAGGTGTTCTCGAAATTCGTGTCCGGACCGGTCACCAGCCAGCGGTGGGTGGGCTCTTCCATGAGATTGTCCAGGAAAAACCGGGCGGCCCCCTTGAGCACCGGCCACACCTGGCGCAGGTAATCCACATCCCCGGAGTAAGCGTACCGCTCCCAGGCATGCTGGCACAGCCAGGCGCCACCCGCCTGGAAGATGGACCACAAGGCGCTTCCGGATACCGGCCCGGCCTGGCGCCAGAGGTCGGTGTTATGGTGGGCCATCCAGCCACGGGCGCCGTAGAGGTTCCGGGCAATGTTGGTGCCGTCCACGCTGAGTTCCCGCGTCAGGTCCACCAGCGGGAGATGGCACTCGCCCAGGTTGCCGGTCTCGGCGGGCCAGTAATTGATCTGCGCGTTGCAATTGAGCGTCCAATTGGCCGACCACGGCGGATTGATAGCGTGGTTCCAGATGCCCTGCAGGTTGGCCGGCTGCGTGCCGGGGCGGGAGGAGGCGATCAGCAGGTAGCGCCCGAACTGGTAATACAGCGCCGCCAGCGCGGGATCCCGGCCGGGTTGATAAGCCCGCAGGCGCTGGTTGGTGGGCAGGGGCTTATCCGCGGGGCGGCCCAGGTCCAGCTCCACGCGGTTGAACAGGCGCTGGTAATCCGCCAGGTGTTCCCGGCGCAGCGCCGCGTACGGCCGGCCCTGGTTCTGGCGCAGCCCGGCGGTATTCGGCAGGGTGGGATTCCGGCCCTCACGGCTGGGGCTGCGGTGCGGGCCATTATAGCTGGTGGCCGCCACCAGCAGGAGGGTGACCTCGTCGCACCCTTCCGCTTCCAGGGTCTGGCTGGCCACGCGCAGCCGGCCGCCGGCGTGCTGGACCATGAGCTGGGCCTCAAAGCGCATGCCTTGGGCGGCCGGGGTGTCGTCATAGATCACCCGCTGGCCCACGTAGTGGGGGTCCGCATGCAGCGGGCAGCGGCCGGCCATGACGATGGCGGCGTTGGTGATCGTGTAGGATGGCGCCCGGCCAGCGCCGGGCTGGGGCTCATTCAGGACGGTCTGGGACCGGGCCGTCTGGCAGCTATGGCGCAGCTGGCTGCCCAGCGCGGCGGTGAAGGAAATCCGCCCGGGCCGGTTCGCCGTGAGCCGCACCACGATGGCCTGGGCCGGGTGGGAGGCAAATACTTCACGGGTGTAAAGCGTCCCTTCGTGCTCAAATTCCACCCGGGCGATGGCCTGGGCCAGGTCCAATTCCCGCCGGTAATTGGCCACCGCACCCGCCAGCGGAAACTCCAGGCTCAAATCCCCCAGCGGCATGTAACATTGGTTGTATTTGCCGTTCATCTTTTGCTCCACGAGCCGCTGCGCCTCCTGGTTTTTTCCGGCGAGCAGCAGCCGGCGGATCTCGGGCAGGGCGGCCAGGCCATTCGTATTGATATTGTCATACGGCTCGCCGGACCACAGCGTGTCCTCGTTGAGATCGATCCGCTCCCGGCGCACGCCGCCCCAGACCATGCCGCCCAGCCGCCCGTTGCCGATCGCCAGGGCCTCGGTCCAGCGCGCCGCCGGCCGCCGGTACCAAAGCGCCAGGGGGCTCTCCGGCGCCGGTGCGGACCCGGTGAACGCCACCGCTTCCTCCACCGTCCCGCCGGAGGCGTCCGCGCCATCCACATACAAAACGGTCCGGCTGTCCTCATCCACGGTGGCCGCCACATGCATCCATTTGCCGGGGGGCGGCTGCCGCCCGGTAACCGTCGCGGAGCCCAGGATGAACCGCACCAGGTTCCCCGGCTGGATATCCAGCAGGAAACCATCCACCCCGCCGGGGGTGATCTTATCCACAATCCGGCCGGGCGCGCCGCCGGCGGGACGGATCCAGGCCTCCAGGGTGCAGCCGCTTGCAAAAACCGGCAGGCTGCTCGCGGGGATGGCCAGATAGCCCCCGGCAAAGCGCCCGCCGGACACGCCGTCCACCACCGCCGCTTGCACGGCGCCCTGGGGGGCTGCGGGCCCCAGGCGTCCGCCGCCCGGCAGCGGCTTCCCCGGCTCCAGCCCGCCCGGGAGCCACTCGGCCACCAGGCCCGGCAAGCGGCTCGCGGCATCCGGCCGGGCCCCGGCCTGCCGCTTGACCTCTTCGGCCGCCAGGGGCCGCTCATAGATCCGCACGGCGGCCATCTCCCCGCGGAAGGCGTTATGGCCCTGCTGGTCCGCGCCGAGGCGGATCGGGAGGGTATTCACCGGGACTTGGGCGGAGGCGGCCAATTGCATGGCCAGCAAAAACAAAGCGCAGGCAGGCCCCTGGCGACGCTGGGGGCGAGCCAGGCGGACTGCCTCCCGCAAAACCGGAATTAATTTTCCCATAGGCCCCCACTCTGCTCCCAATGCCCAAGCCAACTCAAGGGCCAATCCACCCGCTCCCCGCATCCCTCCGTGGATCCCGCCCCGAGGCGGAGGCCGGGCCGGCCCGCCACCCGGCCACCGGAGGCGCATGGACAAAACCCACTCCTTGCGTTACTTTGTTCCAGGCAATAAAAACGTTGCCAGCCATGATGGATCCGGGATGGGGCCATCAAACCAGAAAGGAATCGCTTATGTTTCGCAAGCAACTCATAGACCTTCTGCTGGATAAGCCCATGACTTTGGCCCGGATAGCTTTGGAAGTCCACCAATCCCACCAGGACACGGAGGTGGATCTCGAACATCTCTTCCGGAGCCTCAAGCACACGGGGTATCAATCAGTCATCCAGCCCGCGCATTGCCGCAAATGCGGATTCCAATTCAATCCGGGCAAGCTGCATAAACCTTCCAAGTGCCCGGAATGCCATGGCACGTGGATCTTCGAGCCGCTGATCGGGATCAAGGCCTTGCATCCTCCTTTCCTGCCGGAGCGGGAACCGGAGGCGGTGGGAACCCCGGCGGCGGAGTAGGCGGTGGCGGCAGTGCGGAGATGGATTGCTTTCGGCCCCCTGAACCGGATAATAAAGCGCTGATGAATGCGTCACAAAAATGCCCGCCTCGGGGTGCGCCGGCCATGGGATTGGCCGGGGGTGCGGCACGGGAAAATTGCCCCCCCGCCCGGCATGAATAATACCATTGAGGCCCCGACCGGCTCCGTCCAGCCGCCGCCGTTGAAGCCCTCTTACTGGCTGGCCCGGCGCTTCCTGCGCCTCCTGTTCGGCACCTACTTCAGTTGCCGCTATCTGAATTTCGAGCGGGTGCCCGTCACCGGCCCGGCGATTTTGGCCTGCAACCACGTGAGCTACATGGATCCGCCCCTGGTGGGCAGCGCCCTGCCGCGGGAAATCTTCTATCTCACCCGCGAATCCCTCTTCCGCTTTCCCCTCTTTGCCACCCTGCTGCGGATCGTGAATTGCGTGCCGATCGACCGCGACGGCGGGGGCGCCGCGGGCCTCAAGGCCATTCTCGAGCGCCTCAGCAAAGGCCACGCCATCATCCTCTTTCCCGAAGGCACGCGGTCCACCACGGGTCAGCTCCAATCCGCGCGCAGCGGCGTCGGCTTGCTCGTCATCAAATCGCAGGCCCCGGTCATCCCCGTCCGGGTCTTCGGCACTTTTGAAGCCTACGGCCGGCAGGTGCGCCTGCCCCGGCCCCACCCGGTGTCCGTCAAGTTCGGCCTGCCCCTCCCTTTCACCAGCCTGCGCGCCGAGGCGGCCCAATGCTCCAAGGCCCGGCTCAAGGAAATCTACCAGGAAATCTCCAACCAGATCATGGCCGCCATCGCCGATCTGAAACCCTGGGCCGACATCACCCGCTTCCCGTGACAGGGGTTCCCAAGCCGCTGGCTGGCCGGGCAAAAAGCGCAGCGCCGGGAGCGCAGAACTTGGAACCTAATCCAGCGACGGCGCTCAACGGAGTGAGCGCCCTGCCTGAGCTGGGCTGGCGGAAGGGCGAGCCAAACGTACGCCGCCGGCGAGGTAACGAGGCGGACCTGCCGCGCCGGAAAACCCATCTGCCTCTTCTGCCGCCAGCCCCAACGGGGCGGCGATAATACAGCCCTGGGCATCGCCCAGGGTAACGCGCAGAAGAACCCAACCCAAGCCCTGAAAGGGCGGAATAACCGCGACGAATGGCCCTTTTTTGCGCTTTTTGCGCTTTTGGGGGCGGCGGGATAAGGATCCGCCAGGAAATAACCCATACCAGTACGGCGCAGGGATTTTGGTGGCGGGCAAGGCCACGCGAGGAGCATCCCCATTGCGGCCGGCAATGAGCACGCACCGCCGCCCGCCGCCAAAAGGCCCCCCCCGATGGCAAAGGTTGTTAACTGACGGCTCCCTAAAGATGGTGCGGTTCGTGCAATGGAATTCGAATTAACGCATCGCTGGCTATTGGCTTGGTTGTTTAGGGGACACTGCGCTGGAATTGATGAATTTGACCCCGGACACAAAGTTCCCGACGCGCATTTATTTCGATGGTTCAGTCAACAATTCCCCATTGATGCGGAAATTGTCGAAGGTCACCCCCTCGACCCGATTGGCATCATCATATCCCCTGATAATAATGGTGTAAGGCCCGTCGGCGCCATTCAGGGTGATGTCCTTGAACACAATATTCCTGAGATGCCCCGGGCGTTTGCGGCGGCCATATTGGTTAACTGCCGAGGTTATTTCGATGAACGGCGTCTGCCCCTCCCCATTAATATCAATATTCCCAATCAGGATGTTTTAGCCGGATGGAATAAATCCGGCCTTTTGAGAAGGCAATCACGGATTCCCGGCGCGCAATACGTCAGCCAGCCACCGGTCGCGGAGCGCCTTGTCCGCTCCGCCCCCGCCGCCGTGGTCGCCGTGGGGATAATAGCGGATGGTCTTGGGAGCGGTGATCCGGTTGTAAACCGCCATGATGGTCCGGGGCGGGCAGGTGTCGTCCACCAGCCCCAGCGAAACGGTCACGGGGCAGTGGATGCGGGGCGCCAGGTTCATGACGTCCACGTAGCTCAAGATCGCATGGAGCTTCGCCAGGCTCAAGTCCTTCCGCGCCGCCAGCAGCTTCGGGTAGTTCTCGGGCGCCCAGGGCGCCGTGACGGCGTAATCGGGCCAGTCGCAGAGCCAGGGCACGGCGGCGGCGCAGGCCACGATGCGCGGGTCCAGCGCCGCCCCGGCCAGGCTCAACCCCCCGCCCTGGCTCCCGCCCTCGATGCCAATCCGCCGGGCGTCCACCTCGGGCCGTGAACAAAGCAAGTCCACCGCCCGCACGAGGTCGAGATACGCGCCGACGTAGATGTAGTCGGCGGGGTTTGCGGTCAAGTTGAGGAACATGTATTCTTGCCCCTTCGGGTCAATGTCCTCCTGGCTGTCCCCCTGGCCGCGGATGCTCAGCGCCAAGGTGACCATCTGGTCCCGCCAGGTGGCAGGGTGGATGGTCTCCGCCCCGCCATACCCGGCGACGCTCACCAGCCCGGGCCAGGGTCCCTTCCCTTTCGGGATGGTGAGCCAGCCATTGACCCTCACGCCGCCATGGCTGCGCATGCGGACGCGGCAGGTGTCCACCTTGGCGGTGGACCGCTCCGGCACCGGTTCAGCAAAAAACTCCGGCTTCACGCCGGCCAGCTCCTTGAGCCGCGCCTCCCAGAAGGCATCGAAGTCCGCGGGCCGGGCGGGCGGCCCCTGGATATTCCCCACGTCATAACCCGGCACCAGTTTGGCCCGCACTTGGTGCCCTGCTCCGAACTTCACCACGGCGGTGACGGGATAGAAGCCCGGCCCCCCGGGCCGGCAGGTGAAGTGGCGGGTGAGGGCCTGCCCGGCCGGCAGGGTGAACGGCTCGGCCGGAGCCTGCGCGAGCACGCGCGGCTGCTCGCAGAGATCCGTGGTCCATTCGCACTCGAGCGTGCCGTCAACCGGCCAGGCGGAACGGTTGGCCAGCTGGAGCGTCACCTTGAGGTCCTGCCCGGCCGGGAATACGCCGGCCGGCTGCGCAGGCTCGAAGGTGGCGTGGAGCGCATCCCGGGCCGTGCTTGGCTTGGCGCCTGCCTCGCGCCCATTGGGTGGCGGCCCTTGGGCGGGCAGCTGCCCGGCCTCGGCGGCGGAGGCAGTCCCCACCTTGAAGACGAGCCGGCGCTGCTGCTTCGGCGCCAGGGTCACTTGCAGCACCTGATGATCCTCCTCCCACGGTCCCCATAGCTTGTCGGTGCCGGAAACCTCCAGCCGGGCTTTCCCCTTGAAATAGATGCCGTTGGTGGCCGCCATATTGACGGGCAGCCGCTGCCACGCCCCCTGCTCGTCCCGGATCGTGCTGGCGGCGGAATCGAGCACGGCGAAGAAAATAAGTTCCGCGTCCGTGAGGTTTTCCAGGTCGAAGGCCACCGCGCCGGCGCCAAAGGTGTAACGAACACCGGCCCGGCCACCCCGGGCGGTGATGACATTCCCGGCGGCGGTGTTGACCGAGGAATAACCCACTAATGCCTCCTGATAAAAATAAGTGCCCCGGGCGACACCGGAGAAAAGCAGCTCCGTCCCCCCGATTTTGAAGCTTGAGAGGCAGCCATCGTCCCCCACGGCGGCCTCGTAGTTCGGCGTCCGAACCCGGCGCGCGCCATCCTGTCCGGTGGTGATGGTGACGCCGTCCGCCCGGCGTTCAGCCCGTTGCTCCCGAGTCAGGGTTCCTCCGAATCCCGGCTGGTACCCCAGCGGGCATACCGGAGCCGCGGATTGCGCCGGCAGGAGGATGGCTGAGCCGCAAAGCAGCCACGCTGCCATTATGGATTTGGTCATTTTTTTTTGGGACCGGCACCCAGCGCGCCGTTCCCATTACAGCGTACCTCACCGTAGTGGTGAAAATTTATCAAACCGTTTTTCAACAGAAACGCATGCTCTCGTTCGCCGTTAGGGTTTGGTGTTCTTCCCCGAACCCATATTAAGCAAGAGGCTCCTTGCTTCGTGGAACCGGTTCTGGATTTCCTGTTGCTGGCGGTATTTGGCGAGCTGGTCCGGCGTAAGCACTTTCTCCAGAGCCGCAAGTTTTTGATCCATCCACGACTGCGATTGCAATTGGTCCGCATCGCTGGACAATTTGGGTGCGGTGATGGGATCGGCCATGGCCATGGCTGGCTGGTAAATGGCATCCCAAACGGGGCCTTCTTGTTCCCGGCTTAATCCAAGGGCGGCTTGGAGCCGCGTGAATTCAGAGATTGCCGCGGCGCGTGCGCCGGTGAGGATTTCCTCTCTTTGGTAATCTTGATAGGAGGATTGCTGCCCGGGGGTCAGGAGCGCCTTGATCTTCGCTTCGGGATCGCCGTTTGCTTTCTCCAATTGGTCCATTTTATCCTGGTCAGGATTGCCGGAAAAAACCATTTGCATCGCTTCGGATGCCTCCTTTGCCCGGGCCTTCATGATCTCGCGGATGGCCGCTTCCTGCCCGGGATTCAGTTTGAGCCTGGCCTTCATGCGCTCAATCCTGCGCCCTATTTCCTGATCCTCGGGGGCGTTTTCGTTTTGTTGTTTGGCCAGCCGTTTGCGCAGCTGATCGGCTTCCTGCTGCGCGCGCAGGGCGTTCCCCGCCAGGCCGCGCAGCCTCGCCCATTCCGCCTGGTTTTCGGCTTCCTTCGGCGCGGCTGGTTTTTGCTGGAGTTGCTCGATCTCCTTTTGCAGGGAGGGGATTTGCTGAACCTGCGCCTGGAGTGCTTCGTTTTGACTTTGGAGTTGTTTCAGGCGTGATTGTTGCCAGAGGGGGATGCCTGCGCTGGCAGCCAAGAGCACGGAAATGACACCGGCAGTTGCTTTGTTCATCGCGATGATTTGGAGGGTGGTGGTTAGAGCGGAAGCGGAGGCGGCACTGGCGGCGGCGGAAGCGGTGATTGCGGCTGCCAAGGCCGAAGGCGCCGGCAGGACCGCGCCTGCCGCCAGCGCCGCGGCCAAACCGGAAGCAGTGGAAGTTATCCCACGCTTGGCGAGCAAGCCTCTCAATTTTTCCAAGGCTCGATCCACCCGCATCCGCGCCGCATTTTCCCGCAGGCCCAGGGCCTGGCCGATTTCACCCAGGTTGCGCCCTTCAAAAAACCGCAGGACCACCGCTGCCCGATCCGTTTCGCCCAGCTCGTGCATGGCGTCATCCAAAGCGGGCCGGACTTGCTGCCAGACCGATTCGGGCGATTCATTCCTGGCCAGTTCGCTCATGGCAAAAGCCTCCTGTTCACGCCGCCGCCGCCTTTCCTCGGAACGCCGCGCATTCGCCGCACAAAAGCGGACACTGGCATATAACCAGCCCGACAAAGCTGGATGACGAAGGAGGCTGCGGGCTTTGCGCGCCAATTGATGAAATACCGTCTGGGTGACCTCTTCGGCCAGTCCCGCGTCGCCCTGGGTTTCCCGCCGCGCCGCGGAATATACCAGGTTCACCCGCCTGCGCACCAATTCCGCAAAGGCCGGTTCCGAGCCGTTTTCCACGTAGCTTCTGAGTAGTTCCGTGTCGTTTTGCATCTGACTTCTATAAAGTTATGTTCACCGCCACGCAAAACCGCACCAGGGTTTCCCAATTTTTCCGCCGTCAACGAAACCGGCAAGGCCAAGGCTTGCCGCTAAAAGATCCAGCACGCCCGACTGAGCCAATTGCCTGGACACGGCTAAGGCTTGCTGGCGTGGGGCCAGAACCGGGCGGAACCCCAGGTTGCAGCTCCGGTTGCCCAGGATGATCCAGCCCCGGTTCGCCGAGCGGCAGCCCCGCGCCCCACGCGGGCGTTGCTCGTGGCTGGCCCCTGAGGGTCAGCCACACTCCCGCCAGGCAAAATGACCGCAAAACCGTCCTGGCACCATTCAATAACGTTCCCATGCATGTCATACAAGCCCCAGGCGTTGGGCCGCTTCCGGCCCACCGGATACGTTTGCATGCTGCTGTTGCCTCGATACCACGCATACTCCTTCAAGCTCGTGTAACCGGGATCATCCCCATAGCTGAACCGGGTCGCCGTCCCCGCCCGGCACGCATACTCCCATTCCGCCTCCGGCGGCAGCCGGTAAACATAAACTGCCGGCAGCCGTCCCGCCAACCGTTCCCGCGCGGTCAGCTTCCCGCAATAATTAGTGGCGTCATGCCAGCTTACTTGCTCCACCGGCCGCTGCGGATCTCCGGTGAAAAATGACGGATTGCTCCCCAATACCGCCTGATACTCCGCCTGTGTTGTCTCATACTGGCTCATCCAAAAACCCTTGGTGATCGTCACCACGGTCTGCAGACCTTCAAGGTAACTACGATCCTGCTCCGAAGCGGGACTCCCCATCGTGAACGTGCCGGGATTGATCCACACCATGCCGGGTGGGTGCAAGTGGTCCATGGCCTTCATTTCGCCGGTCAACCAATCCCAATTGAACACCGAATACTCCAGGCGCCCGGTGATCGGCCGCACCATGACCTGGACACATTTTAGCACCCCTTTTTCATAAAGCCGCACCAGGAAAGTGTTTTCCAAAAGGCCAGACCCAGCCGGCCCGTAATCGCTCGCCAGTTCAAACGCAGCCGATTTCCACTCCGGCGTATCGTTGGTGTTGGTGGCCATATTCCTGGCCACCGCAACCGCGTTGGTCAGGACGGCGGCCGTGCCGCCCCAACTCATTAACTGCTGGTCCATGGTGATGCTGGCCCGATCCACAGCGGCGGGGATGTTCACCACCCAGATCAAGACCTTGAATTGGCCTCCCTCCTGGCCCCCCTCGAATAGCGAGCGATCCTCGGCCGTGAAATAGAACGACCGCTGGTCGTTGCTCACGGTCAGGAACGGGTTGGCCGAAGCATCGGCGGCCACCACCTGCCAGGCCGCGCCGTTCTCCGACTTCATCGCCATCACCCCGTACCCTCCTGGCTTCATGTTGCTGAAAACATACCTTCCATCCGGCCCCGTCACCGTTTCCCAGGGTTGCCACGGGTTGCACCTCTTGCGTGGAGCCGATCTCCCCCGCCAGCGTGAGCGCCCCCCCCGGCCCAAGCCCAGCACTGTCACCAGCGCCGCCGCCGCTGCTGCTGCGCTTTTTTTACCCTGCCACCCAGCGTGCCTTGCCACACCCTACACTCCCCATCCGGCCCTTGAAAACGCCGGGCCAGTCTGAAAAGCAGCGTTGGCTGCCGATTTTTAAGCGTGGCTTTGGGGTAGGCAAGATAATCCGAAAACAATGCAGGCATTTATCCCGGCAAGTTCAGCGGTTTTTGCAGAACACCAGGGACAGCAGGACGCCCCCTCACCCGACCCTCTCCCCGCCTGCAGGGAGAAGGGATTCACCGCGCGCGAGTCAGGGGATTTGCGAACCGCATAGGCATGCGCATGGTCCGGGTCAAGGCGGCGGTTACCCGCGCTGGACTCGCGAATACTGCCGTTGCACGCGCAAACCTGGCGCTGGTAGCCGCCGAGGAAACGAGGCGGATCTGTCGCGGGCGAATTTCCAACCAGGCTCAAACCGTCCCAGACCCGGCGTCCGGAAACTGCGGAACGCAGCGATCTGCGCATGATCCGGGGTCCTCCTCCTTACGCCGGCGGCTACCCGCGCTAGGATGATGGAAGGCACCGTTGCATAGGAACGTCCAACGCTGGTAGCCGCCGAGGTAACGAGGCGGATCTTGTCGCCCGGGTCACGCCACAATGTCGTGGCAGGGGACTTTTCGCTTTACCTCCGCGATAAACTACCACTCCCAAGGCGCACTCTATAACCTCGCATATGCCCGAACGCATCGAATGCCAGAAGGGCCAGGGAAGGTGCGCGAGCTTTTGGATTGCGCCGCCGCCGCGCCGCTTTGGATTTTTGGCCGGTTGCTGGCGGTTGGTCACCAGCGTTTGTTGTTTCAAGTTTTTCTTTTTCCGTGTGATCTGATAAATGGGCCAGGCCATAACATGGTGTGGTTTTGTGTTTGACATTGGCAACCAAACTCGTGACGATTGCCCCAT
>CAYPCQ010000070.1:0-47242 GCA_964409245.1 uncultured Verrucomicrobiota bacterium
GACGGGCCTCCGACTGCCCTCCGGCCCTCATCCTCCTCAAATAGTGTATAAATTCAGGGACGAAATTCAGGAAAATAACAAACGACAAAGGCTTTGCCCAAAAAGGTCCAGCCTGCACGGCAAAGCCCAATGCACGGACCCAGCGCGGCAGGCACTCATCCAGGCTCGACGTTCCGTGGGGAGGCCGGCAAAGTGTTTCCCCATGATGCTGAACCTCGCTAAAACAATGGCCTTGGGCTGCCGGGCAGTTTGCCACCTCGCCGTCTTGTGCTGGTTCGGATGGGCAATGGGAAACCGGCTGCCTGCGGCTCCCGAACCGGCCGCCAGGGACCGCACCGCGGTATTTGACATGGACGGCGGCCAGATCCTGCAGGATGAGCAGCACCTGGGCATCGTCAACGGGAAACTGGCGGCGGGGATCAACTACCGCAACGTGGCGGGGGTGGCCGGCCTTTGGTCACCACCTTTCGTAAGTTCCAATTTCCTGCTGGAGGGGCGGGTGGAAGGCGAGTTGGTCCCCACCCGGAAATGGGCCTGGCGCCCCTGCCAGGTGGAGCGGGAGGGAAGCGTGCGCCAGGTGGCGGCGGCCAGCACGACAACCCTGATCCATGGCCAGCGCGCGGCGGTGTGCGGATTCACCTTCACGAACCGCGGGCCAGCCGCAGTTCCGCTGGAGTTTTTCACGCTCGGGTGGCTGGATGCGGTCCAGGATTGGGGATTCGCCCGGCCGGGCAGCGGCACCGAAACCACCCTGCAAGCCGAAGGCCGGCGGCTGACACTGCGGCAAGGCAGAATGGCGGTGGTGGTGGCGATCGACTCTCCGGAATGGGCCTGGGAGGTTTCTGGCAACCTCGGCCATGCCACCACCTGGCTGCCCGCCAGCCAGGCCCGGACGGTGCACCTGGCCATCGCGATCGGCCAGGCGGAAGAGGCGGCCGCCAGCGTGGATCGGCTGCTGGCGGATCCAGCCGCGGCGGTAGCGGCCGCCCGGCAGGAATATGCCCGGCAGGTGGCGGAGGTTTTCCTGCGGCTGCCATCCCTGGAGAGCAGCAACGCCCAACTGGTCCGCTGGTATGAACGTTCGCTGGTGCACTTCCTCATGAACCGCTGGGATCTGCCGGATTTCGTGCTGCATCCGTATTACTCGACCGGCAGCGTCAACGGCGGCTGCGTGGCCAATTACCTGTGGAACTTTGGGGAGGTATGGGAGATTTTACCGCTCTTCGATCCGGCCGCCGCGCGGGCACACATCAAGCAATTCCTCAAATGCGACCTGCTCAAACATTTTTACTTCAGCCCGATCTCTGGGGCGGCGGGCGGCGCCTGGTACATGATCAACCAGGAGAAAATCATCGGCCTCACCTACTATTACGTGCTGCTCACCGGCGATCAGGCGTTCCTCGAAGACACCGTGGACGGCCGGAGCATCCGGGAGCATATGGTAATCCAGGCCATGTATGGGGACGATCCCGGCAAACCGATTGCGCTGATCGATTACGGCCCCTCCGGCAGCCACCTGGAGCTGCGCCGCAAATTCACCTATAACCACCTCAAACCGGATCTGAACGCGCGCCGCTATGCTGGCTACCTGCGCGCGGCTGCCTTGTGCGACCTGGCAGGCAAGCCCGCGCCCTTCCTGCGGGAGCGCGCCGAGCTGCTCAAGCCGCTGCTCAAACAACGGCTGTGGGATGCCCAGGCCAAATGGTTCCGTTTCGAGGATGGGCAGGGCAAGAGCGAGTTGCGCTACACAGTCCAGATGTTCAAACCGGTTGGCAGCGGGGTGCTGGACCCGGAATGCGAGGCGGGGTTGATCAGCCACCTGAACAATGAGGAATTCCTGTCCGCCTGGGGGCTCCACAGCCTCTCCAAGCGGGATCCAGCCTTCGACCAGCTGGATATCGACAATGGCGGCGGGGGCATCTGCACCAGCTTCCCCCCCCAGATCATCGAGCGGCTATACCAGGCGGGGCAGCCGAAGCTGGCCGCGGACATTTTAGGCCGCCTGCTCTGGTGGGCCGATACCATGCCCTACTGGGGCGACTCCATCGCCGCCAACGGCAAGGATTACCGCCGCGACACGCCGCTTCAATGCACGTTGGACGGCGTCGCCGCCGCACAATGCGTCATTTTCGGCGTGTTCGGAGTGAGCGCGCGGCCGGACGGCAGTGTATCCATCAAGCCGCACACGCTTCCGTTCGCGCCACGCATCGCGCTCAAGGGGCTGGTCATCCGCGGCCATGCCTGCGATGTGCAGGTCGATGGCACCACATTTGAAGTCCGGGCGGGCGGACGGGCGATCCGGAAACCGATCGGAGAGACCGTCGTGGTATCCAACATTCTTGAATGAAAACACCGCGTGTCGCACACTGGCTTTAGAATTTTTTGGAAAGGCTGACCTGGTTATGAAATGGAAAATTGCGATGTGGCCCCCCGGCCACCAGCCGATGGGTGCGGAAAACCTTTTTGGGTGTTCCTCCCACGGTTTCGCGGCCGCCAATGCCTGGCATGATCCGGACGCAGCCGGTTGGACCACCTGGCCGCTCCCGGTGGAAGGCGCCGCGGTGGCGGGAACCTATGCGGAGATCCTCGTCAAGCTCCGCCAGGCAGCCGGCCGGCCACAGGCGGCGATCATCTTGTTCGCCCACGGTTCGGGGATGGAACCGTTCCTGGAGCAATGGCAAGGGATGTTCCCCGGCGTTCCGGTGGCCGGCGGGGCCGCCGCACGGGCTGGGAACGCATCCCGTGGCGAGTTGCTTCCGACCGCCGGGGACGCCGCCGTGCTGCTCATCCACGAGGGCAAATGGCGGGCGGAGGCGCTGAACGTCCACGATGAAACCGGCCCCGGGCTTGAATTTGAGGCGGACGGCCCACGCGCCATCGCCCGGCTGCGGATGGCTGGGGAGGAGGCGTGGCAGCCCGCCGCCGCCTTTTTCCAGGCCCGCCAGGCGGAGCATGGCCGGGCCGCCGGCGATTGCGAATCGATCACCTTCGCGGACGCCGGTGGCCGCAATCTCCATTGTTCGTTCGCCGGCAGCCAGTTGCAGGCCGGCGCCAGCCTGCCCGCCGGCAACCGGTTGCAGCTGCGCACGGCGCCGCGCGCCCAGGCCGCCGCGCGCCTGGCGGGCTTTTGCGCGCAGCCGCAAGCGCTGGTCTTCGGCTGCGCCGGCCTGCGCAGCCTGCTCGACGCCCCCCTCCCCGTGGCCGAAGGCACCCTGGCCGGCTTCCTGTTCGGGGAGTTGGTCACCCTGGCGGGACGCCCTCAATTCGGCAACCTGATGGGCGCCCGTTTGGCGCGCATTGGGGATTAGCCCGAACAGCCCGGACTGCCGCCCAGGCGCCTAATCAAGATTGAGCCTGGAACTCCCCTGCCCCGCTTTCCGGCCAGGGCGCCGATTTTCTGCCGCGCATTAACGTCGTTGCGGCATTGCGGCTTGCATTCGCAACCGGGGCTGCTGATAAAAGCGGGGTATGCGCACACAACTGAAAGTTCCCGCAGTGGCGGTGGTGGTTAATTCCGAGCCAGCCCAAGTCCAGGTCTTGACGGGACTGCTCGAGGGGAACGGCCTGGAGGTGCGGGCGTTCGACCATGCCGAAGCGGCTCTGGCGGGGATGGATCGCAGAAATCCGCCCTCGTTGGTGGTGACGGGGCTTCGCCTGCCGGGTGTTGATGGCTGGCGGTTCTGCCGCCTGCTGCGGACCCCGGCTTATGCGGCTTTCAACCAGGTGCCGATCCTGGTGGTTTCGGCCACACTCGCCGGGGAACAAGCTTCGCGCATTGCGGCTGACCTGGGAGCCAACGCCTTCCTGGCCCTGCCCGTGGCGGAAACAGAGTTCGCGGAACAAGTGCAAAAACTGCTCCGGGGAGAATCGCCCCCGCAGTTGTTTGGCGTGTTGATCGTCGAGGACGACAACGTGCAGGCCACGGTGCTGAAAGAGGAGTTCGAAGACCACGGATACCGGGCGGATATCGCTTTGACCGGCCTGGAGGCGCAAAGGAAGTTCCAGGCTGGCGATTATGAAGCCGTGATCCTGGATCATCATCTGCCGGACATGGCCGGGAACCAGCTGCTGGGCATACTCAAACCGCTGCGGCCGGATACGGTATTCCTGGCGGTAACCGGGGATCCCGACCCGAAACTGGCACTGGACTGGATGCGCTGGGGGGCGGCGGCATTTGCGGGCAAGCCCTGCGCGCCGGAATATATCGTCGAATTATGCGCCAAAGCGCGCCGGGAGCAGGAGTTGCTGCGCAACGAATACCGATTCCGCTCCATTTTTGACAACTCTCTGGATGGCATGCTTTTCGCCAAACCGGATGGCTCCATATTTGCCGCCAACCGCGCCGCCTGCGAGCTGCTGGGCCGCTCTGAACGTGAGATTTGCGAGGGGGGCCACAAATTAGTGGCCGATGCGGCGGATCCCCGGGTGGCAAAAGCCATGGAAGCACGAGCGCGGACCGGGCAGTTTCGGGGTGAACTCAATTTCCGGCGCCGGGACGGCCAGGCATTTCCCGTGACACTCTCCTCCACGGAATTCTCCCTGGGATCGGAATCCCTTTGGTCCTGCATCATTTTCCGAGATATCACTGAGCGCCAGCGCACAGCGGAGGCGCTGCGGCAAAGCGAGCAGCGCCTGGCCCTGGTGCTCCAGGCCACGCAGGAAGCCTTCTGGGACTGGGATTTGGCCGCCAACACGCTCTTTTATTCCCCAGCCTGGTGGAGCCTGGTGGGCCTGGCGGAAAACGAGCTGGAAGCTGATCCCGCCCTCTGGCGCCGGTTGTTGCATCCGGAAGATTTGGAGCGGGCGGACCAGGCGGTCGCCACCGTCCTGAAAGAGGGGGCCTCTTTTCAGGTGGAAGTCCGCCTGCTGCACAAAGCGGGCCACTTTGTGCCGGTGCAAATCCGGGGCTTCGTCCTGCGTGACCAATGCGGCAAACCTTTGCGCGTCTTCGGTGTCAATACCAGCCAGGCGGAGCGCCACCGGGCAGAATCGGAACGGTAAGGAGGGTTCCAAGCTCCATGCCCCGATAGAGACATAATCGGGCAGAATCGGCAAGCTTAAGCAGGCTGCGGATGGCGGAAAATTTCCGCTGCCAGCCCGTGCCCGGCAAAAGTGGCTGCTGAACTCTGCAAGACGGATGTGCCCGCGTATTTGAGACGCACCCAGACCGGTCCGCGGCTGGTTCATCACACTCCACTGGATACTGGCGCCGCAGCTGATTTCATTGCCATTTTTCGATTGTCTCTCCGGTTCCAGTAAAGCAGGATTCCGCCCTGAAATGCATTTTGTTTTATGAAAGTTAAGCAACAGCCCCTGGACTTTGAGGCCGCCCAAGCGCTCGATAATCGTGTTTACCGGCTGAAAATCTCCCTGGATACCTCGCCGGTCATCTGGCGCCGGATCGAGGTTTACGGCGGCATTACCATGGATAGCCTGGCCTCGGCCATCGATGACGTGTTTGGGTGGTCCGGTGAACACCTGGGTGAGTTTGATATCAAAGGACTTGCGCTCGGAGACCGTTCCGGATGGACTTTGGAGGCTGCGGAAAAAACCCAGGATCCGAATCCCTTCCCGGAGCTGCTGGACCAATTCCAACACATCCGCCAGGGAAAGGGAACCAAGCAGGAAAAAAAGCAGCTGGCCACCGCACTCCTGGACAAATTCCTCCAAAAAATGGACCAGGAATCCGATGATGAACCAGAGCTGGAACCGGTTGAAATCCCAGTCCTTTGGGAAATGGTTCCCAGGGTGCGCACCAAATTCACGTATACCTATGATTTCGGGGACAATTGGGAACACCAGATCGCAGTGGAGAAAATCCTGCCCGCCGAACCGGGAATCCAATACCCCCGGCTTACCGCGGGCGAGCGCGGCAATCCGATTGAGGACTGTGGCGGCCCCCCGGGCCTGGAAGGCCTGATTGAGGCTTTGGGCCACCCGGACCACCAATGTTACTGGCTGCTTGAGGAATGGGGCCTGGAAAATTGGGATCCGGCACAATTCGACATCGAGAAGGCCAACCGCCTTTTGGCCAAAAAGTTCAGGCTGCGGAAGAAAACCGGGAAGCGGAGTTGAATCAAATTCCCAGGCCAAAACTTGATTCTCCCAGCCCATGACCGACGAGCAACGGCTCATCGAAAAGCTGCAGTTGATCGAGGCTCTCTTCGCCGGAGCCGCCACCCCCGGCGAGCGCGAAGCCGCCGCCCAGGCCCGGGAGCGCATCCGCGCCCGGCTTCGGGAACAACAGCAGGTGGATCCCCCCCTGGAATATACGTTCAACCTGCGCGACCGCTGGTCCCACAAATTGATGATCGCCTTGCTGCGCCGGTATGGCATCCGCCCTTACCGCTATCGCCGCCAGCGCTACACAACGATCATGGCGCGGGTGCCCAAAGGTTTCCTGAATGAAACTCTCTGGCCGGAATACCTGGAGCTGAGCAAAACTCTCTCGACCTTCCTCGCCGAAGTCACCGACCGCGTGATCTCCCAAGGGATTGAGCCCGACAACTCGGATGTGGAGGTGCGGAACGAGCCGGCGGCCCTGGCCGCCGGAGAAGATATCAGCCAGCCTCCGGGCTAAGACCCCGCTGAACCGGCACGTGGGCGCCTTTTTTGCCGCTGCGGGCCGCTTGCATTTTGAACAGGGGTGGCGTATGGATGGTAACACGCAGTTGAGGAACTGCGCGTTTGGTCGTTAACCTGATACATGGATCCGCCTTTTGACACCAACGCATCCACGCCGCCCTCCAAGCGGCGCAAGTTCCCACGCTCGTTCAAGGATCTGACTCCTTCCCGATCCTTCAACCCCCGGACTTTTTTCCGGGAGATGGTGTGGAAATCCCTGCTGACCAAACGGACCGGGGATCACAAGGATCCGGTATTCCCCGAATTGAAACACGGCCAGGTGGCGCTGACGTGGATTGGGCACGCTTCATTCCTGATCCAGTTCACGGACATGAACGTGCTGGTGGACCCCAATTTCGCGAACTGGCTGTTTCTGCTCAAACGCATCAAGCGGGCGGGGATGAAGCTGGCGGACCTCCCCCGCATCGACCTGGTGCTGCTGACCCATGCGCATTACGACCATTTCCACCGGCGCACCCTGCGGCGATTGCGCAAACCGAAGATGGCCATCACTCCCTGGGGCATGAAGGACTTGATGAACGGGCTGGGTTTCGAGCGGATCATCGAGCTGAAATGGTGGGAAAGCCTGTCGCAGCGGAACTGCAAGGTCACGCTGGTGCCCGCCCGGCATTGGGGCGCGCGCACCTTGCACGACGGCCACCGGGGCTACGGTGGATTTGTCCTGGAGCACCAGGGCCGGCGGGTTTACCACGCCGGGGACAGCGCCTATTTCGAGGGCTTCAAGGAGATCGGCCGCCGCTTCCAGCCGGAGATCGCCCTGCTGCCCATCGGCGCCTACCAACCGGAGGGATTCCGCAAGGTGCACATGGGGCCGGATGATGCCATGCAAGTGTTCAAGGATCTCAACTCCCACTGGTTCATTCCCATGCACTTCGGCAGTTTCAAACTTTCCTTTGAGGATATCGAGGAACCCCCGCGCTGGCTGCGGCAACTGGCCGCCCAGCACCGCCTCTCCCACCGGGTGAAAATCCTGGAGGAAGGGGTGCCTTACGTATTTTAAGCCGTCCTTTGGAAGCTGGGAGGCATTGGCCGCCGGTGCCTATGCCTGGAGCGCCGCGTTGTAGATCATCCCCCCGCCCTGCTGATAGTTTTCGAGGACCGCAGCGGCTTCCTGGCGGCACAGGTCGCGCACCACTTCGATGCCCCGTTTTTCCAGTTCCGCCTGCCAATCAACAGGCTTGGGCCCCTCGTCAAAACCGATCTGCCGGGCGTCCCGTTCCGAAGCGGCGCAAACCACCCGGCGGATGCCCGACCAGGGAATGGCGCCAAAGCACATGGCACAAGGCTCGCAGCTGGTAAAAAGCTCAAAGCGGCGCGGCGGCAGGCTGGCGAGACCGAACCTCCCCAAGGTCCGCTGGGCCGTCATGATGGCCACCATTTCGGCATGGGCCACGGAAGACTGGCTGGACGCCACCAGGTTGATCCCCGGCGCCAGGAGCCGATGGGTTTCCATGTCGAAGATGGCGGCGCCGAACGGGCCGCCAGTCCGCTTCTCGACATTGGTGCGGGCCAGGCCGATGGCCAGGCCCATGCGCGCTTCCGCGGTGGCGTAAACGTAGTCCAGCGGCGGCACCATCTGGTCAACCCAATTCGGCAATCCAAAATATATTGCGGGAAAACGCATGGCTGGAATATACCAGTGGCGGCCGGTGGCGGCGAGTGTTTTATTAGCCGGGCGCGTCACGGCAGATAGCACGGCTCATAAACCGGCCCAAAACCGTGTTTGCGAAGCAGTTCCAGGAAGCGCCCGATGCCGCGTTTTTCATCCGAGCCCAGGTGGTAGTGGATGTGCCAGCCCAGGTAATCGCGGCGGAAATCGGCGTCGAACAACGGGCTGTGATCGATGATGTAATCCAGCGTATCCAGGCCGAAATCACGGGCTTCGCGCAACTGCCGGCGCAAGGATTCATTGGGGATTCGGCGCAGCGCCCACACCGCATACACGAAGGGCAGTTGATTCGCCTCATACCAGGCCGCGCCGAGATCCCAAATCTCATGCTCGTGCGGCCTCCGGAGGAAGTTCAGGGCCTGGTCGCTGATCAGCAGAAAATTATCCGGCCAAGGCCCACCGTCGGTCTGTTCGAGTTTTTTGAACTCCGGCCGGATCCCGCGCTCGGCGAGCAGCACCTTGAGCAGGGTCACGCTGGAGAGCGAGGCCGGATCGCAATACACCTCGCGGATTTGTTCCAGGGGCTGGCGGTGGGCAAGAAAAACGCTGAGCACCTCCCCCAGCGAGGCCACGGCAATGCCGTCCAGAATATCGTAATTGTCGTTGAAGAGAACCTCGGTGACGCTGACCAGGGCGGCATCCAGTTCCTGGCTGCGCAGCTGTTCAGCCAGGCGCGCCGGGGTGGCATAGGTGATCTGGCTCTCCAGGCCGCGAACCAGGGGCACTGCGTTGAAATGGGGCACCGATCCCACGCGGAACGGGGCGAGGGAATTTTCCAACTGGCCCTCACGCTGAAGGATGGCAGCGCGCTGTTCGCGCTGCGAACGGTGCAGGAGTTCCTCGGCGCTGGTGCGCGGAGCCAGGCGCAATTTGAGTGGCGGATCGGGGGGCGGATTGGACATGATCTAAGTTGATTCAGCGGACATGCCGCGGACAACACAATGGGAACCGATGGTAGAGCGATTTAACATATCTCACTCAGGCAGTGGCCAGATTGCGGGCCAGGATCTGGGAACTTCCTCCCGGGGGAACTGGCTCACCAGCAGCCTCCCAGACTTTGACTGGCTCATAAAAAGTGCCGCGTTGCACGGGAGTAAATCCCGCTTCGCGGATCGCGCGGACCATGGCCAATTCGGGCTGGGACTGCGGCGTCGCCGCGCCCGCCATGTGGAAGATCATTTCCTCCTGGATGGTGCCGTGCAGATCGTCTGCACCATATTGCAGCGCCAGTTGGGCCAGTTTGAGCCCCAACCCCACCCAGTAGGCCGTGATATGGTCGAAATTATCCAGGTAGATGCGGCTGACCGCGATTGTTCGCAAGGTGTCGAAGGCGGTGGGCGGGTGGTCCACCGGGATGCCGTTATTTTCAGGCTGGTAAGGCAAAGGAATGAAACCCACGAAACCGCGCGTTTCATCCTGCAGAGCACGTAATTGGCGCAAGTGATCCACGCGATCAGCCGGAGTTTCCAGGTGCCCGTAAAGCATGGTGCAGGTGCTGCGCCCCCCCAGTTGATGCCAGGTGCGATGCACCTCCAGATATTCCGCAGCCGATTCCTTGCCGCGGGCAATGGCCGACCGGACCTCGGGCTGGAAAATCTCGGCCCCGCCGCCGGTTAAAGCATCCAACCCGGCGGACCGCAATTCCCGGAGGGTTTCCCCAACGTTTTTTTTTGCCAGCCAGGCCAGGTGCAGAATTTCGATGGCGGTAAAGCATTTGAGCTGCAGCTTGGGATTGACCTCTTTCAAAGCCCGCAGCAGCCCGGTGTAATAATCAAAAGGCAGGGAGGGGTGCAATCCACCCACCATATGCAGCTCCGTAATGCCGGCTTGGGGGGCGGACCGGACTTTGTCCACAATTTGCGGTATGGTGAGCTCAAAGCCATCCCGATCCCGTTTTTTGCGCGCAAAGGAGCAGAACTGGCAGCTCAGGATGCAGTAATTGGAGTAATTGATGTATTGGTTGAGTATATAGGAAGCGCGGCCCCGGTTTTTCCGGTGGTTCACCTCGCTGGCCATGGCCGCCAGGGCGTGGACCTCCCGCGTTTCAAACAACCGCAACGCCTCCTCGCCGGTAATACGCCCCCCCGCCGCCACTTTGGCATGGAGGTCTTGCAGGGAACTGTTTTTAATCGCCCAATTCATTGCAACAAACGCCGCCAGGGAAACATGACTTCACACAAGGTAACCAGCAGGAACACCATGCTGACCAAGGCATTCAACCGGAAAAAAGCGACATTGATCCATTTCAAGCTGCGCTTCCGAGCCAGCCAGTGTTCCAGGACCAGGCATCCCAGGATGATCACCAGCCCCACAGTATATGCCACGCGGAAGCCGGAAAGCAACCCGAACAGGAACAACAGCCCCCACATGAGCATGTGTGCCAGGAAAGCGGCTTTGAGGGCATTTTCCACCCCCCAAGCCACCACGAGGGAATGGAGCCCGTGGCGGCGGTCGAATTCATAATCCTGCAGCGCGTAAATGATATCGAATCCGACGAGCCAGAAAACCACCGCCACGGCCAGCACCAGGATGGACCACGACAGACTGCCCCGGATCGCCAGCCAGGCGCCCACCGGGGCCACCGCCAGCGCCACCCCGAGGTAAAAATGGGTGTAATCCGTATAGCGCTTGGTGAGGGAGTAGCCGCAAATGATCAGCAACGCCAAGGGGGACAAATAAAAACAAAGCGGGCGCAGCAGGTAACTGGCCCCCATGAAACCGAGCCCGCTCAGGATGCACAGCAGCCAGGCGCTGGCGAGGGAGACCTCGCCCGCGGGCAGGTGGCGCATGGAGGTGCGGGGGTTTTGCCGGTCGAAATCGCGGTCCACGATGCGGTTGAAAGACATGGCGCAAGTCCGGGCGCACACCATGGCGCCAAGGATGAGCAGCAGATTGCGCCAGCCTGGCCAGCCATGGGTCTCCCGGGCCGCCACAATCATGGCGGCCAGCGCAAAGGGCAGCGCGAAGATGGTATGTGAGAATTTGACGAATGCCCCCCACTTCCAGATCTGCCCCAGGAAACCCGGGGCTCTCTTTACCGATGCGTTTACAGCCGCCATGTCACTCCCCCTCCGGTTCCGCCTGCCAGCGTGAAGCCAGCGTATGCCCCACTCCCAGGTGGTCCAAAACCCGCGCCACGACCGTATCCGCCACTTGTTCCACCGTGGCCGGCCGCGCATAAAATGAGGGGTTCGCCGGGAGGATCAGGGCGCCCGCCAGCAGCAGCAGTTCCAGGTTCCGCACATGGATCAAGCTCAACGGCGTTTCCCGCGGCACCAGGATCAGCTTGCGCCGCTCCTTCAGGGTGACATCGGCCGCCCGCAGCAGGACGTCATCGCTGAGGCCGTGGGCGATCCGGCCCAGGGTGCCCATGGTACAGGGGATCACCACCATGGCCTCCACCGGGTTGGATCCGCTCGCAAAGGGGACATTCATGCTCTTGAGGGAATGCATCAGCACGCCCTCGCGCAGGCGCAAGCCGGCGGGCAGTTCGGCGGATACCACCGCCTGGGCATAGCGGCTCAGGACCACGTGCACTTCGTGCTGGCTGGGATCCAATTGATCCAGCAACCGCTGCGCGTAAATCGTCCCGCTCGCCCCCGTAATAGCCACTAATATTTTCAATTCAGCGGTTGCTCTAACAGAAATCCCGGCGGCTGGCAACCCGGCGCGCAAAAGGTGGCGGCCGGCAGGGGGTGGTTTCCGGCCCGCACCCAGCCCGGTCTTGCCCAGCCAAGTCCTTCGTTTGCGGCCGGCTCAGGCCCGGATCGAGGCCTTGACCGTGGCCCATTCCGAGCCGGCGGCCCCACCGTGGGGCCGGATGGTGTAGCCGCCCACTGCGGCTGGCACAATGAAGGTTTCGGCATAATGCACGATAAAGGGCTCAAAAACCTGGCCCGGGCTTTCCACGACCACTTCCTCGCCCGCCACGAGGTTGAGCACGTTCACCCCCCCGCGGGTGTCGTGCGCAACCGGCCCGGTGAACCAATGGCGCCGGGTTTCGATGAACTCCCGGCCATGCAGCCCGGTCCGCTCCTCGCGCCAGCCATCCCCGCTGGTTAATGGATCGATCCGATTGACCAGCTGCTGCCGGGTCCAGGCGGTGGTTCGATCCCACTGGATATTGCGGAGGCCGTGCTCCAGGTGGATGGGACGCGGGCGGCCATCAAGACCGAGCCGTCCCCAGTCCCACATTTTAAAGGTGAAGATGTAAGGCGTGGCGCTGATTTCCAGGACCATGGAGCCGGCGCCGCTGCAATGGACCGTGCCGGCAGGGATTAAAAAATGATCGTGTTTTTTGGCGGGCCACCGGTTCACGTAACGCTCCGCCGGAAAAGCCGCCCCTCCCGCCTGGGCCGCCTGGAGGTCGCGGACCATCGCCGCCCGGTCGAAGCCCTCCCGCAGGCCGAGATAAACCGAGGCCCCTGGCTCCGCGTCCAGGATATAGTAGCTCTCATCCTGGGTGTAATGCATGCCGAATTGATGCTGGATATACTCGGTCAATGGATGCACCTGGAAGGAAAGATTGCCCCCGCCCATGGTGTCGAGGAAATCGAAGCGGATGGGGAATTCGTCGCCAAATCGCGCATGCACGGCTTCGCCCAGCAAAGCGCGGGGCTGATCGAATACCAGGTCAATCGCGGGGATTTCAAAACGGACGCCTCCCAAACCGAGCAGCAGGCTGTTTTCCTCCGGGACGCAGTCGAAGCACCACCCGTAATTGCTCGTGCTGCGGTCCAGGTCGCAAACCTCCTTCATCCATTGTCCGCCCCACGGGGCGGGATCGAAAAACGGCGCCACCCGGAACGGTCGTGCCACCGCCTGGCGCAGTCCCTGGCGAACCGCCTCCCCCCTGGCCAGCTTCGGCTCCGCCGGGCAGTTGGTGTCCAGGACGAAATCCCAGCGCTCGATCAACGGACGCTTCCAGCGATCCGCCACCCGCCAATCCACGAAGAAGGCACGCTTATACTTGGGGCCGGCGGGCTGTCCGTGGTTTTCCATGCCAAGGTTGCCCGTTTCCCGGCGGCGGAACCGGCCTTGGGCTTCCCAGCGGGCGAGGTCCGCATAAACGAGCAGATCGCCGGGATGCACCAAAGTGGCGCCGCAGCCCACGACCAAAACCAGGCCCCTGGCCTGGCCCTCAATCACCCCGCGCCACTGCCGGCAAAACTCCAGGTTGAAAAATTCCGGTAATTGCATGCCGCAGAGAAATCCGAAAACCGGATCTTCACCGCCCAGGAAAGGGGCCACAATGGATTCCAGTTCCTGCGGCGGACGCAACGCTTCCGTGGTATTCAGGGCCAGCACCGGCCGCAAGCGTGCCGCCAGTTCGCGGAGCACGCCGGATTCATCCACCCCCGGGTAGCATTCCACCGCCACCACTGTCCGCAAGGCCGCCCGGCTGGCCACAGCCTCCCGCAAACGGAGGGCGATGGCATCCCAGCCAATAGAACAGGCATCGGCTGCCCCGTGGACATCGAGGACAGGCGCTTTATCGTAGTTGGATGATCTCATGAGCGTCCTTCAAACAAACTCGCGGCCCCGGCCAGCCCGGCATCATCGCCCAGTGCGGCGGGCTTGATTTTCACCCGGCCCCAGGGCGTCCACGCATGCCGGGCCACGTAACGGCGCAACCGGGGCAAAATAAAGGCGCCGCTGGCCATGATGCCGCCGCCCATGATGGCACACTCCGGATCGTAGGCATGAATGAGCGACACCAAGGCTCCAGCCCAGAGGCGGATGGCTTCGCCGCGCATTTCCTCCGCCACCGCATCCCCTTGGGCCGCAGCCCGGAACACGGCGGCGAAATCAAGGAATTCCTCCTGCGCCAGACGGCTCGCGGGGAAGGCGTCATGCCTTCGGGCACGCTCCGGCAGGGACCATGTGGAAGCCTCGGCCTCGGCGCAGCCGTGATTGCCACAACGGCACCGGCACCCGTTGGCGTTCGCCATGAAATGCCCCCCCAGGCAGCCGGCCTGGCCATGCTGGCCGCGCAGCGGAACGCCATCAATGATCGCCGAGGTTCCAATGCCGGTGCCTAAAGTCATCATCACCACGCTGCGAAATCCACGCGCCGCACCGGACCGCCACTCCCCCGCCAAGGCGGCGTTGGCGTCGTTGCACACCCGGGCAGGCAGCCCCAGCAACTGCCGCACCTGGCCAGGCACATCCAGGGTTTTGGCATCGTCGAATTTTCCAGCCGGGGTGGACAGAATCCTGCCGGTTCCCGGCTCGATAATCCCGGGAAAGGCCAGCCCGAAGCCCTGGATGTCCTCCAGTTGGACACTGCCCCGCCGACAAAGCCCGCGGGCACCCAACTCCACGCGCTTCAAAGCCGAGGCCAACCCCTCGTGCGCTTCAGCTGGCAGAACCTCGCGTGCCAGCAGGCGTCCGGCGTTCACCAAGCCCAGCTTGATGCGGGTGCCTCCCACGTCACAGGCAAGAATTGTACTGGTTTTGCCCATTGTGAGCCAAGGACTGGTTCATGGCCTCCCAGCGGGCGAGGACCCATCTTTTTGAGGCTTCCCATCCGATTCAACCTCCTGGACGAGCGCCACCCGGAAACCAACAAAATGGATGCCGTTCGTGGGGGCCATCATAAAGCGATTGCCCGACCGGGCCATTTTGACTTCATTGTTCCATCCCCCACCCCGGAATACCTTGTGCTTGCCGGAGGTGGGCCCCACCGGATCAGCAACCTCCTTCGCCGGATAGGGGCTGAACCAATCCTGGCACCATTCCCACACATTCCCGTGCATGTCATACAATCCCCAGGCATTGGGCCGCTTCAGGCCGACCGGATGCGTCGTGCCCTCGCTGTTTTCCCAAGTCCAGGCGTATTGGCCGGCGGTGTCGGCCGAATCACCAAAACTGAAAAGATTAGTGCTGCCGGCACGGCAGGCATATTCCCATTGCGCCTCGGTCGGCAGGCAGTAAACGCAGTTGGCTGGCAACCGCCCCGCCTGGCGTTCGCGCCGGGTCAGAGCCTGGCAATATTCCACTGCCTCCACATGGCTGACTTTCTCGACTGGGGCATTGGATTGATCCGTGAATTTACTGGGATTTTTGCCCATCAGCCGGGTGTATTCCTCCTGGGTCACCTCATACTTGCCCAGCCAAAAATCGCGGCTTACCACCACCGGGTGTTTTACTCGGAAAAAAGTGCCAGCCCGGATCAGCACCATGTTGGTTGGCGGAGTCAAACCTCTAAAAGCGAAAGAGACCGGTTTGTGGTCCGGTATCGATTGATC
This sequence comes from uncultured Verrucomicrobiota bacterium, assembly GCA_964409245.1. GTDB lineage: Bacteria > Verrucomicrobiota > Verrucomicrobiia > Limisphaerales > UBA1319 > CAIMWS01. The sequence goes on from CAYPCQ010000070.1 coordinate 15,565, forward strand.
CGGACCACAGCCCAAAGGGCAAAACACCGCCATGGCCAGGATCCATACCCAGGCCGCCGGGCACTGAAAATCCCTTTCGTGTTCCGTGCTCATATTTAACTCTCTGGCCATGCTCACCATGGTCTTCGTTTTTCCGCTGCGGTTGCATTCAAACTTGCCGTTCCAACATAGGGCGCACCCAGGCCGAAGGAAAGCCTCGAATGCCAATACAGCACACAGGATTTACCGGTTTTCCGACGGGACTTCCACTTCCCACATCCCTGGTTGCTGGAGCACCGTTTGTTCCCGCCCCCCCGGCCAGCGAATCCACAAGGCGCTTGGCGCATCCGCCAGTCCGAGCACCTGCACCGGGGCATCCTGGGACCCATATCCGGAACCGGCCTGGACTGACCGGCATGGTCCTCGTCCGCCGCCTGGATACACCAGCCGCATTTGCGCGCCAATGGCATCGGGATTGGCAGCTGGGCCCTTGAGTGTCACCCGCAGTCCCCGCCGGGCACGCTGATTAGTGAACAGCCGGGTGGAAGCGTTATTCTGGGACAACGCGAGATCCACCCGGCCATCGTGGTTGAAATCCGCCAGGGCCGCGCCCCGCTGCTCGCCGTAGGCAATGATCCCGGAAACACCGCTGTCCACCGGCGCGAAAGTTCCATCGCCCGATCCGCGCAGCCACAAACCGCGCCCGCCATCGTCGCGCGAAAGATCGGAGGCCGCGCCGAAAAAGTTCTGCGCCAGGAAAATGTCCTCGATGCCGTCCCCGTCAAAATCCCCCACGTTCACCGAAAATGCAGGTGTTTGCTGCGCTTCCGCCGGCAAAGGCCGGCGTTCGAAGCGTGATCCACGATTGAGAAACAAGGAGGATTCAAACACGGTCGCTTCAACGATCCCCGCCTCTTGGAAACGAACTCCTAAAATATCCGGTACGGTGGCCTTGCCGTAGGCCATGTGGCTGGGAAAAGCTTCCTGTACATCGGGCAAGCCAGCCGCCAGCCACTGGCGGCTGCGGACCGGCAACCACTGGCCGGCATTTCGCCAGGCCTCCACCAACTCAAGCGTTCCATCCCCGTTCCAATCGCCGTAAAAAATCCGCCAGGGCCCCGGCTGGTGCAGTGCATAAAAGGAATTGCGCCCCCAGTTGCCAGCCACCAGATCCATCCGCCCGTCACCATCAAAATCCCCAGCGGCGATGCTGGTCCACCAGCCGCTGGTTTCGGCCAATCCCCATTGGGCTGTCCGATCCACCAACCGCCCGTTTTCATTATGAAAGATCCTTATGGGCCCCCACTCCAGCGCCAGTGCCAGATCCGGCGCACCATCCCCATCCAGGTCGCAAAAAACCGCCCCGCTCACCAGCCCAAGCCCCGCCAGCGGCTGGCTGAGCAGGGAGTCCAATTTCAGCACGCCATGATCGTTTAGCCAGATGCTTGAATTGACCGGTTCCGGATACCTGCCGGACCGGCAACGGCCGCCTGCAAACAGGTCCAAATCGCCATCGCCATCGATATCCGCCACAGCCAGCGGACCGAGGCTGGCTTGGCCCGCCGGCCAGGTCTGGGGAACCGCCGGATTGGCAAGCGAATAGGCTGCCAGCCGGCTTTCGGTTCCCGGTGGCATCCCGTAATTCGGGATAGCCGCCACCAACTGGCGCTGGCCGCGGCCATCCGGCCAGGCCACCAAACCTCCCTGCCCGCCGGGGTGCGCCGGAACCCCTTCCACTTTCAGGAAACCCCGCCCCCTATCGCTCAAGAAGATCCCCAATTGCCCGCCCCGTCCGGCCGCCACCACCAGGTCTTCCCAGCCATCGCCATTCAGGTCGCACCAGCCCACCCCCGGCCCCAACCGGCTGAGGCGGCGGGGCAGCAATGGCTGCAGGCTCCAATCATCAAAAGCCTCCTCGGTGTGTGCATGGTTCAGCGGCACAACGGTTTCGGAAAAATAGGGCTGGAGGGGCAAACGAGGGCCAAGCAATTCCCGGCTGGGCCGGGCGCCCGCCTGATCGACCTCATAAATCCGGTTGGGCTGCACTTCGAGTTTGCTCTCCTCTCCGTTAGGCCATTTCACCTCCAGCCATAAAGGCTTTGCTGGTTTCCCGCCAGTGGCGAATACGCGCGCCGCCTGGTCCCCGGAGAGATAACGGCCGCCACCGATCATCTCCTGGGTTTGCGCTACCGTCCCCCCCGCCAGCCGCATCCGGGCGCCGATGCCTTGGGTGTTGGGCGCCAACGCCCTCAAGCGGATTTCCACCCGGCCCGCAGTGGCATCGTTGCGATAGAGGCTCGCCGGCGCGTTGAGGTTGTTGACTACCAGATCCAAATCGCCGTCATTATCCAAGTCCCCCAGCGCCATGCCGTGGGCCACGCCGGGGCGGTCGAAACCCCATTCCAGGCCCATGGGTGTAAAGGTTCCATCACCCCGGTTGCGGAAGGAGCCAGGCAGTGTGGGCCAGCCGGGGTGCAGCAGGTGAGGGTGCCGTGCTTGTTCGGAGGTCAACTGGCGCTGCCGCTGCCGCGCCAGATCGTGGCTGTCCTGGTCCATGACATCCAAGGTGAAGCCATTCGAGACCAGCAGATCTTCATAACCGTCTAAATCGACATCCACGAAGATCGGGCAGAAAGACCAGTCGGTGGCCGCCAACCCCGCCATGAAAGCTACCTCGGCGTAGGAACCGTCCGCCCGGCCCAGGAACAGCGTGTTGCGGTTGAAACGGGGCTGCTCGCCGATCAATTCCCGCAGCTTTGGATCCGGCAGATCCCGCGCCAGCTGCGTCATCCGCCTGGCGTGATCGCGCGCGAGCATATCCACCACCAGGATGTCGTCGTGCCCGTCACGATTGACATCTGCAATATCAATGCCCATGGATGAGCGGCTGGTATGCCGGAACATCCGGGCGTCAGCCAGCCGGAAAGTGCCGTTCCCTTTATTGATCCAGATGCGGTTGGGGGAAGCATTGTCATTGCAGACCCAGAGGTCGGGGGCGCCATCCCCATTGAGATCCCGGAACATCACCGCCAATCCCCAATCGCGGAAGGGCGGGATCGGCTGGCCATGTTCGTCCAGGAAGACTCCCGGTTCGTTTTGAATCGGCGTGAAATGCCCGTGGCCATCATTGCGATAAAAACCATCCACCTCGGGCAACTCGCGCACCTTGCCATCCGCCAAGGCCTCAAACCGGTCTTTCCAGCGCGGCAGGCGGGCTGATTCCCCGTTGACCTTGGTCACTTCCCACCGGTCGCCCCGCCTGGCCAGCGCAAACCGCATGGTGGGATCAGCCAGGTGCATCACATCGATATAATGGGCGCAATAGAGATCCAGATCCCCATCCCCATCGATATCCGCCAGCGCCAGCGACGTGGCCGAAGCGGTTCGCGACAATCCCGAATCTTTGGCCTCCGCCCAATGCCCTTTGCCATCGTTCAGAAACAGCCGGGTCCCGGCGGCAATGCCGTTGACCAGGAGATCCAGATCGCCATCGCTATCCACATCGGCGAAAGCGGCTCCCGTGGAAAGCTGGCCGTCACAGGCAGCCGCGCCGATTTCCATTTCCATGAACCGCCAGTTGCCGAGGTTTCGGAAAAGCCGGTTGCGCCCCTGCAGACTGCAAAAGTAAATGTCCGCCCAGCCATCGCCGTCCATATCGCCGATCGCCACCCCGGATCCGTTGTGGGCCACCAGGTTTGTCGCGTAGGTTTCCCCGGTCAGTTCGTTGGTGAAGCGAATTCCGGTAACCTCGGGGCTCAGCAGCGTAAACCCAGGTTTGCCGCTGGGAATGGTTTGCGGCTGGATTTCAACACTGCGGAATCCCGGGCCGGCAACCCATGGCAAGGTGGCTGAGGCCGTGGCGGCATCGGCCAGCACCACCAGAAAAAGGCAGCGGATAAACCTGTTCAAGATCACGCCCGGAGCTTAATTGGGGTGACGGTTCTGTCAACCAGTGACCGCCGCAACGTTGAACTCAACTTCAACCCCATCCGCCCTGAGTCATGTCCGGCGTACACAAAAGAGGCCGGGGAGATACCCCGGCCTCTGGCATGTTTTCGCTCTTATGGAGCGGAAAACGGAATTACCGCTTGGCGCGATAGAACTTGATCCCGCTCGGGGTCACCGTCAGCGGGCTGGAACCCGTCACATCGGTCCAAGTGCCACCGGTAACGGCGTCCGAAGATTGCAGGCCGCCTTCAAAGGTGATGACCACCTTGCCCTGCGCATCCTTGGCTACCGACAGCGCGGGCGCTGTGGTCACCGGCTTGGGCGCGTCATTGAAGTCCCAATACCCCAGCAATCCCTTGGCGGCAGCCAGGGCCGAGGGCAGCGTCTGCTTCGACAGAGCGAGGACATCGGCTTCGGCCAGCGCGGTCGAGAAGACCGCGACATCGTCCACAATACCGTGCATGAGCCCGCCGCCGCCATTGTCGGAGCCGATCATGAATTGGTTGACGTCCGTGGACAGGGTGCCGGTGTTGCTCCCTTCCAGGAACAGTTTGCCATCGATCCACACTTGCTTGGCATCGGCCTTCTTGGTGAAGACGAAATGATGCCAATTGGTCCACCAGCCAGTATCGCCGGTGTAATCGGCGAAGGTGTCGATGCCCGCATTGATGCGGGTGTCTCCACCGCAGCAACCGGCCGTGTCGAAGTAGATATTATTGTTGCTCCATGGGGTGTGGGCCTGGAAGACGCGCCCCTGCGTGGGCGAGGAGAACCAGATGGCCGATGAATCGGCGATGTCATACTTCTTGATCCAGGCGACCACCGACAATTCATCATTAGCTGTCGCAGCGTTCACTGCCGTCATGAAGGCCGGATCGGTCACTTGCACCGGTCCGCCAGCCTTGGTAAGGTCCATGGCATAGTCGCCCGCCTTGCCACTGCGGCCACCAGCATCAGCGGAGAACACGGCGGATCCCTTCACCACGCCGAGGTAACCATGGGTTTTATCCAGCGTGAACGGCCCCACAGTGAAGTCCCAACTCCGGGTGACGACAGTACCCGCATCAGTATAAGCCACCGTGGCGGTGTGCTTGGAGTTGGCGGCAAAAATAGGGCTCGGGACATAGGTCACCGTGGTCGCTTTGCCGGCCTTGGTGATGGTCGCGCTGGCCGCCGTGCCGTCTATCTTGAGGCTGACCGTGGCTTTATCGACCGCGGCGCTGCCATCCCAGATTACCGCTTGCACCTTGTTTGGATTCGCCTTGGCGAGGCCGATGGCGGGTTCCACGTAGCTGACCACTGCCGGATTGGCAGCCGCGCCGGTCTTGGCGCGATAGCATTTCAGGCCGCCGCTGGCCGTATCGTTCAAGAGGGCCTTGGTCCCATCGGCCTTGAGCGAGAAGAGCTCGATATTGGCGCCGCCGCCACCTTCTTCATAGATGGTGCGGATCTTGTAAATGCCAGCTTCCTCCACCCAGAATTTGAAGGTCGTGTCGGTCGCGCCACGGCCAGCATCGAATTCACCCAAAGTCAGTCCCAGGAATTTATCCGGAGCCGGACCCGCGTAAGTGGCAAATCCGTCATCGCTGTTCACGCCCAGCGTGACCCAGCCCTTGGGCAATTCCACGTAGGTGGTGATTTCAGCCGCGATGCCGTCGTTCATCCCCGTGCTTCCGGGAATGCCGGGCATTTGTTCGTCCGGAGTAAAGGCACCGTTGTTTTCACCAGCTATCTGGCTCAAATTGACCACCGTATCGATTTCAAACTTGATCGGATCGCTGCCGGGATTCGCAGGCGTTCCCTCCGCCAGCGCCGGCCCGATCGCGGCCGCATCCGCCAGATTGGGCATCGCTGTGCCATCCGCCATGGCCATGACCCCGGCGATTTCCTGTTCGGCTCGCCAATTGCTGTTAGCCTGGCTGGCCTCGTTCTGGAATACTTTCCAAATGAAGCCGCGCTTGGAGGTGTCCACGGCGGTCTCTTTGAAGGCAGCCGGCAGGGTGGTATAAATCGGCGTAAACGAGCCGGAATCCGCGACTATGTTGCCCAAGGTATCCTTGGCTTCAATGGCGTAAGTGTGTTTGACCCCGGAGGCCAGCATTTTCGCCGGTGTATAACTGAAATCACTTGCCTCCCCGGCCTTCGGGCTGGCGGTGAGCGTCACTAAACTGCCATCGAGCGTCAATTTGACCGTGGCGGGATCCAGAATGGAAGTGCCCTTATCATTGACGCGGAAGGAGAACAACTCAGGCGTCGGGTTGATCGCCGAGTAAAAGAAGCGATCCTTGCCCGGTTCGTTGGTGCTCAGCGTGACGAGCGCGGTTTCTGAGGGCGATTTGCCGAAGACCAGTGCATGCGCGCCCAAACCACCCCATCCCTTTTGCCCCGGGGTATCTTTATCACCATCGTTGATCGCCATGCCGAACCCGAACTTCATCCCGGCGGACAGCGCGGTCTGGCCAACCGAGGCGGCGGGCATCTTGATCTCGTAAAAGGTCTTCTTCTTGACGCCATCGCGCGTCACCATGGCCTCCGTTCCGCCCGGTCCGGCTTCGTGCATGACAATCACTTCACCAAGGTTGTCTTCCACGCCGCCCAGAGCATAGTTATACAGAGCGATCTGCTGATTCCGGTCGCCATTGGCGATCATCAGCTGGATCGAGTCGCCGTTCCAAGCGCTGTTGGCTGAGTTTTCATGGTAATCATCGGTCACCACTACACCCAGATACAGGTTGTCGGCGTCCCATGCGACTTGCACGGCCGAGGTTTGATCATCAGGGCCGGTCCATGTGCCGCCGGCATATTCTTCAAACAGGACATACTTGGGATTTGCCCCGGTTCCAGAGCCTTTGGGAACCGCGAATTTGGGATCCGAAAGGACCGGAACACCGGCCCAATCAGCCATGTCCCCATTCAAAGTGATGGCCTTGGGGATTTTGGTGGCAGAGTAATACTCCTTGGTGGGTTCGATATCGTTTCCAGCGATAGCGACACCCATTGAGCCCGCTGCAAAGGCGAGCAATAGTAGTGCTGATTTACGCATAGTATTTTTGTTAGTTGTTTAGAGCTATCGATGCCTAGAATAGGAAAAAACGGGGCGAGCGCAAATATTTTTCCGGGTGATTTGGAATTTTTTCCGGATGGCCGGCCGGATTACTTCCTTTCACCCCAAATTGATACGGTTTTTATTGAATTTCAGGGTGCGACTGCGGTGGATTATTTAATCAAGGTGGGGCATCCACAGGACGCAAGCAACCACAAGAAGTTGTGGCTTCCAAGTAATCAGCCACCAGGAGTAGAGGCAAAATCAGGAAATCAACCGGGTGCTTTCGCAAAGTGGGTGTCCCGTGTTGGAAGATTGGGATTTTATCGGGCTATATCGTTATCTCCTCAATCCCAACGGGATCTGACCCACCCCCTTCCCGAACCCAATTTTCCAATTCCAAGAGGGCTTGACTCCGACCTCCGCGTTCCCCATAGTCAATTTAAGCCTGTTGAAGCATCGGAATGTTGTCTTGTTCCATGGTTGACCGATCAGGCATTGGCTGAGTCCCTCGGGTGAGGGATTAAAAACAAGGACAGAGCCTTTTGCGGGAAAAAACTTTGCGATGCAATCGGGAAAATTATGATTTCGGACCTGTTGAAGTTGCCTTGGCTCCACGTAATGCTGGGCATAGTGATCCTCTTGGTGATCTATTGGCTGCCCTCCCGGCTGCGCTACCGGCTCACGGATCGCTGCTTCCAGGTCACTTTCTTGGGGCTGCCCATCCGGTCGGTCCGGCTCGAAAACATCGAAAAAGTGACCACCCACCATGTGCGGTGGGCGGAACATTGGTGGAATGTATGGCGGCCTTTCCGCCGGCGTTTGATGATTTGCAAAAAGAAGGGTTTGTTCAAGAACCTAGTGATCACCCCGGCCTTCCGTTACGAGTTAAGGAAGGAGATCGAGGAGGCTGTCCAACGGCTCCAAACCGCCAAGGCCGTCCCCGCTGAACCTCAAAAAAGCCATTAACCAATTCCGGCGCAACGACTTCCATCACTAATTGCGCAAGAACGCCGGAATCCGAAGATCCCCCAGCCAATGGGATCGCGGATTCCGGCGAGCAAAAGCATTAAAAGCGTCAGCTTTTAAGAAAAGCGGCGTGGACGGCCTTCATGGCATCCGGACCTTTGGCAAGATCGATAACCACCGAGATCTTGATCTCGCTGGTGGAGATCATGCTGATGTTCACCCCTTCCTTGGCCAGGGTTTCAAACATGCGGGCCGCCACTCCGGAATGGCTCCGCATGCCCACTCCGACAATGGAAAGTTTGCCCATCTTCTCATTGGAGATCACATCCGCGTAACCCACTTCAGCCTTCAAGCCATCGATCACTTTGCGGGCCTTGAGCAGATCCGCCTTGTCCACCGTGAACGAAAGATCGGTGGCCGGATCCTTGGCGCCATGGCTCACATTCTGAACGATCATGTCCACGTTGATGGCTGCGTCAGCCAGCGCTTTGAAAATCCGGGCCGCCATGCCGGGCCGGTCGGGCACGCCGAGCAGCGTGACTTTGGCCTGGTTTTTATCGAGTGAAACGCCGCGTATGACGACGTCTTCCATGCTTTTGGTTTCTTCTTTCACAATCGTTCCTGGGTTATCATTGAGACTGGAGCGCACTTCAAAGACCACGCCAAATTTCTTGGCAAATTCAACCGAGCGGGACTGCATGACTTTGGCGCCGAGGCTGGCTAATTCCAGCATCTCATCATAGGAAATCACATCCAATTTCCGGGCCTCCGGGACAATGCGTGGATCAGCCGTGTAAACCCCGTCCACATCGGTATAGATCTGGCACAAATCGGCCTTGAGGGCGGCCGCCAGCGCGATGGCGGTCAAATCGGATCCGCCGCGGCCCAGCGTGGTGATTTGCCCCTCCGGAGTCTGCCCTTGGAAGCCCGCCACGATCACCACGTTGCCGTCATCGAGCAATTCGTGGATCATTTTGGGGGTGATATTCTGGATTTTGGCCTTGGTGTGCACGCCATCGGTCAAGATCCCGGCCTGGGCGCCGGTCAGCGAAACCGCCTTCAGGTTCAGCGCGTGCAAGGCGATGGCGGTCAAGGCGATGGTGGTCTGCTCGCCGGTGGCCAGGAGCATGTCCATTTCCCGTTCATTGGGCAATGGCATGATATCCTTGGCCAGGTTGATCAAATTATCGGTGACGCCGCTCATCGCGGAAACCACCACCACAATCTGATCGCCTTTGGCCCGGTATTTCGCCACGCGGGCGGCCACGTTTTTTATGCGCTCGGTATTGGCCACCGAGGTGCCACCAAATTTTTGTACAATCAATGCCATAGCAAATGTTTTCCATCACACCACGGGTCCGCCGCGGTGTCGAAACGCCCGGCGCCGCCGCTGACTCCATCGGTTACGGGCTGCGCGATTCAACTGGTTTATCCATTTACCGGACACCCAGCCATTTGGCCAGTTTTTTCTCCACGGGTGCGGGCCGGAAAAAATGTTCCTCCATCCTGAATCCGCCAATCTGCGCAGGGATCAATTCTCCAGCAACCGCCGGCCCACGCCGGTGTGGGTGATCCGAACGGGCTTGATGCGCCCTTGTTCGTCAAACTCCATGCGGTCGATGCAGGTGACACGATGGTTGGCATCCTTTTCCGTCAAGGGGCGCCGGTGATAGACGATATACCATTCGTCGCGGCCAGGGATCTGAAGCACAGAATGATGCCCGGCCCCAGTCGCCACCAGGGGATCTTGTTGGAGGATCTTGCCGATGCGCCGAAACGGCCCCAGCGGTGAATCCCCAATGGCATAGGCCACGGAATAATTCGGCCCCGTCCACCCCCCCTCCGACCACATCAGGTAATATTTCCCATCCCGGATGAACATGCAGGGCCCCTCCACGTAATGCTCGGGAGTGATCTCTTTGAAGGTGGAGCCATCGGCAAAGGGAAGCAGCCCGGTGAAGTCCGGTTTCAACCGCGTGATGTTGCAGTGCGCCCACCCGCCATAGATCAAGTAGTCCTGGCCATCCTGGTCCCGGAAAACAAACTGATCGATGGGCTGCGCCCCATTGACAATCAAGTTGACCAACGGTTTCCCGAGCAGATCCTGGTAGGGGCCGCCAGGCTGTTCCGCAATCGCCACCCCAATGCCGCCAACCTCGCCGTCATGGACATCATTGGCGCCGAAAAACAGGTAATATTTGCCACGCCGTTCCACGGCGGCCGGCGCCCACATGGCACGCCTGGCCCAGTGAATCCTATTCGTGTCGAGAATCCGGTCATGCCTGGTCCATTGCACCAGGTCCGGGGAGGAAAAAGCGTCAAAATAAACCTGCTGATCATAAGGCGCTGAATGCGTGGGGAATATCCAATACCGCCCGCCAAAAACGGCCACCTCGGGATCGGCCTGCCAGCCTTTCAGGATGGGGTTTCCCGAACATGGCGGATCCACCATGAGGTTTTCAATCACCTTCCCCACCTGGGCCGGCGGCATGGCCTCCACCAGGTAATAATGCTTTTTCGCGGGTGTGGGGATCCATTCGTTATAGCCGTGGGCCACCCGGGCATGCATCAGGCAACAGCCCGGTTCGGAAAGCTTCCAGTAGTTGCTGGCGCCACGCACGGCATAAAGGACCGCCGTCTGGTCCCAGGCTTCCCGATCACTCAGCCCGTTGTAGTGCTGGTAACAGGCGCGGACGGGATTGGCCTCAGGAGTTGCGCGCAGGCCGGCGCCCACCTTGATGGAGGCGCCAATGGCGAAGCCACTGAACACGATGGGAGTTGGCCAGTCGTTGATGGCACGCACGGAAGCCGGGGTATCCCACATGAGGTTGTATTCCCCCTGGCCGCCGGGAAACGTGCCGCCCGGAAAGATGCCGCCCATGCAAACCCACTGTTTGACCTTTTGTTTCACCAGCGCCTCACCATCGAGTTTGCTGTTTGCGTCCGGTTTTGAATCGAGCAGATCGCGTAAATTGGTGAGAAAACCCACGGTCACCACCGTAACGCTGCCATCCGGCTGGGCAGCCAGCAACTGGCGGCATAGCCCGGCCGCATCGGGTGCTTCGCTGCTCCGCCGCAGATTGTGGGGGAAAGCCCTGGCCACCGCTTCCGCATATTTGGAGGGCGTTTCGCGGCCGGCATCCTGGGCATTGCGATAGCCGTATTGGAGCCCCCGCTGATAGCCGATCGGCAGATTTGGCCGCCCATACCACGTGTTGATGGCCTCCACGCACGGAGCCACCCATTCGTTCCTGGATGACACCAGGATGCCAAGGATTTCCGCCTCACCGCGGTTGGCCAGCGCATGCAGCGTGGCCAGTGCCCCGGCATCGTCCACATCCTCGGCCAGATCCACATCGAGGATGATTTTGGCGGGTTGTGCGGCGGCAAGTTGGGTGGCCACGAGCAGGCTGGCCAGGGCCAGCACTTGGAATCGATTTGATTTACGCATCATGCTTTGGTTTGGTTACCTTTAAATAGCCAGCCAGTCCAGCCTCATGTTCATCGGCCAGCGTCAGGGCGCCCGATCCCCCCAACGTTCCACAACCAACCGGGCGCGCTGGCTCAGCTCACGCTCGACGGGTTCGCTCGCGGCCGAATACCGTTGGGCGATCTCCCGCAAACGGTCCAGGTTCCGGCGGTAACCGGCCCGTTTTTCCTCCGGCCATTGCTGCGCGTCGGCCCGGCGCAGGAAAAACTCCGGATTGAGCAACGGGGAGGGCCAGCACCAATCGCTTTCGTGGGTCCAGATGCGCTGGAATTCGAGGAGATCCAACACCGCTTGCGGCCGGTTCGATTGGCCAAAAAAGTGTTGCCCGATTTGCGCTTCAAAAGCGCTCCATGCCAGGTCCGGGTTCCGGCCAAATTCCCGCACCGCCAGGCTCTGTATCCGGGCCATCACCGAACGATACGGCATGCGCCCCTCGCCGGCGGGATCCAATCCAAAAGGCCACAGCGGGTTCCCCTCCCCCCAGGCTGCCCCGAAATCAGGGCCACGAATTGTGTAGCTGAAAGCCTCGAACGAAGGCACGAATCCAGTGACCCCCTGCCGCCGCGCGATCCGGGCGGCCTCGGCAACACGCTGAGGAGTGCCGAGCGCGGCGGCGTCAGTCCAAAACACCGAAGTTCTGGCCTGGGCAATCAACCCGGCATCGAAGTGGGCGCTATGGGGCGTGAAAAACAGGCCCCAACGCGCGTCAAACGGCTGTTTGGATGCCACTGCATCCAGGCCCGGCACTTTGCTGCCGGTGAAGTAATGCGGATACACCAGGATCAAGGCATTCGTATGGCGCCCCCACACCTCCCGCGAGAAATCCCGCACAAAAGCAAACTCGTGATCGTAATGGCGCGGCCCGCACTCCGGGCAATGGCAGATGCCATAGTCCGAGGATTCCACCAGCAGGCCATCAGCGTTCGGGTAAAAGTCGAACACCATTTCCCGGAGGTATTCCCGCATCAGCCGCTGGGCTTCGGATTTGGCCGGGCAGAGGTTCCAGCCCCAGCAATGGATCCCAAAGGCATCCACCGGCGAACCGTCTTTCCGGCGCGCTTTCAGCTCCGGGAATTCGATGCCCAAACGGTTCACCCCATCATATCCGAAAGGGGTGAATCCGAGCAGCACGCGCAGGCCTTTGGCGTGGGCATAATCAATCAGTTCACGGACGAAATCCTGGCGCACATTGGCATGGTCTTGGTTATGCCCCCAAGTGACGGGGAATTTTTTCGAGCGGAATCCGCCGGCCGTCCACAGGATGATCACGTTGGCCTCATCCTCGGCAAAACAATCCACGGCCTGTTTCCACTCGGGGAGCCCCATCACGGGCATGCGCATCAGGGTAAGGTAATAGCCGCGCAGGGCAAAAGGCGGGGCGGGCGGGCGGGATGACGGGGGATCCGCGGCCTGGCCCTGAGCCAGCGCCAGCAGACAGAAAACAATCCATTCCATGGCCCGGGTGGCAAACCGGGATATTGGGCAGCAATGATTCATTTCGTCCCTCATTATAAGGTCTTTCCCCCGGCAAGTGAACATCTGATTTCCCAGCAGGCGCACATCGGCCAGCCTGAATTCTGAGCAGATTGCCTCCGGCAATCGCTGCCGAATGGAAAGGGAAAGCCCGACAAGACCTCAACCCACCAGCCCGGTTCCGCGGTCCAAAGTGCTGCCGGGAAGATCCACAAATGAGTTCCAGGAAACTGGGCTTACCGGATTTTCTCCAGCTGGCCATCGAAGTGGAAATTGACCTCCAACGCCCCGGCGGGCAGGGCGGCGGCAACACTCCGACCCCCCGGCCAGCGGACTTGGATTTTATCCGGAACCGATTGGCTCCCGAGCACCAGCACGGCGCTATCCTGGGACCAGTAACCGCTGCCGGCATGGACTTCCCGGGCGGGCAGCCATTGGCCTTGCGCGCCCAAACGCACCACCGCGCCAATTCCGCCAGGGTTGCCCGCAGGGCCAGTCAATCTCACCCGCAATCCGGGCTTGGCCCGGACATTCCGGTATAATTTGGTGGCCGCGCCATTCTGGCTCACCACCCAATCCAGCCGGCCGTCACCATCGTAGTCGGCCACCGCTGCGCCACGTTGCTCTCCATAAACCGTGATTCCAGATTCCTGGCCGGGCACGGCGCGGAATCCGCCCAAGCCATCTCCCCGCAGCCACAAGCCACGCCCGGCGTCGTAGCGGCTGGTTTCCAAGTCCGTGCCAAAAAAATTCTGGCTCAGAAAAAGATCCTCCCGGCCGTCGCCATCGCCATCGCCCACGCTGATTCCAAATACCGGGGCCAGCTGGGCCTCGAGCGGCAAAATTCTCACTTCAAACCGGCCACCCCGGTTCAGCAAAACCACCGATTCGAGCGAGTTCACGCGCAATTCCTGGGTGTTTTTCAAGGCGTCCCCGAGGATCTCCTGGATGCTGGCGCTGGCGAAGTCCTGATAGCGTTTGAACCGTTCCCCAACCATCGGGATGGCCTCGCGCAGGGACTTGAAATCCCGCCCCGGCACGGCTTTCTTGAGGTCCGGATCCCAAACCGCCTCGATGATATCCCAGGTGGTGTTGCCATCCACATCGCCATGGAATAGGCGCAGGTCATCCGCCAAATGCTCGCGGTAGAGGCCATTCAATCCCCAATTCCCCAGCACCAAATCCAGGCGTCCATCGCCGTCGAAATCGCCTGCGTTGACGGCGGTCCACCACCCATTCAATTGGCTCAGATGATCCGCCCGCCGCCGGGAACCAGGCTCCGTGGGCCAGACCAGGGGCAAATCCCAAGCTTTCAAATGGCCGCGCTCATTGTGGAAAACCCGCGGAGGCCCCCACTCGCAGGCCAGGATCAATTCCGGCAAACCGTCCCCATCCAGATCGCTCCACACCGCCCCGCTCACCAAGCCCGCCCCGGTTAAGGCGGCAGTGTTCCCGGGGTCCAGGAAGAATTTGCCCAACGTATTGCTGTAAATCCGGGATTTGGCAGGTGATGGGTATTTGCCGGGAACCACCCGGCCGCCCACGAACAATTCCAGGAAGCCGTCCCCGTTGATGTCGGCCACTGCCAGTGGCCCCACGCTGGTCTCCGATCCTTCCGCGGCGGCCACTGTTTGCACATCCCCGAAAAACACCTCGTATTGGGTCACACCGGCCCCATTAGTGTCTCCCGTTTCATAATTGGCGCGGCCCACGAGCAACGTGCTGCGCCCAGGCTCGCTGGACCACCCCACCACCCCCGTCAGATCATCAGCGGCTGGGCCATTCCAGGCGGGAGCGCCCACCGGAGCGAAACCCCGTCCTTCCTGGTTCAGGAATACCGCCAGCGATCCGCCGCGGCCGCTGCCAATCACCAGATCCTCCCAGCCATCGCCGTTCAGATCCAGCCAGGCCACCCCAGGCCCCAACTGGCTCAAGCGCCGGGGCAGCAAAGGCTGGCGCTCATAGTCATCGAATTCCGTCTCCTGGTGGAGGTGCCGGAGCAACCGGCTTTGGTCCTCGAACCAAGGGCTTGGTGGAGCGGCCGGAGGGGGAGGCGGCAAAGGCGGGAACTGGGCATTGCTCTCCAGCACCGTGTAAAGGCGATTGGCCTGGACGCCGGGAATCCAACTCCTTTTGCCGCTGCGCCAGCGCACTTCCAGCAGCAGGTTGGTGGAGTGGCCGGCCGCGAAAACCAGCATCGGATCCGAAGCGGAAAGATAATGGCCGCCGCAGATGACCTCCTGGCTTTGCGGAACGGCCCCCCCCGACAGCATGACCCTGGCCCCGATACCCTGTGGATTGGGCCCCTCGCCACGCAACCGGATGGCCACCCGGGGAGCGGCGGAATCGTTGCGCAAGAGTGCGGCCGGGCCTTCCAGATGGTTGATGACCACATCCAGGTCGCCATCGTTATCCAGGTCGGCGAGCGCCATGCCGTTCGCAGTCCCCGTTACATCGAAGCCCCAGGCCTGGCTGACCTCCTCAAAGGTCAGGTCGCCCCGGTTGCGGAAGGCCAGGTGCGGCAGGCTCAGCGGGGGAAAAAGGCCCAGGGTTTTGGCGCGTTCGCGCGGATCAACCGCTTTGGGAAGCCGGTCGATTGCAGCCAGCGCGTCCGAATTGGCGAGATCCCGGCGGTGGCCGTTGGCAATCAATACATCTTCAAATCCGTCCAGATCCACATCGCAAAACAGCACGCCCCATGTCCAATCGGTGGCGTGAAGTCCGCTGAAGGAGGCAATGTCCGCGTAAGTGCCATCACCCCGGTTAAGCGAAAGCGTGTTGCGCATCACCTGCACCCGCTCAAGCCCCTCACCGATCCCCCACCCCCACCCCCAGGCCGGGAGCGGAGCCATCTCCAGCAGGCTGTGCTGGACCTGGCGGCGCACACGCTGCCGGCTGAGCATTTCCGTCACCAGCATTTCATCCTGGCCATCCCGGTTGAGATCCGCGAAATCCACGGCCATGGAAGCATAGCAGATTTTGCGCAAAGCCAGCCGCGGGAGCGCCCGGAAAACGCCTTTTCCCTGGTTGATCCAGATCCGGTCCGGCGTGAAGAAATCGTTGCACACGTATAGATCAGGCAAGCCATCCCCATTTAAATCCCGGAACATGGCGCTCAAACCCCAATCCCGGGGGGGCTCGGCCAGCGGTTTCCCATCCTCATCCAAAAACCTTCCGCCGGTCCAGGAAACTGGCTCAAAAACACCTCCACCCCGATTGAGGTAGAGAAAATCCGGCTCTCCCCGCTCCAGGAGCGCCACGCCGCCCCGCGAACTGGACTCGGCCAGAAAGCGCTCCCGGTACTCGGGGGGCACTTCCCATTTGCCGCCCACCTTTTTGACTTTCACCGCCACGGGCGAATCCCGGACCGTGGTGGAACGGTAATTGGCCACGTACAAATCAAGCCGGCCATCGCCATCTACATCGGCCAGGGCCAGGGACCGGCTGCCGAATTGCCGGACCAGACCGCTCTGGATGACCTCATGGAAATGGCCTTTCCCATCGTTGAGGAAACACCGGGTGCCCTTTCCCAGCGCATTGACCAGCAAATCCAGGCGGCCATCGCCATCCACATCCGCAAATACTGCGCCGGTGGAAAACTGGCCTGGGCAGCCCACACCGGCGGCGGCCGTGATATCCGCGAAACGCCAGTTGCCCAAGTTGCGGTAAAGCACATTGCCGGTCTCCAGCCCGCAAAAGTAAATATCGCACCAACCGTCCCCGTCCACATCTCCCAAAGCCACACCTGAGCCATCCTCCACCAGGCGGTTCACGCTCACCTGGGCATCCGAAACATGGTTTGAGAAAGCAACCCCGGTAGTTCCGGGCGCCATGGCCGTGAACCCAGTCTTCCCTGAGGTGGGAACCGGCAAGGGCGAACTCGTCCAGCCGGCCCCCAACGCACTGGGGCCGTTAATACCCAGCTTTACAGCCATCAGGATCGCCAGCAGCTTCTTCATTGTAGAGGGATAAGCGCGCAACTGTTGCATATGAAAAAAGGAGGCCCGGGCATGCGCCAGGCCTCCTTCTCGTAATTGGTTTAAGTTCGGATTACTGCTTCAGGCGGTAATACGTTTGCGATCCACCCGGGGTGACCGAGTAGGGGCTCGCCGCGCCGCTCACCGCGGTCCAAGGACCGGTGACAGTGGGGGCCGATTCCAACGCGCCGGAACCAGTCCACGTCACGCTGGCTTTGCCGGCAGAGAGCTGGATCGACAGCGACCCAAGCGGGCCGGACACGGGACCTTTGGGATACAGGCGAACCCGTTGGGCGGCGTAATTGGCGTCATTCATCACGTTGCCTCCCACATTCGCCGGATTCAGCGGATCAGCGGGATCGATCGAATGCCCGTTGCCGCCATAAGCGCTGTTGGGCGGAGTGGAAGCGCCGCTGTCCGTCATGGTCGAGAAGCCGAGCAGCAAGGAATTCGGCAGGGCCGGAAGGTCGGCTTTGTCGTAGTTGTCCCAAGACACGCCATCCCAGGAAGCATAGAAGTTAAAGGTGCTTCCCGTGCGTTTGATGCGCAGCCAGCGGGCGGTGTTCGCCGAGGACTGCGGATCGCGAGTGCCAACGGAGTCGGTGGACCGGAGGTTCCCGTAATAGCCTTTGAGGCCGGCGTTCAGCGTAGCCCAGTTATACCCGGCAGCGCCATTGCCGTAGCCGCCGCCCACGTCATTGCGCCAGAGCGGGATCGCCCCGCGGCCGGGACCGGAATTTTCCAGGTAGGTGACGTTGGCCACCATAGGCACCTTGGTCCCGTTGGCGGTATATTCTTCGCCGCTGTTATAGAGGTCGGCGCGCAGCATCAGGCCGGAATTAGAGTAACCGCCCTGGTTGGCCGAACGATCATACCGGCTGACCTTCGCCACCACATCGAAGTCACCCGCCAGCGGGGTTTGCTGATAGAAGTAATGAAGGAAGTCACCCGAATTCCAAGCGTTGGACCCGCCGCCCAGAATGTCCACTTCCGGATTGTCATCGGAGGAGAGCGCCACCACCTGCCCAACACGGTACGGATCATCGCCCGGCGTCGGACGCTTGTCGGGATTCTGGATATAACCGATATCCTTGGACGTCCAGGCCGAAACCTTGCCCGAGGCCACAGAGTTGGCGGCCACTGCATTGCCAGCGGTGTCTTTCACGCCGTTCACGGTGACGGTGTACGTATCTGAAGTGAGTCCGGTAACCGTCAGGTAAGCGGCATCGCCGCCGATACCCAGCCGAACCGAGGATACCGTGCCCTGGCTCAACTTATAGTTGGCCGCGTTGGTGGCAGTGGCCGAACTGACCAGTTCGGAAAACTTCACGCCCACGGTTTTCTTATCCAGGGTGCCCACAGATATCAGCGTGGGCGGCACGAGATCACCCAGATCCACCTTTTTATAATCCGCGAAGCTGGCGGAGGTTTTGGCTTTGAGCGCGTTGGGATTGCCAGTAGCATCATCCGGATTCAACGCTGCGGCGGTGTAGGCGCCCAAGAGCACTTTGGCGGGCAATTCCTGGTAGCGCTGGCCAACGAGAGCCCAATCAACGCCTTCCTTGCTCACATAGAAGGCGAAATAATTGCCGACCCGCTGCATACGCAGCCATTGGTTGGGCAGGGCGTTGGTCACCCCGGCGTAGGAGCGGCTGAAGATGGTGTAGTTTTGCCCATCGATGCCGCGTCCGCGCACTTCAACCACGTTGGCGCCGGCCGGATTGGCAGCCAGGATTTTCAGCGAAGCGCTGTAATTATTGGTGCTGCTGCGCACCATCAAACCCGCGCGGGCCCAGACATCCACCGGGGCGGTTTCCCCTTCGGCGGGGGTATAGGCCGTGCCGTCGGTATTGAACAAGGCGGAGGTCAGGCTCGTGATGCGAACTTGTTTGTCAAAGTCGCCAGTAACCTCCTCGTAGGCGAAGGTCATCTCGTCACCGGCATTACGGAAAACGGCGGTGCCGCCGCCGGTCATATCGAACGCATAAGTTCCCTTGGAAGCCCAGCTGCCCGGGAGGGCCGCCGAACTGCCGTCCTCAGCCGCGATATCTGCCACCGCGAGGGCCACCGGCAGGGGCGTGGTGACGCCGTGCGGGAAGATTTTGATGCGCTGCGCCGCGTAAACGGATTCGTTCATGTAGCTGCGGCCGCCGGGAGCGGGAGGATCAATCGCCGGATTGAAGGGATTGAGCAGATCATTGAGGTCGATCTGGTGCCCATTGTTGGCGTAGGCGCTGAACGGAGGATCAAACGCTCCGCTGTCGGTCATGGTCGAAAAGCCCAGCAGGAGGGAGTTCGGCTGCGCCGGAAGGTCGGCTTTGTCCACCTGGGCCCAATCCACACCATCCCAGGAAGCGTAGAAAAAGAATGAATTGCCCGTGCGTTTCACCCGCAGATAGCGTGCGGAGGTCGAGGAGGATTGGGGATCCACCGCGCCGCTGGCGTCCATGGCCCTCAAGCCGGCGTAATAACCTTTTTTGCCGCCAATAAGTGTGGCCCAATTGAAGCCCGCATTGCCATTCCCATAGCCGCCGCCCTCGTCGTTGCGCCAGAGCGGGATGGACCCGCGGCCAGGAGCGGAATTTTCAATGTAGGTGACATTGGCCACCATCGGAACCTTGGTGCCATCCGTGGTGTATTCTTTGCCAGCAAGGTAGGGCGACGCACGCAGCATCAAGCCGCTGTTCGAATACCCACCCTGGTTGACGGAGCGGTCAAACCGGCTCACGGCAATCGTCACATCGAAATCGCCAACCAGCGGATCGGTGCGATAAATAAAGTGAATATAATCGCCAGCGTTCCATTGATTGGAACCACCACCCACGATTTCTACTTCCGGATTCTCATCCGAGGAAACCATCACGGCCCGGCCAACGCGATAGGGATCGTCACCCGGCGTCGGACGGTTGTTGGGATTCTGAATGCGGCCCACATCCTGGGACACCCAGTTGAGCGACCGGGCCTGCGCCACCGAATTGGCGGCAATCAGGTTGCCAGCGGTGTCCTTGACGCCACCCAGCACTGTCACGCTGAAGGTATCATTCGTCAAGCCTGAGACTTCCAGGTAAACGGCGTCGCCGCCAATACCGCTTTTAATGCCCGTAATGGTTCCCTCGCTCAATTTGTAATTGGCGATATTAAGCGCCGTGGAGGAGTCCACCATTTCGGAAAATTTGACACCCACCAATTTCTTGTCGATGGTGCCCGCGGAAACCAACCGCGGAGCGATGGTATCATTCAGAGGCGTGGTGCCATAGCTGGCAAAAGCCACGGTTCCCTGGGTTCCCACGGCGCCACCGGACGCATAGGCGCCCACCAGCACTTTGGCCGGCCATTCCTGGTAACGCTCGCCGATCAGCGTCCAATCCATCCCGTTGGTACCCAAATAGGCGGCAAAGTAATCCCCCACCCGGCGCAACCGCAGCCATTGGTTGGGCAGAACCTTGTCCACCCCGGAATAAATCCGGCTGAATTCCGTGTAGCGCGAACCATCCAGCGCGCGCCCGATGAACCGCACCGAGTTATTGGCGCCCTTGGGGTTCCCCGCCAGCAATTGCAGGGAGGAACTGTAATTGGTATTGCCGATGCGCGCCATCAAGCCGCCATGCGTCCAAGCATCGACTGGATCAGCGGGATCGGAAGTCATGCTGGTGATTTTGACACGGCGGTCAAAATCGCCCGTTACTTCTTCGTAGGCGAACGTCATAACATCGCCGGAAGTCGTCAGATCCTGGCCGCTGTTGGCGATATCAGGATACATCCCGATGCCCCAGCCAGTGATTGTGAAGGCATCTCCAGCGCCCTTGACATAAGAACCTTGCCCCGGGGCGGGATCCATCGCGGGTGGCGCGATGTCCACCTGTTTTAGAGTTTGAGCTATTCCCAGACCGCCCGACAAAGCCAGGACAGCCGAGGTGACCACCATCAGAGAACTGGCAATGCCATATCTCCTGATGGAGCCGATTGTGGGTTTTTGATGTAGTATCTGCATAACAAACATTCATCCTCTGCGTTTTTCGTCGCCTTGTCAACCGAATTGACGATATTTCGGCTGGCAAAAACATTCAGCCTGATCCGTGCCACCATGTAGTGTTACTAACTACGATCAGGAATGTTCCTAATTCATAAAAAAACTCCGCTGGAGATCCCAGCAGAACCTCCGGCCGCGGTCCCAAGCCCCCCGCATAAGGCATGAGTATCAGGCAAGTAACCAACCGAAGGGCACGCAGTCTCAAACTCGCAGAAGCCGATAGATTCAGAGCCCTGCCTGACATTCTACAAGGCAAAATATAAGCTCCAAATTCAGGGCCTTTTTTTATCGCTTTCCAAGGAAACCTCAGCCGGGTCCGTGCCCTTGGGAGGGAAGCAACTGTCAATCGGCTCGCGGTTCGGCTCGCTCGCTCGGCCAGCCGGGTCATGAAAAGCCACCAGTTCTGCGTTCTTTAAACCAGACAAAAAACCGGCTCCATGAGGGAGCCGGCCAAGCACAAAACTCTTAATCAACTGGCGACGCCAAACTTTAGAATTTTTGCATTTTTTCCAGTTCTACGATCCTGTTTTGTATCGCCAGTCGATTGGCTTTTATGGTTCCGCTCAGGCCGAAACCTTCACAGCAGAAGGAAGCCACCACCGAGCCATTGATAACCGCGCGCCGAATGTTCGCTTCGACCGGTCCCTCGCAACTGGCCAAATAGCCGATCAGGCCGCCGACAAACGAATCGCCCGCGCCCGTTGGATCCACCACTTTCTTCAGGGGGAAGGCCGGAGCCAGGAAAAACTCCCCGGGACCGGAAAGAATGGATCCATGCTCGCCCTTCTTGATCACCACCCATTTGGGGCCAAGTTTATGGATTTTTTCGGCAGCGGCGATCAAGTTTGATTCCTTGGTCAACTGCCGGGCTTCGCTGTCGTTCAACACCAAGGCATTGACCCTTTTCAAGAGCCGCAGCAGTTCTTCCATGGCGGTGTTGAGCCAGAGATCCATGGTGTCCGCAATAACAAATTTGGGGCGCTTCATCTGGTCCAGCACATGGTGCTGCAGGGCAGGCGCAATATTGGCCAGCAATACAAAGGGCGTGTCGCGGAAATTTTGCGGTAGCTCAGGCGAGAAGGAGGCGAAAACCCCCAGTTCCGTGCTCAAAGTGCGGCGGTTGTTCATGTTCACTTCATACTCACCGGACCAATGGAAAGTCTTGCCAGCCGTGATCTGCAGTCCGGTTAAGTCGATCTTGTGGTTGCGGAACAACTGGAGGTGTTTTTTAGGAAAATCGTCCCCTACCACTCCCACCAGGCGAGGGGGTTCAAAAAAACTGGCAGCCACCGCGGCATGGCTGGCGGAGCCTCCCAACAAGCGTGGATTCTCGGCTTTGGGAGTTTTGATGGAATCAAGGGCAACCGATCCAACGACTAGGACTGACATATTATGTGTTTAATGTTTATTGGTTAAGATTTACGCCCGCACCCGCAATTGGAGGCTGGCACGAAACGCTTGGTTTTTCCCTCTGAATTTGCTCATAGGCGATCAGATTAGCTGTTGCTTGAAGGCTTGGCAAGCTTTTCTTATATTGGATGCTTTCAAGATGGCGGAAACCACGCATACTCGCCGCGCCCCGGCTTCCAAAACCGCCGGCAGATTGTCCAGGCTGATGCCGCCGATGGCGAACCAGGGTATGGATATATTGGCGGCCATCCAACCCATATATTCCAAGCCCACTGGCTTTGCCTCAGCCTTGGTGGGGGTCGCAAAAACCGGCCCCGCTCCAAGGTAGCTGGCACCCGCCTGGACCGCCCGCAAAGCCTGGTCTGGCGCATGGGAGCTAAGCCCCAACTGCATCTTTTCACTGGCTCCGATCAATTCGCTGACCTGCTGGCGGCCGGAGGCAAAAAAATCTTCCTGCCCAAGGTGGCAATAGGCGGCCCCCACCTCGCGAGCCACATTGAGGAAATCATTGATAACCAGTGGCACTTGGGCGGCGGTCGTGACCGGCAGGATGTTCTCCGCCATCCGCCGGATTTCCAACCCGGTGGCACCCTTGGCCCTGAGCTGGATGATATCCGCCCCTCCTTCGCACAATTGACGTGCAATTTCACCTACTTTGCTGTGTTCACAATAAGCGGTATCGATAAAGGCGTATAATCGCGCCTCCAATAATGGTTTCATCATTTTCTCATGTAACCTTAGGGTGCCCCATGCTTCACTCAAGTATTTTCTGAATGATCCGATTAGATAATAAGGCAGGTATGGGATACCGCCAGTTCTATCCCCACCCGCAAAACGGGTGCGTAAGGAATGCGAATGGCATGCCTCCTGCTTAACCATGTGGATGGGATTATGTGCGAAGCATACCTCGACAATTGGGCGCTGGTGGGGAAAAAGCCGGGCGGAAGCCAGACGGCTTTGCCCGAAATCCATCTGCGGGGAATAGTCTTCGGTCACACCACCTACCCGGATGGCAGTGAGATAACCACTTCCCACATTGCCCACCGCAAAGGTGAATGCCTGGTGACCGTCAATGGCACTCATTATGTCTTGGGCGCCATCAATCCCGATTACGATCAACAGTTTCCCAATGCCAGGAACCTGCTCCTGCGAAGTGTCCGCGAATCCGCGGAGGAGGAAACTTTCCGGCTCAAACCGAGCCTTTGACCGAAAATCAAACCGGCCCAAACCGGCCAGCAGGCGCAGAGTATAAGGTATGCGCCGGTGCAATCGGCGGGGGCCACGATTCGGCTATTTTTGCCCAGCCAGCAATAAGGCCCCCACCGGCACGGCATCCTCACCCAAGCCAGCCAAAACAATTTTCGGGCCGGGGTGGAAAATCTCCATGATGAATGGGGTTATCCGGGACGCCACCGCCGCCCGCAAGGTTTCGCCAACCAAAGACAAGCCACCGCCCAGGATGATGATTTCGGGATGCAACAGGTGGATTACATGCGACAACGCAAAAGCAAGGTCTTCGGCGGTTTCATTTAATATCTGCAATGCGGGTTCATCCCCGGCAGCACAAGCCTGCGCCAGATACCGGGATTCTCCGCGGCTGGCTCCCACACACAACCGGGCCAGGAGGCATTCCGGATGGGAAGATTTAAGGCGCCGGATCCTGGCATCCACCGCCCAGCCCGAGCACCGGGACTCCACAATCGCTCCCGAGCGGTCCAGGCGCACATGCCCCAGCTCGGATTCCCCCGGCTTGGCCCCATGATAAATCCGGCCGTTGACCGCCAGCCCCCCCCCCACCCCGCTGCCCATGGTGACATAAAACACCGGGTTGAAATTGCGCCCTGCGCCGGCCAAGGCTTCCCCCAAGGCAGCAGTGTTGGCATCATTATCCACCACCACAGGCCGCGAAACCAGGGACTCCAGCCATGGCGCCAGCTCGAAGCCTGACCAGCCTTCGATCTGGTGCGAACAAGCGATCGACCCCTGCTGCCAATCCACCGGCCCGCCAAAGCCCACACCCAAAGCTTCCAAAGCGGGAACTTCCTGGCAAATAGCGGGCAGTTTCTGCTCCAGAACCCGCCGGATGCCGGCTCCGCCCTGTTCCACCTCCACCTCAAAGCGCCAGCGCTGAATAATCTTCCCGCCGGTGGAACCGCTGACGATTTGCAGCTTGGTGCCGCCGATTTCAATGCCCACGTATTTAGCTTGCTCGCTCATATTTCAAAACATGCGTTCAAAATCCGGATTGTGGCCGGCCCGCTCCCAATAGGAGGCCTGGCCGGATCTTTTTTTGAGTTTCAGCAGATCCTTGCCCGCGGCGCGCAACATCAGCCCCAAAGGGGTGAGCACCAACAGGAAAAACACGGTCAGCAGGATCCCCCCCATGAACTGCCCCACGTAAAAACTCACGGTCATAAGGCGGCGGTAAAAGCCGCGGAACCACCGGGGACGCGCCGCCGCCAGCACCAGGACCAACCCCAGCACCATCAGGACCATCGCAAAACCCAGCGGCGTAAGAACGCGCCGCCGGAACAGGAGCAGGTCAGCCACGGCGGCCGCCAAAACCAGCACTAAAACCAGTTTTTGCCATTCGCGCGGATTCTCTTTGAGTTTGAGTTTCATGGCCGGCGGCAGTCAGTCCAGCTGGGGCTCAAAACTGCGCTCCAGCTGGCGGTGCGGCTGGGCGGTGCGCTGGAGCAGGAAATTCCCCACCACCAGGTAATCCATTTCCGTATTGATCAGGCAGCGGTACGCATCCTCCGGGGTGCAGATAATAGGCTCTCCGCGGACATTGAACGAAGTGTTGACCAGCACCGCGCAGCCAGTGGCACGGTAAAAGCGTTCGAGCAAGGCGTGCAATTGGGGATTTTGCTCCCGCGTGACGGTTTGGATGCGCGCCGAATAATCCACGTGCGTCACCGCCGGGATATCGGATCGCACCTGCTTCAGCAAATCCAGCCCGTGCACCCCGGCGGGCGGCGGTTTCCGGCGCGCTTCCCGCACGGGCGCCACCAGCAGCATGTATGGAGAGTCCACCGCCAGGTCGAAATATTCCTCCAGGTGTTCCCGCAGCACGATGGGCGCAAACGGCCGGAAACTTTCGCGGAACTTGACCTTGAGGTTCATGACCGACTGCATCTTGGGGGAGCGTGGATCCCCCAGGATGGAGCGGTTGCCAAGAGCGCGCGGCCCGAACTCCATGCGGCCCTGGACCCAGCCCACCACTTGTTCACCCCGCAGCAGTTCCACCGTACGGTTGAGCAAGCTCTCCTCGTCCAATCGCTCGTAAACCGCCTGGCGCGCATCCAGCAATTGCCGGATTTCCGCTTCCGAGTAGGCCGGTCCCAGCAGGGCGTGCCGCATGCCATCATGTCCCGCGGCTTTATGGGCCAGTCCGCCTTGGATTCCGGGGTCATGGCGAGCGGCCGCCCCATGCCATACCGCCAGGGCCGCCCCCGCGGCCCCTCCGGCGTCCCCCGCAGCGGGCTGGATCCATAACCGGCCGGCCACGCCTTCCCGCAACAGGCGGCCGTTGGCCACGCAATTCAACGCCACGCCACCGGCCAGGCACAGGTTGCCCAGGCCGGTGACTTCCCGGGCGTGCCGGGCCAGGCGCACCATGACTTCTTCAGTGACCACCTGGATGGAACGGGCCACGTGGGTGAACCGCTCCTCGATGAGGGTTTCCGGCTGGCGGGGCGGACCTCCCAGGAGTCGATGGAATTTTTCATTCGTCATGGTTAATCCCCGGAGAAAATTGAAATACTCCAGGTTCAGCCAAAACGATCCATCCGGTTTAAGATCGATTAAATGATCGTAGATAGCCTGGACGTGCCGTGGTTCACCATAGGGCGCGAGGCCCATCAGCTTATACTCGCCGGAGTTGATCCGGAAGCCCGCATACGCGGTGAAGGCCGAATAGAGCAAGCCCAGCGAATGCGGAAAACGCAGCTCCTGGTGGAATTTCAATTCGTGCCCCCGCCCCTCGCCGATGGTCGTGGTGGCCCATTCGCCCACGCCGTCCACCGTGACGAATGCCGCCTCCGGAAAAGGCGAGGGGAAAAATGCGCTGGCGGCGTGGGCCTGGTGATGCTCCGTGAAAAGGATCGGGCACTTACCGGCCAGCCCGGGCAATTCCTCGCGGATGGTCTTCCGCAAGTTGAGTTTTTCGCTCAGCCAGGACGGCAAAACCTTTGGAAACGTCAGCCAGCCGGCCGGCGCCACCGCCAGGAAGGACTCCAGCATCCGCGCAAACTTGGTGATGGGCTTGTCGTAAAACACCACCGCCTCGAGCTGATCCAAACTGATTCCGGCCAGCTTCAGGCAGGCGGTGATGGCCTGGCTGGGAAAGCCATCGTCGTTCTTGCGGCGGGTGAATCGTTCCTCCTGGGCGGCAGCCACGATCTCCCCTTCCCGCACGAGCGCCGCGGCTGAATCATGATAAAAAGCCGAAATACCCAGAATATGGCGCAAAGGTCGGGCCATTTACATGAAGGGATACATCAGCGGGGCCAGCACACTGCTGGATGAAAAAACCATCAAGGCGCCCAGGAGGAGCAATACCACCACCAAGGGCACCAGCCACCATTTTTTCTCCTGCTTTAAAAACAGGAAAAACTCTTTGCACAATTGCCACATTGCGGAGCCACCCTAGCCGCAATCACCCCACCATTGCAAATCCGGATTCACGCAACGAAGGCTCGCTTACTGAGCTTTGATATCGAGGCATTTCATCTGGCTTTGGTCACGGATCAGCAACTTGCCGTCCGCCAAAGCCAGGGGCGCCCAGATCTCCCGCCCTTCCAGCAGCTTGGCCTGGCCGAGGGATTTGAATCCGGCAGGCGACGGTTGCACAATATGCAATTCGCCGGTCCGCCCATCCATGGCATACATGATGCCGTCAGCCGTCAGCAAGGAACCCCCTTTATCGAAGTTGGGATTGCTTTTAGTCTGCCAGACCAGCTTCCCGTCCGAATCAAAACAGACCATGCCATCGGATCGTTCGTTCACGTTGCATAAAACATAGATGTGACCCTGGTAAACCAATCCCGGGTGGCAATGCCCGCCGATCTTGTCGATGCGCGCCACTTCCTGGGCCGCCCACTTGCCGTCCTGCCGGGTTACCTGGAATATCGCGCTCCCCGCCATATACGCCCCCGTGATGAAAAACTTCCCCTGCCCCAGGGCGGTTATGTTCGGGATCGCGATTTTGCAGGGGTGGGCGAATTGCCAGAGCAGCTTGCCATCCTGGGCTCCTACCCTTGCCATTGACGATCACCACCTGGTCGATGCCACCCACCTGGAGCACCATGGGCGAGCCATAAGCCATCGCGCCGATGGCTTCCGAGCGCCATTTTTCCTGCCCGGTGGCCTGGTCGAATGCCACCAGGCCAACCTCCCCGCCCTGGGGAGCGGAGATCACCATGTCCTTATGCAAAAGCGGGGATTGGGCCACTGCCCACCGGGGCGCGGAAGCCCCAAAATCGGTCACAATGTTTTTCTGCCACACCAGCTTGTGGGTGGCGATATCCACACACCGGAGGTTGCCAAACGGGCCGATGGCATACACCCGCTCATCGGTCACCGCCGGCGTGCTGCGGGAGCCATCATGATCGATCCGGCCCGGAGCCTCATAACCGAGATTCCACAGCTCCTTGCCCGTCGCCAAGTCCAGGCAACGCAAGATATCCTGTTTTTGTTCCTGCCGATCCAGCACGAACACCTTGCCGCTGCGGACTGCCGCCCCGCCATAACCGGCGCCCAGGGGAACCGTCCAGAGCACCTTGGGGCCGGCGGCGGGCCAGGCGCGCAGCAAACCTTTCTCCGGCGAAGTGCCGTCCCCATTGGATCCCATGAATTGGGGCCACTCAGAGCCATGCGCCACGCCCATGGAGGTTGAAAAAGCGGCCGCCAACAACCAAGCCAGGTTTTGCCCAAGGCAGAAAAATGTGTTGTTCCGTTTCATAAAGTAAGGACTTATAGCGGAAAGCCCGCGTAAAACAATCCTGATCGCCATCCCGAAAAAACTCCGCCAGCCTGGGTTCAGTGATCACCAGCGGCAGCGGCTGGCGATGAGACGGGTCTCGTGGAGCATTCAGCATGCGTGATGCGCGCGTAGAATCCGCCGGAAATCTGCAGTTCGGCTGGCGTGCCAAATTCCTTCAAATAACCATTTTCCAAGACCATCACCCGGTCGGCCAGGCGAATGGTGGGCAAACGATGGGCCGCGATAATAGCTGTGCGCCCCCGCAGCCACGGCCGCAAGGCTTCTCCCAACATACATTCTGTTTCCAAGTCCAGGGCGCTGGTCGGCTCATCGAGGATCAGGATGGGAGCATCTTTCAAGAAAGCCCGGGCCAGGCTGAGCCGCTGTTTTTCGCCCGCACTCAGCCGGGCGGATCCTTCGCCAACCACGGTTTCGTATTGTTTGGGCAGCGCTTTGATGAAAGCCTCGGCTTGGGCTGCCTGGGCCGCCGCTTCAATCTCCGGTTGAGTGGCGCCCGGTTTGCCAAAAGCGATATTCTCCGCGATGGTGCCGGGCAGCAGCAGCGAATCCTGCATCACCATCGCCACCAGGCTGCGCAGGTCTTTCAGCCTGAAATCGCGCAGGTCTGTGCCATCCAAACGCACCGCTCCTTGAACCGGATCGAAAAAGCGCGGCAGCAAGTTCAGCAGGGTGCTTTTCCCGGATCCGCTGGACCCTATGAGGGCGATCACCTCCCCGGGGTGTATCAGGCAGCTGATTTCCTTCAGGACCAATTGATTGGGCTGGTACGCGAAAGATACCCGGTCAAACTCAATCCGCCCCTCCACTGGGATTGGCTGGTCAACCCCCACCGGGATGGGCCGGGCGGTGCGTTTCACCAACAACTGGGCCGTAGTGGGCCGGGCAGCTGGCTCCGGGGACGATACCCGGACCACCAAAGGTTCGGGTTTCGGGGTAGGGACGATACTAATGGCAATTTTCCTCACCGCACCCCGGGCGTGGGGAGACTCGCGCACCTCCTCTGGTGCATCCAGGATTTCCAAAACCCGCTGGGCGCCGGCGGCGGCGGCGGAAGTGGTGGCGCCCACATGGCTGAGCTGGTTCAAAGGATCGTAAAACTGGCCTAAATACGCCAGGAAAACCAGCAGTTGCCCCACCGTCAATTCGTGGCGCAGCACTTGGAGGCTGCCCAGCCAGATGATCCCCGTGCTGCCCAGCGCAAAAATAAACGCTATGATCGTCAAGTAACTGACCTCCAGGCCATGCTGGCCCAGACGCTTGCGGAAGGAATCCACCACTTGCGCGGCGAACCGGCTGGCGGCCGGGCCTTCCTGGGTATAACTCTGAACCAATGGCAAGGCGGCGATGCCTTGCTGCACCAGGGAAGCCACCTGGCTATCCGCCTGCTGGGCCTGCAACCCGCGTTGGTTCATGGCCCGGCCGAGGCTGGACATGGTGAGCAGGAGCAAAGGCACCGTGGCCAGGGCGGCATAAGTCAGCACCGGGCTTAGCTGCCACATCACAATCACCATCGGCAGCAAACCCAGGAAGGCGGTGAGGAATCCAAACAAACCGTGCTGAAAAAGGGTTTGGAACGCGAAGGTATCCCAGCAGGCGCGGTAAATGAGGTCACCCTGGCGGGACTCCTGGGCCGAGCGCAACGATAGCCGCTGCAACCGGTTGAAAAGCTGGTTGCGAATCCGGGCCAGACCCCGCAAACCAGTCTGGATGAGCAGGAAATTCTGGGCCGATGCCAGCGCCGCCTGCCCAAAGTGCAATACCAGGACCAAGCCCGCCAGGAGCGCCAGGAGCGCCGGCTTATCCCAGCCAGCCGCCAGGCTTCCCAGCCAGCCAGGCAAAGGCTGGTCACCCAGCAGTCCATCCACCACCAAAGCCAGCGGCCAGGGCTTGAGGAGGCTGGCGAAAGCCCCGCAAAAAACCAGCACCACCGCCGCCGCGATCCGCGGCGAGTCCGGCTGGAAAAAGTTCAACACCCGCAAAATGATCCGCATCATATGACTGGCACAAGCCAGGGAAGCATACCCGGTTTCCAGCCCAACCTAAAGCGGAATTATTTCTTAAAGGGATTCACATCTCCCACCCCGTTTTAGCCATCGGCCGGTGGCGGATCAGCCTTCAAAACCACTTCCATCCGCCCACGCCCACCCCGCGAGGAGATGCCCCAGGACATCAAGTCCGCCCGGCAGCTGTGGGCACAAGCACCACGCCCATTATCAGCCAGCGCCTGCTTGCCCAAGGTGATGGGATAGCCTTTCCTGCCATCCCGCGCAGGCAGCCATATGGAAAGCGGATGCTCTGGCGAAACTCGTAAAGCAGCTGCCCAGCAACGGTGCCAAGCCCCCGGCCTGGCCTTGAAATACGCCGCTGCCGCCGGGGAATTGGTTTGCTGCCGATAAGGCACCCAGAGAAAAGTGGTGTCCGGACCCGCTTGACGCATCCTCTCCAGCGGCGCACAATCACCCGCCATGAAGCCACGAAGTCGTCCGGCAAACCTGGCGTTCACCCTGATCGAGCTGCTGGTGGTGATCGCGATCATCGCCATCCTGGCGGGGATGCTGCTGCCAGCCTTGAGCAAAGCGAAGGCCAAGGGCCAGCAGGCGCTGTGTGCCAGCAACCTCAAGCAACTCCAGCTCTGCTGGACCATGTATTCCGGCGATCACGGCGAAAACCTGGTCTCCAACGATCCCAACGTCGGTCCCGGTTCCAAGGTATGGATCCAAGGTTACATGCAGGACAACCACGCGGATTCAACCAACACGATCCCGATCCAGAACGGGCTCTTATACCTATACAATAAATCCGCCGCCATTTACCGGTGCCCCAGCGACCTGGGCCGGTCGATGTTTGGGAGCCGCCGCTATCCGCGGGTCCGCAGCTATTCCATGAATGGCTACATGAATGGCGTGGATGTTGGCCTGGTCTTCTTCAACCAACGGGGTTACAAAGTGAATAAGAAAACCTCGGACATCACCGCTCCGCCTCCCGCTCGCGTCTTGGTGTTCCTGGACGAACACGAGAACAGCATCGATGACGGCCATTTTGGGTTCGCCCCGGAAGGCGACCAGTGGATGAACCTGCCCGCCTCCTGGCACAGCCGGGGCTGTAGTTTTTCATTCGCCGATGGCCACGCGGAAAAGTTCGTCTGGCGGGATCCGCGCACCGCGGCCATCAAGGTGATCAATTCGGTTTCCACTCCCAACAACCCCGATTTGAAACGGCTCCAAGCCGCGCTGGCCACCAAAACCTGATCCCGCCCAGCCCCGCTGCGGCCCGGCGGCAGACGCCCTGTGAAGATGGCTAGTACAACGTATCATTAAAAGATATACAGATAAACCAGGTGGGTGGTATGGTG